>NZ_PBYA01000030.1 GCF_002729955.1 Salinisphaera sp. | reverse complement strand
CCTCTTCTGTCGTCTGAAATCAGTGATTGGTCTTACTAATTTCAGCAGGTGGGTGCCGCCTCCTTCAATCGCTCATACACCAGAAATGAGCGTAGCTCTCTGGAACCACGGCGGGAGCTTGGCGTACAGCTTGATGTCGTCGTTGCGCTCGAAGGCCTGGGCGAAGTCTTTTTCGACATCCGAATCGTAGATGACATAGTCGTAGACTGACTTCTCGGCTTCAAGCATGTTGCTCGATAGATAACCGGCTAGCGGTGCCACGTCTTCATCGTCGAAGTCGAACAGTTCCTGCGCATAGAAGCTGTCGTCGCCGATGCGGTGGTACTGGATGCCGTCGACGATGAACAGGCGCATCTGATTGCGGATGATCTGTAACGTCTGTTCGATGAATTTCTGCGGGTTGTTCTTGAAAGCCTCGAGCCGGCCGCTGTCGACGAGAATACGGGCCAGCGTGCGGCGAGTGAGGTTCGTCTCGTTCTGTAGAAAGCTCAGGATGTCGGGCAGGGCGAAGTCGCGTTGGTCATAGGTGGCCGGTGTTTCGTTGACTTCGGTGGCTTCGACGCCACCGCGATTCACGTCCAGCCGCGCGGTACGCGTGATGAACTTGGCCTTGCCCACCCGCAGCTGATCGCGCATTTCCGTCGCACAGCATTCGATGAGTTTCTCCACATCGAAGTCCACGCGGTAAGTGGTCTTGTATTTGATCCGGTTCCAGAGCGCTTCGAACTCCGGGCTCAGGTAGACGGCTTTGTTGAGCTTGACCTCCTGGCGGTCGTCTCGATTCTGGATATTCAAGCGGCCGGCCACCTTGCGCAGCACGGCATTGATGGCGCCCGCGTGTTCGGCGGCTTCGTCCGGCAGGGACACCGTGTTGGCCTTGAGATTGGCCCGGAGTGCGTCCTGCACCTTGCCCTTGGCGTCGATATAGTCGTGTTCGAGCAGATGCTGCCAGACCGTCTCGGACAGTTCGGTGCCGAAATACCCCGTCTCACCGTTGTCATCGGTGATCGGAATGCTGGCGAACAGATGTTTCTCCACCACGCCGAAGCGGATGCCTTCGTCCTGCTCGATCTCTTTCTGTAGCTGGCGCGCGAAATCCTCGTAGGATTCGTTGGCCATCACCGTCAGGCGGTTCACCTCGAAGCCGTGAACACGCTGGCCGCTCTGGTTTACCGCCAGGCGCAGTCCGCGGCCGATCTCCTGGCGTTTTTTCATCACCGAGGCAGTCTCGTTAAGCGTGCAGATCTGGAATACGTTCGGGTTGTCCCAGCCTTCGCGTAGTGCGGAGTGCGAGAAGATGAACTTCAGCCGGGACTCGAAGCTCAGCAGCCGTTCCTTGTCCTGCATGATCAACTGATAGGCGCTTTCGTCGGCCTGTGTCTTGCCTTCGCCTTTCGAATCCTTCAGGCGTACGTTGCCGCGCGCGTCTTTCTTCTTGTCGGCGGCGAAGTAGCCGTTATGAACGGCGTGTGCCTCGGTCTCGATATCCACTTCGCCGAAAAGCGATTGATACTTCGGCAACCGCGCGGCGCGGATATACTCTTCCTCGAACATACGCGCGTACTTGCCGGGCTGTGGCTCGCCATCGGCGTCGTAGTCGCGGTAATTGGCCACGCGATCGATGGAAGAACAGGCTCAAGACCTTGATGCCCATCGGCGTGAGTTGAAGCTCCTTGTCCAGATGCTCTTCGATGGTCTTGCGGATCTGCAGGCGCTTGTATTCGTCTTCATTCACCTGGCCGATCACTTCGCCGCGGCGGATGACTTCCGGCTTGCTGGTAAAGCTGATGTATTCATTATCCGGCTCGCAGTAAATGTCGTCGACGATATAGCCGTCGTAGACCGTGCGGCCGCCGGTGGTGTCCAGCAGGTCCTCGCCGCTGCGCACCCATTTCTTCTTGCGCTTGACCAGGCCTTTCTGCAGCGCGTCGATTTCCACCTGCGCGCGGATCGGGCTGTTGCGGTTATCGGTCTGGAGCAGCTTGATGTACGCCTTGTTGTGGCTGTCGCGCACCTCGACGCCTGTCACCTCGATCTGTTTGACGAGCTTGCGTTCGTAGGCGTCGATGGAATCGAGCCGGTACACCATGTGGTGTTTGTCCAGATGGGTGGCGGAGTAGCGCAGCGTGCACAGCGGGTTGAGCTGGGCGATCGCCTCGCGGCTTTTCTCGGTATTCGCAACGCTCTGGGGTTCGTCGATGATCACGACCGGGTGTGTGGCCTGGATGAACTCGATGGGCTTGTTGCCCGTCATCCGGTCATGTGGGCGGTGGATGATATTGGCCTTGTCGGCCTTGTCCGGATCATCGAAGCTTTTACGAAACGCATCGATATTGATCACCATGATCTGAATGGTGTCGCTGGTCGCGAAGTTGCGAACCTGCCCGAGTTTTTGCGAGTCGTAGACGAAGTAATCGAACGGCGTGTTGTCGTACAGCCCCTTGAAGTGCGGCTCTGTCATCTGGAGCGATTTGTACACGCCCTCTTTGATGGCCACCGACGGCACCACGATGATGAACTTGGTGAAGCCATAACGCTGGTTCAGCTCGAACAGCGTGCGCAGGTAGACATACGTCTTGCCGGTGCCCGTCTCCATCTCCACCGTGAAATCGCGCGAGGCCAGCTCGCTGGCCGGGGCCAGGCCGTTGCGCAGCTGAATGGCCTGTAGGTTTTCGAGCAGGTCTTCGTCCAGCAAGCGCAGTCGGTTACCCATCCCCAGATCGCCGCTGGACTGGCCAAGGCTCAAACCCATCTGCGGATCGTCTTTCAGCGGTGCGACAGTGAAATTCGTGCTGCAGATCTCCTGGCCTTCGAACAGATCGGTGACGGCGTCGATAGCCTCGCGCTGATAATCGAGCTCGGCGTCGAACTGAAACTTCATCCCTGGTTGTCCCCGTTATCGTCGTCGCGCTGCGGCGCCTGGCGCGCGATGTCTTCGAGCGCGCGTAGCGTATCCGCTTCGCCCTCGGCTTCCTTGAGCGCGCGACGACGTGTATCGAATTGGCGGTACTCGTTCTTGGCCTTGTCGTCGGCCGAGCGCTTGCGCATACGGCCATGGCCATCAAGCACCGGCCAGTCGTTGAATTCGAGAAACTGGTCGAGCTTGTCCTGCCAGTTCTGCATGAATATCTGCTGGCGGCGGCGGGCCTGGTTATCGGCAAAATCGAGCCACATGACGACCATACGGTTCAGGTCGTCGATCTCGCCGGCGCTCAGGTAGTTCTTGGCGACCGGCACGTCTCGCGCACGCACCGCCTCACCCTCCCAATTCGTTAACCCCATGTTCGCTTGGGTATGATCGGCGCGCTGATAGATCAGTTCGGCTGCCGTGTGGCCCGTGGCCGCATAGTGCAGCTTGTTCTGGATATGCTGGAAGAATCGCGTGGTTTCGGCATCGCCCGGATCATAGTCCGCGGCCAGCGTGAAGATCTCTTTCACCCGTAGATACATGCGCCGCTCGCTGGCGCGAATATCGCGGATGCGTTCCAGCAGCTCGTCGAAATAGTCGGGCACGCCGGGGCCGGGCGGGTTCTTCAGGCGCTCGTCGTCCATGACGAAGCCCTTGACTAGATATTCCCGCAGCCGCTCGGTGGCCCAGCGGCGGAATTGCGTGCCGCGCTGGCTGCGCACGCGGTAGCCGACGGCGAGCACGGCATCCAGGTTGTAATGGCGGATCTCGCGCGAGACTTCGCGCCCGCCTTCTTCGCGAACTATTAGAAATTGTCTAATAGTTCGATCGCGATCCAGCTCACCGGACTCGAAGCACGAACGCAGGTGCGCGTTGATCGTTGCAACCGTCACCTGGTACAGATCCGCCATCAACGCCTGCGTTAGCCAAACGGTATCGTCCTCGAAGCGGCATTCGATCCGTGTCTCGCCGTCCGCGGTTTGATAGAACAGCACTTCGCCCGAGGCGGAGCGGATATCGTCGTCGGCGTTACCGTCGTCTTTTTCGTCGTTGGACTGCATGGTTACGCGTTACGGCTAGAGGCTCTTCACATCTTCCACGCCGGCCTGGCGAAGAATCTGCACCGCGTTGGTCTTGACCACATCGTCGGTGAAGCCGTTGTCCTTGAACACCACGCGCATGACTTCCGGCGCCAGCTCGGCCTTGAGTGCCGCGATACCGTTGACTAGATCGAGGTCGACCGCGTCGGCCAAGCAAACGACGAGCGCGCCGGCGCCAATGATATGCACGGCTTTGCCGTTGATCTCGCGTTCTTCAATTGGCTCGGCCAAGTCGAGGCCGTATTTCAGCAACAGCTCGCTTAGAATATCCAAACCATTTCGCTCTTCCTTGATATTCTCAACGCTATCCAGTAACGAGGTTTGTAAATCTGATTGGCTCGGGCTCCAAGATGTAATATTGCTCGATGAAAGCCTGTAGGCTTTAAAACCAAGCGTAGCGTCCGCGGTACCATTGTTTGCTTTCTCAGAATAAGCTTTAGTAGCCCGTCTAAGCCGCTCTGCTCCTATGTCGGCAATGGTCGAATAGCCATGCTTTAAAGCTTTTTTTCCGACTTCCGAAGTTGCATCTAGTTGTTCAGGCAATTGAGCCAATATGAATCGTCTTTCTCCGTTATCCGAAGCATTAATGTGCATAACAGCTTCCCCGAGAACACACGATCCCGCAAAAAAATCTAAAATTATGTCTTGACCGTCAGTAACAAACGACATTAGCTGAGAAAGTAGTTTGACTGGTTTCGGATTAGTGAAGATTTTCCCTTCGTCCGAAAATAAGGCGCGGAAGTCATACATTCCGAGACGGCCGTCCAAATTTATTACGCTTGAAAGCTTATCCTCGAACTCATCGGAATAGACCTTCAGTTCGACAATTTTTGATTCGTCATCGCCGAAGAGGATCCTATTTTCTGCGAGGAGGCGGTCTCGGGTTTCCGGTGGAAATCGATATCCCATCAAAGGTTGTTGGCAGGGTTTACCGGTAACAGGGTGCAAAATGTCGTAACGATAACCTTCCCGGCCGGGGTTATGGACGCTTTGGCTTCCTGTGAATATACCGTTCTCGTCGATATACTTATATCGGTCTAGCGGCCATAAATAGGGTTTGTTATCTTTGAACCATGAAGAGTAGGCTTTTTGACGTGTTTCGCTATCTTCGTAAGTTTTAATAAAATAATCTGCAACATCTCGCAGTTTGTTTTTGATCTCTGAGATTTTGGACTTCCATACGGCTTTAGACGATGGCAAGTTCTTGGAATACGCTAGGATATATTCATGCTCTACGGCTATTCTGGTTGGATTATTATCAGTAGCATTTTTCCAGATTATTTTTCCGATTCTATTTTCTTCCCCGAATATTTCGTCACATGCAGCGCAAATATTGTGTAATTCGTGGTCATCGATAGATAAAAATATAATTCCATCTTCTGCTAACAGATTTCGCGCTAATTTCAAGCGAGGGAACATCATGTTCAGCCAGTTCGTGTGATAACGGCCTGACGAGTCTCGGCTCTCAGAAATTGAACGACCTTCCGAGTCCTTTTGTCCCGTATAGCGAAGGTAAGTATCCAGATTGTCCTGAAACCGATCCGGGTAGATGAATTCGCCGCCGGTGTTATAGGGCGGGTCGATATAAATCATCTTGACCTGCTTGTGATACGACTTCTGGAGGAGCTTTAGCACTTCGAGGTTGTCGCCTTCGATGAACAGGTTCTGTGTGGTATGCCAGTTGACGGATTCTTCCGGGCAGGGGCGTAGCGTGCCGGCCGATGGTGTTTGGGCGATGCGCCGGGCGCGGGCCTTGCCGTTCCAGGTAAAGCTGTAGCGCTCGTGCTCGTCTTCCACGTACTCGCCGAGACAAGCCTTGAGCGCGTCGAAGTCCACTTTCCAGCGCGGGCCGTCGGCGTCCGCGCCTTCGGTGAAGGCGTCCGGGAAGAGCTCGCGGAGTTTGTCGATATTGTCGGCGACGATGTCTTGCGAAGCACCGTCGGTTTTGGGGTCCAGCTTGTCCATGGCATGTCTTGTTGGGCGTTACAGGGCGGTGGCGGTATCGCGTAGCGTCGCTTCCAGCCCCTTGATGCGTGTATTGAGCTCCACCTGTCGGTTGAAGCGGGTTTCTTTCTTGATCTCGTTTCGCAGCCGCGCGATTTCGTTTTCGAGCTGATGACAGTTAGCCAGCCGCTCGCGTTGCGCGCTGCGTGTGTCGTGTTCTGTCGGTAGATGAAACCGGCCGCTTAACCGGGCGCAGGCGAGCGCGATCAGGCGCTGGTGCCAAGCCGAGTAGAGCGCATAAAAGTCGGTCTGCGGCAGTTCGTCAAGCGCCAGGCTGGTGACAAACGCCTGTTCGACGTCGGTGGGCGTGTCCGAGTCGATCCAGCGCGTGGTGCGGATGTCTTCGGCTATCGTTACGCCGGCTTCGGCGCGACTGGCGCGTTTGTGCGCGGTGCTTAATGCCCATTGGGCATTGTAAGTCAGCACCAGCAGCAGCGGATACGGAATGGCGCGGTGAATCCGTTCGGCTAATCGCGCGGCGTGCTTTGGGCTTTTGAGCGTGGCGTGTACAACGGCGAGTTCGCCGTAATCGCGCTCGTCGTCGCGGTAAGCGTTGACGTTGATCGTGCTGGGTTTGAGCGTGTATTGCCAGGTGACGGTATCGATGTCTTCGGTGAAGGCGCGGCGGTCGGCCGCCGACAGATCGGCGTTTTCAAAGAACAGTTTCTTGTGGATACGCTTGCCCAGCCGGGCGGCGTCGGGCAGGCCGAGTTGCGCGTCATCGAAGGTCATCAGGCGGCTTGCGCCTCACTCTGGACGATGAGAAAAGCCACCACTTCGAAATCGTCGCTACCTTGGAACGTATCACGGCTGATCACCGTGCCGCCGGGCTGGAACAGGCTGGCCACGCCTTGTTCTTCGGCCTTGCCCGTAATGGCAGTGACCGCTCGCGCTAGCTGCTCGCGGTAGTACGCCATCTCCCAGCCGTGATTCGTAGCCTCGTTAAAGCGGGCGACGGCGGGGCGGTCCGGCCGCCCACGGCCGAGCGATAAGCGCTTCAGCGCATCGAGTATGGGCCGCACGTGGGTGAAGTTGCGTCGCACGCTACCGTCATTGCCCACGTAGACAAGATAGTGCGGCGCCAGCGCATAGGTCGGGTCGCCGTGGATCCGCGCGTTCATGTTGCGCAGGCAGAAGATCACGCCCGGCGCGAGCCCTTCGTCGGCGATGAGGTCGTCGATTCCGGTGACGGCATAGGCGCCAAGCGGCATCTGGGCGAGCGTATCGCCGTGCTCTTTCAAGTATTCGCCCAGATCCAGCCGATAGTCGTTGAGCGTGAGATCGGTGATCGAGATGCCGTCGGACAGATCTTCGATGGTCGGCACGTCGTGCTGTAGCTGGTGCATCTGTCGGCGGCGGTATTCGAGGTCGTTCATCGCGTCGCCTTCGGCGGTTTCGATGACGTTCTCTTCGCCGGTGGCCGAGATGTCGAGCAGCACCATGCGCCCGGCCACGCGTGCTTCGAGGTCGATATATTCGTCCAGCTCCATGTTCGGCCAGAAGTTCACGAGCTGGATGACATCGTTGGTCGAGCCCAGCCGGTCGATGCGGCCGAAACGCTGGATGATGCGCACCGGGTTCCAGTGGATGTCGTAGTTCACCAGCAGGTCGCAGTCCTGCAGGTTCTGGCCTTCGGAAATACAGTCGGTGGCGATGAGGATATCGATGGCGCCTTCATTCGGATGGCCACCGCGCTCCTTGGAGACCGGCGAGAAGGCGGCAAGTATCGACGGTATATCTCGCCGCAGGCCGGGGACCGTGCTGCGGTTGCCGCTGGACTGGCCAGTGACTTTGCCGACGTGCAGGCCCAGTTCATTCTGCGCCCAATCCGCGATCTGGGTGTAGAGATATTCTGCCGTGTCGGCAAAGGCCGTGAAGACGAGCGCCTTACGGTTGTCGGCGTTGATCGGGTTGCCGGCTTTATCCGCAATCAACGCGCGCAGGGCGGCGAGTTTGGCGTCGCGGGCGGGGCCGATGTCTCGCGCTTCGCGTACGAGTTTCACCAACAGCGCTTCGTCTTCTTCCAGCTCCTGGCGCCAGCGGATGCGGTCCACGTCGCGAATCAGCACCTTGATTTTGTTGCCGACCAGGTAGGGATCAAACGCGTTGTCTTCGACGGCGATGTCCTCGATGCTCCATTCCTCGATATCGGAGGCGTCGTGGTTGTCGAGGCGTTCTTTGAGTTCGCGTACGCCCTCCAACAGCTTATTCACGGTCAGCGCGAAGGCGTGGATCGAGCTCTCCATGCGCTTGAGCAAGTTCACGCGCATGAGGTGGATCAGGCTTTCCTCGCGGTCGATCTGCTTGAAAACCGAGCCGCTGGCCATGGTCATGTCGTACTTACGGCTGTACTCGGGCAATTTCTCGGCCAACACGTATTTCAGCGGCGCGTAGGCGCTCAAGTTCAGGCGCCGGATATCGCGGTTGATTTCCCGCAGCTCGGGGAACTGGTTTTCGCTGTCGATGGCGGGGTAGAGATTGTGCGGCGAAAGACGGCGCGGGAAGCTGCCGATCTCGCTCATGTCGTAGTATTTTTCGACGTGTTTTCGCGAGCGCGCGATGGTCAGGCGATCGAGCAGGCTGAAGTAGTCGAAGTTGAGCGCATCCAGCAAACTGGCAGAGGAGCGGGTCTCTTCGTCCTCGCGAAGCCAGGCGTTGAAGCGTTTTTGCGCACCGCGCAGCGTGGCGTCGATGCTAGCTACGCCTTCGTTGTATAGCGCATCGTCGCGGCCTTCGGTGATAAAGGCGATCTGGTTCTTCAGGTCGTTCATGCGGTTGTTGACCGGCGTGGCCGACAACATGAGCACCTTGGTTTTCACGCCGGCGCGGATAATGTCGCGCATGAGCCGGCCGTAACGGGTGAGCCCATCCTTGCGAGGCGGGTTGTTGCGGAAGTTGTGCGACTCGTCGATGACGATGAGGTCGTAATTGCCCCAGTTGACCGTCTCGAGGTTGATTTCACCGGAATATCCGCCTTCGCGCGTCAGATCCGTGTGGTTGAGCACGTCGAAGTTGAAGCGGTCATCGGCGAGCAGATTGCGCGTGTCGTTGACGGTATAGAGCGTCCAGTTCTCGCGCAGCTTCTTGGGTGCGAGCACGAGCACGCGGTCGTTGCGCAGCTCGTAATACTTGATCACCGCCAGCGCTTCGAATGTTTTCCCCAAGCCCACGCTGTCCGCCAGGATGCAGCCGTTGAAGCGCTCGATCTTGTCGATCGCGCCCAGCACCCCGTCGCGCTGGAAGCGGTACAGCTTGTTCCAGACGACCGTGTCCTTGATGCCCGTACGGGTCTTGATGATGTTTTCTTCATCCAGCTCGCCGAGGTAGTCCTCGAAGAGGGCGTGCAGCATCAAGAAGTAGATCTGCTCGGGGGATTTGTCTGCGTAAAGGTTTTCGAGTGCTTGCAGCACGCCATATTTCGCGTCGCGAGAAGCACCAGCGTCAGCCCACATCGTTTGAAAGCTCTCTGCCAGCGCAGCTGCTTCATCCGCGTTGTCGCTCGCGTTGTTCAGGTCGTAACCCTCGCCGGGAATACGACCGATACCTACAGCGTTAAAGGAAGAGCTGCCATGCAGGGCAAATAGAGAACGATCATCTCGTTCGGTAACGAAGAGATTATGACCAGCCGGCCGCTTCATTGATCGAACTAAAGACTTCGATTCAATCCAGTCGCTGAACTCGCGAGCCACGGCAGGCAGGATCAATCGATTTCGCAGCGATCGTTCATGGGCGTCGCCGGCGAGCTTGAGCGTATCGGCCACCGAACTATCTTCGTCAAGCGCAGGGACAAGGACGCGCGCTGATTCGATCTGTATTAGTGAGTTGCGTAGTGCGTCGAACGCAAACGCTGAAAGGGACGACGAAAGCATCAGTAAGCTTGAACCCGCACTAAGGTGGTCGGAGATCAGGTCCCCGACATTTCCGTGCTTACGATTATCGACTAGCATCCGACGCCCCCATCACGATGCCGTAACGCTAGCACTTCACGAATCCGTTGGACTAGCGACTTTGCGACGTCGGTTTTACACGTCTTCTTCGCTGGCCGATAAAAGAATGTGGGTCTAGGGCCTCGCTTAACGCTCAAGCCTTAGCCTCGGGCAATGTTCGCACGAGCTAGGGGCCATCCCATTCAATGGCCGGTCCAAGCCCTTCGGTTTCGCTCGCGATTTATGCGCCATCGTAGTCTTTCCGGTACCGCTCGCGATTAACGAAACGGACTATGTCCGATAGCAAAAGCAATTGGCAGACATCGCTATCCTCGATACTCAGCTATTTGCCGACCCTGTTGGCGAGATACTCGCGCAGCAATGACGCGCGGTATATTAGGAACCTAACCTATCTTTTCGGTGCATGAGTTAATCTGCGCGCGCTAGGTTAGGTAACCCGGCCGCAGGGACCGCATCCGACCGAGTCTGCGCGCCGTCGCCGGTTTGCCCGCTAGAATATCTCCGGATTGCTCGTGCAGACTCGGACTACCGCACAAGGTTGTAGCGGGTTCGTCTGAATCCCGGCATCAGGCTACAGCGTCGGGCGGCAATGGCCGCGCCTAGGCGGGTCAAGGAGGAGAGTTAAGCGGCTATCGGGACCAGATCGCTCTGCGATCCGCCCAGGTATGAGCCTGAATCGGGTGTTGGGTGGAATGTTGGGTAAGCCAACAATTAACCCCTAACTGCCTGATTATAAATGCCAAGTGGTGCCGGGGAGAGGAATCGAACCTCCGACCTACTAATTACGAATCAGTTGCTCTACCGACTGAGCTACCCCGGCTCCGGATTCGGCAAGCCGCGGATTATAGAGAAACGTTTGCGCGCAAACAACGATTGTCTTTAGCGCGGTGCTCGGGATGCGGGAAACCTTGCTGCAAGTACGGCCCGCCAGTACGGCGGGCCGCATTATGGGCTTGGTTCGAGACTAGTCGTCGTTGGCGGCCAGTTCGGGCGTGAACGTCGGCGCGCTGCGCGGCTGGGCTTTCTGCTGGTAGCCATAGGCAATACGAATCAGCGTCGGCTCGTCGAACTCGCGTGCCAGCAGTTCCATGCCCACCGGCAGCGCGGGGGCGCTGTCGTTACCCGCGGGCTTTGCCATACCGGCAGGCATGCTCAGTGCCGGGAAGCCAGAGTATGGGCTGAGTCGATTATTGCTCCCGGTACTTGGCGAGCGGCCCAGGGCGGGTGCGAGGCCGAGTACCGAGGGATAGAGCAGGGCGTCGTAGGGCGCGCCAAGGGCGTTTGCGTCGAGGCCGTCTGCGTCGCGATTGTCGAGGATACGCATCAAGCCGCCACGTACGATCGTGGGCCGCTGTTGGAGGTTGCGCTGGTAGTCCTGTCGATACGCCACGGCCTGAGCGCTGGTGTCGTTTTCATTCTCGATTGCGCGGCCGATCTCGCCGTAGAAAGCAAAAGTACCCGTATTGCGTGATTGGTAGCCGCCGCTGGCTTCGACGGCATCGAAGCTGCGCAGGTGCCCATCCAGATTCGAGGGCCAGCTCATCAGGTAGGCGGTGAGATCGTTGCGGAACTCGAAGCGCGAATTGCTGGCAAAACCGGTCAAGGTATCGAGCGACACGTTGCGGGCGGTCAGGTCGGCCGCCGTGAGTACGTCCACGGTGGCCCCGGCCGCGCGCATGGCCTCGATGGCCTTGCGGATCGTGGCCTGGACCTGGGCATTGTCGTCGTTGCCATCGCCAAATAGCGGTTGCAGAGCTGCGATGCGTACGCCTTCGAGACCGTTCGGGTCGAGGTAGTCGGTGTAGGTGGCGGGGACGTTGGTGATGACCTTGTAGTTCTCGGCGGTTTCGATCGCCGCCGAGTCGTAGGCAAAGGCCTGGCGCTGGTTGGCATAGGGGCCGTCGTCGAAGCCGACCATGGCATCGAGCATGAGCGCACAGTCCTGAACCGTTCGACACATGGGCCCGCCGGTGTCCTGGGATGCAGCCAGCGGGACGATGCCGTCCTGGCTCACCAGTCGCAGGCTGGGCCGTATTCCCACCAGACCTTCAAGGCTGGAGGGCACACGAATGGAGCCGCCGGTATCGCTGCCGGTGCCGGCCATGGCGAAGCTGGCAGCGATGGCCGCACCCGTGCCGGACGATGAACCGCCCGGGCCTTTGCTCGGGTCGTAGGCATTCTTGACCTGGCCTTCGAGCGAGCTGCTGCCGGTAAAGCCGAACGCAAATTCGTCAAGGTTCGCCTTGCCCAGGATGATGCCACCCGCGTCCACGATACCCTTCACCGAGAAGGCATCGTCGGGTGAGCGGTTGTACTGCATGGCCGTACCGCCGGCGGTCGTGGTGACGTCGGCGGTGTCGAAGTTGTCCTTGAGCAGGACCGGCACGCAGTGCAGCGGGCCGCTCGGGCCATCGACGGCATAGTTGCGATCCAGCGTACGGGCACGATCGAGCGCGCGCGGATTGAGATTGATGACCGCGTGCAGACTCGGCCCGGTATCGTCATAGGCTTCGATGCGATCGATATAGCCCTGTACCAGCGCCTGGCAGGTCAGTGTGCCGGCCCGCATTGCCGCATGAGCCTGGTCGATGGTGCCTTCAACGAAGTTGAAAGTGGCCGGTTCGGCGGGCGTCGTCGTGTCGTTATCGACGGCGGCGTTATCGTTGTCGGAATCGCTGCAGCCGGACAGCAGTGCGCCCAGCAGTAACAGGCTGAACGAGAGCCTTGATTTTATGGTGTCCCCAATGGGTGTATGGATATGCTCGACATCGAGCGCAGGGCGCCTCGCGGTTTGTGCCAAAGCAGTGCGTCGGCTTGGTTTTCGCGTTGCGCCCGAACGCCTTAAGCAAGACTGGTGCCATTGCATGGCAACTGCAGTTTGATGGGCGGGCTTGCGCTGGGCCTGTGCTGTCTCGGACAATGCGCAGCGCGCACGCCGGAGAGGTGGCAGAGCGGTTGAATGCACCGGTCTTGAAAACCGGCAGGGGTTCACGCCCCTCGTGGGTTCGAATCCCACCCTCTCCGCCATTCCCGCGCCGCTATCCTGAACAGCCCACCGTTCAAGCCAGGTCCGTACGGGTCGCCTGCGCCGCTGTGCGGCTGGCGTTCAACCATCGGGGCCGATTCGTGGCCGCGCCTCGCGCGCCTGGGACGCCGACGGGATGTTGGCTCGAGCGTTTCTCCATCGGCAATAATTTGCGGTAAAATCGCGGCAAATTGGCCCAACAAGGATTCGCGCATGCACGAACAAGCACTTATCGATACGGCAAAAGCACTTATGGTCGACGGCAAAGGCATTCTCGCCGCCGACGAATCGACCGGCACCATCAAGAAGCGTCTCGACAGCATTGGGGTGGAGTCGACCGAAAAGACTCGGCAGACGTATCGCAATTTGCTGTTCACCGCCGACGGCGCGCAGGACTACATCAGCGGTGTGATCCTGTTCGAGGAAACGCTGTTCCAGAAGGCCGACGACGGCACGCCGTTTCCGAAGCTGTTGGCCGATCAGGGCGTCATCCCCGGCATCAAGGTCGACAAGGGCGCCAAGCCTCTCGCCGGCAACCCCGAAGAAAAAGTCACGGAAGGCCTGGACGGCCTGCGCGAGCGTCTTGCCGACTACGCCGAAGCCGGCGCACGCTTTGCCAAGTGGCGCGGCGTGATCGATATCGCCGACGACCGCCCGAGCGACTACTGCATCCACGTTAACGCCCATGCGCTGGCACGCTATGCCGCGCTTTGCCAGGAAGCGGGCATCGTGCCGATCGTCGAGCCGGAAGTGCTGATGGACGGCGCGAACTCGATCGAACGCTGCGAGGAAGTCACCGATCGTGTGCTCGACGCGGTGTTCGCCGAGCTCAAGGCCCAGAACGTCATGCTCGAAGGCATGCTGCTCAAGCCGAATATGGTCATTGCCGGCAAGCAGTGCCCGCAGCAGGCCGGGGTCGAGCAGGTGGCGCAGGCCACCTTGCGTTGTCTCAAGCGTCGGGTGCCGGCGGCCGTGCCCGGTATCGTCTTCCTGTCCGGCGGGCAGAGCGATGAACTGGCGACCGCGCATCTGGATGCCATGAACCGCATGGGCCCGCAGCCGTGGAAGCTGAGCTTCTCCTATGGACGTGCGCTGCAGGCGCCGGCGCTGGCGGCCTGGGGCGGCAAGGACGAGAACATTGCCGCGGCCCAGAAGGCCTATCTCAAGCGTGCCCGCAACAACGGCGCGGCCGCACGCGGCGAGTACAGCGCGGACATGGAAGAGGCTGCCTGAGCCTTGATGTCGGCGTAGCGAAAAAGCCCGGCCGCGGCCGGGCTTTTTTGTGCGCCGAATAAGTGCATGATGCGCCGCATGGATATCGTTTCTGCACTCAAAGCCAGCGCCCTGTTCCGGGAGCTGGATCGGCGTGCGCTGCGCTCGGTTGCAGCGAGCGCGCAGTGGCTCGAACTGGGCGGCGGCCAATATCTGTTCCGCGTCGGCGAAACCAGCGATTCGCTCTACCTGGTGGTTTCCGGGCGTATTCGCGTCGTGCAGCCGCAGGAGGATGCTGCGCCGTTGCTGCTGGGCGAGAGCAGCGCCGGCGAGACGGTGGGCGAAATCACGCTGATTACCGCCGAGCTGCATTCCTCCGATGCCTTCGCGCTACGCGATACCGCGCTGATTCGTATCTCGCGGGACGTATTCGAAACGCTGGTGGAGCGTTATCCCAAAGCCATGCTGCGGGTCACGCGTCAGATCGTGCAGCGCCTGCGCGCGGTCAAACCCGCCCCACAGCGCGAAAGCGTGCGCAGCGCGCGTACCTATGCCGTGGTGCCGGCACATCCGGGCATCGACGTGGCCGCCTTCTCGCGTGCCCTGGCCGGTGAACTCGGGCAGGCGGCATCGACCCTGCGCCTGGATGCTCAGCGCGTCGACGCCGCACTTGGCGCGGGTGCCGCATCGGTGGACATGGGCATCGGCGAGCGCAACCGCGCAGTATCGGGCTGGCTCACGCAGCTGGAAGAGCGGTATCGCTATATCGTCTACGAGGCCAGCACCGAGCCCGACCCCTGGACCCGACGTTGCCTGCGCCAGGCCGATCGCGTGATCTTGATCGCCCATGGCGACCAGCGCCCCTTCGCCTCACGAAACCTGGTCTGGATTCGCGAGCAGGCGCTGCGCGCGCCGCAGGAAATGGTCGTGCTCGTGCCCGAACAGGGCGGCTATTCGGCACGGGCCTGGCGCGATACCGCCGGCGCCGCTGCCCAGCACCGGGTGGCGATCGGCCTGCCGGGCGCCCAGATGGCCCGCCTGGCGCGCATGATCTCCGGACGGGCGGTATGCCTGGTGCTGGGTGGCGGTGGCGCCCGAGGCTTTGCGCATATCGGCCTGGTTCGGGCGATGCAGGAAAAGGGTATCCCGATCGATGCGGTCGGCGGTACCAGCATGGGCGCGATGGTCGCCGCCATGGTGGCGATGGGCCTGGATGCCCAGCAGATGCTTGCCCGCATGCGCGAGACGTTCGTGACCGGGCGTTTTCTCAACGATTATTCGTTGTCGCGTATTTCGCTGATCAGCGCGGAAAAGTTCCGACGCCAGCTGAAGACGCTCTACGGCGACCGACATATCGAGGATCTGGATATTCCGTTTTACTGCCTGAGCACGAACCTCACGCGCGGCGTGCCGGTGGTGCACGAGCAGGGCGAGGTAGCGACCTGGGTCGGCGCGAGCATGGCCGTGCCCGGCATTGCGCCGCCGCTGGTGCACCGGGGCGATCTGCTGGTGGATGGCGGGCTGCTCAACGCCATTCCCTTTGACGTGATGGCCGCCATGGGGCGCGGGCAGGTGATCGTATCGGACGTCAGCCGGGCCACTGATCTGCGGGTGGAAATGGCCGAAGACGCCGAAACGGCCTCGTTGCTGTCGTTGGGCTCGAGCGCACGCCATCTGAACATGTTCAAGATTCTGTTTCATACGGCCACGCTCACCAGCGAACGCGAAAGCCGGGATATCGACGCGCGCGCGGATCTGGTGCTGCATATGCCGGTGGGCGGGATCAGCATGTTCGACTGGGACGAACTCGACGAGATCGTGTTTCGCGCCTACCACCACGCCGATCAGAAACTCGACGAATGGCTCGGCAGCCGCCGCGTGGCGTTTCGTGCACGGGTGGTCGCCAATCGTTTGGATTAGCGCGATGGCTTGCCCGGCCCGCGCCGGCGCACGGTTCCACGCCGCGGGCGGCGTTCTAAAGGCAATGTCCGCAGATCGACGCAGATCAACGCAGATTCAAGCGAAGACTATGTGTGCTCGGCGTCCAAGACTCGGGCACTGCGCTCACCCCGTGCTATTAGCTTACCGGCCTAGCTCTGCCTAGCTCTGCGTGAATCTGTGTTGATCTGCGGACAATCACGGTCGGATGCCGTGCTGCGAACGCGCAGAGTAATGCTGCAATCTACGGGTAATGCTTTATTTGCGGGCGTTGGCTGTTGTACATACGCGTTCGCCTAACCCAGTTATCAACCCGCGAAATGATCGATTTCCATGCCGAGTTGATAAGTGAAGCTTCCCTACGCAAACGGCCCAGTTCTTTGAAAATCGCAAGCGGGGTTGGTGCGCAGCGCTAGTTCAGAAGACGCGCGACGATGTCTTCATAGATATGGCTCAAACGCGCGACGTCTTCGGCCGGGATGCGTTCATTGGCCTGGTGGATGGTGTCGTTGAGCGGGCCGAGTTCCAGTACCTGGGCGCCGGTCGGTGCGATAAAGCGCCCATCCGAGGTGCCGCCAGCGGTTGAAAGCAACGTGTCGACGCCGGTCTGGCTGAGGATG
Source organism: Salinisphaera sp. (assembly GCF_002729955.1). Lineage (GTDB taxonomy): Bacteria > Pseudomonadota > Gammaproteobacteria > Nevskiales > Salinisphaeraceae > Salinisphaera. Next base: position 11,485 of record NZ_PBYA01000030.1, on the reverse strand, counting down.
GCGGCGCGGGTGGCGTCGATCAGAGCGCCTTCGCGGGTGATGAAAGGTGATCCGGAGAGTCGCCACTGGATCGACTCGGTATCGATGCCGTGCGCCTCGCAGCGCTGCTCGACATGCGCACGGATCGAGGCTTCGTCCTGTCGCGGGTTGAAGCGCCAGTTGAAGCGCGCCTCGGCCACGCCGGGGATTACGTTTTCGGCCCCCGTGCCGGCGTTGAGGTTGGATACCTGAAACGACGTGGGCGGAAAGAACTCGTCGCCGTCATCCCAGCGGTGCGCGGCCAGATCGGCGAGCAGGGCGAGCAGCCGATGCAGCGCATTGTCGGCCTTGTGTGGATAGGCAACGTGGCCCTGGCGTCCTTTCACCCGGGCATGGCCGTTGAGGCTGCCGCGCCGGCCGTTCTTGACCGTATCCCCGAGCGTGTCCGACGACGACGGCTCGCCCACGAGGCAGTAGTCGATTGTGATATCGCGTTCGCCGAGCCATTGCATGACCGCACGCGTGCCGTCCACCGCCGGACCTTCCTCGTCGCTCGTCAGCAAGAAGGCCAGCCGTCCCGGATGATCGGGGTGACGGTCACGAAAGCGCTCGGCGGCGCATACCATGGCGGCAACGCTGGATTTCATATCGGCCGCGCCACGCCCGATCAGCCAGCCGTCTTCGACCGTGGCCTCGAACGGACCCTGCGCCCAGTCGTCGAGCGGGCCGGGCGGCACCACATCGGTATGGCCGGCAAAGCACAGCAGCGGGCCGCTATCGCCGGCCACGGCCCAGAGGTTGTCCACCTCGCCGAAGCGCAGGTGCTCGACGGCGAAGCCGGCCGCGGCCAGTCGTTCGCCGATGAGTTTCTGGCAGCCGCCGTCGGCCGGGGTGACCGACTCGCGCTGAATCAGCGTTCGGGTCAGTTCGAGCGCTTCGTCCGTCATCAGTCGGCGCCGGCCAGGGCCGCCTCGTAGCGGCTTGCAGAAAAGCCGGCCAGGGTAGCGGTCGGCGTTTCCAGTATCGGGCGTTTGATCAGCGTCGGATTATCGACGAGTACGGGCAGCGGGTCGGCTTCGGTGGCCTGTTTCTGCTCGGCATCGAAATCGCGCCAAGTCTTGCTGCGCTTGTTGATCAGCGCGGCATCGCCAAGCGCGTCCCGCCATTGCTCGAGGCGCTCGCGGCTGGTGCCGTCAGCGCGCAGGTCGATCCACTCGTGCTCGATGCCCGCGGCGGTTAGCCACTGACGCGCCTTGCGGCAGGTATCACAGCTGGCGATGCCGTAGATACGAATCATCGTGCTCAGGCGCCGCGCAGCAGTTCGTTGATGCCGACCTTGGCTCGCGTGCCTTCATCGACCTTCTTGACGATGATGGCGGCGTTGATGCTGTAGCGGCCGTTGTCGCGCGGCAGGCTACCGGCCACCACCACGGAACCGGCCGGGACTTCGCCGTGCAGGATCTGATCCGCTTCACGGTCGTAGATCGGGGTCGACGCGCCGATGAACACACCCATCGAGATGACCGAGCCCTTGCCGACGCGTACGCCTTCAACGATTTCCGAGCGCGCGCCGATGAAGCAATTGTCTTCGATGATGGTGGGCGCGGCCTGGAGCGGCTCGAGTACGCCACCCAGGCCCGCACCGCCGGATAGATGCACGTTCTCGCCGACCTGCGCACAGGAGCCGACGGTGGCCCAGGTGTCGATCATCGCACCGCTGCCCACATAGGCACCGATGTTGACGTAACTGGGCATGATCACCGCGCCGGCGGCGACATGCGCGCCGCGTCGTACCATGGCCGGCGGTACGATACGCGCGCCCTGCTTCTGGAAGTCGTCGGCGTCGTAGTGGGCGTACTTCGACGGCACCTTGTCGAAATAGCGCGTATGCGCGCCATCGATGGGCGTGTTGTCGCGCAGGCGAAACGACAGCAGTACCGCTTTCTTGAGCCATTCGTTGACCACCCAGCCATCGGCGGTGGGTTCGGCCACCCGCGCAGCGCCGGAATCGAGCATGTCGAGCGCGCTCTGTACCGCGTCGCGTACGGCGTCGCTCGCGTTCTCCGGGGAAATGTTGGCGCGGTTCTCGAAAGCCTCTTCGATGATCTGCTGCGTATCGGCCATAGCGACTCCTTGCTGCGCGATCGACGAACGCGCGATATGAATGGTTGTGGGGCGCGGGAGTTTAACTCAGCGGGGCAACGCTTCGCACACCCGGGCCAGCCGCGTCGCGGCCTCGACGCAGTCTTGGGTCGAGGCGACCAGCGATAGTCGCAGGCGACCCATACCGGGGTTGACGCCGCCCGCCGCCCGCGCCAGATAACGACCGGGCACCACACGCAGGTTTTCGTCGCGCAGCGCGGCGCGGGTCAGATCCTCGTCGCTGGCATCGAAGGACGGCCACAGATAGAAGGAACCCGCCGGGCGGGTGACATCGCATAGCGGCTCGAGCAGCGGCATCACCGCCGCGTATTTCTCGCGATAGCGGTCGCGGTTGGCACGAACATGGGTTTCGTCGCGCCAGGCGGCAATGCTGGCCGCCTGTACGTGCTGGCCGAGCGTTGCACCGTGATAGGTGCGATAGCGCAGATAGTCGGCCAGCACCGCGCCGTCGCCGGCGACAAAGCCGGAGCGCAGCCCCGGCAGATTGGAACGCTTGGACAGGCTGTGGAAGACCACGCAGCGGGCAAAGTCATCGCGCCCCTGGGCATGGGCGATATCCAGCAGGCCGGGCGGAGGCGCACTTTCGTCGGCATAGATCTCGCTGTAGCACTCGTCCGAGGCGATGATGAAATCGTGCCTGTCGGCCAGTTCCAGGGCGCGTTCGAAATAGGCCCGGTCGGCCACCGCCCCGGTCGGGTTGCCCGGCGAACACAGATAGAGAAGCTGTACGCGATCCCATTCGGCTTCGCTCAGGGCGTCCAGATCGGCCAGAAAACCGGTGTCGGGCAGACAGGGCAGATACAACGGCTCGGCGCCTGCCAACAGCGCCGCACCTTCGTAGATCTGATAGCCGGGGTTGGGCATGGCGACCGCCGCCCCCGGGCGGCTGGCATCCACGACCGCCTGTGCAAACGAGAACAGCGCCTCGCGTGTGCCGGCAGCGGGAAGAATATGTCGCGTATCGTCAATCGCTTGCCGGCCAACGTTAAAGCGCCATGCCAACCAGTCGCCGATCGCGGCGCGTAGCGCGTCGCTGCCTTTCGTGGGCGGGTAGTGGGCGATGCCATCCAGTGCGTCGATGAGTGCCGTTTTCGCCACTTCGGCCGGTGGATGCTGGGGTTCGCCGATGGCCAGAGAAATCGGCGTCCGCCTGCTGTTGGGTGCGGTGTCGCGCAAAAGTGCGGCCAGCCGTTCGAAGGGATACGGCTGCAGGGCGTCGAGGCGAGGGTTCATGGGCCGTTCTTGTCGAGTTCGTTGGTCAGGGTTTCGCGCAGGCGTGTACGCGTCGCGCGATCCCGTATGGGGGCATGATCGCTGTCGGTAATGAAGAACACGTCTTCGGCGCGTTCGCCAATGGTGGCGATCTTGGCCGTCTCCAGCAGAATGCCGTTCTGGTAGAAGATGTCGCCGATTACCGAAAGCAGGCCGGGACGGTCGGCGGTGACGACCTCCATGATCGTACAGGCGCGCTCCGGCGTTTCGCTGAAATAGATCTGCGTCGGTACGTTGAAGTAACGGCTGCGGCGTGAAGCGCGGCGGGTGACTTCGATGCTCTCGACTTCCGGATTGGCGATGGCGGCACTGAGGGTGTCCTCGATCTCGCGGCGCCGATAGACCTCCTTGATGGGCTGGCCGTCGCTTTCACAGATCACGTAGGTGTCGAGGGTGTAATCGTCGCTGGTGGTGTTGATCCGTGCGTCGAGAATCGACAGTCCCAGTTGTGCAAGCACACCGGTCGCCACGCCGAACAGATAGTTGCGATCGCGGGTATAGACGAACAGGGTGCTGCCCTGGTCGGTAATCTCCGCTACCGAGACCAGCGGGCCGTCGCCGTCGTGAGTGACGATAGCCCGGGTCTGACGCGCGATTTCTTCCGGACTGTGGCGCAGGAAATATTCCGGATCAAAACGTGCCCATACCGCCTTGAATTTAGGTGTATTTACGCGGGAGCGCGTAAGCATGGCGGCTGCGGCGCTACGGGTTTCCGCGACCAGTTCCGCTTCGCTGAGCGGGTCGTCGAGGCCGCGCTCCAGGGCACGCCGCGTGTTCGTGTACAGGTCCACCAACAGGCTTTCCTTCCACGAGTTCCACAGATTGGGGTTAGTGGCACGAATATCGCAAACCGTGAGAAGGAACAGCCGATCGAGTCGCTCCCGGCTGCCGACTTCACGTGCGAACTCATTAACCACCTGTACGTCGTTGATATCACGACGTTGTGCAGTCATCGACATCAACAGGTGCTGACGAACCAGCCAGCACACCAGATCGGTATCGTCCGAGGAGATACCGTGATCCGCACAGAACTTGCGAGCGTCCGCCGCGCCCAGCTCGGAATGATCGCCGCCGCGGCCCTTGGCAATATCGTGCATAAGCCCGGCGATATAGAGGATCTGCGGCTTGTTGAGCGACTGCATCAGCTCGCTGGCGAACGGCAGCTCATGCTGAAAGCGGGGTAGCACGAGCCGCCGCAGGTTGCGGATGACGAACAGAGTGTGTTCGTCGACGGTAAGCGTATGAAACAGGTCATACTGCATCCGCCCGATGATCTTGCCGAAATTCGGCAGGTAGCGGCCGAGAATGCCGTATCGGTTCATCCGCCGCAGGGCCCGGGTCACACCGCTGCGCTGGCGCAGTATTTCCGTGAACAAACGGCGGCAGTGGATTGAATTGCGGAACGTTTTGTCGATCAGGTGGCGGTCGCGCCGCATCAGTCGCAGGGTATGTGCACGAATGCCGGTCAGCCGTGGCCGGGTCTGCATGAGATAGAAGATCTCGAGCAGGGCGCTGGGATGTTTGACGAACACGTCGTCGCCGGTCACTTCGATAAAGCCGTGACGCGACTGGAACCGCTCATTGATCGACCGCGGCCGTTCGTCGTCGCCGAAGTGCAGGATCGCCTCGGAGAAAAGTTGAAGAAGAATATCGTTAAGCGCGGTTAACGCTTTGATATTACGATAGTACTTCTGCATGAACTGCTCGACGGCGAGGTTGTTCTCTTCGTCCTCGTATCCGAGTAGCTTTGCGATCTGGATTTGATGGTCAAACAGCAGCCGGTCTTCGGGGCGGTCGGTCAGCGTATGCAGGGCGAAGCGTACGCGCCATAGAAAGATCTGCCCACGCTTGAGTTCGGTGAACTCGCGTTCACTCAAGAAGCCGTAATCGACCAGTCCGTCCAGCGTCTGTGCGGCGAACTGGCGTTTGGCGACCCAGGCGATCGTCTGGATGTCGCGTAGACCGCCCGGCGACTCCTTGGTGTTGGGTTCGAGCTTGTAGGCGGTTTCGTCATAGCGGGCGTGGCGTGCCTGCTGTTCCTCTATCTTCGCCTTGAAAAACTCGGCCGACGGCCAGATATGTTCGACCGAGGTCGCGGCCCGCATGGCCGCGAACAGCGCGGGGTCACCCGCCAGCGCGCGCGACTCCATCAGGTTCGTCATGATGGTGATATCGGCTTCGGCCTGCTCGGCGCATTCGGCGGGCGAGCGCACGCTATGGCCCACTTCCAGTCCGATATCCCATAGATGGGTCAGAAACCGCTCAAGCGCGGGGCCCACGTCGTCCAGCGTGCCCTGGCGGTACAGGATCAGCACGTCGATATCGGAATGCGGCAGCAGCTCGCCGCGGCCGTAGCCGCCCACGGCCACGAGGCAGGCGTTGGCGGAATCGGCCAGGGCGCGCCACGCGCTGCCCAGAACGGCGTCCACCAGGGCGCTGCGCGCCTCCACCAGTACGTCTACGTGCGCGCCGGCACGAAACGCCTGTTCGATACGTTTTCGGCCCGCGTCCAGATATTCGCGGGCCTGGGCAATCGATGCGCCCTCGGCCTGCGCCGCCCGGGCGATGAACGCGTCCCAGTCGCCCAGGTCGGCCTGGGCACGGCGGCGTGCATCAACGGACTGGCCCATCAGGCGCTCAGCTGGCTGGGAGTGAGAATCTCGGCGCCGTCATCGGTTACCAGGATCGTGTGTTCCCACTGGGCCGAGAGCGAATGATCCTTCGTGACCACCGTCCAGCCGTCCGGCAGCACTTTAACGTGGCGCTTACCCGCGTTGACCATGGGTTCGATGGTGAAGGTCATGCCCGCTTCCAGGCGCAGTCCCTGGCCGGGCTTGCCGTAGTGCAGTACCTGCGGCTCTTCATGAAACCCCAGTCCGATACCGTGGCCGCAGTATTCGCGTACCACCGAGGCGCGTTGGGACTCGACATAGGCCTGAATCGTCGCGCCGATATCCCCGAGCGTCGCGCCGGGACGCACGACGTCGATGCCCTTGTAGAGCGCGGCTTCGGCAATGTCCGACAGGCGGCGGGCCTTGATCGAGGGTTCGCCGGCGAAATACATGCGCGAGCTGTCGCCGTGGTAGCCGTCCTTGATCAGGGTGACGTCGATATTCATCGCGTCGCCTTTCTTGAGCGCCTTCTCGCCGGGTATGCCGTGGCAGACCACATGATTGATCGACGTGCAGATGGATTTCGGAAAGCCGTGGTAATTCAGCGGGGCGGGCGTGGTGCCCAGCTCGTCGACCATGTATTCGTGACAGAGGGTGTTGAGTTCGTCAGTGGTCACCCCGGGCTGTACATGCGGCGTGATCATGTCCAGGACCTGCGCGGCCAGGCGGCCGGCTTCGCGCATCTTGTCCTGTTCTTCGGGGGTCTTGATGGTCACGGCCATGCGTTTCGATCCTTGAAAGTCGTCGTGGGATGTCGGTCGAATTGCGACCGACGCTAGCCTGAAAACGGTCGCTATGGTATAAACCGCTCGCGTTCGCGGCAATCGAAGGCCGGGAACGCGCTAGTTAAACGGTCGATAATGACCGTATTCGATATCGAAAATCCGCACGCGTGTCGGCACATGAAACGGGGTGCCTGTCTGTAGATGCAGACCGGTTGTTTCATGGGATGCGCGTAAGCCACAACCCGGAGACAATCCATGAGTCAGATCAGCATGCGCCAGTTGCTCGAGGCGGGGGTTCATTTCGGCCACCGTACCCGTTACTGGAACCCCAAGATGGCCCCCTACATCTTTGGCCAGCGCAACAAAATCCATATCATCAACCTCGAAGAGACTCTGCCGCTCTTCAAGGACGCCTACAACTACATCAGCCGTCTGTCCGCCAATGGCGGCAACGTGATGTTCGTGGGCACCAAGCGCGCCGCGCGCGAAGCCGTGGGCAAGCAGGCACAGCGCTGCGGCATGCCTTTCGTCAATCATCGTTGGCTCGGCGGCATGCTGACCAACTTCAAGACGGTCAAGAACTCGATCCAGCGTCTGCACGACCTGGAGCAGATGATCGAAGACGGTTCGATCCGCAAGCTCAACAAGCGCGAAGCGCTGGATCTCTATCGCGAGCGCGACAAGCTCGAGCGCGGCATCGGCGGCATCAAGGAAATGACCAGCCTGCCCGATGCGCTGTTCATCATTGACGTCGGCTTCGAAAAGATCGCTGTCGACGAAGCCCGCAAGCTGGGGATTCCAGTCATCGCCGTGGTCGATACCAACTGCTCGCCGGAAAACATCGACGTGGTCATTCCCGGCAACGACGACGCGATCCGTGCCATTCGCATCTACAGCGAAATGGTCGCCGACGCCGTACTGGCGGGGCGCGGCAGCAAGGGCGATTTCTCCGGCCAGGAAGATGACATGGTCGAAGTTCAGGCGCAGGGCGCCAGCCACGAGCCGGGCAAGCCGGCCGAGGCCCAGGCGGCGAGCGAAGCCACGCAGAACTCCGTCATTCAGGAGTCGCAGGGCGAAGCCGAGCCGACTGCAACCGCCTCGCTGGGCGACGTCGCCTCCGTGCCGTCGGAAAACCCGGAACAGGCCGACCCCAAGCAGGCCGACAAGTAATCTCGTCCGGGCCGGTGCGTGATCGACGCGCCGGCCCGGCCGCTACCCAAATTTTGCGGAGAACGAATCATGGCAATTAGTGCTGCTCTGGTTAAAGAACTACGTGAACGCACCGGCGCCGGCATGATGGAGTGCAAGAAGGCACTCACCGCCACCGATGGCGATATCGATGCCGCGGCCGACAACATGCGGCGCGAAGGCCTGGCCAAGGCCGACAAGAAAGCCGGCCGCGTGGCCGCGGAAGGCCGTATCGCAACGGCCGTGTCGGATGACAAGACCGTCGCCGTGCTGCTGGAAGCCAACTGCGAAACCGACTTCGTTGGCAAGAACGACGATTTCGTGAATTTCGCGGAACTGGCCGCCCGCACCGCGCTGGATCACGCGCCGGCCGACGCCGAGGCACTGGCCGCGATCGAAGTCGACGGCGAAAGCCTGGACGCCAAGCGTCGTGCGCTGGTCGCCAAGCTCGGCGAGAACATCACCATTCGTCGTTTCCGCCGCATCGAGGCCGGTGACGGCAAGCTCGATGTCTACATGCACGGCGCGCGTATCGGCAGTGCCGTTGCAGTGGCCGGCGGTGAAAGCGAGTTGGCACGCGATCTGGCGATGCATGTGGCGGCGACCGCACCGGCCCATCTGTCGGCCGACGACGTGCCGCAGGAGCGCCGCGACGCGGAAAAGGAACTGTTGATGGCGCAGGCCCGCGACAGCGGCAAGCCCGAAGACATCATCGAAAAGATGGTGGAAGGGCGTCTGCGCAAGTACCTGGGCGAAATCACGCTCATGGGTCAGCCGTTCGTGAAGGATCCGGACACCACGGTCGAAAAGCTGTGCAAGCAGCAGAACGCGACCGTGACCGACTATGCCCGTCTGGAAGTCGGCGAAGGGATCGAGAAGAAGCAGGAAGACTTCGCTGCCGAGGTCAAGGCGCAAGCCGAAAAGACAGCCTGAGGGCGAACCGGCCGGCTGCTCAGGCAGCCGGCTTTTTTTTAGCTGCCCGTATCGCACGATCGGGTCGTAAGTTATCGTTGCCGGCCAGGAGCCGCTTCATGTTGTCGTACTGCCGCGCCACTCGATGAGCAAGAACAAGCCGACCACCCAACGCATTCTGCTGAAACTCAGCGGTGAGGCCCTCATGGGGCAAGCCGATTATGGTATCTCTGCCGAGGTGGTCGAACGACTTGCCGCCGAGATCAAGGGGCTGATCGAGTCGGGCGTTCAAGTCGCGCTCGTGGTCGGCGGCGGCAATATTTTCCGCGGTGTCGGGCTTGCCGGGCGCGGCATGGATCGAGTCACCGGCGACCAGATGGGCATGCTGGCGACCGTCATCAACGCGCTGGGCCTGCAGGATGCGATCGAGCATGCCGGGATGACGGCACGCGTGATGTCGGCGATTCGTATCAACCAGGTCTGCGAGGACTATATTCGGCGCCGGGCCATTCGCCATCTCGAGAAGGGGCGCGTAGTCATCTTCGCTGCCGGTACGGGCAACCCGTTTTTCACGACCGACTCCGCGGCCAGCCTGCGGGCGGTGGAGATCAACGCCGACCTCATGCTCAAGGCCACCAAGGTTGACGGTATCTACAGCGCCGACCCGATGCGCGACAGCAGCGCAAAACGATACACGCACCTCACGTACGATGAGGTCATCGATCAGCGCCTGAGCGTGATGGATACCACGGCGATCGTGCTCTGCCGCGACAACGGCATGCCGCTACGGGTGTTCGATATCAACCGGGCCGGCGATCTGGCACGCATCGTCGCGGGCGACGACGTGGGTACGCTGGTCGACAACGACACGACGAGAAGCAACGGATGATTGACGAGATTTACAGTGACGCACAGCAGCGCATGGACAAGACGATCAACGTCATGCGCGAGAACTTCGGCAAGATCCGCACCGGGCGGGCAAGCACGAGCCTGCTCGACCACGTGACGGTGGACTACTACGGCTCCGAAGTGCCGCTTAACCAGGCCGCCAATATTTCCCTGGAAGATGCGCGCACCATCACCATCCAGCCCTGGGAAAAGAGCATGGTGCAGCCGGTCGAGAAGGCGATCATGAAAGCCGACCTGGGCCTCAACCCGTCGACGGCGGGGCAGGTCATTCGCGTTGTACTGCCGCCGCTGACCGAGGACCGCCGCAAGGATCTGGTGAAGGTCATTCGTGCCGAGGCCGAGGACGGGCGCGTGGCGATTCGAAACATCCGTCGCGACGCGAACTCCACGCTCAAGGAACTGGTGAACGAAAAGGAAATCAGCGCCGACGACCAGCACGGTGGCGAAGCGCGAATCCAGAAGCTCACCGATCAGCACATCGACCGGATCGACAGCCTGCTCGAGGATAAGGAAAAGGAGATCATGACGGTTTGAACAAACCGTCGATCTGACTCGAGCGCCAGGTGCGAATATGACTGTGCCCGACCACGTCGCAATCATCATGGACGGCAACGGCCGCTGGGCGAACCGGCGGGGTCTGCCGCGTGCGGCAGGGCATCGTTCCGGCGCGCAGGCCGTTCGGGCGATTGTGGAAAGTGCACGAGAACAGTCGGTTAAAACACTGACATTGTTCGCATTTTCCAGCGAGAACTGGCAGCGTCCCAAAACCGAGGTGCGCGTGCTTCTCGATTTGTTCCGGCGCACGATCCGGCGCGAAATCGATTCCATGCACGACTCCGGCGTACGCCTGAGCTTCATCGGCGAGCGCGAGCATTTCTCGCAGGCGCTCCAGCAGGAAATGGCTCAGGCAGAACAGCGTACCCGCGACAACGACGCGCTGAATCTGGTCATTGCCATCGACTACGGCGGGCGCTGGGATCTCGTACAGGCCGCGCGCCAGCTGGCCCGCGACTGCTGCGACAACCGGCTCGCGCCCGAGGACATAGACGAGCACAGCCTTGGCGCGCGTATGGCGCTGGCCGAGTACGCGGCGCCGGATCTGTTCATCCGTACCGGCGGCGAACGCCGCATCAGCAACTTTCTGCTCTGGGATCTCGCCTACAGCGAGCTGTATTTCTCCGACGAGCTGTGGCCGGATTTCGATGGCCACAGTCTGGCCTGTGCCATCGAATGGTTCGGCCAGCGCCAGCGCCGCTTCGGCCGCCTGCCGCAGACGGCGGCGACAGGCGTATAACCCGCGTGCTCGCTACCCGTATCGCAACAGCCCTGGTTCTGGTGCCCCTGGCGGTATTGGGCATGCTGTATCTGCCCACGTTCGCGATCACCGTGGTGTTTGCGGTGCTCATGCTCTTGGGTGCCTGGGAATGGGCCGGCCTGTTGCGTATGGGCGATACCGGCCACGTACTCCTCGTACTGGCCACGGCGCTGCTGATCTTTCTGTTCGCGCTGGTGCGCAGCCAGTTCTGGGTGGTCGCGGTCGACAATCTGCTCATCGGCGCGGCCTGCCTGTGGTGGCTGATCGCGATCGGCTGGATCGTGCGCTATCCGACCGGCTGGGCGCGGGTGATGGGGCGTACCGATATCGGTACTGCCACCGGCCTGCTG
>NZ_PBYA01000029.1 GCF_002729955.1 Salinisphaera sp. | reverse complement strand
TGAGCCCGTAGATGGCCGGGATCGAATCCAGTGCGAACAGGATATCGGTGGCGCCGATGGCGATCATCACGATCAGCATGGGCGTGATCAGGCGCTTGCCGTTCTTGATCGTGGTCAGGCGGGTGCCGTCGTACTCGTCGGTGGCGGGCAGGTATTTCTGTGCCAGGCGCACCATGATGTTGGGTTTGTATTCCTCGTCTTCGTCGTGCTTGCTGCGCGCCAGGCTCCAGGCGGTATACAGCAGGAAGATGCCGAAGATATAGAACACCCAGGAGAAGTGCTCGATCGCGGCCGCACCGAGGGCGATGAAAATGGTGCGTAGCACCAGCGCGATCACCACGCCGATCAGCAGCACCTTCTGCTGGAATTCGGCCGGGACCTTGAACGAGGCCATGATGATGACGAACACGAACAGGTTGTCGACCGAGAGGCTTTTCTCGGTGATATAGCCGGCGAAGTACTCGATGCCGTGGTCGTGGCCCCAGACCATCCACAGGCCGATACCGAAGATGATGGCCAGCACCACGTAGAAGATCGACCAGCCGCCGGCCTCTTTCAGCGAGGGCGCATGCGGGGTGCGCACGTGCGCGAAGAAATCGAATATCAGCAACGCCAGAATACCGGCGATCGTCGCGCCCCAGACCCAGAAAGGTACATCCATCGCTTGTTTCTCGTGTGCGTAAGTCTCGGTGCGGCCCATCGCCGCCCGATGGGGGGATGGTATGCCCCCTGTCATCAAAGGCTTGTTAAGGCCAGGGCTCGACGCCTGCAGGCGGGTGGGGCCCTGTGGAATGGAATTCCGGAAATCTGAATATTCACAATCCGAGTGCTATCTTACGCGCATCCAAACCGGGCGGATTTCGATGTTTCAATACAAGCAGCGCGACGGCGGTGAGACGCCGTACTGGGGTGCGGGCCCGTTCAAGATCCGGCTGCCGTTTCTGCACTATCGTTTCGAATGGCCCGATTATCTGCAGGGCCTGTTGATGTGTGCGGTCGATCTGGCCGCCATTCCCTTGATGATGGACCTGCTGGGCATGCCGTTCGAGGCGGCCCTGGCCGTGGTCATGCTCAACGGCCTGTTCTATCTCACCCATCATCTGCTCGGCGACCCCGTGGTTCCCGGCTGGATCACGCCGGCCATTCCGCTGCTCATTGCCTATTGCGAAGGCTTTCCGGAGGGCGTGGATCGCGTGCATGCGCTCATTGCGTTCCAGTTCATGCTCGGCACGCTGTCGATCGGCCTGGGCGCGACCGGCATGGCCAAACACGTGGTGCGCTTCGTGCCGCCCGCGCTCAAGGCCGGCATCATCATGGGCGCGGGCCTGGCCGCGGTGAACAGCGTGTTCGCGAACGACGGCCGCTTCTGGAACTTCCCCTTCACCATTTCCATTGCCGTGGGGCTGGCGTTCCTGCTGATCTTTTCGCGCGGCTTCAGCGTGCTCAAGCAGCGCAACGCCGTGTTCGGTCTGATCGGCAAGCTGGGCATCTTCCCCATCATCGCCCTGGCCATCATCATCGCGCCGCTATTCGGCGAAGCGCCCTGGCCGAACGTTGAGTGGGGCTTTTCCAAGCCGGACTTCGTCACCCTCTGGACCGAGTACACCGTGTTCGGGGTGGGCCTGCCGCCGGCATGGTTCTTCATCCAGGCGCTGCCCATGGTCGGCGCGACCTATATCGTGCTCTTCGGCGATGTGCTCCAGTCCAAGGCGCTGCTCGACGAGGCCGACGGTTCGCGTCCGGACGAGCAGATCGACTACAGCCCCGACCGTGCCCACATGATCTTTGGCGCGCGTAATGCGGGCATGAGCATCATCGGCCCGGACGTGGCCATGTGCGGGCCGCTGTGGGCGGCGATGCACGTGGTGATCGTCGAGCGCTACAAGGAAGGCTGCAAGGCCATGGATTCGATCTTCGGCGGCGCCGGCTCGTTTCGCTGGGGTACGAATACCGGCCTGCTGCTATTGCCGATCGTGTCCATCATCCAGCCGATCCTCGGCGTGGCACTGGCGTTGACGCTGCTGCTGCAGGGCTATGTATCGGTGCGTATCGGCATCATGGAAGCCCGCAGCCAGCGCGATCTGGGCATTGCCGGCGTAACCGCGGGCGTGCTGGTCACCCAGGGCGCGGCCTGGGCGTTTGGCGTGGGTATCGGCCTGTGCCTGCTGATCTACGGCAAGCGCTTCTTCTCCGGCGAGATCGACGAAACCTTCGTCAAGGATGTCGACAAGGAAGCACTCGAGCATCAGCGCAAGGTCTAGTTGGCGACAAGTCACGGCTGCGCGCATTCTTGGCCGCTGGTTAGAATGCGCGCCCCGCCCGTCAACGCTTCGCCTGCCATGTCCGAACCCAACCCGCCCGCCGATCCCGCCATTCGTAGTCTGTGCGTGTATTGCGGCTCCCGCGACGGGGCGCGCCCCGTCTACCGCGAGGCCGCTGCCGCTCTGGGCGATGCCATTGCCCGCGCGGGCGTGCGCGTGGTTTACGGCGGGGCGCGGATCGGGCTGATGGGGGTGGTCGCCGACGCTGCGCTGGCCGCGGGCGGCGAAGTCTATGGCGTGATTCCACGCTCCATGACCGATCGCGAACTCGCGCATACCGGTCTGACCGAGCTGAACGTGGTCGAGACTATGCATCAGCGCAAGCTGGCGATGATCGAGGCCGCCGATGGTTTCATCGCCATGCCGGGCGGCTTCGGCACGCTCGAGGAGCTGTTCGAGGTGCTGACCTGGCATCAGCTGGGCTGGCACGACAAGCCCTGCGGCCTTCTCGACGTGGACGGTTTCTATGCGCCGCTGGCCAACTGTATCGCGCATATGCAGGATGAAGGTTTCTTGTCGGTGGCCCATGCACAGCGCCTGCAGCGAGCGCCGGACGCCGAGGGCCTGCTTGCCATGATGGGTGGTGTCACCGCCCGCAGCTGATCGGGCCGTCGAAAATAACGGGAGAACAGGGATGAGTCAGAGCCAGGACAGCGTGTCCTCCAATCAGCAGGAGGCCCATTCGACCAGCCTCGCCGGGCGTATCGGGCTGTTTCTCGGCCCGGTTTTCATGCTGGCGGTGCTCGTGCTCCCGGCCCCCGCCGGCATGGACGCGGCCGCCTGGCACTGTGCCGGGCTGGCGCTGTTCATGGCCACCTGGTGGGCGACCGAAGCGATTCCGATTCCGGCCACGTCGCTGTTGCCGCTGGCCATCGGCCCGGCGATCGGGGTGGGCGGCATCGAGGATCTGGCCGCCTCCTATGCCGACGACATCATCTTCCTGTTTCTGGGTGGTTTTCTGCTCGGCCTGGCGATGCAGCGCTGGAACCTGCACCGGCGTATCGCCCTGGCCACCCTGCTGGCGGTGGGCTCAAGCCCGGCCCGCCAGATCGCCGGCTTCATGATCGCGACCGGCTTCATCAGCATGTGGGTGTCGAATACGGCCACCTCGATCATGATGCTGCCCATCGGCATGTCGGTCGTGAGTCTCATGGCCGAGGAAGACTCGCCCGCGGTGGATCGCTATGCCACCCGTCTGCTGCTGGGTATCGCCTATGCCGCATCGATCGGCGGCGTGGCCACGCTCATCGGCACGCCGCCGAACGCGCTGCTGGCCGGCTATCTGTCGTCGGATCAGGGCATCGATATCGGTTTTGCCCAGTGGATGGTCGTCGGCATTCCGGTATCGATCACGATGATGGCCGCGGCCTGGGTCTGGCTGACCTGGGGCGGCTTCGAGCTGGATAACAGCCAGGCCGGCCGCGATATGCTCAAGGACGAAATGCGCCAGCTCGGCAGCCTGACCACCGCCGAGAAACGGGTGGGCGGCATGTTTCTGCTCGCTGCCGGGCTGTGGATATTCCGGCCGTTGATCAACAACGCCGGGGTCGACTGGCTCTCCGATGCGATGATCGCCATCTTCATCGGCGTGGCCCTGTTCGTGATCCCCGCGGGCAGCGGCCGGGTCGGCCCCGATCGCAAGCAGGCCAACACCGGCCGGCTGATGAACTGGGAAAACGAAGCCAACGTGCCCTGGGGCGTGCTGCTGCTGTTCGGCGGCGGTCTGGCCCTGGCCGGCGCGATCAAGGACACCGGCCTGGCCGAATGGATTGCCACCCAGATGGAAATCTTCGGCGTGCTGCCGGGCGTGCTGCTCGTGGGCGCGGTGGTGCTGGTGATCATTTCGCTTACCGAAGTCAGCTCGAACACGGCGACCGCCGCGGTATTCATGCCGCTGCTCGGCGCGCTGGCGGGCTCGGTGGGCGTCGATGTGCTGCTGCTGACCGTGCCGGCGGCGATCGCGGCCAGCTGTGCGTTCATGATGCCGGTGGCCACGCCGCCCAACGCCATCGTGTTCGCGACCGGGCGCATGAAGATCCAGTCGATGATGCAGGCCGGCTTCGCGCTCAATATCGTCTGTGTCGTACTCGCCACGCTGGTGCCGTATCTGATCATCAGCATGTTCTGGTAAGCGGCGCATGGCACGGCCGATCCCGGCGCCGGCGCTCGTGGCCGGCGTGCCCGACTTCATTGCCATCGACGTGGAAACCGCGAACCACGACGCCGGCAGCATCTGCCAGATCGGCTTCGCCGCCTTTGCCGACGGCGTGCTGATCGAGAACTGGGCCTGGCTGATCAATCCCCAGACCTGGTTTTCGGCGCACAACATCGGAATTCACGGCATCCGTGCCGCGGATGTCGCCGCCGCGCCGAGCTGGCCCGAGGTTTACGACGAGATCGTGGCCCTGCTGGCCGGGCGTATCGTGGTTTCCCATACGGCCTTCGATGTGACCGCCACGGCTCGTGCCTGTGCCCGCTACGATCTACCGCTGCTGGGCGCGCACTGGCTGGACTCCGCCCGCGTGGCGCGCCGTGCCTTTGCCCGGTTCGCACGCCGCGGCTGGGGGCTGGCCAGCCTGAGCGAGTATCTGGCGATCGAATTCGACCACCACGACGCCGGCGAAGACGCGCGCGCGGCCGGGCTGGTGGTGCTGGCGGCGGTCGAAGCCAGCGGTCGATCGGTGGCCGACTGGCTGACCGATGCCCACCGGCCGCTGCGCGAATTCGCCGGCTGATCCGCAACGCCAGGCCGGTCGAATGCTTGAACTTATTGCATCTGCGCCGGCGGTGTCGGCGGTATAGTCGTAAGCCCATCTTTCCAATCGGTCTTTGCGTGCCCCATCGTTTCAGTCAGCGCCTGCCCGCGCCGAGTCAGTGGCTTACGCCGCTGCATGCACGCCTGCGCGACTGGATCGTGGGCGTGGTGGCCACCACCGAGGATTTCGGCATCGACTACGATGCCCCCGTGGGCGACCCCGGCCTGTTCGGCCCCGACAGCGTCACCTGGAAGATCCACGGCGACTTCCCCGGCATGATGGCCGGCGGTATTGCCGCCCTCATGCTGCAGACCCTGCACCCGCGTGCACTGGCCGGCGTGGTCAACCACTCGCGGTTTCGTGAAGACCCGCTCGGCCGGCTGCGCCGTACCACCATGTTCGTGGCTGCAACCAGCTATGCGCCGACGGGCGACGCCGAGCGCATTATCGATATCGTCGATCGCATGCATGCCCGGGTCGTCGGCACCACCGACGAGGGCGAGCCCTATTCGGCCCGCGATCCCGAGCTGCTCACCTGGGTGCATTGCACCGAAATGGCCAGCTTTCTGGCCGGCTACATGCGCTATCGGCGCGCCGATCTGAGCGTGGCGGTACAGGATCGCTACTTCGACGAAACCCGACGGGTCGCCGAAGCGCTCGGGGCGAAGAACGTGCCCGCATCGCGGGCCGAAATGGACGACTATTTCGCCGCCATGCAGCCGCAGCTGCGCTTTGACCATCGTTCGCGCGAAACGCTGGCCGTGCTCGAGGCCATGGATCTGCCCATTCCCGTTGCCGGTGTGTCGCGGCGCATGTTCCTCGGCGCCGGCGCCGCGCTGCTGCCGCCCTGGGCCCGGGCGTTGATCCACCGCAGCTCGGCCCAGCGCTTGATCGACCGGGCCTCGGCCGAAAGCCTCAACCGGATCGCGCCGCTCATTCGCGCCTCCATGACGGAGGGCGTTGCCATGCGCTCGGCACGGCGCGTTGACGCGCCGCGCGAGTGTTTGCACTTCGATTGATGAGGCGACGTGCTCCCGGCGCGGATTGTTTGCCGGTTCCGACGTGGCAAAGTCCGCAAATAAACGCGAGAAGCGCAAATGACGGCGGGCGAGGGTTATTTACTCCCCATAGCGAACGTGGGCCGTAGGTGGATTAGCGAAGCGTAATCCAACAGGAAACACAGCCCGTGGGCCGATTCTGCCGCGTCTTTCAACCGTGTCACGGCGCCCGTCCAGCCCTGGTTTTACGCCTTGGCTCCAAGGGCAGGACGTAGGTTGGATTAGCGCAGCATAATCCAACAAGGAACGCAGCCTGCCCGGGCTGATGCGAGCTGCGTGTTCCGACCGCGCCGAGGTGGCGCGCCGTGTTGGCTTACGGCCTGTCGGCCTAACCCAACCTACGCGGCTTGGGCGCAGGGAGCACGTCTGCAAATGCACACCGGAAGCGCGAATGATGGATCGCGGCTCGATGATGACGCCCCAAAGCGAACGCAGGGCGTAGGTTGGATTAGCGCAGCGTAATCCAACAAAGAACGCAGCCTGCGGGGCCGATTCGGCCTGCGTCTTTCGACCATGTGCCGATGGCCGTGCCGCGTTGGTCGCAGGCACTTCGCCCCACATGCAGCTGTTCGGTACAAGGACGCCGATGTGTAGCCCCAGCCCCGACGCGCTCAGCCCTCCGGCAAATCCGGCGCCGGCCGCAGGAAGGGCGCGGGGTCGACCGGTCCGAAGCCGGTGTAGATGCCGAAATGCAGATGCGGCGGCGTGGTTCGGGCATTGCCGGTGTTGCCGACGTAGCCAAGCACGTCGCCGGTCGATACCGACGCCCCGGATTCGACGTTGAACGAATCGAGATGGGCATAGTAATAACGCGCCCCACCGATGCCGAGCATGCCCGACGACAGCCAGACATGTTTGCCGCCGATGCCGCCGGTGCCAATACGCACCCGTCCGTCGGCCACGGCGGTCACCGGTGTGCCGCGTGCGGCAAAGATATCCACGCCGTGATGCTTGCGCGCGCCGCCGTCGCGCGGCGCGCCGAAACCGCTGCCGATATCGCGCTCGGCTGCGCCGGTGACGGGAAACGACAGCGATCCACCACGGGCCATGGCCAGCTGGTAGCCCACCGCGGCCGCGAGTTCGGGTTGGAGCACGACTCGATAGTCGCCGTCGCGATCGGCAACGAATTCCACCACCTCGCCATCAGTACCCAGCATGCGCACGGTGACCCAGGCGTTCGGATCGTCGCTGTCGGCGTCGCGGCGCTGGATATCCGCATAAAGCGCGCTGCGACAGTCTCTACAGGCCGGCGCATCGCGCAGCAGCCGCACTTTGAAACGTTCGCCGCGTTCGAGCGCGGTCTGAAATACATGCGCCTCGATGGTGTCGGGTTCGAACATGCCGCGCGTGGCGTAGCGGGTGGAAAACCGGCCCGGATCCTCGCCGGCCCGCGCCACCGCACTGCGCCAGCGCTCGCCCAGGGCGCTGTCCGCGAGCCCGGCAATACGCAGCCTTGCGCCGTACACGTCGCGCGGCGAGATGTGGAAGGTTTCCATGGCCGTGGTGCGTGTCCAGGCAGCGGCTTCTGCGCGCCAGGCCGGACGATAGACGAGCAGGGCGATCAACGCCGCCAGAAGCAATGCCAATAACCACGGCCGGGCACGGCGATGGGGCGCGGCCGGCGTCGAGGCCGTTGTATTCGTCTCGGTGTCGCGGGCCGCTTCGTCGGGCCGAGTACGGGCCGGGTTTTCGTCGAGGTCGGTCGTACTGGCCGCCGGCCCGGTTTGATCTGATTGCATAGGGTCGATACGTTACCCATCGCAGGGCGGATGTTGCAGTCGTGGGCTTTCGGTGGGTAGTTGTACCCATGTTCGCGAGCGTTGATCGTCGGTACGCTCCGCGCCCCTTTTTCCAAGGCACCGCAGGGACAGCATGAGCGCGAGAGACGACGATCTGGGCACGATGGATGCCGGCAAGCTGATCGATCTATTCGAATCCGGGGACGCGTCGCCGCTGGAAGCCACGCGCGCCGCGCTGGATCGGATCGATCGCTTCAACGATGACGTCAACGCCTACGTCTATATCGATCGTGAAGGCGCCGAAGACGCCGCCCGTGCTTCGGCGCGGCGCTGGGGCCAGGGCAAGCCGCTGTCGCCGATCGACGGCGTGCCCACCTCGCTCAAGGATCTCACCGAGGTCAAGGGCATGCCGGCCCGTGATGGCTCGCTGACCACGGGCACCGGCAAGTGCGATACCGATGCGCCGCCGGCGCGCATGCTGCGCGAAGCCGGCGCCGTGCTGTTGGGAAAGACGAATACGCCCGAATTCGGCTGGAAGGCGGTGACCGACAACCGCGTATTCGGCGCGACCTGCAATCCCTGGGATACGCGGCTCACGCCGGGCGGCTCGTCGGGCGGTGCCGCGGCGGCGGCCGCCTTGAACATGGGCGTGCTGCATCAGGGCGGTGACTCCGGTGGCTCGATTCGTATCCCGGCGGCGTTCACCGGCGTATTCGGCTTCAAGCCGACCTTTGGCTGGACCCCGCAGTGGCCGCCGGCGAAGATGCCCACGCTGTCGCATCTCGGGCCGCTCACCCGGCATCCCCGCGATGCCGCCCGCATGCTCAACGTGATGGGGCGCTACGACTATCGCGACCCCTACGCGACCCGCGGCCAGCCCGAAGACTGGGGCGTGGATCTGGAATGCGACCTGCGCGGACTGCGCATCGCCTATTCCCCCGATCTGGGCTATGCCGACGTCGACGATCAGATCGCAGCCCGGGTCAAGGAAGCGGCCCTGAAGCTCGAGGATCTCGGCGCGGAAGTGGTCGAAGTGAACCCGGCCTTCAAATCGCCGATCGATATCTTTCGCAAGCTGTGGTTCACCGCCTCGCTGCAGGTCTGGGACCGCTGTGATGAAAAGGGCCGCGAGCTGCTGGACCCGGGCCTGGTGGCCAACGCCAAGCATGCCCAGAACTGGGACGCGCTGGAGCTGTTCGATGCCTTCTCCGAGCGCGCCGAGCTCACGCTGGCGCTGGAGAAGTTCAACCAGGACTACCACTTGCTGATGACGCCCACGGTGCCGTTGCAGCCGTTCGAGGTGAACCACGAAGTCCCGCCCGGTAGCGGCATGCGCGACTGGGAGGAATGGGCGCCGTTCTCCTATCCGTTCAACCTCAGCCAGCAGCCGGCGGCCTCGGTGCCCTGCGGGTTCACCGACTGCGGGCTGCCGGTCGGCTTTCAGCTGGCGGGCGGCAAGTTCGACGACGTGCGCGTGCTGCGTGCGGCCAACGCCTATATGGCCGCCTATCCGGCACGTTTCCCGGCGGTGCCGAACCCGGCGCAATACGGCTAGGCAGGCGCGATTGAATCGAGCGTTCTGCGTGGCGCGCGGCGGGAGTCGTGCGCTGCCTGAACGCGCCGCATCGAAAAGGCCGGGGCGCGGTTATGCGCCGGTGATGACCGGGTAAGCTGTATACTGCAGCGTTTCTTGTGCGCCGCGCGACGTCCGCCGTGTACAAGGGCAAGCTCTTTTCGTTGAACGAGGTGCCGCCATGGCAACCCAGGCCACGCTTCGCGCTCCGGCCGTTGCGCTCGAAACGGTCATCGTTGAAATCCGTGCGCTGCTCGGCGATCGCGTGAGTACCACCACCGCGACTCGCGAACAGCACGGCCACGACGAGTCCTGGCATCACCCGGCCATGCCGGACGCCGTGTGCTTTGTGCATGGCACGGCCGAAGTCGCCGCGATCGTCAAAGCCTGCAATACGCACCGCGTGCCGGTGATCGCCTATGGCGTGGGCACGTCGATCGAAGGCCAGATCATTGCCGAACAGGGCGGCATCTGTATCGACCTGTCGCAGATGAACGCGATTCGCGCGGTGCGACCCGAAGATATGGACGCCACGGTCGAAGCCGGCATTACCCGCGGCCAGCTCAATACCTATCTGCGCGATACGGGGCTGTTCTTTTCGGTCGACCCGGGCGCGGATGCGACGCTGGGCGGCATGGCGTCGACGCGGGCCAGCGGCACCAACACGGTCCGGTACGGCACGATTCGCGAGAACGTACTGTCGATGACCGTGGTCATGCCCGATGGTGAAGTCGTGCGTACCGGCGCCCGGGCGCGCAAGTCCGCGGCCGGCTACGATCTCACCCATCTGTTGATCGGTGCCGAAGGCACGCTCGGCATCATCACCGAGCTTACGGTACGCCTGCACGGTCTGCCGGAAGCGATGAGCGCGGCCACGGTCTGTTTCGAAGATGTCGCCGGCGCGATCGATGCCGTGATTGCCTCCATTCAGTACGGCATTCCCATGGCCCGTATCGAACTGCTCGACAGCCTGTCGATGTATGCAGTCAATCGCCATGGCGGGCTCGACCACCCCGAAAAACCAACGCTGTTTCTGGAATTCCACGGCACGGCCGCAGCCGTGGCCGAGCAGGCCGAAAGCATGGACGCGCTTTGTCGCGAGTTCGGCGGTACCGGCTTTCGCTGGGCCACGCTGGAAGAAGAACGCAGCGCGCTCTGGGTCGCGCGCCACAGCGCGGCGTATGCGGCCAAGCAGTTGCGCCCCGGCATGGAATTTCATGCCACCGACATCTGCGTGCCGATTTCGCGCCTGGCCGGCTCCATCGAAGCCGCCCAGGCCGATGTGGCCGAACTTGGCCTCACCGCGCCGCTGTTCGGTCATGTGGGCGACGGCAACTTCCATCTCGTGGTGGTCGTCGATCGCGACAACCCGGACGAGCTGGCCGCTCTCGATACGCTCAACGAGCGTCTGATCACCCGCGCCCAGGCAGCCGACGGCACCTGTACCGGCGAGCACGGTATCGGGCTGGGCAAGCGTCGGTATCTGGAAGCCGAGCACGGCGCGGGCTTGAACGTGATGCGCGCCATCAAGGCCGCACTCGATCCCAACGGAATCATGAACCCGGGTAAGCTGCTGTAGCGCTTTTCAGGGGTAACGAACCGCCGCGTGGAAACTTCGCAGGAATAACGAATCGCCATGAATGCCCGTCTGCAACAGGTCATCGACCATCCGCTGCACCAGCATCTGGGTATCGAAACCATCGACTCGGAAAACGGCGCAGCGCGGTTTTCAATTCGAGTGGATGAGAACACCCTCAACCCGGCCGGCGTCTTGCACGGCGGCGTGCTCTATCTGCTGTGCGACGTCTGCGCCTATGCCGGCCTTCTCAGCACTCTGGATACCAATACCGAAGCGGTCACCCACGATATCCATGTATCGGTGATGCGCGCGGTGGCGGCCGGCGAAGTCGTGCTGTTCGAATCGGAGCCGATCCGCGTGGGACGGCGTATCGCCTTCATCGACGTCAGCGCCCGCGTGGACGAGCGCGTTGTCGCCCGGGCACGGGTCACCAAGACGCTGTTGCAGGCCTAGTCGATGGCATCGCCGAGCGCTTCGCGCCGCGGCTTGCCGGGAAACAGCAGGACGGTCGCCAGCGAAAGCCCGGCGTTGGCGACGAAGGTGGTCGCCAGGCCCAACGGCTGTGCGGCGAAGCCCCCCAAAGCCGGGCCGATGATATTGCCCAGCGCGAACATCGTGAGCGTTGCGGTGAAGCCGACGGTGGGCAGGCGTGGGTGCAGATGGCTGCTCCAGAACGAAAAGATCGCGCTCAGAACCATGATGCAGGTGCCCTGCAGGGCAGCCGACACGAGCAGGCTGCTCCACGAGGTCGGCAGCAGGCCGAGCAATAGCAGCGACAAAAGCGAGCAGACGAAGATGCCGCGCACCAGGCCAGTCAGGCCCACACGCGCCTTGACGTCGGCGGTGAGAAAACCGACCAGGCCCCCGGCGCCCAGGGCGATATAGAGCACCGGCCCCGAGAGTGCCGTGGCAATGCCGGGCAGCCCGCCGGCCTGGGATACATGATCCACCGCGAACGACAGATAGAAGCCGTTGGTCAGGCCGAACGACAGGGCGATTGCGAGCAATGGCCAGGCCGGACGTGAAAACAGGCCGCCTAGTGCATCGCGATCAACGCTATGGCTATCACTGCGTGGCAGCCGCGCCAGGGCATACAGGTTGACCGCCGCCGTGATCAGCGCAGCCAGCGCAAACACCACCCACACCGTACGCCAGCCGTGTTCGAGCCCGGCAACCGCCAGCGCCAGAATGCCGGCGCCTACGATCCCGCCGGCCGTGCCCGTACTGATGATCGACAGCGCGCGTTCGCGCTCGTTAAATGGCACGCCGCGCTCGGCGGCATCATTGAACGGCGACCAGCAGAATCCCGCGCTGGTGGCGGCCAATACCGTGCCGACTGCCAGCATGGTCGGGTTCTGAGCGATGGCTACGATTGCCATGCCGAACAGCGCGGCGAAGCAGCCCAGGGCTACCGCGAGCCGGGGCCCCTGGATGACCACCAGCCATACGGTGAGCAGCAGGGCCAGAAAGAATCCGCCGAACGCGCTGCTCGCGATCAGCCCGGCCGTCGACGTGGACAGCGAGAATTCATCGCGAAATACCGGCAGGAACAGGCCGAAGCCCATGCGCGCGGGCCCGAAGGCCATGGCTGTTGCGAGGGCGCCGCCGGCAGCGAGGGGCCAGGCTCGTGACACGGGATCTCCCGTTGCGAATGCGAGCCGGCAGCCTAATTACAGGTTCTGGCCAGTACCATCCGTTAAAGCACGTGGGAACCGTCGGCGTCGCGTGATCGGCTAGGCTTCCCAGTTTTCCGCATAGTCGTCTATATCCACCCCGTAGCTGCCGGGGGTGAGCATGCGGTTGACGAAGAATTTCGGAAAACGCATCAGATCGCGCACGCGCTGCGGGAAATACCGGCGTTTCCTGTAGTCGAGTACGAGCAGCACCGTGGGCTTGGGCTGGCGCTCGGGGCTGGGGATCACCAGCCCGACTTCGCCGGTATTGAGTTCCACCAGCGTGCCGATCGGGTATTCGCCGTGATAATCGGTGAACTGGCGCAGCAGTTCGTCGTTGAAATCGCCCTCGAAGCTGGCCATGAGCTCCAGTGCCTGGGCCGGCGTACGCCCTTGCTGGTAAACCCGGTCGGTGGTCATGGCGTCGTAGACATCAGCGATGGCAACGATCTGGGTGTAATAGGAAATCTGTGCACCACGCAGCCCGCGGGGGTAGCCGCGACCGTTGAGGCGTTCGTGATGGTCGCGCACGATATCAAGGCTCGCCTGCGTCAGCCCGGAGGCCTTTTCCAGAATCTCCACACCGTACTGCGGGTGTTTCTTGATTTGTTCGTACTCGCTCGGCGTCAGCTTGCCGGGCTTGTTCAGAATGGCCAGCGGAACCTTGATCTTGCCTACATCGTGAAGAAGGGCGCCGACGCCCATTTCCTTGATGGCGCGTTCGTCGTTGCCCACGAATGTCGCCAGCGCGACCGCCTGCATGCACACGTTGAGGCTGTGAATCGCGGTGTATTCGTCCCGGCTTTTCAGATTGCTGAACCAAACCAGGGCGTCGGGATGACGGGCGACGCTGTCCATCATCTGTTCCACCACTTCCGCCACGGCGGCCGTGTCCGGGCGTCGGTTCTCGCTGATTTCCTCGTGGATGGTGCGAATCAGTCCGCGTGCGTTGTCGTGGATCTTGCGTGCGACCGGCAGTTCCTGGCGGAACGAGTGCGGCTCGTGATCGCCCGGCGGCGGTATGGTGGCCGCGCCCACACCGTTGCGGCGCCCGCGGCGGTCGTCATTCGCGGGGTCATCGCTGCGGATATAGGCGTACTCACACCGCGTTCGCAGTTGATCGATATCGGCTTCGGTCCTGATATCCACCCCTTCGAGAAGATAGGGCGTTTCCAGCCAGGGCCGATCAAGGGCCTCGACATACATGCCGATGCGCAGATCGCGGGTCTCGATTTTTTTCAGGTGTAAAGCCATCGACGGGTGCCACGAGTGCGGCGGAGGGGTTTATTTCACGCTCAGGTTATCTCTCTTCCCTGATATAGCATGAACGGTTGTCAAAAATATTATTGAGCGCGGCTGAAATCGCATTTCATAATAGCTCATGTGCAGCCGAATGCTGAGGCCGACCACGGCAGGGCGGCTCGGCACGTAGGGTCTAGCCAGGTGCAGCGCCGCATGCGGCGCCGAAATCGGCGGCGCCAGGCCGACGGGTTCAGCGTCCGGTCACTCGCTCAGTTGGGCGGCCGCGGCCGCACCGGATAGCCAGGCACCCTCGACACGTCCGCCGGCAAGCCAGTCGCCGGCCAGTACAATGCGCTCGTCGCGCGCGGCCTGGCAACGATCGGCGAGCGGCTCGGCCGCCGGGCCCGGGCGCGCATAGCGCCAGCGATGGGTTCGTACCAGTCGCATGTGCCGGGTGCTCGTGCCGGTGATCGCAGCGAATTCGCGGGTGAGCGTTGTCGCGATGGATTCCGGCGTATCTTCGAGATGCGCGGCGCTGAATTCGGGCCCGGCATGCAGCGTCCACAGGCGCGCGCTGGTGTCGGTATGGCCGGCCTTGTGGCTGTTGTCGGCACACCAGGACAGGGGGCCGTCCTTGACGAAAATCGCCTGGCAGTCCGGTAGCGCCGGTGCGGCCACCACCAGCGAATGGCAGGGCAAAAGCATACGGTCGGCCTCGGCCAGCGCCGGCAGGACGGCTGCCTGTTCGCCCAGCAGGCGCCTTGCCTGTACCGGCGGTACGGTGAGCACGATGGCGTCGGCGTTGAAGCGCCCGTGTTCGCCGAGATCGGCACGCCAGCCCTGGCTGGTGCGGCTCAGGCGACGTACCGGTTGGCCGCAACGCACATCGATATCGGCCTGCTCGAATACATAGCGCACCCAGTGGTTGAGCCCCTCCGGGCCGACCAGGCGCTCGCGTTCGTCGGGTGAGCGCTTGAGCTGCCAGCCGCTCGCGGCGTGTTCGGCCATGCATACCGCCGGCGACCAGCGCTCGAGCACCCCGGCAGCCAGGTCGCTTTCAACGCGCGCACGAAACGCGGTATCCCGCGCCGTGAAGTACTGGGCGCCGTAATCGAACCACGGGCTATGGCGATCGGGCGCGAGCCGGCGCGTGGCGCAACGTCCGCCGGGCCGGCGGGCCTTGTCGACCACAACCACGTCCCAGCCGGCGCTGTCGAGCGCCAGCGCGGCACTTGCGCCGGCCACCCCGGCACCGATGATGAGCACTTTAGCCATCACCGTATTGTCTTTGGCGCGTGGATAGCGCGCAAATGGTTATGAAATCGGTATGATCTGCGCTTTGTGTTCGATGCCTACGAAGCGCGGGTCCTGTCCATGCGTATTTTCTTGCGTGCGTGTCTTGCGCTGGGTTTGCCGCTGATCGCGTTCGTCGCGGTCGCCCAGCCTGTCACGGGCCCTTATCCCATCGACGACGGGCTGGCCGCGACGGTGGTGGGTACCCCGGCCGACTATCAGGCCGAGCTGCCCGCCAACCTCGATTTCGAAGTGCGCCGACTCGAGCCGCTGGTCGAACGCGAGACGCCGCCGACTTTGCGCTACGCGCGCCCACTGCAATATCTGCGCGTCGTGCAGGACGAGCCTGCACCGTTGGCATTCGTGATCGCGGGCACCGGCGCCAGTGCTCTGTCGAGCAAGTGCGTCACGCTTTCGAGCGCCTTGTACGAGGTGGGCTACAGCGTGGCCTGCCTGCCTTCGCCCACGAGCATGACTTTCATGCTCGGCGCCGCGGAACATCCGGTGCCCGGGCGCATGCGCAGCGATGTGCGCGATCTGTATCGGCTGATGCAGGCAGTTCGCGACGATCTTGATCCGCAGGCCCAGGTCACCGGCTATGCCTTGACCGGCTGGAGTCTGGGTGCAACCCAGGCCGCTTTCATCGCCCGTCATGATGAGACCGCCGGCGAGTTCAATTTCTCGCGCGTGCTGCTGCTCAATCCGGCGGTGGACGTCTGGGCGTCGGTGCAGCGCATGGATGCGTTGCTGGCCGAGAATCTCGACGGCGGCTTCGACGGCATCCCGGCCTTCGTCGCTCGGGGGCTGGGCGGGCTCAAGCAGCTGTATTCGGCGGGCGACCCGCTGCGCTTCAACGAGGATTTCCTCTATCGCGCCTACCGTACGCAGTCGCCCGAGCGCGGTGATATCGCCGCGATCGTCGGGCTGGCGTTCCGGCTGTCTCTGGCCAATATGGCGTTCGGCGCGGATGTGCTCACCCGTGCCGATGTCATCGTGCCGAAGAATGTCGAACTCGGCCCTTATGATTCGCTGGACCCCTATATCCGGCGCTCGTTCGAGATGTCCTTCGAAGACTATTTCGAGCGTTTGCTGTTGCCGTACTGGAACCGCGATGGCCGCCAGCTCACGCGTGACGAGCTGATCGCCGGCTCGGATCTGCGCGGTATGCGTGATTATCTTGCCGGCCACGCCAATATCGGCGTGTTCACCAGCGAGGACGATCCGATCCTCGGCGACGACGAGATTGCTTTTCTGCGCGACACCTTCGGTGAGCGGGCCCGTATCCGCCCGCGTGGTGGGCATATGGGTAATCTCGGGTCGGCCAATTCGATAGCCGCTCTGCAGCAATTCTTCGCACGGCCCGCGCCATGAACAACCCCAACGCACGCATGTACGCACGCCCGCCGTGCGCTTTTCTTCTTTTGCTGTGCCTCTGGCTGGCAGGCTGCGCGAGCACGCCCGTGCCGCAGACCGTGAGCCCGGATACCCCCGATGAGGTGCCGGTGGCAGAGACCACGGCCAATCCGCTGGCGATCTACGACCCCTGGGAAGGCTTCAATCGGCGCGTGTATCGCTTCAATGCGCTGGCCGATCGCTATGTGCTGATGCCGGTGGTACAGACCTATCGCACCATCACGCCGGGGTTTGCGCGCACCGGCGTACAGAACTTCTTTTCCAATCTGGGCGAGATCAACACCTTTGCCAACAGCGTGTTGCAGGCCAAGCCCACCAGTTCCGCGGTCACGCTGTCGCGTTTTGCGCTCAATACCACCGTGGGCCTGGCCGGGCTGTTCGACCCGGCATCTGCCATCGGCCTCGAACAGCGCAACGAGGATTTCGGCCAGACCCTGGGTCATTACGGCGTGGGTGCGGGCCCGTATCTGGTGCTGCCATTCTTCGGGCCGTCGACGCTGCGCGACAGTATCGGCCTGGCCGGCGACCAGGGCCTGATCTTCGCGCTCGACCCGCTCCAGCTCGACGACCACCCGTGGGCACGCCTGCCCTACTGGGCAATGTATGCCATCAACACGCGCGACAGCGTGAGTTTTCGCTACTACCAGACCGGTTCGCCGTTCGAATACACCCTCGTGCGCCTGGTCTACATGAACTATCGCGCGTTGTTGATCGAGGAGTAGCCCGGCCGGCTCAGCGGGGCGGCGCGTCGATCAGCCGGGGCAGATCGCGGCCGATATCGGCCGCGGCGCGCCGCGCCCAGTGCAGCGGCTCGGCCAGGGCCGCTTCGACCGAGCCGGCGCGTTCGATCAGCGTATAGCAGCCCGCGAAGTGCGCGCCCAGCTCGGTGCGTGCCTCATCGGCGATCGCCCCGGATAGCAGAACCGTGGGTGTTGGGCCCGCCGCGCGGGCGACGGCCAACGGCAGCTTTCCCGAGAGCGTCTGCCTGTCCGAGCGGCCTTCACCGGTGATCACCAGATCGGCTTGGGCCAGCGTTTGTCGCAGCCCGGTGATGTCGAGCAGCGTGTTCGCACCCGAGCACAGCTCACCCCCGATTAACGCCAGCGCGAAGCCAAGCCCGCCGGCGGCGCCGCTGCCGCTTGCACCGGCAAGCGAGCCCGGCCCCGCGCTTTGCGCGAGGCGGCCGAAAGCGGCCTCGACGGCTTCGATATCGGCGTCGCTCAAACCCTTTTGCGGGCCGTAGACACGGCTTGCGCCGTCCGCGCCAAGCAAGGGGTTGTCCACATCGCAGAGCACCCGGATACGGATGTGCTGCAGGCGTGCGTCCATTTCGGTGAGATCGATCCGATCCATGGACAGTAGTCCATCCATGGTAGGCGCCACCGTATCGCCGTGCATATCGACCGCCCGCGCGCCCAGTGCACACAGCATGCCCAGGCCGGCATCGTTACAGGCGCTGCCACCCAGGCCGATAACAAAGTCGTGAATACCCGTATCCAGTGCCGCTGCAATGAGTTCGCCCAGGGCCTGACTGCCGCGTGCCTGCAGGCGCGGCGCGTCGGCCTGCGCCTCGATCAACGGCAGGCCCAGCACCGTGGCCGACTCGATCACGGCGGTGCCGGCTTCGTCACGAAACCAGGGGGCCTCGATACGCTCGCCATGGATCGCCACGATCGATGTCGTTTGCCAGGCCACCTGTCGACCGGCCGCCAGACAGTCGAGCGTGCCTTCGCCCCCGTCGGCCATCGGGGCCAGCGTCAGCCGCGCGTGTGGGCAGACGGTCTGCAGCCCCTCGGCCAGTGCATGGGCGACGTCGAGCGCGCTCGCGCTGCCCTTGTAACTGTCGGGCGCGAGAACGATATGCGGCGTTGCGTTGTTCATGCCGCGCCAGCTAGGCGGCGACGCGCGGGGCGTGGGGGGCGTGGGGGGCGTTCGATCATGGGTAAAGACGGCTTTCGAATGGTGTCGATTCAGGGCAACGAGAATACGCGCTGTGGCATTCGCGTCATCCGATCATAACGCGTCGGTCCGGGTCGTAGCCGCCAGCCGCGATCTGGCCGCAGCGCTGCTCGCCGAACTGGCCGAGCTCGGCCTGAGCGTGGAATTCGTCGCGCCGGCCGATGCGGCTGACGATTTGGCAGGCTCGGCCTCACGTTGCCGCGTGGTCGTCGTGCTCGATACACAAGACGCGGCGTCACTCGGCGCGCTGGCCCGGCGACTGGCCGTTCGCCTGCCCTGTGTCCTGGTAAGCGATGGGGCGTACGTGAGCGACGAAGGTTTTCATTCGGTTGTACCCGCGCATACAACCCCCGTCGAACTGGCAAGCCACGTACGCCGCCTGCTTGCGCAGCGCGATGTCGCGCCCCCCATGCTGGGCGGCGATTCCGCTGCCATATCACAGGCTCGGTGGTTGATTGAACGCGTCGCCGCGAACGCCGCGCCGGTGCTGCTGTATGGCGAGGTCGGTACCGGCAAGTCGAGCGCTGCGGCACAAATCCATCGTCTTTCCGGAGGCCGTGGGGCGCTGGTGCGGGTTCAATGCGCGACCATCGCGGACGACGACGTAGAGACGGCCCTGTTCGGCGACACCGGCACACATCCGGGCTATCTGAAGGCGTCGGCCGGCGGCACCCTGGTGCTTGAAGAAGTCACCGAGCTGGCGCCGGCTTTCCAGGCGCGTCTGCTGCAATTGCTTCGTACCGGGCGTTGTACCCGTCCCGGCGATGCGCGGGCTCATGTTCTGGAGGCCCGGCTGATCGCGACCACCCGCTGGCCGCTACGGGCCGTGATGGAAAGGGGGCGGCTGCGCCCGGATCTCTACCACGAGCTGGCCGTGTTCCCGATCCGGCTGCCTGCGCTGCGTGAACGCCCCGGCGATATCGAAACGCTCATCGATCAGCTCTGCTCGGGCACATCGAAGGCGACGCCGCGGTTCGACGCGTCGGCGCTTGCGGATCTACAGCGTCACGCGTGGCCCGGCAATCTGCACGAGTTGTCCAACGTTATCGAGCGGTTGGCGATTCTTTACCCCGGCGTGTCGATCAATCGCGCCAGGCTCGAGGCCTGTCTGCATGTCGAGTGCACGGTCGCCACCCAGGCACGGGCCGACGAGGGGGGCAGCGATAGTTCGCCGGCCGCCCGTATTGCGGCCATGACGCTGCCGGAAAACGGCGTGGATTTGCGAAGCCTCTCGGAGCGTCTTGAAAAACAACTGATCGAACAGGCGCTTGCGCGCCACGGGCGGGTTGTCGCCCATGCCGCACGGGCCCTGGGCCTGCGTCGCACCACGCTGACCGAGAAGCTGCGTCGTTACGCGATCCGGACCGATTGATCTTCGAGATGACGATTACCTGACGCTCGGCGGCCTTTTCGGGTCATAAAGTGACGCTTAGCGTCATATTTTTGGCGTTTGCGCGTCGCCAATTGGCGCAAACCTGTCAATTTGGGTCAGTGGTGATCTCAACTTATTGAATATAAAGCGAAGTAAAACCGGGCATGCCGATTGCAAGGGGTAAGCCGTTACTCATTCAAACGCGCTGGCCTGCGGCGGCCAGCGACGCGCTAACGGCACTTCGTATCGCCCACGGCGGTGCGCTGACATGAGGGGATGACAGCATGCACGCGGCACTACAAACACTAAACCCGGTTCAGCAGGCCGGCCTGGTCGTTGACGAGAACCTGGAGTTGGTCAAGCGGATTGCCTGGCGGCTGTACCAGCGCCTGCCGGACTGCGTTCAGATTGAAGACCTGATTCAGGCCGGCACGATCGGGCTGCTCGAGGCCTGGGAGCGTTACCAGCCGGGCGAGCAGGCCAGCTTTTCGACCTTTGCGGGCATTCGTATTCGGGGTGCGATGCTCGACGAGATTCGCCGCGGTGACTGGGCGCCGCGTTCACTGCATCGCGCCGCGCGCGCGGTCAAGCAGGCGCGCTCCGATATCGAGCGGCGGTGTGGTCGTGCCGCGCCGAGCACCGAGGTGGCCGCCGAGATGGGTATGCCCCTCAACGAATATCGACGCCTCTGCGACGATGTGGCACTGGCCCACGTGACCAGTCTCGATGCCGCCATGGTCGAACAGCCGTCGCTGGAAGTGTCGGCCGGTATCGAATTCGCACCGGATGCCGCGGTTGAGTATGAAGACATGTGTGGCGCAGTGCAGCGAGCCTCCACGCAGCTGCCCGAGCGTGAGCAGCTGCTCATGCATCTCTATTACGAAAGCGGCTACAACCTGCGCCAGATCGCCGAGCATCTGGGCGTATCGGAATCGCGGGTTTGCCAGTTGCACGGTCGGGCCATCCGCCAGATTCGCAAGCTGCTCGGCGAAGCGGCCTAGGCCCGCCGCCGTTTTACGGACCTCGTAACTGACCGCCTTCGGGCGGTCTTTTTTTTGGCGTCATATCGCGCCGTGCTGCTGGGCCGCTTCGCGGTAGTCCAGCCGCCATGTAAGCTAGGCATCTGCGTCCAAGGCCCGGTTTTCGATGTTCTATTTCGCCTACGGCTCGAACATGCTGATCGCCCGGCTTGCCGAGCGTGTACCTAGCGTGCGCCCGGCAGGCCGGGCCTGGCTCGGCGGTCATCAGCTGCATTTTCATCTCAATGGCAGTGACGAGTCCGGCAAGTGCAACGTGCTTTATACCGGCAACGAAAGCGATATCGTGCACGGTGCCCTGTATGAGCTGGACGCGGATCGGCTGGACCGGCTGCATGCCGCGGAAGGTCCGCCCTACGTTTTTCTCGAGCTCGATGTGGGCACGCCGCAGGGCAGCGTGCGCGCCGCCACCTATCGCGGCCGCCCGGAATACCTCGACGACGAGTTGGTGCCCTTCGACTGGTATCGCGACTTCGTCACCTACGGCGCGCGCGAACATGACCTGCCCGCCGACTACGTTGCGCGTCTGGAAGCGGTGCCGACCGGGCGTGACCCCGATGAACAGCGCGCTGAGCACAATCGCCGCATTCTGGCGCACCAGGCGACCAACGTAATTCGCGATCCCGCACCGCGCTAGCGCGTCCCCCCCGCCGATCCGAGCTGCGCGTTGACGCGGCTGGTTTGCGGCCGTGCTCAGTAAGCGCCCGTCAGCCAGGCGAGCGGGCCGGGGCTGTTCCGCGTGCCTCGGCTCAGTGCCGCGATGTCACCGTGCAGAAGGTCGATCGCTTCGCTCAGCCCGTCGCGCCGGTGAGCATGGGTGGCCTCGGCATAGCCGTCGGCGTGTTCGAGAAAGCTGCGCAGTACGCCGGGCATGAGTCGATGCAGGGATGCGGCCGTGCCGACGCCCATCCGTCGAACCGCCTCGGCATTGAGGCGTTGTTCCACCGCGTCCTCGGGCAGGGCAAGAACCGGCTTGCCCAGATGTATGGCTTCGGAGAGCAGTTGATTGCCGGCGGTGCAGACCACGGCGCCGGCAGCGGCCAGGTCGGCAATGAAGCCGTTCTGTGATGGCGCCTTGAAATGCAGGTTGGCGCGCTGGCCGCGTTCGGGCGTGCCGTAGATGATGACCGGCGCGCCGCAGGCGCGCAGCGCGGCTTCCATGGCGGCGTTGTACTGGTGTGCGCCCTTGTTGAGATAGACCAGCACCGTGTCGCCGCGGCTGGGGCGGGCTTGGCGCACCGGTTCGCGCAGAATGGCGCCGACCGTGCGGATACGCTCGTGGCGCGGCGTGGCCGGATAGAAACTGGAGACGATTACCCGATCCGGATCGCCCATGAAGGCACGATAGCCGAGCCCGTCGCGACGTCCGGCCAGGGCGTCGCCGGGGGCGAAGTTGCAGTGGCAGAACGCCATGATGCCGACATGATCGAAGCCAATGCGTGCAATGCCGTGGTGGCGGGCAAAGCGATGGCTGTAGGTTTCGGAATCCGAGATCACGATGTCCGGCGCAAACTGTTCCATCTGCCGCCATACGGCGCGCGTGCGCGGTCCGGCCATCAGCAGGTCGGCCACTTTGGGCGCGTTGTGGCGTAGGGTGCGTCGCGCACAGATCCGGCCATGGGGGCCGTACTGATAGCCGATGACCGGAATTTCGACGCTGTCGTGGTCGTGGCAGAGCATTTCGTGGGCATCGCGCCCCGCAAATACGCGCACCCGATGGTGGCGTTCCAGCGCGGGCAGCACCGCGGCCGTGCGCATGGCGTGGCCACGGCCGTAACCCATCACCGCATAGGCGATCCGCATGACAACACCCGATTCATATGGCTTGGCCAGTATCGGGTCGTCGAATGACGGGAATATGACGCCGGTGGTCTGCCCTGTCTTATGCCAAGGGCATCTGGGCTTCGAATTCCACCAGCAGCTCGGGCCGGCACAGGGGGGCATGCAGCAGTGCCAGCGGTACCTCGGGTGCCCGTGTCCGGGCGATCTCGGCGACGATCGCAGCGTTCTCGGGGTCACGGATATAGGCTTTCAGGCATTGCAGGGCGCTAAGGCCCCGATCGTCTTGCCAGCAGGCCGCGCTTTGCATGACCGCGCTGACGTTGTCCAGCGCTTCGTTGGCCTGGGCGGCCACGTCGCCGACGTGGCGGCTCTCGTGGCCCACGATGCTGGCGGTGCCGGAAATCAGCAGGTAGGGCGTATCGCCCAGCTGTACCCGTCCGCCTCGGGCGAAGGCCGGCGCGCGCCGACCATAGTCGCGCGGGTAGGCATAGGCGCTGACCTGGCGTGGATTCTCGATGGCATGCACCGGTGTGTCGCCCAGTAGCGCATGCATGCGAAGGCCACGGCGGTGGCTGCTGACCAGCGTGGCCGGCGGCAGTACGGGCATGCCGTGCGGCGCGGCGTCGAGGGCCTGGCCACGGCCGAGACAAAAGCGCCGGTAGCGCTCGTCATCGCCAGTGCCGGCGGTGACGTTAGACAGCCAGTGCCAGATGCGTTGAACCTGGCCCAGGCCCAGGCGGCGCTGGAGACGAAACAGCGCGCCATAGGTATCGATGGCGGCCTGCTGGATCTGCTGTGGCGATTCGATATTTTCGCCGTCATCGATATGCAGCGCCGCGAAGGCGAAGCCGCCGCCCACGACATACTCCCAGCCCTCGGTCTGCCCGCGTTCGAGCGGTGCGGTGATCTGCCAGCTTTCCTGATCGAAGTCGCCGCCCAGCGATATCAGCGGGCAGTTGAACACGTCGGCGTCGGCCGCATGACGAACATGAATCGAGCCGGTTTCGTCGCACGCTTCGGGCCCGCTATGGGCGCGCCAGCTTACCGTGGCGGCCTGGGTCGGCGCGTCGGGCATAACAGTCACAGGGCAGTCGGAGGATGACGCAGTTTAGCCCGATGATTGATGAGGCAACAAAACTCAGGCGACGCGCGAACCGCGATACAGGGCACGCTGGCTGATCGCGTCCACGGCCGCCGAAGCGGTCAGCGCCGTACCTTCGAGCGATACGCAATCGTCGCCCAGGGGCGCATATTGTTCGGCGGGCGTGGCCTTGAATAACCCTACGACCGGTATGCCCGCCGCCGCGGCCAGATGCATGGGGCCGCTGTCAGCGGCCACGAAGCCGTTGAGCCGCCCGAGCAGGGCTGCGAGTACGTCGAGTTCGGCAACCGCCACGTTGGCGATATCGGCTTCGATCGGCTCGGGCTGGTCCGGTGCTCGAATCTGCAGCAATCGCGCCGTGGGCAGGCGCTGCTTGAACAGGGCGACGAACTCTTGCCACCAGTCGGCATCAAGTTGCTTGGCGCCGGTCGCAGGCGTGAAAAACCCGACGGTGGGGGTCGTCGATCGGATCGGCGGCGTGAAGGCAGCCTGCCAGTAGCGCTGGGCGGCGGCATTCGAGGGGCCGTGAGGGAACACGGCGAGGGTTTCGAAGGTTTTCCAGGGCACGCCGGTGATGCTGGAAGTGAGCAGCTCGACCGACTGGAGCGCCTGATGACGGCTTTTCGTACGTGGGGCGGCATGGGTGAGCCTGACCCACTGATCGTTTGCGGCAAACCCCAGGCGCTGACGCGAACCGGACAGGGCCAGGGCCAGCCGGTTGCTGGCGGAGTTGCCGCTGGGGTCGATGGCCAGGTCGTAGCCGATAGAGCGCAGCCGCCTGAGCAGCCTGAGCGTCGCAGGCAATGACTTGTTGCGCACCCAGACCTGGCCGATGGCGGGCAGGCTTTCCAGCAGCGGTTTCTGGCGTGGATCCTCGATCAATACATCGATGGTGGCGGCCGGCAGGGAGGCCGCCAGGCTGCGCAGCATGGGGGTCAGAAAAAGGATATTGCCCAGGCGTTTGTTTAAACGCACGACGAGAATACGGCGAGTATCGCCGGTCAGGGGGCTTGCCAGGGGTTCGACGGTGCCGAACAGCCGGGTCATCAGCCGGTTGAGTCGCTGGCGGTTGCCGCGCCGCAGGCGTTTGAGCCAAGCCTTGAAGCCGGTCGCGTTCACATCGCTATGCTGCGCCATGTGCGCTCCTGCGTAATACGCAAACGCAGTCATGATGAAGCGTCGACCCTGCGCGAACCGTCAACTCAACGTCAAAATTACGTTAAGACGCACGGGCATGCGTTATGCGGCCACGGTTTCGGAATGGTGGCCGGGGCGTGCTGTGGCGGCACGGCGAACACGCCGGTCAGGCAGTGTTTTCTAGCGGCGCGAAGCGTACCTCCACGCGTGTGCCCTCGTTGTGTCGGCTGGTCATGCGCAGCTGCCAGTCGTAGCGATGGGCAACGCGCTGTACCAGATACAGCCCCAGCCCCAGTCCGGCGCCGCGACCGTGGCGATAACCGCGCTCGAATGCCTGGCGTCTTTGTTCGGCGCTCATGCCGGGCCCGTCGTCGGCGACGCTGAGCACGCCATCGGCCAGTGTGACCCGAATATTGGGGCCGCCATGGCGCATGGC
Source organism: Salinisphaera sp. (assembly GCF_002729955.1). Taxonomy (GTDB): domain Bacteria; phylum Pseudomonadota; class Gammaproteobacteria; order Nevskiales; family Salinisphaeraceae; genus Salinisphaera. The sequence goes on along the minus strand of NZ_PBYA01000029.1, from coordinate 92,154 downwards.
GTTGCGCAGCAGGTTGCCGAATACGATCACCACCGCGATGCGCGGGGCCGCAAGCGAACAGGCATCGAGCGCGGCGATCTCAACCCGGCTTTTGCCGAGCATTGGTTTGTAGGCATCGAGCAGTTCGCCGACCACGAGATCGGCCCGGCAGTATTGCTCGCTGGAAATACTGCGATCCTCGTCGCGGGCGAGAAACAGCAGCGATTCGATCAGGTCCGCCATCTGGGTCGAGGCGCGTTCGATGCGGGTCAAGGGCGCGCTGTCGACAAAGCGTGGGTCCTGTCGCAGCACTTCAAGCGCGCCCTGGATGACGGCCAGCGGGGTGCGTAGTTCGTGGCTGGCATCGGCGGTAAAGCTGCGTTCACGCTCGACGAAGCCGTCCAGACGCTGCATGAAGCGGTCGAAGGCCCGGGCGATGGCGCCTACTTCGTAGCCGTCGAAGCGTTCCGCCATGGCCTGGCCCGGTGCGCCCGGTTCAAGCCGGGCGACGTGGTCGGCCAGCTGGTTGATCGGTTTCAGGCTGAGCCGGGCAATCCAGATACCCAGCGGCAGCGCCAGTGCGAAGACGATGACCACGGCTGCGATAAGCGCCGCCCGAAACACCGACTGGCGGGATTCGATCGCGGTGGTGTCGTAGGCCAGAAAGGCACGCTTGCCGTTGATGACGGTGCTGGCCACGCGGTAGCTGCGTCCGCCGTAGCTCAGGTTGGCGCCGCTGGTATGCAGCGGCAGCGGCTGCAGCGGTTTGGGCAGGCGCTCAAGTTCGTCGGGTTCGACAACGAAGCCCTTGATGGTGGCCGAGTTGGGCAGCGCCGCTTCGCCTTCGAGCGGGTACTCGGCTTCCAGCTCGCCGAGCTCGTGGGCGACCATGCCGTCGAGCAGGTCGTGCTCAAGGCGTTCGTTGATCGCGAACAGCGCCAGCACGATCAACGTGGCCATCACGGCCACGAACAGGGCCAGGGCCGCGGTGACCCGAAGCTGAAGGCTGTGCAGCGGACGGAACAAGTCTAGGCCGCGTCCGGCGCGATCAACCGATAACCCATGGTGGGTACCGTATGCAGCAACGGCGTGCCAAACGGTTTGTCGATGGCTGCGCGCAGGGCGTGGATGTGCGTGCGCAGGGCTTCCGAATCCGGCGGGTGGTCGCCCCAGATGGCGGTTTCCAGTTCGCCGCGACGCACCAGTCTGGGCGAGGCGCGCATGAGTACTTCCAGCAGGCGTAGCGCGGTGGGGGTGAGGCTCACGCGCTGGTTGTCGCGCGTGGTCTGCCAGGTGTCCAGATCGAGCACGAGATCGGCCACGCGCAGCACGTGCTGGCTCTGGCGCGGGCCGCGATTGCCGAGTGCGGTCAGCCGGGCATCGAGTTCGAGCAGGGAGAACGGTTTGATCAGGTAATCGTCGGCACCTGAGGCGAAACCGGCCAGCTTGTCGTCGAGCGTGTCGCGCGCGGTCAGCATGAGGATCGGCGTCTGTCGATCGGCCTCGCTGCGCAGACGTGTGCATAGATCGAAGCCGTCAATACCCGGCAACATGAGGTCGAGTACGATCGCGTCGTAATCGTTGACGACCGCCAGGTGCAGACCGGTCACGCCGTCGCTGGCAGAGTCCATCACGTGATGGCGAGCCGAGAGAAAATCGATGATATTGGCGGCAAGATCCTCGTTGTCCTCAATTACGAGTATGCGCATAGTCGAAGTTCCCGCCCGAGCCGTATTGCCAAAAGAAGCGCCTGGCACGAAGCCATGCGTATTACACGCACCATGTTATCCGTATTTCGCCAGCCCCGGGCTTACGCGCGGCACGCGAGAGCGCGTCGTGCCGCCTCACCATTGCCCCGCCAGCCGCAATACCATGACTGATTCGATCCCGACTGTCTGTCTGCTCCACGTGTCGGCGGGGTGCGCGCGATGAGAATGGCGCGCTCGTCGGCCGTGGTGTTCACCGATCTGGATGCCACGTTACTCGACCACGATGACTACGGCTGGCAGCCGGCGGCCCAGGCGTTGGCATTGCTGGCCGCGCGTGACGTGCCGGTGTGTATTGTCACCAGCAAGACCGCGGCCGAAGTGGCGGCGCTGCGAACCGAGCTGGGTAACGCCCATCCCTTCGCCGTGGAGAACGGCGGCGCGGTCGCGGTGCCCCGGGGCTATTTCGACGGCGCGCGCTGCGATGCCCAAACGCCGGTGACCCTGACCACGCTGGGCGCGGAACGCGACCGGCTGCGATCGCTGGTGACCCGGTTGCGCGAGGAACAGGGTTTTCGGTTCACCGGGTTCGGCGATATGGGCGTCGACGACGTCGTCGAGGCGACCGGGCTTGATGCAGCGAGCGCGCTGCAGGCACTCGAACGCAGCTCCTCCGAGCCGCTGCTCTGGCAGGACAGTGAAGCCGCGCTCAAGGTGTTTTCTGCCGAGGTCGCCGCAGCGGGCCTGGTGGTGCGGGTGGGTGGACGTTTCGTGCACGTGCTCGGCCCGGCCCACAAGGGCGATGCCCTGGACTGGCTGCGTGCACGTTATGCGCAGGCCCACGGTCCGATTCTTGCTGTAGCGTTGGGCGATAGCGGCAACGACGCCGACATGCTCGAGGCGGCCGATATCGGTTACTGGGTCGCCCGGCCTGACGGCAGCTATCATGCGCCGGCGACCGGCCATATCCGCCATGCGCGCGGTGTGGGCCCCGCCGGCTGGGCCGAGGCGATCGAGGCGTTGATCGCCCATCACGAAATCTGAACGGGGAACGGTATGGCGGATTTTCATCAGAACGGGTTGATCACCACCCTGCACCGGCTGGGCGATCGGCCCATCGAAGCGCTCGAGGCGGAGCTGCGTGCCTTTGGCGAGCGCCGGGCGATGTCGTTGATTCTGCCCTGCCTTTATTCCGAGCTCGAAGGCGACGCGCTGCCGCATATCGTCGAAGAACTCGCCAAGGTCGATTATCTGGACGAGATCATCATCGGGCTCGACGCCGCCGACGCTACCCAGTTCGCGCATGCCCACGCATTCTTCGAGCGCCTGGGCCAGCATTATCGCGTGCTCTGGAACGACGGCCCGCGCCTGCAGGCGCTCTACGATCGGCTCGATGCCGAAGGGCTTGCACCCGAGCGCCCCGGCAAGGGCGCCAACGTCTGGAACTGCATGGGCTATTTCCTGGCCTCGGGGCGTGGACGCGTACTCGCCATGCACGACTGCGATATCAAGACCTATAACCGGGATCTGCTCGCCCGTCTTTTCTATCCGATGGTGCACCCGAACTTCACCTACAAGTTCGCCAAGGGCTATTACGCGCGGGTGGCCGATGGCGGCATCAACGGTCGCGTGGCCCGGCTTTTCGTCACCCCGCTGGTGCGCGCGCTGATGACCGCGGTCGGTGAGATGGAATACCTGCGCTATATGGACAGCTTCCGCTATCCCCTGTCCGGCGAGTGCGCGATGACGGCATCGGTGGCCGAATCCATCCGTATTCCCAGCGACTGGGGCCTGGAGATCGGTATTCTCGCGGAAGTGCATCGCAACTACACGCCGAACGCGATTTGCCAGGTCGATATTGCCGATGCCTATGACCACAAGCACCAGCCGGTTTCCGATCACGAAGCCGATACCGGGCTGGCCAAGATGAGCGCGGATATCGCCAAGGCGCTCTATCGCAAGCTGGCGACCTATGGCGTCGTGCTCACACCGGAAACCATTCGCACCATCAAGGCGGTGTATCTGCGCAATGCGCTGGACAGCGTCGAACGATTCTATTTCGATGCGCAGATCAACGGCCTGGGCTACGATCGTCATCAAGAAGAAAAGACCGTGGAAGTCTTCGTCGAGGCGATCATCAAGGCGGGCGAGCAGTACGTCGCCAATCCCATGGAAGTGCCGTTCATGCCCACCTGGAACCGGGTGCGCGCGGCCTTCCCGAATTTTCTGGCCGACTTTCATGCGGCCGTGGAGGCCGATCACGCAGAAGCCCTTGCTGCCAGAGGGGGTTAAGTCTGCCGGTGTAGCGCATGCGTGGCTGTTAAGCAGCGCGTCACGCTGCACCGTGTTATGAAAGCACGCAAAAAAGCGTGCAAGGACCCCTTTCATGGCGACGTTGTCCAATACCAACGCCCTAGCGAGCTCGCGAGAAATCGAAAAAACACAGTCGGGCCCCGAAATGGTCGGCCTGATCCGCCAGCAGCTGGAGGACGGCTTCGGCTCGCTGCGTTTTCAGCCGACGCTTGAGCAGGCCTTTCGCCAGCACAACAACGAAGCGGCGCTGGTCAATCGGGTTGCCCTGCTGGTGCTCGCCCTGATCGTGCTGTTGATCAGCCCGCTGCTCGATACCACGTTTTTTGGCGTGCCGTTGGCCGCGGCCGGCTATTCGCGCGGGCTGCTCATCGGCTTGCTATGCCCGGTGATCCTGGCTGCACTGCTGTGGTGCATTTGCTGTCGGCGGTCGGCGATCACCGAGTATGTAATCACCGGCCAGTTCGCCATCGTGAGCATCGGGCTGCTGGCCAACCATATCCTGCTCAACCGCTACGGTGCCGATTTTCCGATCGAGTTCCTGGGCGCCGCACTGGTCGCGGTGGTCGCGCTCGGACGGGTGCGCTCCTGGCTGATATTGCCGGCAGCGTTGCTGCTGGTCGTGATTACGCTGGCAACCGAGGTCTGGGTGGTGAATTCCAGCCCGGCCGACTATTACCATCTTGCCGCCGCAGGCGTGCTCGCCCTTTTCGCGATCTACCTGCAATACAGCAACGAATACGTGCTGCGGCGCAGCTGGCTCGATCGACAGCTGTTGCAGCTCGTCGCCCGCCATGATGGCTTGACCGGGCTGCTCAACCGGCATGCCCTGGAAAACGCGCTGGCCACCGCCCATGCCCATGCCGTGCGTGTGCGTGCCGACTATGGCCTGGCCATGATCGATATCGACAAGTTCGGTGCCTACAACAATCACTACGGTCATCCGGCCGGCGATGAGGCCTTGCAGAAGGTCGCGAGCGTGATCGGATCCCATGCCCGGCGCCCGCTTGACGTATGCGGTCGCTACGGTGGAGAAGAATTCGTGGCGTTCTGGATCGAGGGCGATCAGCACAAGCTCGAAGTGCATGCCGAGGCGCTGCGCGCCGCCGTCGAACAGGCTGCGATCTCGCATGCGACCTCGGATGTCGCATCGGTAGTTACCGTCAGCATTGGTCTGTGTCATGTCGCGCAGCCGCAGGATCGCGATTCCCTGTCCTCGGTGCTTTCCTGTGCCGACCAGCTGCTCTACGACGCCAAGGCCCAGGGGCGCAACCGCGTGGCGGTGGGTCACTTCGACCGGATCCAGGGCGACAAGGAGGACTCGCAGCAGCCGGTGAGCAGGCGTGGGCGCGGCCGTGGGCGCGCCGGTTAGTCGCTGATCCAGGCCACTTCGTACGGGCCCAGCGTAATCGAGCGGCTTGAGCCGCTGATTTCGCTGGCGGCGACCACGTTGCGTCGCAGGCGCGCCTCGGGCAGCACATGGGCAGGCACCTTGACCGGCCGATCGGTGACGTTATGCAGTGCCAGCAGCGTCTGGCCTTGGCCACGGCGCTGCACGGCGAACAAATGCGGACCGAGATCCACCAGCGTTTGGGCGGCATCCGGATGCAGGGCGGGCTGGCGTGCCCGCACCGCCAGCAGGTGCTTCAGGCGTGCGAAGACGGTGGCGTGATGGCTCTGGCTGGCCAACTGATAATCCAGCTCGCCGGCGTCCCACTTGCGGCGGTTGATGGTGCGATAGCGACCGCTTTCCTCCACCCGTGCCAAGTCGTTGTGGGTCGCGGTCAGGCTATGGAAATACAGCGCGGGAATACCGGCGAGTGCCATGGCGATCGCCTGACTGCAGATAAAGCGTTCGATATGCAGCGGCGTATCGCGTTCGGGCGCGGCGGCGAGCAGATCGTAGTAGGAAATATTGAGTTCGTAGGGCTTGTGCGAGCCGTCGGCGACGGCACGGGTGGACACGAAGCCGCCACGCTCGCGAACGGTGTCCACCAGTGCGGTGATGGACTCGGGCTCGAGAATCGATTCCACCGCGCGCAGGCCGATGCCGTCATGGCTGGCGGTGAAATTCAGGAAATGACAGCCCTCGGGCAGGGCCGGCAGGCTGCGCGCCCAGTGGCTGAGCGTGCTCGCGTCGCCGGTGAGCAGGGCATCGGCAACCAGCGGCGGCAGGGCGAACTGGTAGGCCACATGGGCCTCGTCGCCGTCCACGAGATAGGAGATGTTCTCCACATGCGGCACGTTGGTTTCGGTAATCAGCTGCACGCCGGGCGCATAGTGGGCCAGCAGCGCGCGCAGGAACTTGATCAGCCGATGAGTCTGGGGCAGGTGAATACAGGGCCCGCCAATGTCTTTCCAGAGAAAGGCCACCGCATCCAGGCGTAGCAGCCGCGCGCCACGGGCGACGTATTCGAAGATGATGTCGATGAATTCCGACAGCACCATCGGGTTGGCAAAGTTCAGGTCGATCTGGTCTTCCGAGAACGTCGCCCACAGATGCCGGGTGCCGCGGGTGGTGGCCACCTCGGCGAGCAGCGGCGTACTGCGCGGACGCACCACCGCCCGCAGGTCGGCGGCCGGATCGACCTCGATGAAATAATCGCGGCCGGGATCGACGTCGGCGAGGTAATTGGCAAACCACTGGCCCTTGCGCGAGGCGTGGTTGAGCACGAGATCGAACATCAGCGGATGATCGTCGCCGAGTGAGGCCACATCGCCCCAGTTGCCCAGCTGCGGGTCGACGGCGCGGTAGTCCATCACCGAAAAGCCGTCGTCCGAGCTGTGTGGATAGAAGGGCAGGATATGGATCGCGGCGATCGAATCGGCCAGATGCTCGGCCATGAAGGCCTTCAGCGTGGCCAGCGGCGCTTCCCCCGGGCGCTGGACGATATCGCCATAGGTGATCATCACGTTGAAGGCCTGATCGATCGGCGTGGCCGCTTCGATCGGCAGGCCGTGGCGCAGGGCCGCCGTGGCCGCGCGGTCCACGCAGTCGGTCGCGGAGGCTTCGCCGTAAAGCGGGTCGAGCCAGTCGATCAGCGGCTGACGTGGCGCGGGGTTGGAAGAGCTTGCATCAGGCATGGGTTTGCAGAAACAAGGTTTGTGCCAGCATGCATTATGCCGGGGCCGGTTCTATGATGGGTGCCGTGCTCGATTTCCATGACGAGGCGCGATCATGATCGAAGGCGGCTGTCTGTGTGGCGCCATACGCTATGCGATTACCGGCCCGCTTGCGGATATCCAGGTCTGTCATTGCCATAGCTGCCAGAAAGCCCAGGGCGGGCCGTTTGCGACCAATATCCCGGTCGATCGAAGCTGTTTCGAATGGCAGGGCGGCCAGGCGCATATTCGTAGCCATGAATCCTCGCCGGGCAAGCACCGCCTGTTCTGCGGCCGCTGCGGTTCGCCGCTGATCAGCCGTCGCGACGATGCACCGGAAACGGTGCGCGTACGCGCGGGCACGCTCGATCGTGCGCCGGCGGTGGGTATTGCCAGCCACGCATTCACCGCCGATGCCGCGTCCTGGTGGGATGGCGACGACGCAGCGCCGCGTTTTGCTGGCCCGCGGCCGAAAGCGCAGTGATGGACGCCGCATGATTCGCAGGACCCTGATTCTGGGCGTGCTGGCGCTGCTCGTACTGGCCGCGGCCGCGCCGGCGCTGGTCGGACTTTATCTGGAGCGCGAGTTCGCCGGCGTCGTTGCCCGTCTCGACCGTCCCGGCGTGACTCGAGTCACCCAGGCCCGGTTCGAGCGTGGCTGGTTCAGTTCCACGGCGACCATGCGCCTCGAGCTCGCACCACCGCTGTGCAGCGCGCCGCCCTGTGCCGGCACCACTGTGCATACCCGCATTCATCACGGCCCGCTGCCGTTCGGTGCGCCGTTGGCCCGCGACGAAGGCTTCGAACCCAGCCTGGGTGTGGGCGTAACCGATATCGATCTGGCGTCTCTTTGGCCCAGGCGCGTGTTCGAGCCGGCCCTGGCGCCCCTGAAGGTGTTGACGCGGGTCGGGTTCGACGGGGTGGCTCGCTCGCGGCTGCGCTTCGACGGGCGCACGCTGGATATTTCGCGCGATCGGCTGCTGGCCCATATCGAAACCGCGCCGATCGAGGCTGACGTACGGATACCGCTGAGCGGCGGCTCGCTCGCCCTGGACGCGAATGCCCCGGAGTTCAGCATCGTCGGCGCCGACGGCGGACAGCTGGCCTGGCATGAACTCGACGCACGGCTCGATGCTGGGGGCAGCGGCACGGTACGCGCGCGTTCGTTGAGCCTGGCAGACGGGCTCGGACAGGCATTGCTGCTGAAGACGCTGGCCTGGCAATGGCAAAGCCTGCCCGGCGCGCCGGGCCGTCTCAGCGCACGCCTGGATGGCAGGATCGCGCGCGCGGTGTTCGACAACGAGGCATATGGCCCGTTGGCGCTGGAAGCCCGGGTGGCCGATCTGGATTTGCATGCCTGGCATGCGCTGGCCGCCCAGCTCGGTCGAATGCGCAATGCCGACACCGGCGCGATCAATGAAGCCGCCCGGGCCGAGCTGTACCGCGAGACGCTGCCCGCGCTGCTGGAAGGCGGCCCGCGTATCGAGATACCGCGCCTGCGTCTGACCACGCCTCAAGGCGATGTCCGTCTGGCGCTGCGCGTTCAGGCCCCCGAAAAGATGCGCCGCGCCCGCCTGCTGGCGGACGTGGTTTCCCAGCTGGACGTGGACTTCGAAACCCGGGTGCCGGCGGGCCTGGCCCGTGATCTGACCGTTCAGGTAATGCAGGCCAGCGGGCGGGCGCCCGAGACCATCGAAGACGCCGATATCGATCGGGCCCTGGCCGAACTGGTGCAACAGAACCTGATCGAATCGATCGACGACGGCGCGGCCTATCGTTTGCGGCTCACGATCGAGGCCGGGCGGCTTACGCTCAACGGCCGCAACCAGATCGGCTGGAAAGCCATGGTCGACCAGTTCGAGGCTGCCCGCGAGCGGCTTTGATCCAGGCTTGCAAGTCGCTCGCGGCGTGTGAGACGAGCGATTTCGACGGCGGTCGCGCCGGTGGCATCGATCGATGAACCCACGCCCGATCGTAGGGGCGAAGCCAGAAATCTTCGCGCAACGCAAATGAAGCACAAAACACGTTAAAATACCGGGTTTTCCAATTCGACCGCGGCCATGTCGCGGGAGCGCGCAATGAACACGCAGACCGATTTCGACGTCATCGTGGTCGGCGGCGGCCATGCCGGCACCGAAGCGGCCACCGCCGCTGCCCGTATGGGCGCGCGTACGCTGCTTTTGACCGACAATATCGAAACCATCGGCCAGATGTCCTGCAATCCGGCCATTGGCGGTATCGGCAAGGGCCATCTGGTGCGTGAAATCGATGCCCTGGGCGGCGTCATGGCCCGGGCCGCCGATCGCGGTGGCATTCAGTTTCGCACGCTTAACGCCCGCAAGGGACCGGCGGTACGCGCGACCCGTGCCCAGGCCGATCGTGCGCTCTACAAGGCCGCCGTGCGCTCGATGGTCGAGAACACGCCCAATCTGGCGTTGTTCCAGCAGTCGGTGGCCGATCTGATCGTCGATGGCGATCGGGTGGCCGGCGTGATGACCACCATGGGCCTGGCCTTTCATGCACCCACGGTGGTGCTGACGGTGGGCACGTTTCTGGGCGGCACCATTCATATCGGCCACAAGCGCTTCGGCGGCGGTCGCGCGGGGGATGCGCCCTCGAATGCGTTATCCGAGCGCCTGCGCGCGCTGGACCTGCCGGTGGGCCGGCTCAAGACCGGCACGCCGCCGCGTATCGATGCCAAGAGCATCGACTATTCGCAGCTGGCCGAACAGCCGGGCGACGAGCCCGCGCCGGGGTTTTCGTTCATGGGCGAGCGCGGCGAGCATCCGCGCCAGGTGAGCTGTCATATCACCTATACCAACGAAACCACCCATCGGATCATCGCCGACAACATTGGCGAATCGGCCATGTACTCCGGGCAGATCGATTCGGTGGGCCCGCGCTATTGCCCCTCGATCGAGGACAAGGTGGTGCGCTTCGCCGACAAGGCCTCACATCAGATCTTCATCGAGCCGGAGGGCCTGACCTCGGCCGAGGTCTATCCCAACGGTATTTCCACCAGCCTGTCGTTCGAAACCCAGCAGAAGGTCGTACGCTCGATCGCCGGCTTCGAGAACGCGCATATCACCCGGCCGGGTTATGCCATCGAATACGATTATTTCGATCCGCGGGCGCTTTCCTACACGCTGGAAACCCGGGCCATTGCCGGGCTGTATTTCGCCGGCCAGATCAACGGCACCACCGGCTATGAAGAAGCCGCCGCCCAGGGCCTGCTGGCCGGGCTCAACGCCGCTCGGGCGGTGGCCGGCGAAAGCGCCTGGTGGCCGCGCCGCGACGAAGCCTATCTGGGCGTGCTCGTCGACGATCTGATCACCCGCGGCACGATCGAGCCCTATCGCATGTTCACCTCGCGCGCCGAGCATCGCCTGCTGCTGCGCGAAGACAATGCCGATACGCGCCTGACCCCCGTCGGCCGGGAGCTGGGGCTGGTTGACGATACGCGCTGGGCGGCGTTCAAGGCGGCGCGCGACGCGGTGGCCGCCGAACAGGCGCGATTATCGGCGATCGTGGTCAAGCCGGAAGACTTCGGCGCCGATCGCGGCGAACGCGTTCTGGGCAGCGTGCTCAAGCAGGCAACGCCCGCGGCCGAACTGCTCAAGCGCCCGGGCGTGGATCATGCCTGTGTGGTGGCCATTGAAAGCGTGGGCGCGCCCGATCTGTCGCACCTCAACGCCGAGGCCGCGGAAGCGGTCGGCGAGCAGGTCGAAATCCAGGCCAAGTACGCGGGCTATATCACCCGCCAGAGCGCTGAGATCGAAAAGACGCGCCAGCACGAAGCCACCGCCCTGCCGGCCGACCTGGATTACGCGGCGGTATCCGGGCTGTCCAACGAACTGCGCGGCAAGCTCGAGGACGTACGCCCGGCCACCATCGGCCAGGCTTCGCGTATTCCGGGCATGACGCCGGCCGCGATCTCGTTGCTGCTGGTTCACCTGAAAAAGCTGGGCATGAAGCTGGCAAAGAGCGCCTGAACGGCGCCCCAAACCGGGCAAGCGTTTGGCCGCGGCGGCATTCGCCCTGAGCCGTATCCGGCCGCGCGTTGTCTTGCGTTGGGCGGCAAACATTCGTGTAACCTAGCTAGCGACCCGTGATGAAAATATCTTCATGCGGGGTTGATAGCGCGGGTATGCACCGGCCTTTGTTTTGAATGCGTTGAACAGCAGCTGACGTTCAGCTGTCTTGCCCGGCCGGCAGTCAATCAGAAAGCGGTTTTGCGGGGCCAAATTGAACAAGCTTCGAGCGTTCGGGTGTGTGTTTTTTGTTGCGCTGTCGATCACGGCGTGCAGCAGCGACGAATCGGAAAAATTCCCGGTCAAGAGCACGCCGGAAATCCGTGAAGACGGCAGCACGGTCCTGCGTCGCGGCAACGGCGCCGAGCCGGAGAGCCTGGACCCGCATCAGGCCCGCAGCGTGCCCGCGGCCAACGTTCTGCGCGACCTGTATTCGGGCCTGGTCCAGATTTCGCCGAGCGGGGCGATCGAGTCGGCCGATGCCGAATCCTGGGAGATCGGCGACGAGGAGCGGGTCTATACCTTCAAGTTGCGTGACGACCTGCGTTGGTCCAACGGCGAGCCGCTGACCGCGCAGGACTATGTCTACAGCCTGCGGCGCAGCGTCGACCCGGTCACCGGTTCGCCCTACGCCCAGCTGCATGCGGCGATCATCAACGCCAAGGCGATCATCGCTGGCGACAAGCCGCCGCAGGCGCTGGGCGTACGCGCCGTGGACGACCGCACGCTCGAAATCACGCTTACCGCGCCCACGCCTTATTTTTTGGGCACGCTGGCGCACAGCATCAGCTATCCGGTCTACCGGCCGGCCGTCGAAGAGTACGGCGCCGCGTTCAGCCAGCCGGGCAACGCGGTCACCAACGGCGCCTATCGCATGGAAAGCTGGCGCGTGAATTCCATGATCGCGCTCGAGCGCAACCCCGAGTACTGGGGTGATGACGAGACGTCGATCGGCCGTGTCGAGTTCTATCCGATCACCAATCAGAACTCGGCGCTGTCGCGCTATCAGGCCGGGGAACTGGACTGGGCCACGACCGTGCCGATCTCGCGGCTGGAGACGATCAAGAAACATATTCCGGCCCAGCTGCACGCCGAGCCGACGCTGGGCGTCTACTACTACGGCCTGAACGTCAAACGCCCGCCGTTCAAGGATGCCCCGGAGCTGCGCCAGGCGCTGTCGATGGCGATCGACCGGCGTACTATCGTCGACAAGATCACCCGCGGCGACGAAATTCCTGCCCACGGCTGGATTCCGCCGGTGGTGGAAGGCTATGCCGGGGCCCAGTTCGAATGGGCGAAGCTGTCCGATTCGAAGCGTGAGGCCAAGGCCCGGGAACTCTACAAAAAGGCGGGGTATTCCGAGGACAAGCCGCTGACGGTGGAGATTCGCTACAACAGCGGTGAAGGCAACAAGAAGATCGCCTCGGTCATCGCGGCGATGTGGCGCAGCGTACTCGGGGCCGAGGTGACCCTGCGCAACGAGGAATGGAAGGTCTTTCTCGACAGCGTGCGCCAGGGCACCGACACCGAGGTCTACCGACTGGCCTGGATCGGCGACTACAACGATCCGAATACCTTCTTCGAGCTGATGAATTCGAAGTTCGGGCTCAACGGTACCGGCTATGCCAGCGCCGAGTACGACCGCCTGCAGGAAAAACAGGCGCATATGCCGGACGGCCCCGAGCGCATGAAGACCATGAAGAAAGCCGAATCGGTCCTGCTGGCCGACAGCCCGATCATTCCGATCTATTTCTATGTCAGCAAGTATCTGATCAAGGACTACGTCAAGGGCTTCGAAGGCAACCCGCTGGATTCCTACTACAGCAAGGACCTGTCGATCGAACCGTGAGCAGGTCGATACGAATCTCGCCACTCGGGCGCAGCCGCTCATGTTGAGCTATGCGCTGCGCCGCCTGCTCGGGGCGATTCCCACCCTGTTCATTCTGCTGACGCTGGCGTTCGTGATGATGCGGGCCGCGCCCGGCGGGCCCTTTGACGCCGATCGCGAGCTGCCGCCCCAGGTGCGCGCCAATCTCGAAGCCAAGTATCCCCTCGACGAGCCGCTCTACCAGCAGTACGGGCGCTACATCTGGGATATCGCCCATTTCGATTTCGGGCCCTCGTTTCAGTACCGCGATACCAGCGTCAACGATCTCATTGCCTCGGGTTTTCCGGTTTCGCTCAAGCTCGGTGCGGCCTCGCTAGCGTTTGCGCTGATCTTTGGCATACCGCTGGGCATGCTCGCGGCCCTGCGCCAGAACCGCCCGGCGGACTACGGCGCGATGGCGATCGCCATGCTGGGCATCTCGATTCCCAATTTCGTGCTCGCGCCGCTCATGATTCTGGTGCTGGCCGTCTATAACGACTGGCTGCCGGCCGGCGGGCTGGGCGGCTGGCAGAACTACGTCATGCCCGTGCTTGCCCTGGGTACCGCCATGATGGCCTATGTCGCCCGCCTGGCCCGGGGTTCCACCATCGAAGTCATGCGCTCGAACTATATTCGTACCGCCCGTGCCAAGGGGCTGTCGGCGGCGCGCGTGGTGTGGGTGCATGCATTGCCCGCCGCGCTTACGCCGATCGTGTCGTTTCTGGGCCCGGCCGCGGCCGGCATCATCACCGGCTCGGTGGTCATCGAGACGATCTTCGGCATTCCGGGGCTGGGCCAGTTCTTCGTACAGGGCGCGCTCAACCGCGATTACACGCTGGTGATGGGCGTGGTGCTGTTCTACGGCATTCTCATTGTGGCCTTCAATCTGGCGGTCGATCTGCTCTACGGCTGGCTCGACCCGCGGGTGAGCTACTGATGGCGTGGGTGGTCGGTTCAATCGAGCGAAGTCGCGCATGATCTTCGGGCGACGCAAGAAAATGCAGCAGGCGGCGCATGGCCGCAGCCTGTTTTCGGATGCGCTGCGCCGGCTGCGCTCGAACAAGGCCGCGCTGGCTTCGATTGGCGTGCTCGGCTTCATCGTGGTCGCGGTGGTGGTCGGCCCGTGGCTGTCGCCACACAACTACTTCGCCCAGGACTACGGCGCGATCTGGGTCGCACCGACGACGACGGACGCCCACTGGTTCGGCACCGACGGGCTGGGGCGGGATCTGTTCGTACGTGCGCTCGAAGGCGGGCGTATTTCCTTGATGATCGGCTTCGTCGCCACGCTCGTGAGCCTGGTCATCGGCGTGGCCTACGGGGCCACGGCCGGCTATGCCGGCGGGCGCGTGGACGGCGTGATGATGCGCATCGTGGATATTCTCTACGCGATGCCGTTCCTGTTCTTCGTGATCCTGCTGATGGTGTTTTTCGGCCGCAATATCCTGCTGATCTTCGTGGCCATCGGTGCCATCAACTGGCTGGACATGGCGCGTATCGTGCGCGGGCAGACGCTCGCGCTCAAACAGCAGCCCTTTATCGAGGCCGCGCGCATGTCGGGCGCGCCGGCGGTGTCGATCATCGCCCGCCATATCGTGCCCAACCTGCTCGGCGTAGTGGCGGTCTATATCACCCTGACCATTCCGCAGGTGATTCTGTTCGAATCGTTCCTGAGCTTTCTCGGACTCGGCGTGGCCGAGCCGGCCACCTCCTGGGGCGCGCTCATCAAGGACGGCGCCGACGAAATGAATCGGGCCCCCTGGCTGTTGATCGTGCCGGCGGTGTTTCTGGCCGCCACGCTGTTCTGCTTCAACTTCATCGGCGACGGTCTGCGCGACGCGCTCGATCCGAAGGATCGCTAGGCGGTCATTCGAAGACCACCGGTGCAAACCACTGAATGAGCACCCGACAGCCCTCGGGACTGGCCACACTGTGGGCGCTTCCCGCCGGATTGTAGACATAGCTGCCGGCCGCGTAGCAGCCGTTTTCGTCCTGTTGGCTGCCCTGGAGCACGTAAATGTGCTCGTCGCCGCCGTGACGGTGCCAGGGCACGCTTGCGCCCGGCGCATAGTCGAGCAGGGCGATCCGTGGTGTTGCTTCGTAGCCGGGTTGTAGTACGAATATCTGGACGCCGTCGCGCAAACTCTCCCAGCCCGGGCCGGTGCGTGGGCCGGCCTCGGGTACGACAAAGCCGTCGGCCCGACGCTTGTCTGCGTAATTCATGGGGTTCGCGGGGTCGCCCGATCCGGGCGTACCGTTGAATTGGCCCCCCGGCCCATGCCCAGCCTATCCACCAGCCAGAACCCGGCAGCGCCACCCACCATGGCAGTCACCGCGACCGACAGCTGGGCGAGGAACGCATCGACGAAGGCGGCCAGTACGATAGCGATGGCCCAGCCGGCCAGCGCGGCCGTCGGGTTGGCTTCCCCGGCGATGCCCTTGAGTCCGAAGTGCGCGATCATCACACCGCCGATCCCGGGAACCACGACCCCCAGCAGGCTCAGCCAGCCGATGAGCATGTCCCAGACACCGGCGCTCGCCGCGAGCGTGCCGATTACCCCGAACACGATCGCCATGGTGGCGAAACGTTGTGAAACCACCTGGCTCCAGCCGGTCGCCGCGTTGTAGAGACAGTGCATGCAGACCGAGGCGCAGTTGATGACAAAGAACAGGGCGGCGATCGGCGTCAGCCACGGCGCATACCCCGCCACCACGGCGGCGAAATTGCCGTCCTGTGCCGTGCCGGCGGCTGTGACCACCGCGCCGAGCATCATCGACAGACCGTTGGCCACAGGGAAGGCGCTCGCGGTGGCGATCAGCGCATGGGTCGGGCGTTTTGCCCAACGGGTGAAGTCGGCCGTGAGCGTGCCTGAATCGATGAACAGCGAGATGACCATCGTCATGCCGATACCGATGGTGATCGCACTCGCATCGGGGCTGCCGGCATAGCCGCCGATCTGCTGCCAGGAATGGTCGGCCAGCGTGATCGCGAGCGCTGCGACCGCCATGATGATGAAAAACGGCACCGACAACGCTCCCACCACGGTCAGCGCACGCACGCCGAGCATGGTCATGCCGGTGAACAGCGCGCCCGCGAACAGGCTGACGACGAGCGCGGGCCAGCCGAGCATGTCTTCGAGCCCTGCGCCGGCCAGCCCGGTCTGGACCGCGAACCAGCCGACCACGAGGGTCGACAGAAACGCGGAGACGGCCTGGGCGGCCCTGGGGCCGAACACATCCCGCGACAAAAGCGAAAACGAACGGCCGGTGCGTGCGGCGGTGACACTTTGGGCGCCGACATAGGCGAACATGACGAGGTTGCCGGCCACGATTGCGAGCACGGCGAGGTCGAAACCCAGTGCCCGGGTCAGTTCGCTGCCGAGGAAGCCGCCGGTGACCACCAGTGGAAAGCCGATCCAGACCAGCGTGACCGATAGCAGCGAATGCCGATGTGTCGATGGCACCGGTTCGTTTTCGAACTCGTGGGTGGATGCGGCCTGTGTGTTTTGTGCGGTATCGCGCATGAGGGGCCCTTGTCGATGGTGTGCGTGGACGGATTGCCTCGTTTGGCGATCAGGCGGATTCGAGCCCGGCGAGCAGGGCTGAGGAGGGCGCGGTCGCGCCGAAGATGCCGCCCTGCATGCTGATCATGGAAATCGCGGCATCGCGGTGCCGGGTTTCGGTGGCGCCGGTGCAGTCGGTGAGCATCAGGCATTCGAAGCCGCGGTCGTTGGCTTCTCGCATGGTGGTATGAACACAGACATCGGTGGTGATGCCGCCGATGATCAGGTGGGTGCGCCCACAGGTATGCAGGACATGCTCCAGATCGGTGGCATAGAACGAGCCCTTGCCCGGCTTGTCGACCACGATCTCGCCGTCGGCCGGCGCCAGCTCGGGGATGATTTCCCAGCCCGGCTCGCCGCGCGTGAGTACGCGCCCGCAGGGGCCGGGTTCGCCGATCGTCGCGCCGATCTGCTCGCTGCGCCAGCGCTTGTTGGCGGGCAGATCGACCAGCTCGGGGCGATGACCTTCGCGCGTATGGATGACCATGATTTCCGGGTGCCGGCGTACCGCTGCCAATACGCGCTGTAGCGGCTCGACCGCGGCCCGGGTCAGGGACAGGTCATATCCCATGCGATCGACATAGCCACCGCGCCCGCAGAAATCGGTCTGCATGTCGATCACGATCACGGCCAGTTTCGACAGCGCGACTTCGTTGTCGAACGGCCAGCGATAAGGGTCGGCGGGCAGGGAAAGCGTCTTGCTCATGGTTGAGTCCTCAAACGAAACGGTCGATAGGGTTTGAAAAGCGAAAATTGCGTACCGGCGCCGTTGGTCGCACCTGTACGAGATTGGTTTGGGGGTAGCGTGCAGACAGTCATGGCGCGGACTCGCTGCGCGCTTCGACATAGCAGCGCGCGCTGCGCGCGACCGAGAGCACGTGAGCGCGTGCGGCCTCGGCTGCCGCTGCGGCATCGCCGGCCACGACAGCGGCGACGATGGCGGCGTGTTCGTCAAAGGAATGCAGGGTGCGGCGTTCGATCGCGAACTGGGTATGGCGAAATGGCTGCAGCCGAGCACGCGTCGCTCGGGTGAGTTCGATCAGGTGATCGCTGCGCGAGCCCTCGTAAAGCGCGCTATGGAATCGGTCGTTGAAGGCGCTGTATTGCGCTCGATGTGACTCGTCGAGCCAGGCGCGCGCGGATTCGTGCAACGCCTGCAGCGCACGTCGTTCGGCAAGCGGCATGCGCAAGGCACAGAAACGCGCGCAGGCGGCCTCGAGCTCGGCCATGGCTTCGAACATGGCGAACAGTTCCTGCTCGTCGATGGACGCCGTGACCACGCCGCGGTTGGGCCGGCGCTCGACGAGCCCCATTGCAAACAGGTGGCCGAAGGCCTCGCGCACCGGCGTGCGGGAGACGGCAAAACGCTGGGCAATGCCGGCCGCGGTCAGGCGGGTGCCGGGGGGCCAGTCGCCGGCCACGATCTCCTGTGATAGCCGCGTGACCATATCGTCGACGCTCGTACCTTCACGTACAGCCGTGCTGCGGGAACGCGGGTTCGCTTCGTTGCCGGCTGCCATCGTCGAAATCGCCTGATCGGGAGTACGAACGATTGCATGCAGTTTCAGTGCCAACCTCCGAACGCCCTGCGCTGGGTGGCAACGGCGTTCGCACCAGGCTCAATTACGGGCTGTTGCGCGGTTAGCGTGCATCTTTCGATTTATAAAAGTGCATGCACTTCGCAGGCACGACAGGCCCTGTCCGCCACGAGAGGCTTGCGATGGATATATGCCGGCCGTCGTTTTGATGCCGACAACTGCGCACCGGCGTGCAGCGCTTGTCATACACTGGGCGCATGCTGCTCGACGTTCGCGATCTGAAAGTGAGTTTCGACACGCCCGATGGCGTGGTGGAGGCCGTGCGCGGTTTCGATCTGCAGCTGGCAGCAGGTGAGTCGGTGGGCATCGTGGGCGAGTCCGGCTCGGGCAAGAGCCAGAGCGTGCTGGCCCTGATGGGTTTGCTGGCAGACAACGCCCGGGTCACGGGCAGCGCGACCCTGCAAACGGACCGCGGCGGTCTGGAGTTGATCGGCGCCAGACGGCGCGCGCTCGAGCGCATTCGCGGTGCGCGTATCGCCATGATCTTTCAGGATCCGATGACCACCCTGAACCCGCATCTGCGTATCGCCACCCAGCTCAGGGAAGTGATCACCCGCCATCGCGGTCTGCGTGGCCGGGCAGCCACCAAAGCCGCCATCGACATGCTCGAGGCGGTCAAGATCCCGGATGCGGCCCGGCGGATTCGCTATTACCCCAACCAGTTTTCCGGCGGCATGCGCCAGCGGGTAATGATTGCCATGGCGCTGGCCTGTGAGCCGGATATTCTGATTGCAGATGAACCCACCACCGCGCTGGATGTGACCGTGCAGGCCGATATCCTCGATCTCATGGCCGAGCTGCGCCAGCGCACCCAAGTCGCCCTGTTGCTGATCACCCACGATCTGGGTGTGGTGGCCGGCCAGTGCGAACGGCTGCTGGTGATGCGCGCTGGCGAAGTGGTCGAACGCGGCGCGATCGACACGATCTTCGCATCGCCGGCCCATCCCTACACCCGTGACCTGCTGGCCGCGGTGCCCAGGCTCGAGACGCCGCATTTCGCGCGCGCGCCTTCATGAACCTGCCGGACTATCTGACCGATCCGCAGCTGATCGGACTGCTCAAATTCTGGGGTACGGTCGTGGTGCTGACCGGCAGCGCGATCGCGGCCAGCGTGCATGCGCTGCTCACCCGGGAAACACCGAGCAGCGCATTCGGCTGGATCGGCGTGTCGATTCTGTTTCCGCCGATCGGCCCGCTGCTGTATTACATGTTCGGGGTCAATCGCGTGCGCATACGGGCACGGCGCCTGGATCGCCAGTCGCGCCATGGGCTCGGGGCACACCAGCCGGGGGCCAACGCCGAGCTGCGCGATTACAGCGACATACTCGATCGCCGCCGACTGGGCCTGGCCGCCGCCGGCGATCGGCTTTCGGCCTGGCCGGTGGTCGCCGATAACGGCGTGGACGTGCTCTACGACGGTGAGCAGGCCTATCCGCCCATGCTGGAGGCGATCGAGAAGGCGCGTCGTTTCGTCTATCTGACCACCTACATCTTCGAAACCAACCGGGCCGGCAAACGCTTTATCAAGGCCCTGGCACGCGCGGCCGAGCGTGGTGTGGACGTGCGCGTGCTCATCGACGGGGTCGGCGAATACTATGCCTGGCCGGGCTGGCGCGCCGTACGACTGCTGCAAAAGCAGGGCGTGCAGGCCGCGCGTTTTCTGCCGCCACGGCTTATTCCGCCGTCGCTGCAGATCAATCTGCGCAATCACCGCAAGATTCTTGTGACCGATGCGGGGGTGGCGTTCACCGGCGGCATGAATATCGGCGACCGGCATCTGGTGGAAACCGGTAATGGCGTGGCCGATATGCATTTTCGTTTTGCCGGGCCGGTGGTACGCCAGATCGAGGCGGTGTTTCTATCTGACTGGGCCTTTGCCACCGGTCGCCAGACCGGGGTATCGCGCGGCGAGATCGCCCCGGCCGGCAATGCGGCCTGTCGCAGTATCGAAAACGGGCCCACCCGCGATACCGAGCGCCTGACCACGCTTATCCAGACCGCGATCGCCAGCGCCCGACGCAGCGTATTGATCATGACGCCGTATTTCCTGCCGGGCCCGGCGCTCGTGGGGGCGCTGCAGTCGGCGGCGCTGCGCGGCCTGGAGGTGAAGATCGTACTGCCGGCGAAGAACAACCTGCCGTTCGTGCACTGGGCCTCGCGGCATGCGCTGGGCGAACTGATGATGCGCGGCGTACAGATCTATTACCAGCCGCCGCCTTTCGCCCATACCAAGCTGCTGGTGCTCGACGAGGACTATGCACTGGTCGGCTCGCCCAATCTCGACCCGCGCAGCCTGCGCCTGAACTTCGAGCTGGCGGTGGAAATCTTCGACCCGGTGGGCGTGGCCGGTCTGGCCCGGCATATTCGTGACACCATCGCGCAAAGCCGCGCCTATTCGCTCGCGGAACTGCGGCGGCGGCGCTGGCCCACGCGACTGCGCGACTCCTTCTTCTGGCTGTTCTCGTCGTATTTCTAGCGGCCCGTTTGGGTCGGCGGCGTCATGCCGGGGCGTGGCGAGCGCCCAGCGTCTCGGCCAGCGGCGCGGGCAGCGCGATACGCATATGCAGTGGCAGATGATCCGACAGCACGGTATCGATCACCCGGGCCTCATCGATGGCAAGGCTCGGTGAAGTGAGGATATGGTCGATTCCGCGGCGCGGGCGCCAGCTCGGAAACGTCGGCAGCGGCCGGTCGTAGACGCGCAGGCCGCTGGCGGCGAGCGCCGGGTCGGCAATCAGCGCCGCGGCGGTGCAGTTGGTATCGCCCATGATCACCACATGCCGGTCCCGGGCGACCAGCTCGCAGATCGCGGCCAGCTGGCGGGCGCGACTGCCCGCGCCCAGTGCCAGATGCGTGATCACCACGGTGAGGGGTTCGTCGGGTGTGCCAAAGCGCGCAATCAGCGCGCCGCGCCCGGGCAGGCGCCCCGGCAGCTTGTGCTCGCTCACGGCAAAGGGCGTATAGCGGCTGATCAGGCCGAGCCCGTGCTGGGCCACGCGGCCCAGATTACGGTTGACCTGAACGCGCCAGTATTCGAAGCCGGCAGCCTCGGCGAGCTGCTCGATCTGGTTGCGATACTGGCTGCGCCGGCTGCCGGCATCGATTTCCTGCAGGCCGATGATGTCATGGCCGACCAGCAGCTCGCCGATACGATCGAGATTGTCGCGCACCTGCTGGCTGGGCAGCACATGGCGCCAGCCGCGGGTGACATACTCGCGATAGCGTTTGGTGCCGACGCCGACCTGCATGTTGAAGCTCAACAACGACAGGCTCGGCCCCGCTTGGCTGGGGCGCGTCAGGGCGCCGGGTGCAGTGGGCGAATTCACGAGTCCAGCGTACCATCGTTATCGGGTTTGCGATGCGTTACGAGAACGGCTTGTCGATGAGCGAAGCACTGCTGCGGGTAGACGATCTGAAAGTGCACTTTGAGCAGGGCGGCGGCTGGTTCGGCGGCGCGGCGAACCCGCTCAAGGCCGTGGACGGCGTCAGCCTGGATCTCAAGCCCGGGCAAACGCTGGGCCTGGTCGGCGAATCCGGCTGCGGCAAGTCCACGCTCGCGCGTGCATTGACCGGTATGGTTCCGGTGACCTCGGGGCTGATCATGTTCCTGGGTCAGCAGGTGCGCCACGATCGCGCTGCCAGCTGGAAAGCGCTGCGCCGCGATGTGCAGATGATCTTTCAGGACCCGCTGGCCAGTCTCGACCCGCGCATGACGGTGGGCCAGATCGTGGCCGAGCCGTTGCGCCATCTGCGGCCCGATCTGAGCCGCGCGGATCGCAGCCGGCGCGTGGCGGCGATGATCGAGCGCGTGGGGCTGTCGCAGGCCCATATCAATCGCTATCCGCACGAATTCTCGGGCGGGCAGTGTCAGCGCATTGGCATTGCCCGTGCGCTGGTGGTGGAGCCGAAGGTATTGATCTGCGACGAGCCGGTCTCGGCGCTGGATGTCTCGATCCAGGCGAAAATCGTCGAACTGCTGCAACAGCTTCAGGCCGAGTTCGGTATTGCCCTGTTGTTCATCGCCCACGACCTGGCGGTGGTGCGCCAGATCAGCGACGAGGTGATGGTGATGTATCTCGGCCGGGTCATGGAGCGGGCGCCTTCGGATGTGCTGTTCGATACCCCCGCGCATCCCTACACTCGGGCGCTGCTGTCAGCCGTGCCCCGCCCGGACCCGACCATCGAGCGCAGCCGCCGCCGTATCGCCCTGCCGGGCGAGTTGCCGTCGCCGGCCGACCCGCCATCGGGCTGTGTTTTTCGTACCCGCTGCCCCTGGGCCCAGGCGGACTGCGGCGCGCAGACGCCGGCCCTGCGCGCATTCGGCGAGCAGACCCGGGTGGCCTGTCTGCATGCCGAAACCGTGGTAGAGGGCCGTCCCGCGGCCACGGGTTGAACGATGAGCTACGAGCGCCTGTTCAACCGGCTGGGCGTGCTGGCCCTGTTCGTGGCGCTGGTGGCCGTGGCCGGCGTGGCCGGCTGGCATACCGTGCTCAACACCTATGCCGGCGCCTGGTCCCATCAGCCGGAGGACGCCGACTGGGTACTGCCGGAGGCGGCACGGAAACTGATCGCCGACAGTCTGGCCGATATCGATGGCGCGGTCGTGGATCATCGGATCACGCTGCTGTCGAGTGACCGCATCGGTCGCCAGCTCGAGGCCGAGCCGGCCCAGCCGCGGGTGCCTGCGGGGTCGCCCACCACGCCGCGTGCCTGGCTCGACTGGCAGTTTCTGCGGCATGCCGCGGGGGTGAAAGACGAGCTGCAGGTGTTCGATGTGTATGCGTCGCGTCTGCTGCGCCAGATCGAGGCCATGCCGGCGGCCTATCGTGCCCAGGTGTTCGCCCGGGACGCCGTCTATAGCGCCGATGGCGAACTGGATGAACAGGCCACCACGGGGTTCGTCGCCAATGCCGACGTGGTGGAACTGGCAGCGCGCAGCGGCGGGCGGCTTATTCCGGTGGTGTCGGTGCATCCGGCACGCCCCGATGCGACAGCCGTGCTCGCAGACTGGGCCGATGCCGGCGTGCGCGATGTGGCCTGGTGGCCGACCGCCCAGCACATCGATCTGGGCGGCGCGCCGGCCCGGGCCGCCTATGCGGTGATGGCCGAGCGCGATCTGCGTTTGCATATGCGGTTGGGCTCGGGACCCGAGACAGGCGGGGATGAGGGCGCGGTCGATGTCGACGCCCTGCGGCCCGCGCTCGATGCCGGTGTGCGGCTCACCGTGTCGATCGGCGACGTGGCGGGCGACGAAGGCGCGGTCATGCAGGCGCTGTTCACGCTGCTGCGGGTGGGCGCCTATCGTGAACAGCTGGCGATTTCGCTTGACGGTGTGCTGTCCGGTAAACGTGCTGAAACGGTGCTCATTCCGCTGTTACAGCATCCGCAGTTCTTCGATCGTCTTGTTTATGCCAGCGGCTATCCACGCTCGGCGCTGGCTGGGGCGGTCGATCTGGCGCAGCTGGCTGACAAGGGCTTCATCGACCCCGCGCTGATCGCGCCGCTGCGGGCCATCTACGACGTCAATCCGCTGCTGTTCGTCTACGTGACCCTGCGCCAGATCCACCTGCCGACCACGGGTCTGGCCCTGCCGGCGACCGTGTTCGAGCGCCGGGACGGGTCATGAAGACTTCATAGGCCCGCTTCAGGCTGAAGCCGTCCAATCTTCAGCAGGAGCTATGCCATGGGTCAGCCGAAGCAAAATCATCGCAGCGCGCTTGCGCCGCAAACCCGTCGTTCGTTTCTACGCCGGGCCGGCTTTGCCGGCGGCGCGGCTCTGTCCGTGGTCGGGCTGGGCGGCTGCAGCGACGATGGCGGCAGTGCCGCGCGCGTATCGCGTGCGCCGGGCAGCAGTGCCGAAACGTTCGCCCATGGCGTGGCCAGCGGCGATCCGCTGACTGACCGCGTCATGCTCTGGAGCCGGGTCACCCCGTCGAGCGAGGGCGATGTCAGCGTCAACTGGATGCTCTCCGAATCCCCGGACATGAGCAACGTACTGCGTAGTGGCACCGTCATCACCGATGCCACACGGGATTACACGGTCAAGGCCGATGTAACCGGGCTGGCCGCCGGCACCACCTACTACTATCAGTTCGAAACCGCCGGCGAGCGTTCCCCGATGGGGCGTACCCGCACGCTGCCGGCGGCCGGGGTGCAACGGCTGCGCATGGCGGTGCTGTCCTGCTCGAACTATCCGTTCGGCTTCTTCAACGTCTATGGCCGGGTGGCCGAACGCGCCGATCTGGATCTGGTGCTGCATTTGGGGGATTACCTATACGAATATCCGGGGCGCGGCGTCGGGCCGGAAGAAAATCCCAAGGAATATGGCGATGGCCGTCCGCTCGGCCGGGCCCCCGAGCCGCCCTACGAGATCGTCAGCCTCGACGATTATCGGACCCGTCATGCCTGCTACAAAACCGATGTCGACCTGCAGGAGCTGCATCGCCAGCACCCGATGATCGCGGTCTGGGACGACCACGAATCGACCAATGACAGCTGGCGTAACGGTGCCCAGAACCACGACCCCGACCGCGGCGAAGGGCCGTGGAGCGAACGCGAGGCCGCCTCCATCCAGGCGTATTACGAATGGATGCCCATTCGCGAAACCGACCCGGACAACCCGGACCGTATCTATCGCGGCTTCGAGATCGGCGATCTGGTTTCGCTATCGATGCTGGATACGCGCCTGATCGGCCGCGACGAGCAGCTAGCCCCCAATGCCGGGGACGATTTCACCGATACCGGCGACTATGCCAACGCCGACCGCAGCCTGATCGACGACGCGCAGCGCCAATGGCTGGCCGGGCAGCTGCAGCAGACCCGGGCGCGTTGGAAGCTGATTGGTCAGCAGGTGATGTTCGGCCAGCTCAAGCGCCAGGGCGCGCCTAATTCGAGCAATACCGCCAATCCCGGCGGCCAGGGCGGTGTGTTCATCAATTCCGATCAATGGGACGGCTACCCGCGGGCGCGGGATCAGGTGTGGAATATAATCCGCGGCGGCCAGGCCGCCCCGAATGTGGCCATCGACAACGTCGTGGTGCTCACCGGCGATATCCATACCTCCTGGGCGCTGGATATTACCGAAGACCCGAACGACGCCACAGCCTATGATCCGGATACCGGCATGGGCTCGATGGGCGTGGAGTTCGTGACGACAGCCGTCACCTCGCCAGGGAGGGACAGCAACGACGCCCGCCCCGCGCTATTGAGCCAGAACCCGCATATGAAATATGTCGAGCTAACCAAGCGCGGCTATCTGTTGCTCGATATCACGCCCGAGCGTATGCAGGCCGAATGGTGGTACGTCGACGATATCGAAAGCCGCAACGATCAGCAGCGCTTTGCCAGCGCCTGGCAGGTACGCGCCGGCGAAAACCACGTGGTGGCGGCCGATAGCCAGAGCCAGCCGGTCGCTGATGCGCCGGCATTGGCCCCCTCGGGTAGCCAGGCCACGGCTGCAACCGGCTGAGTGCTGGAACCGCGGGCACGCCCGGTATTCGGGCGTGCCCTGGCCGCTTGCAAACGCACCGGCTCGGCCGCTGTGCGGCCCGCCTGTCGCGTTCGTTCAGTCGCAGCTGCGCTGCGATTTCATCTAGCGCACAAAAAGAAAGCCGCACGATGGCGGCTTTCTTCTTCGCGGTTATGCGTAGCGCGTAGCGCTTAGAAGCGACGCGGGCCGCGCGGACGATCGTCGCGCGGACGGGCTTCGTTCACCCGCAGGGTGCGACCACCGAGATCCTTGTTGTTCATGCCTTCGATGGCCTGCTTGGCATCGTTGTCGTCCGGCATTTCCACAAAGCCGAAGCCGCGCGAACGGCCGGTTTCGCGGTCCATGATCACCTTGGCCGACGATACTTCACCGAACGCTTCGAAAGCGCCCCGGAGTTCGTCGTCATTGGTGTTCCACGACAGATTGCCCACGTAAATATTCATCTCGACTGATCCTAGCGATACCGTGTCATTATTTCTGAAAAACCGTACGGACTCGTCAACGACACCAAACTAAGACCAACGGAGGACGGCTAAGCCGAACAATTCCGAGTCTACATATTTTTCGCTGCTTGCAATAGCTCAAGCCGAAAAAAAATTCAAGCGCCCCAATCGGCCCGCTACACCGGGTATGCGGGCGCTCGATCGGGCCAGCCTGGCGCTAGCTGCAGTTCGGCTTGTTGGGCGCCTGCTGGTAAAGCTGCATGGCCTGGTTCATGTGGCTTTGCAGGTTGTTGATCCGGCTCTGGTTGGACGGATGGGTCGACATGAACTCGGCCGGCTTCTCGCCGCCGGCTGCGGCCATGTTCTGCCATAGCGCAACCGACTGACGCGGATCGAAGCCGGCGCGGGCCATCAGTTCCAGGCCGATGGTATCGGCCTCGCTTTCCTGGGTGCGCGAAAACGGCAGCAGTATGCCCACTTGCGCACCGAGGCCGAGCGCCGACATCACGGCCTGATTGCCGCCCCCGCCGCCGCCGCCCAGAAAGGCCGACACGACCTGCAGTCCGCCCTGGGTCGCAGCCTGCTGGGAGACGCGTTCGTTGCCGTGGTCGGCGAGTACGTGCCCCACTTCGTGGGCGATCACCGTAGCGAGCTGGTCGTCGGTCTTGGCCACGTCGAGCAGTCCGGAATAAACGCCGATCTTGCCGCCGGGCAGGGCGAAGGCGTTGACCTGGTCGTCCTTGAAGACGGTGATTTCCCATTCGCCGCCGGTGACGCGGGTGACCGCATCGGCCACGCATTTCACATAGCGATTGTCGGCGGTGCTGGTGTCGATGGGCTCTTTCTGCTTCATCTGCTGATAGCTCTGAACGCCCATCTGCGCGATCTTTTCTTCCGAAAAGAGCTTGAGCTGATTGCGCCCGGTCGGCGAGGTTGCACAGGCAACCAACAGCAACAGTAGCGAAGCGGCATAAATTCGACGCATGGTCGGTATTCTCCGAAAGCGGGCCGTTAAACGGCGATTGCTCGTGTCTCCCAGCCGCTGAGTCTATCGCGCTGAGCTTTCGCGTCCATGAATGCCCGGCCGGCGGGGGCGGCGCATTGGTTACAATGCGCGCCATGGATGATGTATCGACAATTCTCGACTCTTTGAACGAAGCCCAGCGCGAAGCGGTGGGCGCACCGCCGGGGCATATGCGCGTGCTCGCCGGCGCGGGCTCGGGCAAGACCCGGGTATTGATTCATCGTATTGCCTGGCTGATTGGCGTCGAGGGCGTCTCGCCGCAGTCGATACTGGCCGTGACCTTCACCAACAAGGCCGCCGGCGAGATGCGTGCCCGGCTCGAGCCGATGCTGCGCGTACCGGCCCGCGCGCTATGGGTGGGCACCTTTCATGGGATCGCCCACCGGCTGCTGCGGCTGCATTTCAAGGAAGCCAAGCTACCGCAGGCGTTCCAGATCATCGATTCCGACGATCAGTACCGCCTGGTACGACGCACGCTCAAGAATCTGGAAATGGATGAGCAGCGCTGGCCGCCGCGCCAGATGCAGGGCTTCATCAACAGCTGCAAGGAGGCCGCCGAGCGTCCCCGTGATCTGGCCGATACCGGCGACTATGCGCGCAGTCAGATGATTCGCGTCTATCAGGCCTATGAGAGCGCGCGCGAATCGGCCGGCCTGGTCGATTTCCCCGAGCTGCTGCTGCGCGCCTTCGAGACCTGTCGCGACAACGCCGACCTGCTGGCGCACTACCGGCGGCGCTTCAGCCATATCCTCGTCGACGAATTCCAGGATACGAACGCGCTGCAGTATGCGTGGATTCGCCTGCTGGCCGGCGACAGCGGCAAGGTGTTCATCGTCGGCGACGACGATCAGTCCATCTATTCCTGGCGCGGCGCGCGGGTGGATAACATCCTGCGCTTCGAGGAAGACTTCAAGAACACCGCCACCGTGCGTCTGGAGCAGAACTATCGCTCCACCGGCACGATCCTGGGCGCGGCCAACGGGCTGATCGGCCACAATCTCACCCGGCTGGGCAAGGAGTTGTGGACCGCTGGCGCCGATGGCGAGCCGATCGACGTCTATGCGGCCTTCAACGAGTACGACGAGGCCCAGCATGTCGTTACCCGTATCCAGAACTGGATCGCGGACGGCGGCAAGCGCTCGGATATCGCCATCCTCTATCGCTCCAATGCCCAGTCGCGCGTGCTCGAAGAGCGGCTGATCGCGGCCGAGATTTCCTATCGCATCTACGGCGGCCAGAAGTTCTTCGAGCGCGCCGAGATCAAGGACGCATTGGCCTATATGCGGCTGCTGCAATCCCGGGCCGACGATGCCGCCTTCGAGCGTATCGTCAACACGCCTACGCGTGGCATTGGTGCGACCACGGTCGACAAGATCCGCAGCCATGCCCGCGCCGGCGCGATGAGCCTGTGGCAAGCCGCGTTCGACCTGGCCGAGAATGGGCTGCCGGCCCGTGCCGGCAAGATGGTCATGGCCTTCATCGAACTCATCGATACGCTGGATGCCGAGATCGAAGGCATGGCCCTGCATGAAATCGCCGAAAAGGTGATCACGGCCACCGACCTCAAGGCCCACCACGGCAAGGGCGGCGACGAAAAAGCCGAAGGCCGCAAGGAAAACCTCGACGAACTGGTATCCGCCGCCCGGGCCTATGCGGCCGATGACGACGACACCATGGACGAGGTCACCCAGTTTCTGGCCTATGCCTCGCTGGAAGCCGGCGAGAACCAGGCCGGCGAATGGGACGAATCGGTTCAGTTGATGACCCTGCATTCGGCCAAGGGCCTGGAGTTCCCGTTGGTGTTCATGGTCGGCCTCGAAGAAGGTCTGTTTCCGCACCAGCGCTCGGTCGACGACGACAACGGCCTCGAGGAAGAACGCCGCCTTTGCTATGTCGGCATGACCCGGGCAATGGAGAAGCTGCACATCTCGCATGCCGAGGTGCGGCGCCTGCATGGCTCGGAGAATCTGTGCGCGCCGTCGCGTTTTCTGCGCGAGATCCCGGCCGACTTTCTGCGCGAAGTGCGGCCGCAGGCGGGCATCAGCCAGCCGGTGTATCGCCCGGGCAGCATCGCCAAGTCCGAACAGCGCGCGGCCGGGCTGTCGCTCGGTCAGCGGGTGGCGCACAAGAAATTCGGCCAGGGCACGGTACTGGCCTTCGAAGGGGATGGCGCTCGCGCGCGGATTCAGGTCAACTTCGACGGGGTGGGCAGCAAGTGGCTGATCGCCGGCTATGCCAAACTCGATCCGGTATGACTTGATCGATAACTAAAAACCGCGCTCGGGGGCGCGGCCATTGGGGGACGCGTTATGGGGCTGGGTCGTTTACGGGCATGCGGGGCGTCGTGCCTGCTGTTTTCTACTCTGTTTGGGGTCACACCGGTACTCGCACAGGCCGACGACGGACAGGCGCCGCAGCCGCTGGCGTTTTCGGACCAGTCGCCGACGGTGGCGATCTACGGGCTGCCGCGAGCCGACGGCTATACCGTGGTCGAACCCGGCGCCTGGCGTGGCGGGCTGCGCGTGGATTTCACCAGCCACTACACCGAACAGAACAGCGGCAACGAACGCCTGTTGTTCGACGGCGAAACCACCCGTGCCGCGCTGGTATTCGAGCGTGGTCTGGCCAACGACTGGCAGGCCAGTATCGAAATACCCTTCGTCGATCACAGCGGTGGCTTTGCCGACGGTTTCATCGACGATTTCCACGATCTGTTCGGGTTTTCCGACGGCGGGCGATCCGATGCGCCCCGCGATCGCCAGTCGTTTCGATATGAGCGCGATGGTCGCGTTGCCCTCGACGTGAGCGATTCGCCGTCCGGCGTGGGCGATGTGCGCCTGGGCTTGAAGAAGCGCCTGGCCGGTTTCGGCGACTGGGGCATGGCCCTCGCTGGCGAACTCAAGCTGCCGACCGGCGATGCAGATCGGCTGACCGGCAGCGGCGCGGCCGACGTATCTCTGTGGGGCACGATCGGCAACAACCAGGGCGGCCTTTCGCGCTGGCGCATGCTCGCCGGCGTGGGCGGGCTGTATTCCGGCGAGGGCGACGTGCTCGAAGACCAGCGCGTACAGGAAGTCGCCTTCGGCTGGGCGACCCTGGGCTATGCGGTGCTGCCCTCGGTGGTGGTCAAGGTACAGGGCTATGCGCATAGCCCGTTCTATGAAAATACCGATATCGAAGCGCTCGACGGCACCGCCGTGTCCGGCGCGCTGGGCGTGGACTGGCAGCTCAGCGAGCGCTCGCGCATGGAATTTGCGATTATCGAAGACCTGAACACCGGGGTTTCGCCGGACGTGAGTTTTCTGCTGGGTTTGCGCCACGGTTTCTGACGCGGCCCCGCCGAGTGGGGGAGTCCATGAATAACCGTTATTTCCAGGGCCTGCGTCATGCCGCAGTGCTGGCGATGCTGGGCGTGCTGCTATGCGCCAGCCCGGCGTTTGCCCAGACGGGCGGTATGGAAGCGAGTACGCCCGATATCGTGGCCCAGGCCATGCCGGCGAACGAACGCGGCGCACGTCTGCGGGTGGGCACCAAACACGCGCCGCCGTTCGTGGTCGATAGCGGCGACGGCCGTTTTTCCGGGGTGAGTATCGTGCTCTGGCAGGCAGTCGCCGAGCGGCTGGGCATCGAATACGATTACGTGCCCAGTGATCTGGCCGGGCTGTTCAGCGGTCTGGAAAACGGCGAACTGGATCTGTCGGTCGCGGCATTGACGGTGACCGCGCCCCGCGAAGCCCATATCGATTTTTCCTACCCGTTCTATTCCACGGGCCTGGCGATCGCCGTGCCCGCGAATGATGGCAGCGCGGTCTGGGCCACGGTGCGTCGCTTCTTTTCCTGGCAGTTCTTCACCGCACTCGCCGCGCTCGCCCTCCTGCTGATGGCGGTGGGCGTGATCATCTGGCTGTTCGAGCGCCGGGCCAATGCCGAGGAATTCGGTGGTAGCACCGCCCAGGGCCTGGGCAGCGGCTTCTGGTGGGCGGCCGTGACCATGACCACGGTCGGCTACGGCGACAAGTCACCCAGGACCCTGGGCGGGCGGTTGATCGGGCTGGTCTGGATGTTTGCCGCGATCATCATCATCTCAAGTTTCACGGCCGCCATCGCCACCTCGCTGACCGTCGATCGGCTGGCCTCGGGCATCAAGGGCGTCCAGGATCTGGCCGATGCGCGGGTGGTCACGGTAGACGGCTCGGCCGCGGCCGAGGCCCTGCGCGATCGCGGCATCGCTTTCAGCGCCCGGCCCGAGCTCGAAGACGGACTTGCCGCACTGGCGGCGGGTCGAGTCGATGCGGTGGTCTACGATGCGCCGCTGCTCAACTACCGGGTGAAAAACGAATACGGCGATACGCTGAGCGTGCTGGAGTCGATCTTCGACCGCCAGGACTATGCCTTTGCCATGCCCGAGGGCAGCGACCTGCGCGAACCGATCAATCGCGCCATCCTCGAATATCTGGCCAGCGATGCCTGGCGCGATACCCTGACCCAGTATCTGGGCAGCCAGCCCTAGACAGGGCCAGCGGGCGTGCCCGGCGACACGCCCTAGTTCTTGGCCCGCATCACGAGGGTATCGATACGGTTTTCGCGCAGCCGTTTGAGCATGTTGTTGAGCTCGCTCGACGAGCTGATGGTATTGCTCTGCACGCGATAGACCGTCTTGCCGGAGGGCAGGTCCACTTCCACCGTCTTGGCGGCCAGCCCGAGCAGGCCCAGCTCGGCCTTGCGGCGTTCCGCGTCGGCCGGAGTGGAGAAGGAGCCGGCCTGGATGATGTAGCGCCCCGGCTCTTCCACCTTGGGCGTGGTCGGCTGCGGCTTGGAGGCCGGCTGCTCGACTTCGGCAGCGCTGGGCGTCTCGCTGTGCGAGGCCGACCGATTCTTTTTCTCCGGATATTCCTCTTCCGGAATCACCACTTCATAGTTCGGCAGCATCTTGTAGAAGGAAAAGCGCGGCTCTTCTTCTTCGGCTTCGGGCTCGGCCGGGGCGGCGGCTTTTGCCGACTGCGAGGATTCGTCCTTGCCGGTTTTTTCCGGCATGGCGATCTCGATCTGCTCGCGCGCCAGATCGCCGCCGGGGCGGGCGAATACATAGAACACCGCGGCCACGGTCAGACCGATACACAGCCCGCAGATCATCCACACCCAGCCCGGCGGGCCGCCGCTCTTGGCGCGCTTGGTCGGCGTGGGGCGCGCGGCCGGCTTGCCGCGCGTGGGCTTGCGCTTGCCGTTGTTCGAAGAGGAACTGTTCGGTCGGCCGGAATAATCTCGCGCCATTACATCTGCTCCGGTGCGCTCACGCCCAACAGCTTAAGCCCGTTGACGAGCACCTGTCGTGTCGCGAACACCAGCGCCAGGCGCGCGTTGCGCAGGGCGGCGTCGTCGACCAGGAACTGCTGGGCGTTGTAGTAACTATGAAAGGCATCGGCCAGATCGCGCAGATAATGAGCCACGGCCTGCGGGGCAAAATCCGCGGCGGCGCTTTCCACCAGTTCCGGATAGCGCGAAATCGCGGTGATCAGGCGCTGTTCGTGGGGACTGTCCAGGCGGGCCAGATCGGCCGCCTCGCGGCTGTAGTCCAGCCCGCGTTCCTGTAGCTGGCCGAGCACGCTGCAGATACGCGCATGCGCGTACTGAATGTAGTAGACCGGGTTTTCCTCGCTCTGACTGCGTGCCAGATCGATATCGAAGGTCTGCTGCGAATCCGGTTTGCGCGCCGCCAGAAAATAACGGGTGGCATCGCGACCCACCTCGTCGATGAGATCGCGCAGCGTCACGTAAGAGCCGGCCCGCTTGGAGAGCTTCACTTCCTCGCCGCCGCGCATCACGGTGACCATCTGGTGGAGCACGTAGTCCGGCCAGCCTTCGGGAATACCGATGGCCAGCGCCTGCAGTCCGGCGCGTACGCGGGCGATGGTGCCGTGGTGGTCTGCGCCCTGTTCGTTGATCGCGCGGGTGTAGCCGCGTTCCCATTTCGCCACGTGGTAAGCCACGTCCGGCACGAAATAGGTATAGCCGCCTTCGGCCTTGCGCATGACGCGATCCTTGTCGTCGCCGAAGTCCGTGGTCTTGAGCCACAGCGCGCCGTCCGCCTCGTAAGTATGGCCGGCCGCGACCAGCGCTTCGACCGTGCGCTCGACCCGGCCTTCGCTATAGAGCGCCGATTCGAGCGAGTAGACATCGAAATCCACTGCGAACGCCTTGAGGTCGGCGTCCTGTTCGCGGCGCAGATAGGCCACGGCGAATTCGCGGATCGCGTCGAGATTGTCGGCATCCGCGGCGCCGGTGACTTCGCGATCGTCCGCGGCGACCGTTTCGCCGGCGAGATAGGCCGCGGCCACGTCGGCGATGTAGTCGCCGCGATAACCGTCGGCAGGCCAGGCATCGTCTTCGGGGGTGATGCCCTTGGCTCGCGCCTGAACGGAAACGGCGAGGTTGGCGATCTGGGCGCCTGCATCGTTGTAATAGAACTCGCGCGTCACCTCGAAGCCGGTGGCTTCGAACAATCGCGCCAGACAGTCGCCAACGGCCGCACCGCGACCGTGACCGACATGCAGCGGGCCGGTGGGGTTGGCCGAGACGAACTCGATCATGATCTTCTGGCCGGCACCGGTATCGCTTTGCCCATAGGCCGTACCGGCGGCGAGCACGTCGTCGATGGCCGCGCGAAACGCCGCGGGCGCCAGAAAGAAATTGATGAAGCCGGGGCCGGCAATCTCGACCCGGTCGATGCGTTCGTCCTCGGTCAGTGTGTCGATGATCGTCTGGGCGATCTCGCGCGGGTTGCGACGCAGCGTTTTGGTGAGCGTCATCGCGATATTGCTGGCGAAGTCGCCGTGGGCGGCATCGCGGGTACGCTCCACATGGGGCGCATCGGCGGTGTCGATATCGGGCCAGGCGCGGGTGACGGCGTCGGCAAGCAGATCCTGAACGAGACGTTTCACGGTGGTTTCGATAGGCGGTCGCAAGAATGACCGCGCAGTCTAACGCGCGCGCTCACGCCGGGCCATGTCTGGCCGGCCGGATTCGGGCTTTAAAAGCAAGAAGGCGCGCCGAAAGGGCGGCGGCGCCTGGGTGGGTATCCACCAATGCGTATTAGGGCGCTTGTCGTGGCATCGCGGGTTGGCGACAGGCGGGTAGGCGTGGTCGGCCCAGCGTTTACGAGCGATGCGCGGCGGGCAGGCGCACGGTCACGCACAGGCCGTCGCGGCTCGGCGGGTCAATACCGGCGTGGCCGCCATGGGCCCGGGCGATGGCCCGAACCAGCGCCAGGCCCAGGCCACTGCCTTCACCGAAGGTGTTTTCACCGCGATAGAAGACGTCGAAGGCCCGGGCGCGATCGGCTTCGGGCAGGCCCGGGCCGTGATCGCGTACGTGCAGCGTAAGCCAGTGGTCGTGGTGTGCGAGGGTGACCTCCACCGGCGTGTCGGTCGGCGCGTGCCGGCAGGCGTTATCGAGAAGATTGGTCACCAGTGCCTCGAGCAGGGATGCGTCGCCTTGCAGTTCGGCGGGTCGATCGACGCCATCGCAGGCCACGCGTGCATAGTCGCCGCTGATACGCGCGACGAGCGCGGCAAAATCCAGCGTATGCCGGGCAATTTCAGTTTCGCCGCTATCCAGGCGGGCCAGGTGCAACAGGCGCGAAACGAGTTTTTCCATATGCTCGCCGGCCCGGGCGATACGCTCGAGCGCATGTGTTTGCTGCTGCGCATCGGGCGCGCGCTGGGCCACTTCGATCTGGGTACGCAGCCCCGCCAGTGGCGTGCGTAGCTCGTGGCCTGCAGCTGCGGTGAACAGGCGTTGTGCGTTCACGGCGTGGCGAAGCCGTTCGAACAGTCCGTCGAGCGTGCGCCGCAGGGCGCGTATTTCCACGATCGCATCGTTGTCGACGCTGCGAATCGGGGCGAGATCGGTGGCATCTCGACGGGCGAGTTCGCGGCTGAGGCGGCGCAAGGGGCGCAGGCCATAGACAAGGGACATCCAGCCTAATACCAGAATCAGGGGCACGCCCAGCAGCAGCGGCTGGTCGAAGTGGGGCGCGAGCGTGGCTTCGCGCAGGCTGCGGTCGTGTTCGTTCAATGCGACACGGCAAATGATCCGGCGCTGGCTGTCGATGACGGTAAAAACCCGCCACCGTGTATTTTCGATTTCGGCGTTGCCATAGCCGGGGCCGGCTGCACGCAGGGCGTGGGTACGCAGCGGGAAGTCGTGCGAGCGCAGCAGGACGCGGTTGTCGAAAGTGGTGACTTCGAAAACGGGCAGGCGCTTGCCGTCGGGCGCCGGTGGGGCGACAGTCAGTGCCGGAATGCTGGCGACGGTCAGATCGTTTGAAACCTGCCAGCTCAGTAATAGCGTATGCGCGACCCGGCCCAGGCGGGCGTCGATATCGGCCGCGGCTGTGCGCCGTGATTCATATCGCCCGGCCTGTTGCGTCACCAGCACGCCAATCGCGAGAGCGACGCTCATGAGCAGCAGCAGGCGGGTTTGCAGGCTGATGTTCAACGGTCTGGCTGGGCCATGCGATAACCGAGCCCGCGTACGGTCTTGATGCGTTGCCGTCCCAGCTTGCGACGCAGATTGTGGATATGAACTTCCAGGCTGTTGCTTTCGGGCCCGCCGTCCCAGCCATAGAGGCGCGACGCCAGCTGTTCGCGGGTAAGCGTTTGCCCGGGGCGTTCCAGCAGGGCGGTGATGATCTGGCGTTCATGGGCGGATAGATCGAGTACCTGGCCGTCGATGCTGAGGATGCCGCTTGCGCGGTTGAACTCGATGCCGTCCCAGCGCAGGCAGTTGTCGGCCTGTCCCTGGCTGCGCCGCACCAGTGCTCGCAGTCGCGCAGCGAGTTCTTCCAGGGCGACAGGTTTGACGAGATAGTCGTCGGCGCCGCCGTCGAGACCGTCGATACGGTCGTCGAGCGCATCGTAGGCGGTCAATACCAGAATCGGGACCGTCTGGCCCGCATCGCGCCAGTCGGCGAGCAGCTGGCGGCCGGAGCGCGAGGGCAGGGCGAGGTCAAGGATCACGGCGTCGAACTCGTCGTTGGCCAGGGCATCGGCAGCGAGTGCGCCGTCGGCGAGCCAGTCGACCGAATAGCCCGCCTGTTGCAGGCCGACCTGCAGGCCGTCGCCTAGTATGGGGTCGTCTTCGATGAGCAGTATGCGCATGCGCTGAACATGACGTGATCGCCGGGGCTGGTCAATATGGCCGCATGCCGGCGATAGCTGCGGACCATGAAAAAGCGTGATGCAATGAAAAAGGGCGCACGACCGAGCGTGCGCCCCCAACATCGCGCGTAGGCGATTCGCGCGATCAGTAGATGTACCAGGTCACGACATCGGTATCGAATTCACCGACGTTGATCTGGTCATCGTCATCCGCGTCGGCCTGATTGAACAGGCTTTCGCAGAACTCCGACTTTTCGATGAACAGGGTGTTGTTCGCGTCCCAGTCGGCGTAATAGGAGGTCTTGCCCAGACCGGCATCGAACTCGCGGTATTCGAGAAAGCCGTCGCCGTCGGAATCCCAGGCGCTGAACTCGACGCTGTATTCGTTGAACCAGTTTTCGTTAGCCTTGCTCCACTCGCTTTCTTCGAGCACGCCGTTGTCGTTCTCGTCCCAGTGGCGGAACAGGCCGGTGCTGTATTCGTCGTCGTCGATCAGCCCGTCGTTGTCGGTGTCCCAGTTGCTGTAGATATTGCTGGCCGGGCAGCTCTCGTTCCATTCGCTATGGCTGATATGGCCGTCGCCGTTGCTGTCCCAGTCCGACATTTCGATGGGCGTGGCCGCATTGGCGGCGGCCATGACGCCGGTCAGGCCGGCGGCGATAAGCAATTGGTTTCGCATTTTCTGCTCCGTTGATGCTTTGAAGTGCAAGCACACAGTCGGGCAGTTTCCTTAAAACAGTCTTAGGGCGTGTCAGGCAAGGCCGCGCGCCGCCGATGCGCCGCCTTGTCTCATGACGACACGCCCTAAAGCAGATCCTGCGGATCGACGTCGATCGACCAGCGCACCCGGCGCGCGCCGGGTAGTTCGCCGAGCACGCGCTGCCAGTGGTCCAGGGCCGGATGCAGACGTGCCCGATGGCTGGCATGCAGCAGCAGATGGGCCCGAAAGCGCCCGGCACGGCGCTGCATGGGCGCGGGTACGGGCCCCAGACAGGCGATCTGCTCATCGGCGCGGATCGTGGCCGCGGCCTGTTCGAGAAACGCCGTGGGCGATTGCAGATCGTGGGCTTCGGCACGCAGCAGGGCGAGATGGCCGAAGGGCGGCAGCGCGGCCTCGCGACGTTCGGCCAGCGCCGCCTGCGCGAAGGCATCGTAGCCGCCGGTGAGCAGGCGATGCAGCAGTGGATGCTCGGGATGACGGGTCTGCAGCCACACCTCGCCGGGCAAGTCGCCGCGCCCGGCGCGGCCGGCCACCTGGGTGACGAGCTGGGCCATATGCTCGGCGGCGCGAAAATCCGCCGAGAACAGGCCGCCGTCGACGTCGAGTACGGCGACACAGGTCAGGCGGGCGAAGTCGTGGCCCTTGGCCAGCATCTGGGTGCCGACCAGCAGCTGGGTCGCACCGCTGGCCACGTCGGCGAGCTGGCTTTCAAGCCGGCCCTTGCGTGCGACGCTGTCACGATCGAAACGCGCCAGCCGCACGTCCGGAAAACGGCTGCGTAGCGCGCCCGCGACCCGTTCGGTACCGGCGCCAAGCGCAATGAGTTCTTTCGAGCCACAGCTCGGGCAGCGTGCGGGGCTCGCGTCCTGGGCGCCGCAGTGGTGGCATTGCAGGCGGGTGCCGCCGCCATGCAGGGTCAGCGGCGCATCGCAGCGCGCGCAGGGCGCGATCCAGCCACAGTCGTGGCAGGACAGCGCCGGCGCATAGCCGCGACGATTGATGAAAACCATGACCTGATTGCCGGCGCCGAGATGGCGTTCGATATGGCCGAGCATGGGGTCGGACAGCCCGCCCAGCAGCGGGCGCGAACGGATATCGATGACCCGTACCGGCGGCAGGGCCGCGCCGGTGGCGCGTTCGGGCAGTTTGAGGTGGGCGAACCGGCCTTGCTCGGCGTTGTGCAGGCTTTCAAGCGCCGGCGTGGCGCTGCCGAGCACGATCGGGATATCGCGCTGCTGGGCACGGCGCAGCGCCACGTCCCGGGCGTGATAGCGAAAGCCGTCCTGCTGCTTGTAGGAGCCGTCGTGCTCTTCGTCGACCACGATCAGCCCCAGTCGCGGCATGGGGGTGAATACGGCCGAACGCGTGCCGATGACGATATCCGCGTCGCCCGCGCGCGCGGCCCGCCATACGTCGGCACGCTCGCCATCGCTGCGCTGCGAATGCAACACGCCGATACGCGCCTCGAACCGGGTGCGCAGACGTTCGATCAGCTGCGGCGTGAGGCCGATTTCCGGCGCCAGGAAAAGAACCTGGCGATTCGCGGCCAGGGTCTCGGCCATTTGGCGGCAATACACTTCGGTCTTGCCGCTGCCGGTCACGCCTTCCAGAAGGGTCGGGTGAAAGCCGCTGCCACGCTGGGCGAGTTGTTCGACCGCCTCACGTTGGCGCGCGGTGAGCGTCGGCGCGGGGCCGGCGCTGCCGTGTTCGAGCGCGCCGGGCAGTTCGACCTCCTCGATCAGCCCGCGTCTTTGCAGGGCCTTGAGCGGCGCATGGATCGAGCCGAAGCGGGCAAGCAGATGCGAATGCGCCACAGCGTGGCTGCCGGCACGAATCGCTTCCAGCAGTTCATGCTGGCGTCGCGCATGGGCGGCGGGCTCGTTTTCGCCGGCGACGTCGCAGGCTAGCCAGCCGCGATGGCGGTTGGGTGTCTGGTCCGTTCTGGCACGCCGTAGCGCGGCCGGCAGGGCGGTCGCGAGCGCTTCGCCGATAGGATGGTGGTAATAGCGCGCGGCCCAGCGCAGCAGGCCCAGCAGCGCCTCGTCGAACACGGGCGCCTCGTCCAGGCGGGCTTCGATCGGGCGCAGACGCGCACGGGGCAGCTCGCTTTCAACTTGCGCCTCGAGCACCACACCGACCAGCCGGCGTCGGCCGAAACGCACCAGCACCCGACTGCCGATCGGCGTCGTGCCGTCGTCTTCCAGATCGAGGTAATCGAAGCCGCCGTATAACGGCACGGGCACCGCCACGCGCAGTATCGGAGTTGTTTCCAGACCGCTCGTCAACGGTTTACAGCCTGTGGATAAAATCGTGGATGAATTTTTGCACGGGTGGCGCGTCGACCTGGGAAAGCGGCTTGTTTGATCGAATTTTCGTATAAAAAATACGATAAAACAGGCGTGTACAAAAAATACAGACTAATGTGCGCCGCCGCAAAATCATGTGCGCGATCTTTTCCGTCCTGTGCATATGTGGGCAAAAAATCCCTGACCTGTGGAAAAGCCCGGCACGCCAGCGTTGTGAGCCTGCACGGGCCTGTGGATACGCTGCGCCTCATCGCACAAGCCCGCACAGTTCGTCGAGCATGGCTAGGGTCAGCCCCCACAGCCGCTGGCCGTTGCCGCAGTCATAGCAGGGCATGGACAGGTTGAGCCGGCCGACGCGCCAGCGCATGGTCTGGCGGTTCGCGGGCTCGTCCAGCCAGGCAAGAGCGAGCCAACGGGTGGCCGCGATCTCGTGGTTGAGCACCGGCTCGATACATTGTTCCAGCCGGTATACGAACGGGGAGACCACCATGGGCGCGCGGCGTCGGTGGTCGAGAGTGAGACGGTCGTTGAGGCGGCCGATACCCTGTGCGCGGCTGATCTTCAGGCCGACTTCTTCACCTGTTTCGCGACAGGCCGCCCGTGAAGCGCTGGCGTCATCGACGGCGTCCACGCGACCGCCGGGAAAGGCCATGTCGCCCGACCAGGGGTCGCCGGCGCGGTGCGCGCGCAGGGCGAGCAGTACTTCGGCCCCCTGACGGGATTCGCGCAGAATGACGGCAACGGCGGCCCGCTTGAGGCGCCGCCGCATGCGCAGACGCTTTGCGCGATATTGGGCCAGGGCATGGGTGATCGGCGCGAGTTCGTGCATCGCAAGAGCTTAACCGGTTGACCGAGCAGGCAAGAAAAAAGCCGCCCGAAGGCGGCTTTTTTCGTTACGGCCGGTGCAGCCCTAGAGCTGCTTGAGGCCGTTGGCCAGATCCGTACAGACCTGCTTCGCGTCGCCGAACACCATACGGGTGTTGTCGCCGAAGAACAGGGCGTTCTGTACGCCGGAGAAGCCGGTGCCCTTGCCGCGCTTGACGACATAGACCTCGCGGGCCTTGTCGACGTCGAGGATCGGCATGCCGTAGATCGGGCTGGATTCGTCGGTACGCGCGGCCGGGTTGACCACGTCGTTCGCGCCGATGACCAGGGCCGCGTCCGCGTTCGGGAACTCGGCGTTGATCTCTTCCAGGTCGAAGATCTTGTCGTAGGGCACGCCGGCCTCGGCCAGCAGCACGTTCATGTGGCCGGGCATACGACCTGCCACCGGATGGATGGCGAACTTCACGTCCACGTCGTGCTCTTTTTCGAGCATCTGCACGAATTCCCAGAGCTTGTGCTGGGCCTGCGCCACGGCCAGACCGTAGCCGGGGACGATGATCAGGCTGTCCGAGTAGGCGAAGGAGGCCGCCGCGTCGAAGGCTTCGACCGACTTCATCTCGCCTTCCGGCCCGTCGGCCTCGGCGCCGTCATCCACGCCGAAGCCGGCGAACAGCACGTTCGAGATCGAACGGTTCATGCCGTTGGCCATGAGCAGGGTCAGCAGCGTACCAGCCGCGCCCACCACGGTACCGGCAATGATCATCGCGGCGTTGCCGAGCACGAAGCCTTCGAACGCCACCGCCAGACCGGTGAAGGCGTTGTACATGGAGATGACCACCGGCATGTCGGCGCCGCCGATCGGGTTGGTCAGCAGCACGCCGAACACGAGGCAGAGCAAGAAGAAGATCGTGACCAGCACCGGGGCACTGCCCGTGGAGGTCAGAATCCACAGAC
This sequence comes from Salinisphaera sp., assembly GCF_002729955.1. Classification (GTDB taxonomy): domain Bacteria; phylum Pseudomonadota; class Gammaproteobacteria; order Nevskiales; family Salinisphaeraceae; genus Salinisphaera. The sequence goes on along the minus strand of NZ_PBYA01000029.1, from coordinate 51,078 downwards.
CCAGCAGCACGATCACCAGAGCCGCGCCGCCGTTGATCATCTGTTGGGCCGGCAGGCGGATGGTCTTGCTCATCTTGCCTTCGAGCTTGGCCCAGGCGATCAGCGAGCCGGAGAACGACACGCCGCCGATCAGCGCGCCCAGCACGGCCAGGATGAGTACGGTGGTGCCATGATCGAAGGCCCGCCCCGAGTACATCTCGATAAGCGCAATGGCCGCCGCGGCGCCGCCGCCCATGCCGTTATACAACGCCACCATCTGCGGCATGCCGGTCATTTCGACCTTCTTGCCGGTATACCAGGCGCCGGCACCACCAATGCCAATAGCCAGCAGGATCAGCACATAGCGGAAGAAGCCGGCATCCATCATCGGATGCCAGAGCGTTACCACGGTGGCCAGCACCATGCCGATGCCGGCCCACTTGATGCCGCTCTTGGCGGTCTTGGGCGAGCCCATGCGTTTGAGGCCGATGATGAACAGTACGGCCGCAACGAAATAACTCGCGTCTACGGTAAATTCCCAGAAACTCATATTCGGTAACCTTTTCGTGTGCTCGTTCTTGTAATGGGATCAGCGAGGATCAATCCTTGGAGGACTTGAACATTTCGAGCATGCGCTCGGTCACGACATAACCGCCGACCGCGTTGCCGGCGGCCAGAATGACGCCGATGAAGCCGATCAGGACTTCCCAGAAGCCTTCGGCATGGCCGAGTGCGACCATGGCGCCGACGAGCACGATCCCGTGCACGAAGTTGGAACCCGACATGAGCGGGGTATGCAGAATGGCCGGTACACGGCCGATGATCTCGTAGCCGGTGAAGGCCGCGAGCATGAAGATATAGAGTGCGACAAAACCTGTAATCACTGTCTTTTCTCCCGAAAGATGATGAGCCGGTGGGCGAAGGCCTAGGCGTTGCCTTCGAGCGCCTTCTTGGCGGCTTCGTTGACGGTTTCGCCGTCGTGCGTCAGCGCGGATTTGGCCAGGATTTCGTCATCCCAGTTGATTTCGAGCTTGCGCGTCTTGTCGGCCGGCTTGGCGTCGTCCTGGCCTTCTTCCTCGACCACGATCAACTGCAGGAAGTTGAACAGGTTCTGGGCATACATCTCGCTGGCATGCTCGGCCAGCAGCGCCGGCACGTTGGACGGCCCGTAAATGGTCACGCTGCCGTGGGTGACGACTTCGTCGGGCTGGGTGAGCTCGCAGTTGCCGCCGCCGGAGGCGCCGAGGTCGATCAGCACCGAGCCGGGCTTCATGGCATCGACCATCGCCTTGGAGATGATCTTGGGCGCCGGCTTGCCGGGCACTGCCGCGGTGGTGATCACGGCATCGGCATCGGCCATGTTCTTTTCCAGCATCTGCTGCTGTTTCTTCTTTTCCTCGTCGGTCAGCTCACGCGCGTAGCCGCCTTCGGCCTCGGCCTTGACGCCTTCGGCCATGAGGAAGTCCGCGCCCAGCGACTCGACCTGTTCCTTGGTGTCGGTACGCACATCGTAGGCAAACACCTTGGCGCCCAGACGCTTGGAGGTGGCGATCGCCTGCAGGCCGGCCACGCCCGCGCCGATGACCAGCACCTTGGCCGGGCGGATGGTGCCGGCAGCGGTGGTCAGCATGGGCAGGAAGCGTTCCAGCGAGTTGGCGGCCATGAGCGCGGCCTTGTAGCCAGCCGCAGAGGCCTGCGAGGACAGGGCGTCCATCGACTGGGCACGGGTGATACGCGGCACCAGTTCCATGGCGAAGCTGGTCACGCCGGCATCGTTGAGCGCCTTGACCGTGTCCGGGTTGTTGTGGGCCTGGACGAAGCTGATCAGCACCGAGCCTTTCTTCATCTTGCCGATCGACTGTGCATCGGGGGCGTTGACCGCCAGCACCACATCGGCGCCGAACACATCGTCGGCGTTGTCGGTGATCTGGACCGGCTCCTTGAAGGACTCGTCCGGGATGCGGCTGCCTTCGCCGGCGCCCTTGGCGATCTTGAGATCGACGTTGAGTTTGGCCAGCTTGTCGGCCACCTTCGGCACCATGGCGACACGGGTTTCGCCACTGGCCGTTTCTTTCGGGACTGCGATAGTTACGCTCATGTCTTCCCTTGAATTTGTTCTAATGAATACCCGGCGCGGCGCGTTGCCAAGGCGCGGACAGGCGTGTCCACTCAGGTGCCGCAGGCCGGATTAACCCCGACTGCAGTCTAACCTAAACCATTAGGCTTTCGTAGCATGAGCCGCCTGGAGCGATTTCAGCGCCCCGGCGGGGTGACCGCGGTTTCGACATAGTCCTGCGGAATACTCAGGCGCTGCCTGGACACCTCTTTATGGCTCACATCCACCAGCTGGCGGCGTTCGCCGGTGTTGGTGTCGGTAAAGCGGATCGGCATGCCGGCCAGGCTGAGATAAGGCAGGCCGGCGGTTTCGAAACCGGTGCCGGCCAGCAGCGTCTGCATGAGCGAGAACATGGAGGTCACGCTGGCAAAGGTGTCCTTGCTGATGCCCAGTGCCTTGGGCGTGGCGACGCACAGCGTTTCGGCCGGCTGGCCGTCGCGTACCACCTGAACCACCTCGCACTCCACGCCGGCGACGTCTTCCTTGCGGCCGGTGCGGTCCAGGCCGATCTTCTGATTACGGGTATCCAGGCCGGGTACCGATTGCAGCATGGCCGCCCGGGCCGTGGCGCGCTGTGCCTCGGGCAGTTGCTGGACACGATCCTCGATCTGGGCACGCAGCGAGTCCACCTGCTCGCGAATGACGCTGGCGGAATTGCGATCCAGGCGCGTATAGGTACGTTCACGCGGGTCGACTGAAAAGATGGCCTTGGCATCTTCCTTGTAGAGCTGCCACTGCGGGCTCGCATCGTCGATACGCACCGCGCCCGGACGCATGTTGACGGTGAACGCGCCGCTGGCGCCCTGGTAGGTGAGAGTGGTGTCGGCCTGGGCGATGCCCGCGACGGTGCTCAGGCCGGCCAGCAATGCAACGGCGGCCGTACGGCGGATTCGAATCATGGGCAGGGTCCTTCTAAAGCGGGATCGATAAAATACCGTGTCTCGGGGTCGACACGCAGCAGAACGAAGGCATGGTGCAGTACACTAGCGCCATGCTGCTCGTGGATGCCAGTGTCTATATTTTTCGGGCGTTCCACTCGCTGCCCTCGAGTTTGACCGGGCGCGATGAGCAGCCGCTGAATGCGGTCTACGGTTATACGACCTTTCTCGTGCAGCTGCTCGAAGCCGATGACGATCCCCAGGTCGCGGCCGCCTTCGATGAATCGCTCACGAGCTCCTTTCGCAACGGGTTCTTTGCCGATTACAAGGCCAATCGCGAGCTGCCGCCGGCCGCACTCGAGGCCCAGATCGGCGCCTGTCGGGAAATGACCGAAGCGCTGGGCGTGGCGACCCTCTCCAGCCCGGTTTATGAAGCCGACGACCTGATCGGCACGCTGGCCCGAGATAGCGATACGCCGGTCAAGATCGTGACCTCCGACAAGGATCTGGCCCAGGTCATGGGCCCCGACGACCTTCTCTGGGACTACGCCCGCGAGACCCGCTACGACGGCGCCGCGATCGAAGCCAAGTTCGGTGTGCCACCGGCGCGTATTGCCGACTATCTGGCCCTGGTCGGCGACAACGTCGACAACATTCCCGGTGTGCCCGGCATCGGCGCCAAGACCGCGGCGTCGCTGCTGCAGCAGTTCGACGGCATCGATACGCTGCTGGGCGATCTCGACGGAGTGGCTGCCAGCGGTCTGCGCGGGGCGAAATCGCTGAAGGCCAAGCTCGAAACCCATGCCGAGCAGGTGCGCCTGTCCTATCGACTGGCCACGATCGTCACCGATATCGATCTTTCGCCCGAGCAGCGCGATATCCGTCGACGTGCGCCCGATCGCGAAGCGTTGGCGTCGATCTGCGACCGCCTGGGCCTGGGCGAGCGTCTACGCAAACGCCTGGGCGTGGCGAGCTCGTGATCGATTGGGCCGCGATCGACTCGGCTATCGCAAAAGCACGGGGTGCCCCGTTCGCCGGCGAGCGGCGCACCCGGCTGGGTGGCGGCTCGATCAATACCGCCTACCGAATCGAAAACGCCGAGCGGGCTTATTTCGTCAAGCTCAACCGCGGCGAACGCGAAGCCATGTTCGCCGCCGAGGCAGCCGGCCTGGCCGAGCTGGCCCAGGCGGTGGGGCTGCGCGTGCCGTGCGTGATCGCCCAGGGTCGTGCCGGCGCCCATGCCTATCTCGTGCTCGAGCACATTGCGCTCCAGGCGCTAACGCCCGCCGCGATGACCCGCCTGGGCGAGGCGCTGGCGGATATGCACGGCATCGTGGCCGCACGCTACGGCTTCGAGGGCGACAACACCATCGGCACGAGCGCCCAGCCCAACGCCTGGCATGCCGATTGGCTGGAGTTCTGGCGCGAGAATCGGCTGGCGGTCATGCTCGATGCGCTGGCGCCCCGGGATCGGGGGCTGGCGCGTGACGGCGATGCACTGTTGGCCGTGCTCGACCGGCTGCTGGCAGGCCATCGGCCCGAGCCGTCGCTGGTGCACGGCGACCTGTGGGGTGGCAATGTCGGCATGGATACATACGGCGTGCCGGTGCTGTTCGACCCGGCGGTCTATTACGGCGATCGGGAAACCGATCTGGCCATGGCCGAACTTTTTGGCGGCTTCTCTCCGTTGTTCTTCGAAGCCTACTGGGGCGCCTGGCCGATGAGCGAGGGCTATCGCCATATACGGCGTCCGCTCTATCAGCTCTATCACCTGCTCAACCATGCCCGTCTGTTCGGCGGCCACTACGTGGCCGAAAGCCGGCGCGTGATGCAGCAGTTGCTCGCCCACGCCTGAGCTGAGCGCGCCGCGCTGTGGTTGCCGGGGCGCATGCGTACAATGACGGCCATCGCTTTCGATTTATGGCAACGCCAGGCAACGCGCCATGTCCGATATTCCGGTACTCGACACCCGCCCGCCGGCCGGCCTGACCCCGGGCTCGGTGGGCGCGAACAAGCTCGCCAAGCGGCTCAAGCGCCTGACCGGCCAAGCCGTGACCGACTACGACATGATCCGCGACGGCGATCGCATCATGGTGTGTCTGTCCGGCGGCAAGGACAGCTACACCATGCTCGACATGCTGCGCTATCTGCAGGAAGTCGCGCCCGTGCGGTTCGAGCTGCGTGCGGTGAATCTGGACCAGAAGCAGCCCGGCTTTCCGGAACATATCCTGCCGGCCTATCTGGACGAGCTCGGCGTCGACTACGAAATTCTCGAGCGCGATACTTATAGTGTCGTCACCGAAAAGGTGCCCGAAGGCGCGACCATGTGCGGGCTGTGTTCGCGCCTGCGCCGCGGCATTCTCTATCGCTACGCGCGCGAAAACGGCTTCAACCGGATCGCGCTGGGGCATCATCGCGACGATATCGTGGAAACCATGTTCCTCAACATGTTTCACGGTGCGCGCATGGCCGGCATGCCGCCCAAGCTCAGATCCGACGACGGCGAGAACGTTGTCATCCGGCCGCTGTCCTACTGCAGCGAGCGCGATATCGAAAAATATGCGCGCCTGAACCAGTATCCGATCATTCCCTGCAATCTGTGCGGCTCGCAGGCCAACCTGCAACGCCAGAACATCAAGGCCATGCTGGCCGACTGGGAACGCATCGATCCGGGCCGCAGCGAGCGTATATTCCGATCCATGACACGCATTGCGCCGTCGCAGATGGCTGATCGGGATCTCTTCGATTTCGCGGCGCTGGATTGATCCAGAACAAACCGTTGCGGTAGTCGATACGGTATCAAAACGCGAAAACGAGGCCATGGGTGGCCCTTTTTCGGAACACGGTTTTATTGAAAATCGTTCCTATTTACCGCATAATTTGACTGTAGTGAACAGTTGTGCACTGCAACGTAATACCGCAATTCGTGAGGCGAACAACGCGATGTCCGCAGAAAGGAAGTATCCCGCCAACCCCGAGTTGGACGACAAGTTCAACTGGATTGAATTCATCCCGTTCGCGCTACTGCACGTCGCGCTGATCGGTATCTGGTGGACCGGCTTCACCGCGACCTCGATTGCCCTGTGCGTGGGGCTTTACGTGGCGCGCGTGTTTGCCATCACGGCGGGCTACCACCGCTATTTCTCGCACCGTGGTTACAAGACCAGCCGTGCGTTCCAGTTCGTGCTGGCCTTTGTCGGTTCGGCGGCCCTGCAGCGCGGCCCGCTCTGGTGGGCGGCCAAGCACCGCGAGCATCATCGCGATTCCGACATGCCGGCCGATTCGCACTCGCCGCGTCAGTACGGCTTTTTCGATTCCCACGTTGGCTGGGTGTATCGCGAAGCGCGTTCGTATGCCGACATGGACCTGATCAAGGACTTCTCCAAGTACCCGGAGATTCGCTGGATCGAGCGCCACCAGTTCCTGCCGGCACTCATCGTCGCCGGGCTGTGCTTTCTCGTGGGCGGCTGGGCCGGCCTGCTGTCGGGCTTCGTGCTGTCGACCGTGCTCGTCTACCACGCCACCTTCACGATCAACTCGCTCAACCACGTCATCGGCAAGCAGCGCTATCTCACCGGTGATGATTCGCGCAACAACTGGTTCCTGGCGCTGCTGACCATGGGCGAGGGTTGGCACAACAACCATCATTACTACCCGGCTGCGGCTCGCAACGGGTTCTTCTGGTGGGAGATCGATACCACCTACTATCTGCTGCTCGGGTTGGAAAAGGTCGGCCTGGTCTGGGATCTGCGTCAGCCGCCCAAGACCATTCTTGCCAACGAAAAGGCGCCGACTCAGAAAATCATCGACAAGTGTGCGATCTATATCGCGGAAGGCTTCTCGGCCGATCGCATCAGCCGCAACATTCGTGCGCGCTGGGAAGGCAGCCATATCCTCGAGGATCTGCGCTCCCATGCCCGTGACAAATGGGATTCGGCCGAAGCCTATCTGGCCGAAATCGAACTGCCGGAACTGCCGAGCGTCGAACAGCTCAAGGCCCGTGCGCATGCGAAGTTCAAGATCCGCCACGAAGGCCTGGATCGGGCCATCGAGCGGGCGCATGAAATGCTGCGCAGCTCGGTTTCGCACCGCCTGATCGAGCAGGTGCGTTCGGAGCCGAAATCGGCCTGATGCCGCTGCGCACCGCCTGCTGATTGAAAGCCCGTCCTCGTGACGGGCTTTTTTTATCTCTGGCGTGTCACGTTGAGTGGGCGTGTGGGGCGGCTGGGCCGTCGGCTTAAAACCAACGAGCAACTTGATTTTGTATGAAGCTTAGTTGGCTGTACTCAAGCAAGCAGGTTGTCCGCAAATGAACGCGAAGGTGCGCGAATAAGGCGACAGACCAAGCGCTCGGAGTCCGGATGATCTGATGTTCATGGCACGCTGAGCTTTGTACTTGATCAAGACGGGCAATGGCCGTCATGGCCGGGTTCGACAACGCCGGTCGAATCGACACCGGAGGTTACGTCCGGTGTTGGATTACGCTGCGCTAATCCAACCTACGCCCGCGTTTGCGTGCGTCGTGAGGGGCGAACCGCCATTGTTCATTTGCGCTTTTGGCGTGCATTTGCGGACTGGCTCTTCAAGGAACGAAGCCGCCGGATGCGGGTATCGACTTATCGGGGCAGGCCCGCTAATCGAGCTTGTCGCGGTCGGCGGCCTGTTCCTTGTTGGCGGGCGGGTCCTCCTGCTCATCTTTGTCGAGATGGCCGCCGCAGAACTTGCAGTAGTGCGCGTCGATCTCGTGACCGCTGCGCTCGCAGTGGGGGCACTGGCGCAGCTGTCGCTCGTTGGAAATCTCGTTGGTCAGCTCGGCGGTGATGATGCCGCCGGTCACCGCGAGCAGGGCATAGCCGAGCATGATGGCGATACCGGCAATCGCCTGGCCGAGCGGCGTGCCGGGGGCGATATCGCCGTAGCCGACCGTGGTGATCGTCACGACCGCCCAGTACATGCTGCGGGGAATGCTAGTGAAACCGTGGGGCGGGCCTTCCACGACATACATCAACGCGCCCAGGATGATCGTCACCAGGGCCAGCACGCCCAGAAAGATCTGCATCTTGCGCTGGGCATGGCGTAACGAGCGCGTGAGCACGTTGGCGTCGTTGGCATAACGCACGAGCTTGAGCACGCGAAAGATGCGCATCACGCGCAGCGCGCGTACGGCCACGAAGTAATGCGCCGAGGGCAGCAGCAGGGCAAGATACAGCGGCAGTACGGATAGCAGGTCGATGATGCCGTAGAAACTGCGGATATAGGCCCAGCGACGCCGTGCGGCATAGATGCGCACCGCGTATTCGATGCTGAACATGAGCGTGAACAGCCATTCCAGGGTATGCAGCACGACCCCGAAGCGGGCCTCGATGGCGGCGACCGAAACCAGCATGAGGTTGACCACGCTGGCCACGATCACGACCAGCAGCACGATATCGAAGCTGCGGCCGGCGCGGGTGTCGGTACCGAAGATGATCTCGCGCAGGCGTGTACGCAGGTCCGGGGACGATGTATCGCTCATGGGTGGCTCGCCGTCGTCGCTGCGCTCAGTACGTCTGGGTGAGCAGACGCCGCGACTGCCAGTAATGGCTGCGCCAGTAGATGTTGTCGAGTCGGGACATGGTCACGCCCTGGCTGGTCGAGGCGTGCATGAAGCGCCCCGCGCCCACGTAGATACCGACATGGCGGCTGCTGTAGCCGGTCTTGAAGAACACCAGATCGCCCGGTGACAGATCGCCGGCGGATATCGGTTGGCCGATCTGTGCCTGGGCACCGGTGGTGCGCGGCAGGTTCAGCGATTCCAGCTCGCGCATGGTGCGGGCGACGAACGCCGAACAGTCGATGCCGCTTCGATCCATGCCGCCCAGGCGATAGGGCACACCGCGCCATTGGTGGTAGTAGTCGAACAGCGCATCGATCATCGCGCCCTGGTCGGGATACTGGCTCTTGCTCACCCGCGCATAAGAGGTATCAGCCCGATAGCTGGGCTGACTCGCGCAGCCGGCGAGTACCACGATTACCAGTGTGAGCAGCAATCGCGGGTACACCCCTGCGCGTCGTTGCGACATAATCGCTCGCGCCATTCCTTCGTGCCTTTGTTTGCCCGTGTTCATCGATTCCCTTATCGGCGCCCCGGCCGGCGCGCTTAAGATAGACCCATGAATCGCGAGAGCGAACAGGTCGCGCCCGAGCCGCAGACGGTCGCCGCTGTCGATCTGGGGTCCAACAGTTTTCACATGATCGTGGTCCGCGATGATGGCGGCAAGCTGCATGTCGTCGATCGGCTCAAGGAGTCGGTGCGCCTGGCCGGCGGTTTGAGCGCCGATCGCCGCCTGGACCCGGATGCCGCCGCCCGCGCGTTGGCGTGTCTGGAGCGATTCGGTCAGCGTCTTCAAGGCATTGCTCCAGGCCACGTGCGCGCGGTGGGTACCAACACACTACGGCGTGCGCGTGATTCCGATGCGTTTCTGGCCGAAGCCAGCGCCGCGCTGGGGCACCCGGTGGAAGTCATCTACGGCGCCGAAGAGGCCCGTCTGATCTATGGCGGGGTGATCCAGGATCTCGGCAACGACCATCCGCGGCGTCTCGTGATCGATATCGGCGGCGGCTCTACCGAAGTGATCGTGGGCGAACTTGCCCGCCCCGAACTCGTGGAAAGCCTGTCGCTGGGCGCGGTCGTGCAGATGCAGCGTTTCTTCGGCAACGGCAAGATCAGCCGCAAGGCCTGGCAGGCGGCGGTCACGGATGCGCGTCTGACCGTCGAGCCGATCGCCCGTGCCTATCGCCGGGCCGGCTGGGATCTGGCGATCGGCGCCTCGGGCAGCGTGAAGTCGATTCTGCGGGCGGCCGGCGCCACCAAGGCCGATGAAACCATCACCCCGGCCGACCTCAAGGCGCTGGCACGGGCCGTGCTCAAGGCCGGCAAGGTGGACAAGCTCGACCTGCCCGGCGTATCCGAAGAACGCCGCGCGATTTTCCCCGGCGGGCTGGCGGTGCTGACCGGGCTGTTCGAAAGCCTGGGCATCGAGGCGATGCGCGTATCCGACAAGGCGCTGCGTGAAGGCGTGGTGGCCGATCTGCTGGGCCGCCTGCACGATCACGATGCGCGCGAGGATGGCGTGATTGCCGCCAGCCACCGCTACGATGTCGACCATGCCCAGGCCGAACGCGTGGCCGCGACCGCGATCGCTCTGCTGGGCGATTACGACGACGAACGGGTCAGCGGCATGGCGCCGCGGCTGCTGCGCTGGGCGGCGTTGTTGCACGAAATCGGCCTGGCGATTTCCCATAAGGGGTATCACAAGCACGGCGAATACATTCTGCGCAACGCCGATCTGCAGGGGTTTTCGCGCACCGACCAGGCGGTACTGGCGACGCTCGTACGCCTGCATCGCGGGCGTTTTCGCGCCGATCTGGTGGATGCGCTGCCCACAGACTGGCGCGACCTGGCTTATCGGCTGGCGCTGGTGCTGCGCCTGGCGGTGATTCTGCACCGCGGCCGCGATCCGGACATGGTGCCGCCCGTCTGGCTGGAGGTTGAAGACGGCGATATCTATCTGCACTGCGAGGCCGACTGGCTGGAGGAGCGCCCCCTCACCCAGGCCGATCTCGCCCGCGAAGCGGAGCTGCTGGCCCGGGCCGATATTCGTTTGGAGACCGTCGCCGACGACTAGAAAATCTTGCGGCGCAACCACGCTAGGGCATGCATAGATTCCTTAGCGAAGCGGCTTGCGCATATACGCGTTGGCGAGCTCCTCGCCACGCAGGCAGCGACTGCGGCGTTCGACGACCTCGAAGCCGTAGCGGGCGAAAAAGGGCTCGGCGGTGCGGCTCACATCGGCGCACATGGCCGTAAGATGCCGTCGTTTGGCCTCGGCTTCGAGCCGGCCCATCAGCAGGCCGCCAATACCCTGGCGCGGGTGGTGACCGGATACGAAGAAGTGGTCGATATAGCCGTTGCCCTGCAGGTCGGCATAGCCGACCGGTTGCGCGCCCCGCAGGGCCACGAACGGGGCGAGGGCCCGAATAGCATCGCGCCAGGCGAGCGCATCGAGCGTGCGCGGCGCCCAGGCCTCGATCTGGCGCGGCGTGTAGTCGGCGACGGCGATGCAATGCACGGCCGAATGAAAGATCTCGAATAGCGCCGCTTCGTCGCCTTCGCGAAAGCGACGAACGCGGATCGATTCCTTCATCGGCCGAGGACTGCCCGGGGATCAGTTGGCGTTGTACTCACGGGTGGCCGCGAAGGTGATCTCCGGCCAGCGTTCTTCGGTGAGCTGCAGCTTGACCCGGGTGGGCGCCAGATACACCAGCGCGCCGCCGTGGTCCTCGGCCACGCCGTCGTCCATACGATCACGAAAGCGACGGATTTCGCGATCATCGCCGTAGATCCAGCGTGCGGTATGCACGTTGATGGGCTCGAAGGTGGCCTTCACGCCGTATTCGTTCTTGAGCCGTTCGGCCACCACGTCGAACTGCAGTACGCCGACGGCGCCCAGAATCACGTCGTTGTTGTTGATCGGGCGAAACACCTGGGTGGCGCCTTCTTCGCAGAGCTGATCGAGCCCCTTGTGCAGGGCCTTGGCCTTGAGCGGGTCGCGCAGCACCACGCGCTGAAACAGCTCGGGGGCGAAGTTGGGGATGCCGGTGAACTGCAGGTCCTCGCCCTGGGAGAAGCAGTCGCCGATGGCGATGGTGCCGTGGTTGTGGATGCCGATGATATCGCCCGGCCAGGCGGTTTCCGCGGCCTCGCGGCGATTGGCCATGAAGGTGATGGCGTCGTTGACGCGAATCTCCTTGCCGGCCCGCAGGTGCTGCATTTTCATGCCTTTTTCGTAATGCCCCGAACACACGCGCATGAAGGCGATACGGTCGCGATGCTGCGGGTCCATATTCGCCTGGATCTTGAACACGAAGCCCGACAGCGGCTCTTCGGTGGGCGCGACTTCGCGGCTGGTCGTGGCCCGCGGGATAGGCGCCGGGGCCCATTCGACGAAGGCATCGAGCAGCGGGCGAATGCCGAAATTGTTCACCGCCGAGCCAAAGAAGACCGGCGTGAGCTCGCCGGCGAGATACATCTCCAGATCGAAACCGTCACCGGCCTCGCGCACCAGTTCGATCTCTTCGAGCAGGTCGTCGTAGAAGATGCCGGCGATGTCCTTGAGGCGCGGGTCGTCGAGGCCGTCCAGGGTGACGGTCTTGCCGCCGGCCTCGTTGTCGGTGCCTTCGTAGAGATGCACCTTGTCTTCGAGCAGGTGATATACGCCCTTGAACTGGCTGCCCATGCCGATCGGCCAGGTGATGGGCGCACAGCTGATGCCGAGGACTTCCTCGACCTCGTCGAGCACCTCCAGCGGCGGGCGGCCTTCGCGGTCCATCTTGTTGATGAAGGTGAAGATCGGCGTGGTGCGCAGCCGACAGACCTCCATGAGCTTGATCGTACGCGGCTCGACGCCCTTGGCGATGTCGATGACCATGAGCGCGCTGTCCACCGCCGTGAGCGTGCGATAGGTATCTTCCGAGAAGTCCTCGTGGCCGGGCGTGTCGAGCAGATTGACGATGCGTTCGTTGTAGGGGAACTGCATCACCGATGTCGTCACGGAAATACCGCGCGACTGCTCCATGGCCATCCAGTCGGAGGTGGCATGACGCGATGCCTTGCGCCCCTTGACCGTGCCGGCGAGCTGGATCGCGCCGCCGAACAGCAGCAGCTTTTCGGTCAGCGTGGTCTTGCCGGCATCGGGATGCGAAATGATGGCGAAGGTCCGCCGCTTGGTCGCTTCGCGCGCGGTCGGGGTGTTATCGAGGGCGGGTGACGCGCTCATCGGTGACTCCGGATCACTATAAAAGGCTGTATCGACTGATAAAAATATATGTATAGTGCAACGCTATTCATAGTGATAAGAAATGCAATTATGAATAGCGATGTGCGTTGCCTATAATTCGTATCGAAGCCGGCGGGGCGCAACACCTCGCCGCTCTTCGCAGAATCGGTGTTCCCCCTTCACCGGTTTTTGCGCCAACGCAGCGTACATCCTACCCGAGCGATGACGTTGCGATGGTGGCGTCGCTTTCCCCCGAGCGGCGCTGCTCTTCAAGGCCCGGATCGGCTGCCCTCCCGATTCGGGCCTTTCTTTTTTGCAAAAGCCCGTGGTCAGGCCGGAGAGGCGACAGGCGTAACCGTGTCGCGCCGTATCCGTACCAGCACCGTGACGATATACAGGCACAGGAATACGGCGAACATCAGCTCCTTGACTTCGCCGCCGTCGATATCGAACGGGTAAGGCACATCGTCCATGGCGGCTTCGAACAGCTTTTCCGGAATCGAGGCCAGCGGCGCGATGAAGCCGATGACCACGCAGTCGAAGGTGGGCATGGCCCAGTAACCAAAGCTGTCATGAGCATAGGCGCGGCCGCTCAGCCAGCGCCGGATGGGTAGAATACAGCCGCCCACGAGGATGGCAGCAGCGAGCAGATTGCGTGGCAGCTGATCCAGGAGCGATCCGGCCAGCGAGTTCGAGTTGTGCAGGTTCGTTTCGGCCTGATTGTTCAAGGCACGCCACTGATCCGGCGTCGCCCAGCCGAACCAGTGCTGGCCCCAGCTGGCTTCCTCGCCGCCGAAATAAAGGCAGCCGAGGCTGAACAGCGCGAAAAAAATCGCCAGCGCGCGATCACTGCGTCGAAAGGCCCAGGCGGTGGCCACGAGCCCGCCTGCCAGCGCAAGCGCCAGTATCACCACCGTGCCGACCTCGGTCAGACCCGACTCGTGCAGCAGCCATGCGTCGTAGACCGGGGCGTCGAGCAGCGCGCGCGCAACGTAATGGGCGAAATAGATCGCCAGCGGTACGCCCAGCCACGCCCAGCGCGGCAAGACGGTGTCATCGGTTTTTTGGGGCATTGATACTATCTATCTCGTGGGCCGCGGGCGCTATCTCGCGGGCTGCGGTCGGCTCGAATCAGCGAACGGCGAACGGCTGGGGAAGGCTGTCCGCCTGCTCAACAGGGTGGCTATCGACGTGCTCGACCTTCGCCGATGCCGGGCCGTCCTGCAGCCAGCGGGCGAGGGCGTCGAGCTTGTCGTCGCCTGCGCTGGCCTGTACTTCAACGCGGCCGTCGGCCAGGTTGCGAACCCAGCCAGCCAGGCCCAGCTCGTCGGCGCGTTTGCGTGTGGCCTCGCGAAAGCCCACGCCCTGTACGCGGCCGCTGACGAAAAACTGGCGAGTGTTGTTCATGGCGATGTCCGTAATGCGTCATTATAGGGTCACAATTCGTATCTGGCGTGCTTCGAACCATGTTCAACCGCATTCGCCGGCGCGTGCGTCGTCTGATCGAGCCCAACGCCGCGGCCGCAGCCCCCCGAGACACGACCGTGCAACTACGCCTGCCGAGCCCCTACGGAGGCGCGCCCTGGCTGACCGCCACGGTTGCGATCAGCGCTACGCCGCGCGGCCAGGGCGAGGCGTTGCGCCTGCGTGCCCATGTCGATGGCGCGCTGCGCCTGCCGGCCGCCGGTGCCGAGCGCCCTCGCCTCGCGCTGGATGCGGGCGCGTCGCGCGGGCTGATTCGCCAGGGCCGCAGTGCGGCGGCCGCAGTTGCGCGAAACGTTATCGAGCGTTTGCCCGCGCAGCCTCTCGAGCAGCTGGCGTCAAAGCGCTGGCGCACCTGGCTGGACGTGCAGCTGAGCACGTCGCCGCTGGACGAGGGCGCCCAGGCGCTCATGCCCGAACCGCTGCGTGGCATCTACGGGGGCGGGCTGCCGCGTAGTGGTACGGGCGAGCCGCGTATCGGCGTATGGTCGGGCCCGGCCGGCGGTCGCTCGGGTGGGGTTGCTCAGCTTGTGTTGCTGCAGCTCGACGAACGCGACCTCGGGCGAAGTCGCGGCCGCAACGGGCGTTCGGCGTTCAACCTCAATGCGAGTGTTGCCCAGGTGGTCGAGCCGTTGCGCGAGGACGACGAGCGCGATTGAGCACGGCCGGTGAATTGACTCGCGCGCGGTTTTACAAGAGCATATCGCTGCGCCGCGCTCGATGGCGCAGGCTGTTTTCGGGAGATTTCGATGATTCAAAGTTGGCGTAAGGCCCTGGCGGCCTTGGTTTGTTGCGCCTTCGTGTATGGCCCTGCGTTCGCCCAGTCCGATGGCGCTGACGCGGCCGGCGATGCCGCAGCGGGTAAGGAACGCTTCTATACCTGCGTGGGCTGCCACGGCATTCCCGATTACAACAATGCCTATCCGACCTACCACGTGCCCAAGATCGCCGGCCAGCATGCCGCGTATATCGAATCGGCGCTGAAGTCGTATCGCAGCGGTGCGCGCAAGCATTCGACCATGCACGCCCAGGCATCGAGCCTGAGCGATCAGGACATCAAGGACATTGCGGCGTATCTGTCGCAGCAGAAACCGTAATGGCGGGGCGTATTACGATGAGGCATGCAGTTTCACGCGGTTTGATCTGTCTGGCGCTGTTCGGTTTTGCTGGTTCGCTTGCCGCCCAGGAAGATCACGGCAACGACAAGCCGGCCGGCAACGACTGGGTATCGCAGACCACCCAGACCTGTGCCAGCTGTCATGGCAAGAACGGCGTATCGCAGACGCCGAACTTCCCGATTATCGCCGGCCAGCACCAGGATTATCTGGTGCATACGATCAAGGCCTACCGCGACGGCGACCGCGAAAACGCGATCATGGCCGGTCAGGTTCAGGGTATGAGCGACGCGCAGATCAAGGCACTGGCCCGCTACTACAGCAAACAAAGCAGCCCGCTGCATACGGCGACGGCTGAATAAAAACGCATTCGGGCGCCACGTGCGCCTCGTACCGGGGAGTTGTCGATGTCGAATTTTGCGATCTACATGATTGGTATCGTCATCGTCGCCGGCGCGCTGGCCTACGGGGCCTACGCACTGAGCGCGCCGCCTGTGTGGATTGGCGTGGGCGTGGCGGTGATCATTGGCTTCGGCCTGATGGGCGCGGTCAAGAAGACGCGCGGCCCCAGCAACGGCCCGCGCCGCTAGTTCGAGTCTCGCCCGGGCGGCCGTTGTGCTGTCACTCCGACGTAAAACCCAGACGGGCCAGCAGGCCGTCGAATTCGTCGAGATCGTGAAAGGCGATACGTAGCTCGCCGCGGCGCCGCTCGGCGTCGTAGTCGATTCTGACCGTATTGCCGACGTGTTCGGCCAGCCGCGTTTCCAGTTCGGCCATACCATTGTCCGCACCGCTGCCGGGCGCCGGCGCAACATGCGGCTGCGCCGAACGCCGTGCCGCCTGTTCGAGCTGGCGCACGCTCATGCGTTTTTTCGCCGCCTCGCGAGCCAGCGCGATCTGGGTGGTTTCGTTCAGTCCGGCGAGGATCTTGGCGTGGCCGAGATTGAGCTCGCCGGCATCCAGATGCCGCTGTACCGGCGCGGCCAGCTGGCGCAGGCGCAGATAGTTGGTGACATAGACACGGGATTTGCCGATACGACGGGCAACGGCGTCATGGGTGAGCCCATGGTCCTCGCATAGCCGGGCCAGGCCGTGGGCGGTATCCATGACGCCCAGCGACTCGCGCTGGAGATTCTCGATCAGCCCAAGCACCGCGGCCTGGGCGGCGTCGAGGTCGTTGCGCACGATCGCGGGCAGTTCGCTCAGGCCCGCACGCTGGGCGGCACGCCAGCGACGCTCGCCGGCCAGCAGCTCATAGCCGCGGGCGTGGCTGCCACAGACCACCACGGGTTGAATCACCCCCGAGGTGGCGATCGAGGCCGCAAGTTCGTCGATGCCATCGTTTTCGAACACGGTACGGGCCTGGCTGGCGCCCGGGCGGATCAGTTCGATACTGATGGGCACGACGCGGCGGGCATCGGCCTCGGCAGCAGGGAGGGAGTCGGTCATCGAAGCAGGCCTGGAAACAGGCTCGGCACGGTCAATCTGCGTGCTAAGCTCAAAGCATTGGCGCCAGTGTAAGACCAAAAGGCGCGCCTTTATAACGCGTCGCTTCGTGCGAGGAGTCAGCATGCGCACCCGGCAGTTTCTCAAGCCGCGGACGGTAGGCCGCGATGTCGACCAGTTGGTCGATGCTTTGCCCAAACACAACATCGGCAGCCAGGGCTACGACCCCTGGGGGCTCAATCCCGATACCGCCAAGATCACCTTCACCGCGGTGCGCTGGCTCTACCAGAACTATTTCCGGGTGCAGGCCCAGGGTCTTGAGCATATCCCCGGCCAGGGGCGCCTGCTGATCGTGGGCAACCACAGTGGCCAGTTGCCGCTGGACGGGGTGATGGTGAGCTTCGCCGTGGCCAACAAGTCGGAAAACGCGCGCCTGCCGCGCTCCATGATCGAGCGCTGGTTCCCCTCGGTGCCGTTTCTGGGCAACTGGATGAACTCGGTGGGCGGGGTGATCGGCGACCCGAAGAACTGCGGCAAGATGCTCGAACGCGATGAAGCCATCGTCGTGTTTCCCGAGGGTATTCGCGGCTCGGGCAAGCCCTATCGGCTGCGCTATCAGCTGCAGCGTTTCGGCCACGGGTTCATGCATCTGGCCATGGAGCACAATACGCCGATCGTGCCGGTGGGCGTGGTCGGCTGTGAAGAAACCATGCCGTCGCTGGTGAACATCAAGCCGCTGGCGCGCATGCTGGGCATGCCGTATTTCCCGTTTGCGCCGCTCGTGCCGCTGCCGGCTCGGGTGTTTCTGAACTTCGGCAAGCCGATGCATTTCGCCAACGATGCCCGCAACGAGCGCGACGTCGAATGGCGGGTGGAAGAGGTCAAGGACGCCATTCGCGACCTTATCGATACCGGCATTGCCCAGCGCAAGAGTATTTTCTGATGAGCCAGTCGAACGAGTCCGACAACGAAGACAGCAGCGCGCAGAAAGCACAGGACAAGAAGTCGACCCCCAGGCGCAAGACCCCGGCGCGGCGCCAGAGTGAGCCCGCGACGCCGAAAACGAAGCAGTCGGCCGCCGGTATTGGCAGCAATGCCCGCGGCAAGGTGCTGGTCACCGGTGCAGCCGGGGCGCTGGCCCAGCACGTGATCGCGCTGCTCAAGGAGAACTACGACGTGGTCGGCGTCGAGTTTCGCGGCCTGCAGGCAGATTATCCGGACACCGTCGACTATGTGGTCGACTTCAACCAGTGGCCGTTCGAGGACGTTTTCCGCGAGCACGGTTTCATGGGCATCATCCATCTGGGCCGGATTCGCTTCACCCAGTCGACGCGCAACCGACGCTATTCGGCGAATGTGGTGGGCACCGCCCGATTGCTGCGCCTGGCGTTGAAATACGGCGTGGAGAAGGTGGTCGCGCTATCCACCTTCCATGTCTACGGCGCGGACGCGCGCAACCCCTCGCTCATCGACGAGGAATACCCCATGCGCGCGGCCAACCTCATGCCCGAGGTGGTGGACGCGGTCGAGCTGGAAAATCTGTTCAATATCCATCTCTACAAGAACCCCGAACTCAACATCACGATCCTGCGTCCCTGCAATATCGCCGGGCCGGGCATCAACAACGAGATCAGCCGCATGCTGGCCCAGCCGGTGGCGCCCTGTCTGCTCGGTTTTTCGCCGCTGATGCAGTTCCTGCATGTCGAAGACATGGCCGAGGCGGTGATGCGCTCGTTCGAGCGTAACCACCCGGGCGTATATAATGTCGCGCCAGACGATTACGTGGCGTATCAGGACGCATTGCAGCTGGCCGGGTGTCGGCGGCTGTTTCTGCCCTCGATACCGCCGGCGCTGGCACGGCGCTCGGTTCGGGCGCTGGGGCGGTATGCGCCGCCGGATTATCTGATCGATTTCTTCAAATACGCGGTGATCATCGATGGCGGGCTGTTTGCACGTACGTTCGACTTCACCCCGCAACATTCGCTGGCGAATCTTCTGGGCCATTATCGAGCCCAGAAGTGATTCGCCTCACGTAACCGCTTCGAGGTATCAAATGACCACACGCCTGTCGCAACGGCTGCCGTTTCTGTCTGGAATTCTGTGTCTGATAGTGCTGGGCGGCTGTGTGCACAGCCCGCCGTCCGACCCCTGGGATCCGATCGAGCCGGTCAACCGTGCGGTCTACAAGTTCAACGACACGGCCGACCGCTACGTGCTGCAGCCGGTTGCCCGCGGCTACGACAAGGTCACCCCCGATCGCGTGCAGACCAGCGTCGGCAACTTCTTCGACAACCTCGGTGAGCCGGTCAATATTGCCAACAGCGCCCTGCAGCTCAAGTGGGGTTCGTTCAACACGTCGCTCGGGCGTTTGATGATCAACACCACGGCCGGCGTTGGCGGACTGTTCGACGTGGCCAGTGCGGTCGGGGTTGCCGAGGTGGACGAAGACCTCGGGCAGACGCTCGGTTACTGGGGGCTGGGCCAGGGCCCCTACCTGGTACTGCCGTTCTTTGGCCCGAGCTCGGGCCGAGACCTGACCGGTCGTGTCGGCGATCAGTTCCTGCATCCGACCACCTATGTCGATGACGATTACGACTATGTTGTATGGAGCCTGCGTGCGCTCAGGATCATCGATTACCGTGCCGGCCTGCTCGGGTTCGAGGAAACGCTCAACCAGCAGTTCGATCCCTATGCGTTCATGCGCGGTTACTATCTCGAAAACCGCCTGAAAGCGGTCTACGACGGCAACGTGCCGCCGGAACGGCTGTATCAGGACGCCGGCGCGGACGACGAAGACGCCGGCTGACGCGGCGCCGATGGCGGTACAGTCGACGGATCTGCAGATGCTCGAAAGTCTGGATCGGGCTCAGCTGCATGCGCATGCCACCCGCTATTACAAAAGCGGCGGGCAGACCGAGCCGGAGGTCGCGCTCGTGGTCTACGGCGATGCCTGCGCGGTGCTCAAGGACTATGCGCGTACGCCCGGCTGGTTCGGTCGGCTGATCGCGCCGGTACTGATCTGGCGTGAAGCGACTGCCCTGCGGCGGCTCGACGGCATCGTGGGCGTGCCGAAGCTGTATCGTCAGCTGGATGCTCGGGGCGTGCTCATCGAGTATCTGCCGGCCACGCCCTGGCCCCAGGCCAAGCCGGCGGAGGCCGCGTATGAGCGGCTCGACGCGCTGGTCGAGCAGATGCATGCCCGCGGCGTGGCCCACTGCGACCTGCGCGCGCCGAGCAATATGCTGGTCGACGAGGGCGGTCAGCCTTATATCGTCGATTTCGTGGCCCGGGTCTGTCGTGGCGGCGCCTGGAATCTGCCCTGGAACTGGTTGTTTCGACAGTTCGTGGGTGCCGACGAAAGCGCCCTGGCCAAACTGCGTGTGCGCTTTGCCCCGCAGCTGGCCACCGCCCGGGATCGTGCCCTGCTCGAAGAGCGTGGCCCGGTCGAGCGTATCGCCCGTGGCATCGGCGAGCGTACCCGCTCGATCGTGCGTTATTTTGTAGGTTCCTGAATGGCCTGGCTTCTACGGATCCTGTCGCTGTTCACGCCGTTGCTGCGCTGGCCGGTTCGTGCATGGATCAATACGCATGCCTCGCCGTCGGATCTGTCCGAGCTCGCCCTCGATCGCGACAAGCCGGTCTGCTATGTGCTGCCGGTGGCCAGCGTCATGGACTGGCTGGCCCTCGAAGCCGTATGCGCCGAGCGGGGCCTGCCGAGGCCTTATCTGGCGACCCACGGTATGCCGAGCATGCAGCGTTCGATGGTGGTGGCGTTACCGTCCGGGCGCCGCGGCGAACGGGCCGATCTGCACCGTATCGTTTCGCGTGGCCTGCACGACCAGAACTACGATGTGCAGCTGGTGCCGGTATCGGTGTTCTGGGGGCGCAATCCGGTCAAGGAAACGTCGCTGTTTCGTATCCTCTTTGCCGACAGCGAGCGCAGCGGGCGGCTTCGCAAACTGCTGATCGTGCTGGCGAACGGCCACAACACGCTGGTGCATTTCGGCCAGCCCCTCGATTACCGAGGGTTTCTCGACGAGGCCGAGTCCGCAGCGCCCGATCTGATGGTGCGCAAGCTCGTACGCGTGCTGCGTATTCATTTTCGCCGCCAGCGCGCGGCCACGCTCGGCCCGGCGTTGTCGCGTCGCAGTCAGCTGATCAATTCCCTGCTCGCCGACGCCGATGTGCAACAGGCCATCGAGGATTCGGCCCGCCGCGACAAGGTAAGCACCGACGCGGCCCGGGCCCGGGCACGCGACTATGCCAACGAGATCGCGGCCGACTACTCGAATATCGCCATCGGCTTCATGCTGCGGGTGCTGACCTGGCTGTGGCACCGGATCTACGACGGCGTGGATGTTCGTCATCTCGCCCGCCTGCGTGCGACCACCCACGACCGGCGCGAGGTCATCTATCTGCCCTCGCACCGCAGTCATATGGACTATCTGCTGGTCTCCTACATCCTCTATAAGGAAGGCCTGGCGCTGCCGCAGATCGCGGCCGGCGTGAACCTCAACTTCTGGCCGGTCGGCGCGCTGTTGCGCCGCTGCGGTGCGTTCTACCTGCGCCGCAGCTTCAAGGGCGACCGGCTTTATACCGCCGTCTTCCGAGCCTATGTGGATGCGCTCATCCAGCGCGGCCAGCCCATGAAGTTCTACCCCGAAGGCGGACGCAGTCGGACCGGGCGGCTGCTGTCGCCCAAGACGGGCATGCTGTCGATGGCGGTGACCAGCGCGCTGGGCGGCAAGGGCGCGCCGGCGGCGATCGTGCCCGTCTATATCGGCTACGACCGGGTCATGGAGGTCAACAAGTACTTCGACGAGCTGCGCGGTACCCGGGTCAAGAAAGGCGAGTCGATGGGCGACCTGGTGCGCGGCTCGACCAAGGTGCTGAAGCGCAAATACGGGCGGGTGTTCGTGTCGTTCGGCGAACCGATCGACCTGCAGGCCTATGCCGATAGCCATCTGCCGGACTGGCGCGAGCGCATGCGCGGCCTGGAAATGGATGCACGCCCGAACTGGCTGCAGGAGTTCGTCGCGAACCTGGCCGAGCGGGTGATGGAAAGCATCAATGCCACCGCCACGCTCAATGCCACGGGCCTGGCCTCGCTGGTGCTGCTGGGCAGCCCCCAGAAGGCCGTTGCCGAAGACGAAATGGTGGATACCCTGGCCCTGCTCGCCGAACTGGCACGGCGCTGCCCTTATTCACGCGATGCCACCGCCCCCGAACAGACCGATGGGCGCGAGCTGCTCGCCGAGGCGGAACCGATGATGCGCCTGGTGCGGGTGCCGCATGCCTGGGGCGATGTGCTCACCGTGGAGTCACGACAGGCGGTATTGCTGACCTATACGCGCAATAACGTCATGCATCTGTTTGCGCTGCCGTCGCTGGTCGCCAATTTCCTTGCCCATGCCGAGTCCTGCGGGCGAGCGCGGCTGCTCGACGACGCCGTCGAGTTGTATCCGCTGCTGGCCTCGGAACTGTTCTTGCGCTGGCCGCCCGAGCAGGCGCGCGTCGCCTTGAATGAATCGATCGACGGCCTGTTGGAATGCGGCCTGATACGGGCCGACGAGCATGGCCGGCTGCTGCGCCCCGAGGCGGGCACGCGCGAATTCGCGGCCCTGATGAGCCTGGCGCGCATCATGCGTGAATCACTCGAACGCTATGCCATGACGGTGATGCTGCTCAGCCACAATCTCGAAGAGGGCCACGTCGAGCGCGGCCGCTTCGAGCGCCAATGTCAGCTCATGGCCGAACGCATGGCGATCCTGACCGGGCGCAACAGCCCCGAGTTCTTCGATTCGCGGCTGTTTCGCAATCATCTGCAAACGCTGGTGCGCGTTGGGCTGCTGCATCCGCAGGGCAGCCAGCTGGCGATCGACCCGGCGCTACGCGACGTGGCCGAGCATGCGCTGCAGCTGCTTGGCGCCGACCTGCGCCAGTCGCTGGCTCATCTCACCTCGCTGCCGCATCTCGATGACGGCAGCGATGGCAGCGCCGCTGGTGGGGCGAGCAAAGCCGCCGAGTAAATCGCGGTTCGACAGAACTAGGGCGTGTCGTCATGAGATATGACGTCGCATTGCCCGCATCGGGCGTGTCAGGCAAGGCGCGGGCCGACGAGCGTGGCCGGCCACGGTCAAGGTCCGCAACGCCGCATGGCGCGTCCGACGCGGGCAACCCCCCAACGAATAACGATCGGTCGGCCGCCAAGCCCCGGCAATCCGGCGTTATCGTTCGCTTACGTGGAACAACCACGCGACGCTCGCGATGCCTTGTCTTGCCGGCGCTTGGCTGCCGATGCGCCGCCTTATCTCATGACGACATGCCCTAGGGCCGCCAGAGATAGAGCGGCTGGGCTGCCGCCTGGCTCTCGAACGACAGATCGACCGGCATGCCGCCCGCCTGTAATCGCAGCCCGCCCGCGGCGGCGGTTTCCGACAGGATCGAGGTCGGCGCGTTGCGGCCCTGGTAGTAGCGGATCACCCGGGCGGAATCCGTGCCGGCGGCTTCGCGCGCCAAGGCCAGTACGTCATCGATATGGCCGATCCTGTCGATCAGGCCGAGCCGCAGGGCATCGTCCGCTGCAAAGATGCGCCCGTCGGTGATTTCGTCGAGATGGGCCCGGTCCAGATCCGGGCGCCCGGCTTCGACGACGCTCACGAAACGCGCGAACAGCGAATCCACCACGGTCTGAATGATGGCGCGCTCCTCGGGCGTGGCATCGCGCAGCGGCGACATGATGTCCTTGTGTTGCGCGCTCACATAGCTGGCGTTTTCCACGCCGATCTTGTCGAGCAGGCCGCTGGCGTTCACGCCCGGAATGATGACGCCGATGGAGCCGGTGATGGAGGTCGGCTGGGCGATCATGGAATCGGCCGCCATCGCCACGTAGTAGCCGCCGGACGCGGCCACGCCGCCAAAGCTCGCGATCACCGGTACGCCGGTTTCGCGGCGATAGCGCGCGATCCGGGCATGGATTTCGTCGGCGGCGGCCACGGTGCCGCCGGGGCTGTTGATCCGCAGTACCACCGCGCCGATGGCATCGTCCTCGGCCGCCTTGTCGAGCGCGCGGCTGATCGTGGCCAGCGTCGAGGGCTGCTGTACCAGTCCCAGCGCGCGCTGCGAGGGGGCATCGGAGATGAAGCCCGATACCGGCAGCCACAGAATCTTGCTGTGGCCCTCACCCTGGACGGTGGCTTCATGCAGGTCGTTGTCGCCGCGGCCAAACGGCGAAACGACTACACAGCCGGACAGGGCAACGATAACAACCAGCAGCGACAGCCGTCGCAGGGCCGTCAACGCACGGGCGCCCACGTCAATGAACCTGGGTCTGCCAGGCCTCGATCGCGGCGATGGTGCGCTCGATCGCCTGTTTCAGGCATTTTTCGGCCTCCTCGCGCTGTTCGTCCTCCAGATGCTCCCAGGCCATGGCAATGAACGGGCGCGCCTCGTCGAGCACTTCGTGTTCGTAGAGCTGTCGGTAGGCGGTTTCGAGGGCGGCTAGGCACTGGCCGATGGCATCGGCGGGCAGTTTGGCCTGCTGGAACACCATCACGCAGGCCCCGGTAGCCGCGTGTTCGAGCATGGGCTCTTGCTTTGCGGTATCGGGGTAGTGCTCGCTGAACAGATCCGCCAGCCGCGTGACCATTTCCACCAAGGCAAGCATGGCCGGCATGTCGTCATGCAGGGTGGGATGGCCCCGCTTGGCCGCGGCATCGGCGGCTACCTTGAGGGCCGGGCCGATCACGCGATGGTAGGTGCGCGGATCGAGCGCGTCCGGATCCAGTTGTTCGGGGTCGAGACGGCGGGCGGTATCGGAATTGTCCATGCTGAATCCGTCGGTTGATCTTCAAAACAGGCACGCGCGGCGAGCAGTCGGCCGGGGCGCGCAAGGGCTGTGCGGCCGCCTGGTCGGCCGAGGCGGGCCGGCGCCCGTGGCTCATCCTATCACTCGGCCGGGAGCACGATCTCCACGCGGGCCCCGCCTTTTTCGCAGCGGGTGAGGGTGATGTCGCCGGTATAGGAACGTACGATTTCGGCGGCCACGGCAAGCCCCAGGCCCTGGCCCTCGCGACTGGTGTCGGCGCGTACGCCGCGTTCGAGCAGGCGTTCGGTGGAGCCCTCGCCAAAGCCGGCGCCATTATCGTCGATCTGCAGGTACAGGTCGCCGTCGCGCATGCCGGCGCGCACCTCCACCTCGCCGTCGCCGTATTTGGCGGCATTGTCCATCAGCGTACCCAGCAGTTCGGTCAGGTCGCCTTCGTCGATCGGCGCCTTGACCGTGTCCGGGATATGCACTTCGAAACGCGTGCCCTGTTCGGCATAGACCTTGGTCAGCGCACGGGCCAGTTTGTGGGCCACCGGGGCGATGGCGATCGACACCGCCAGGCTGCGCTTGCCGGCCGCGGCCGCTTTTTGCAGCTGGTAGTCGAGAATATCGTTCATTCGGGCCAGCTGGGTGCGCAGCCCGTGGCGCTGGGCTGGCTCGAGCTTTTCGTCTTCGGCCAGGCCGCGCAGCACCGCCATCGGCGTCTTCAGGCTGTGGGCCAGATCGCCAAGTGCATTGCGATAGCGGGTCAGGCGGGCCTGATCGTTGGAGAGCATCGTGTTGAGGTTGCTCACCAGCGGCTGGATTTCATCCGGGTAGCGGCCTTCGATACGTCGTTTCTCGTGCGCCTGGAGATTGGCGAGATTGCGGGCAAGCCGGCGCAGCGGCGCCAGTCCCCAGCGCAGGATGAACAGTTCCACGATCAGCAGGATCAATGCCGATGCGCTCAGCAGCGTCCACAGCACACCGCGAAAACGCTGCATCTGCTTGATGAAGGTGCGGGCGTCTTCGGCCACGACCAGCGTGTAGCGATAGTCCGTGCCGGCATCGGTAACCCAGCGAAAGCCGAACGAGAGGGTGATGAGCGTATTCTTGCCGGGGTAAATGCGCATGAACTGCCATTCGCCGACAGCCGGCAGCGTATCCAGCTCCAACGGGTCGAGCAGAGAAGGGGAGCGCCAGATCGATTCGCCGTTTTCGTCGAGCACCATGGCGTACAGGCCGGAGTCGGGCCGGGTGAGATCGGATTCGGGCAGCACGCGCGGGGCGACCTTGAAGCTGCCGTCTTCGGTGATCTCGGCGCTGCCCAGCAGCGCATAGCTCAGCCCCTGCAGGCGGTCGTGCTCGGCCTGATCGGCGCGCTCGCTGACCGCGGTTTCCAGCGCCACGCCGGTCAACCCGATAAAGGCCAGCAGAAGAACCGCGGTGGCGGCCAGCAGCCGCGCCCGCAGTGAGTTCATCACGAGGGCTGGGCGGAGTCGCTCGTCGGCGTGCGCGCATCCCGTGCCAACCGATAACCTCGCCCGCGCAGCGTTTCAATGGGTTTGCGCACGCCCTCGGGGTCGAGTTTGGCGCGCAGGCGGCGTACGAATACCTCGATCACGTTGGAGTCGCGCTCGGCGTTCTCTTCGTAGATATGTTCGGTGAGCGCGGTTTTCGACACCACTTCGCCGGCATGCAGCATCAGATGTTCGAGCACGCGGTACTCGTAGGCGGTCAGCTCCACCGATTCACCGGCCACGAATACCTCCTGGCGGGCGGTATCCAGCACGATATCGCCGGATTCAAGCTTCGGCTGGGCCCAGCCACGCGAACGTCGAACCAGTGCCTGAATACGGGCGGTGAGTTCTTCCGGCTGAAACGGTTTCACCACATAGTCGTCGGCGCCGGTCTCCAGGCCTTCCACCTTGTCCTGCCAGCGGCTGCGGGCGGTGAGGATAAGCACGGGATAATCGAGCCCGGCTTCGCGTACCTCGCGGATGATGTCCAGGCCGGTAGGCCCGGGCAGGCCGAGGTCGACGATGGCGATATCGATGGGATACTCCAGCGCAAAGAACAGGCCTTCTTCGCCTTCGCCCGTGGCATCGACCGCAAACCCGTCGCTGCGCAGCTGCGCACAGATCTGTTCGCGCAGGTCCACATCGTCCTCGATAACCAGTGCTCGCATAGCGTCCCCGTGTTTTACTTGGGTCTAATGGCGTGCTTCCACATGCACAATATG
Organism: Salinisphaera sp.; assembly: GCF_002729955.1. Classification (GTDB taxonomy): domain Bacteria; phylum Pseudomonadota; class Gammaproteobacteria; order Nevskiales; family Salinisphaeraceae; genus Salinisphaera. The sequence continues at coordinate 24,195 of NZ_PBYA01000029.1, read as the reverse complement.
CACGCGCCCGCCGTCCAGTAGCTTCACACGATAGTAGGGGCCGCCGGGGCCGTCTTCCAGTACCACGTTGAGCACGCGCCCGCCGTATTCCCGTGAGGCGCGCCGGGCGGCTTCTGCCGGCGCGACATTGGGTTCCGGGCGGGCTTCGCCTTTGGCCGCCTCAGGCGCCGAGCTGTGGCCCGGCCCGGCCTGTTCGGCCAGCGGCGCGCTGAGCGCGTTGCCCTCGAACTGGGCCAGTGCGATCGGGCAGACGAGCAGCATGAGCACGGCCAGTGCGATCAATCGCAGGCTCGCGAATGCAATATCGGCGTCGATCGTGGGGCGCGTCATGGCGATACAGGGCTGGCCTTGCCGGTGCTAGAAGCTGCTGCGAAAACCGGACGGCGACGCATTCCCGGCGGGCGCGGTATTGCGATAGCCGTTGCTGCGCTGCAGGCAGTCATTGAGCCGGTTGTTTTCCATGCGCTGGGCGTTCCAGGCACCGGCGCCCGCGCCGGCCAGTGCACCCAGGCCGGTGGCGATATCACGCCCGGAACCGCCGCCGAACTGGTTACCCACAACGCCGCCCGCGGCCGCACCGATCAGGGCCTGGCCGGCCTTGCTGGTCGCGCCCTTGACCGCGACGTTGCGATCGTCGTTCTGGTAGTAGCATTCGTACTGACCGCCCGGAACCGCCTGGAAGATGGGGTCGACCTGAGGGCGGGGATTGCTGGCGCAACCGGCCACGAGCAGGGAGGACGCGGCCATGCCGACTGCAAAAAGATAACGAAACGGCAGAATGTTCGATTTCATGATGTGTCCCCTAGCGTCGCAGTAAAACTAAGCGTAAAGCGCTGAACACATCCTTAATTCTGGCCGGCGCAGCCCATTCATGGCGGATTCACGCGGCCGTGCGCACGCTGGCGTTTGCACAGGCAGCATTCGCTGCAGGAGGCACCCCATCATGCGGGCGAAAATCTTCATCGGTGCCATGGCATTCGGCGGCGCGTTGATCGCGGCGCCCGGCGCCATGGCGGCCGACAACTCCGGCATCGTGATCATCGATCAGCAGCACCGATCGACGCCGTTTGGCAGCTACAACAGCCAGCGGCGTACCGAAGTGTATGGCCCCTCGAGCGGCTTTCGCTACGAGGAATACCACACGCCGGTGGTACCGGTGTATCCCCAGTATCGTCGCTATGGACGCGGCGGCTATGCCTACGGTCCGAGCTATGGCGGGCACGGCCGCGTGTTCGAGCATCCCGGCGCGGGCGGGCGCTACGGCGCGCCGGCTGCCCCGGGCGTTCACGGCTGGGGACAACAGGCTGGCGGCGACTATCGAAACGAGGGCCATCGCCGTAACAGCGCCCAGCCGAGCTATAACCGCCCGGATACCGGTCGCAAGGTGGCCCCGGCACAGCGCGCCGTCAGCCCGGCGCAGCGCCAGATTAAAGACTAGCTCATTCGCTGCCCGGCATGAGATTGCACTGGCGCATCGCCTGCTGCCAATCCTGCGTGTGCCGCTGGATGGCGGCGTCCAGATCGGCCCATACGCCGTGATCGGCGCTCAGCGTGTGCTGTCTGTAACGCGTGAACGCGGCCCCGGGCGCCACGCCCTGGGCCTCGATCAGCTCGTCGACCGCGGCGCGCCATAGACGCCCGGCCCTGACCAGATCGGCGAGATAGGACTGAACCCCTGTGCCGTAGATTTCGAGCAGGATCGTGCGCAGTACCCGTGCGCGCCGGTTCGGCTTGTTGTTGAAGCACAGCGGTCGTGCGGCCAACCGCGCACGAATGAGCTGACTTGCGCGCTCCAATTCGGCGCTCGCCTCAAGGGCGGCGATCTGCAGACTGCCGCCGTATTCGCTGGCATCGAGCGTTTCGTAGGCATCGGCAAGCCGTGCCTCGTCGACCGGCTTGTCTTCGCGCAGTCGTCGGGCGGCCGTGGCCAGCTGGGCGAGTGCCGCCCGCGGCGCGCGACCGGCAAGACTGGGCGCAAGCCCCGCATCGCCGCCCGCGACGCTGAACAGATGCGCCATCGGCGCACTGGCAAAGGTCTGATTCCAGATCATCGCACCCCGGGCCTGGTGTTTGAGCGCGATCAGTTCGTCCAGATGGGCCACGAAGTCGCGCTCGTCGTCATCGGCCGCGGCGAGCGTGTCGCGATCGAAGCCGGCCCGACAATGCGTCAGGCCGGCCAGAAGCTGGGCCTCGTAAGCCAGGCGTGCCTGGGGCGGTGCGACCCGCCCGAGAATGCTGTTGCGCTCGGACACGAGATTCACCAGCCCGCATCGATGCAGCCTGAAAAAGCCGATCCAGCCGGTGCGCGGCGTTTCCACCGGGCGCAGCAGCCGGCGTCGCGCCGGATAGTGGCGGCGCGCGTCGGGCGTGGCCGGCGTCAGGTCCTGGCCCAGCGTACGGGCCAGGCGGGTGAGATAGTCATCGAAGCGGGCCGACGGGCTGTCTGCAGCACTGCAGCCGGCGATCGCCGCCACCAGGAGACAGCCGGCCAGCACGATCGCGGCCACCGATGCCGTGCGGCAGGGCTGGTATTGCCGGAAGAGTTCGTTTGCCGCCATGGGTCGGGATACGCTCGTGCGCGACAGCCAGTTGCCACAAACGAGGCATGGTCGCGGTGGGGGCCTTCAAAGAGCAAGCACCCGCCTGGCTTTCGCCGTGGCCGGCGCGCCCGTGCGCCAGGGCGTTCGAGCGGCTATGCTCGACAAAGCAACAACCCGACCGCAACGAATGCAATGCCCGCCTGCAGCCATTCGATCCTGCGGCCCATGAAAGCGAACGCTGCCATGTCGAACTCGTCGAAAGATGCCGTCGCCCGTCTGCGCGAACCGCTCGTGCTGCCCTGTGGCCAGTCGCTGCCCAACTGCATCGCCAAGGCGGCGATGACCGAGGGACTGGCCGATGCCCGCATGAATCCCACGTCTGAGCTCGCAACACTCTATCGGCGCTGGTCTCACGGCGGCGCGGGCCTGTTGATCACCGGTAACGTGCAGATCGATCGCTGGGACCTGGAGCGCCCGGGCAATGTGGTTATCGACGGCGATGCCGATCGCGAAGCACTCGCGCGTTGGGCCGCGGCCGCAAGAGAAGGCGGCAGTCGGGTCTGGATGCAGCTGTCGCATGCCGGGCGCCAGGCGCCACTGTACTGCACCCCGCGCCCGGTTGCGCCGTCGCCGGTGGGCCTCAAGCTACTCGGCGCCTACCGCACGCCGCGCGCGCTTACCGAACAGGGCATTGCCAGCGTGATCGAGCGCTTCGTGAACGCGGCGACCGTCGCTCGCGAGGCCGGCTTCGACGGTGTGCAGATCCATAGTGCGCACGGCTATCTGCTCAGCGAATTCCTGTCGCCGGTAACCAATCGGCGCCGGGATGCCTATGGCGGCAGTCTGGAAAACCGGGCACGGCTTCTGCTTGCCGTGGTACGGGCAGTACGCGAGGCCGTGGGCAAGGATTTCGCGATCGGCGTCAAGCTCAACTCGGCTGATTTTCAGAAGGGCGGCTTCAGCAACGACGAATGCATTCAGGTCGTGCGCTGGCTGGGCGACTGCGATATCGATCTGCTGGAGATATCGGGCGGCAGCTACGAGCAGCCGCGCCTGCTGGGCCACAGCGGCGACGAAAGTCAGGCCGAAGCGCCCCGTGCGAGCACCCGCCGTCGCGAAGCCTATTTCCTGGAATATGCCGCGCTGATCCGTGAAGTGGCGACCATGCCCCTGATGGTGACCGGCGGTTTTCGCTCGCGCGATGCCATGCTCGAGGCGCTCGACAGCGGCGATACCGACATCATCGGCCTGGGCCGGCCGCTGTGCGTGGACCCGAACTTCGTGGCACGCCTGTTCGATGGCACCACGGTCGAAGCCACCGACCCGGGCGCCGATCTGGCCTATGGCCAGGGCATATTCGGGCCGCGCTCATCGATGTCGGCGCTACGCTTTCTGAATATCTTTTCCCAGATGGGCTGGTACTACATGCAGCTCATGCGCCTGGGGCGGGGGCTGGAGCCCGACTGGCGCATGCCGCTGGCCCGAGGCCTGTTCGGGCATATCCGTTCCGAGCTGGCCGCAGCACGGCGAATTCGGGCGTTTCAAAAACAGGCGAAAACGCTCGACGCCGAATAGGCCGGGCGCCGCCGTTGCATCACTAGCCGAATACCGCAACCGCGAGCAATAGAACGCCGAGGGCGTTGAGTGCGCCGTGGCCCAGAACCAGGATGCGCGGCGGCGCCTGGTGCTTGTAGATGACGCCGAAAAACACCGCGCCGGCGCTGAAGCCGATCGCGGTGAGCGCAAAGGCACTCCACACCAGCGTGCCGGGATGCATGAACGCGCCGACGAGCAGGCAGGCCAGCCCGGCGCCCGCGATTACACCGTGGCCGATACGAAGCGGGCGCATGGCGGCGTCCAGCGCCGCCATGGCGACGCCGCCGACGGTGGCGATGAGCAGCAACCAGAAGGCGGCGGCCAACATCGCTTATGCCGTCGCGACGTGGGCGCGTGCCTGCGTCGCCGAGGCCGAGCCGCCGCCGTCGTTGGGTGCCATCGGCGGCTTGGGCGTGTCGCCCTGCGGCTTGCTCTGGGTATTGCCCTGATCGTTGCTCTGGGCGTTCGATTCGGGCTGCTGCGGTGCCGACTGGCCGGATTCCGGCTGCGGTGCGGGCTGTGCCTGCGACTTGTCCTCGGCCTGTTCCGGTTTCGCCTGCTTGGCCTTGGCATCCTGCTCGGCCTTCTGATCCGGCTTGGCAACGCTGCCGGCCGAGGGCGCACGGGGCTCGCCCTGTTCGTCTTCAAGCTGGAGTTCGTCGACCACGTCTTCGACCCCGGCCTGTGAACGCGCTTTCTCGAGTGCGAGTTCGCGGGTTTCCTCATCCGGCACCACGCCGGTCAGCGTGACCACACGATCCTTCACGCCCACCGAGATCGCGGACTTGTCGAACGATTTTTCGTTGAGTACGTCGCGCTGGATGGTGCGGAAGAGCACTTGATCGTTAACCGTCTTGTTCACGGCCTCCGAGGCGGCCGCGACTTTCTGACGCGCTTCCTGCAGTTCGTTTTCCGACTCGTTGAGGTTGGCCTGAAGCTCATTGAGCTCTTCTTTCTTTTCGTTCAGAGCTTCCTGGGCTTCATTGCGCGACTCGCGCGCTTCCTTGAGCTGTTCGACCGCGTTGTCGTATTTCTCCTGCGGCGTTTCGGAGCAGCCTGCAAGCAGGCTTGCGCCCAGTACGAGCGAAGTCAAAACAGTGGCGAAACGGATCTTGGCGTTGTTCATCGAAAACGAAAGGGTTGAGCGGATAACCGAAAATAACATGTTTCTACGAACCTGCTTCGGCGACTAGAATGCTCGGCGTGCGTATCGCTGGTTATACATTCGCCCACGGCCTCGCTGCCGCGCCCATGGCCGGCGTGAGCGACCGCGTGTTCCGCGCCCTGTGCCGAAGCCTCGGTGCGAACGTGACCACGGGCGAAATGGTATCGGCCCGGCCCGAACTGCGCGCTACACGCAAGTCCCGGCTGCGCCTCGACCAGGGCGGCGAACCCGCGCCGCGTATCGTGCAGATCGCCGGCGGCGATGTCGCGGATCTGGTGCATGCGGCAAGGGTCAACGCCGACGACGGCGCCGATATCATCGATATCAACATGGGCTGTCCGGCCAAGAAGGTGTGTCGCAAGGCGGCAGGCTCGGCGCTGATGGCCGACGAAGATCGCGTGGCTGCCATTCTCGATGGCGTGGTGAACGCGGTCGATATCCCGGTGACCCTGAAAATGCGTACCGGTGTGAGCGCGGAGCGTCGTAATGCCGTGGTCATCGCCCGTCGTGCCGAACAGGCCGGCATCGCCGCACTGGCGGTGCACGGGCGCACGCGTGACCAGCACTACACCGGCGTGGCCGAGTACGACACCATCGCCGCGGTCAAGCGGGCGGTGTCGATACCGGTCTGGGCGAACGGCGATATCGACTCGCCGGCCAAGGCGCGGGCGGTGCTGGCCGCCACCGGCGCGGACGGGCTGATGATCGGCCGGGCGGCCTGTCGGCGGCCGTGGCTTTTTCGCGAGATCGCCATCGAGCGGGCCACGGGCCTCGTGCCCGCACCGCCGAGCGTGGCCGATGAGCGGGAGTGGCTGCTCGGTCTGATTGAGCAGATCCATGACTTCTACGGCGAGCAGCAGGGCGTGCGCGTGGCCCGCAAGCATATCGGCTGGCTCAACGAGCGTCGGCCGGTATCGCCCGCGCTGTACATGGACATGGTTCAGGCGGATACGGCCGCCCGCCAGCTGCGCCTGCTCGACTGTTATTTCGATGCTGCCGCCACCGTCGAACAACGGGCCGCGGCGTCACGAAACGAAAAAGCGGCCGAGCGAGGTATCGACACGGCCGCCTGAAGCGAAGCGCCGGCTTACATGCCGGGCGCGGTGCCCGTCGGTCCGGCGATGCCGCCGATCAGAGCCATGATCAGCAGCTGGATCAGCCAGCCGATCACGCACACGCCCACGGCCCGCAGGGTGCTTTGATAATCCAGCGCCTGGCGTACCGCGATGATGGTCGTGGCCAGCATCCAGATCGAGGCCACGAACCATACGATGGCGCCGATCACCGGGATGATGCCGAATACGCGCAGCAGGCCGGGCGTGGCGGCAAAGCCGAGGGTGCGCAGCAGCTGGCCGACATCGGCCTCGGTCTGGGCTTCGGGCAGCATCTTCGTGCCCACCGCCCAGATGATCGCCGCCCAGATCAGCCAGCCAAGCAGGGCGGCGACGGCGTTGAGCAGCAGAAAGCCGATCGTGCCGCCCCCGAGCGCGCCGATACCGGCGGCCAGCGATGCCAGCACCACGATCAGTGCGGCCTGGCCGGTGGCACTGCGGTCGTGTTCGACTTCCTCATAGGTGGGCACCTGCAGTTTGGCGGCGCCGATCATTCGTTGGGTCAGGCTTTGCATGACACGGTCATTGGTTGGATTTCGCTGTGATCTTGGCTGAGAAGCGCATTGCGCGCCAGCCCGTGAATAATGCGGATTGCGCTTGTCTCGGGCGGCACTTACGCTGTCGCTACGACTATTCGCAATGGGTGAAGATTCTGCGCGCGCTACTGCTGATCAATCAGAAATCCCGCCAGGGCGAAGCCAACGCCGAGGCGGCCCGCGACGCGCTCGAAGCGCTCGATGTCCAGATAACCCTGGGCAAATTCGAAGAACCCGACGACGTCCCCGCCGAGATCGATCGGCATGCGCCGAACGTGGATATCATCGTGCTCGGCGGCGGCGACGGCACCCTCAATCTGGCTGCCGCGGCGGTCATGCGCGCAAAGCGCCCGTTGGGTGTGCTGCCGCTGGGCACGGCCAACGATTTTGCCCGGACGCTGCTCATTCCCACGGAGCTCGAGGCGGCTTGTCGCAACGTGGTCGAAGGCGTGACCCACGGTATCGATCTGGGGCAGTGCAACGACGTTCATTTCGTCAACGTCGCCAGTATCGGCCTGGCCGTGCGCGCCTGTGAGTATCGCTCGGACGCGGCCAAGAAGATGTTCGGCTCGTTCGGCTATGCCAGCAACGTATTCAAGGCTTATCGCGATACCGAGCCGTTCGATGCGGTGGTGCGCTTCGGCGATGAAACCCATCGCCTGCATTCGATCCAGCTGGCCATCGGCAACGGGCGCTATTTTGGTGGCGGTCTGGCCGTCGCCAGCGATGCCGCACTCGACGATGGCCGGCTTGATCTGTACAGCCTCCAGCCGCAGTCGCTTGGCAAGCTTGTCGGCATGCTGCCCACGCTGGTGCGCGGGCCGGACAAGTCCATTCAGGGCGTGCAACTGTTTGAAGGCACCGAGTTCGAAGTGGATACCGGCAAGCCCATGCCAATCAACACCGACGGCGAGATCCTGACCGAAACCCCGGCGACTTTTCGTATTCACCCGGGCGCGCTGCAGGTGAAGGTGCCGCAGGAATATCTCGACCGTTACGGCCGTCACAACAAACAATAACGAACCGCAGCCGGGCGCAGCGGTTTCACTGGCGAGGAACAGGCGATGAGCGAGCGACCGCAACGATTCACCGATGCCGAGGCCACGATCGATTGGCTCATCGACACCGTCGGCCACGATATCCATGTAGGCGCGCCGCTCGGGCTGGGCAAACCAGCCACGCTGCTCAACGCGCTCTATGCCCGGGCCAAGGCCAACCCCGAGATCAATCTCAAGATCCTCACCGCGCTGTCGCTGGACGTGCCGCAGGCCGGCAGCGAACTCGAACGCCGCATCATGGACCCGATCGTCGAGCGCGTGTTCGAGGATTATCCGGGCCTGGACTATGTGCGCGATCTGAATGCCGGCACGGTGCCCGACAACATCACGATTTCGGAGTTCTTCTTCCAGCCGGGCGCGATGCTCGGCAACGATGATGCCCAGCGCCACTATCGCTCGGTCAACTACACCCACGTCGCACGCGACCTGATCAACGCGGGCGTGAACGTTTTGATGCAGATGGGGGCACCCGGCCCGGACGACAGCCGGTTTTCGCTGTCCAGCAACACCGACGTCACCCTCGATCTGGTGCCCGTGGTCGAAGCCATGCGCGAGCGCGGTGAACCGATCTGGGTGGTCGGCCAGCTCAATGCGCGCATGCCGATGATGACCCGCAGCGCGCTGGTCGACGCCGCGCTGGCCGATGCGGTGTTCGAGGGGGAGAAGGCCACCTTCAAGCCGTTCGGCGCGCCGGCCATGCCGGTGGCCGACGCCGACTATGCGATCGGGCTGCGCGTATCGAGCCTGCTCGAAGACGGCGGCACGCTGCAGATCGGCATCGGCTCGTTGTCGGATGCGATCGCCTATTGCTGCGATCTGCGCCACAACCACAACGCCGACTACCGCACGCTCATCGATCGGCTCAACCGCAGCGATCACGAGCGCACCCTCGCCGAGGCGATCGGCGGTGAGGATGTCTTCGAGCGTGGCCTGTACGGCTGCACCGAAATGCTCGTGGATGCCTATATCCAGATGTATCGCTCGGGGGTGATCTCGCGCGCGGTCTACGACGATATCGATATCCAGCGCCTGCTCGATGCCGGCACCATCGGCGAACGGGTCGATGCCACTACGCTGGCCGCGCTGCGCGACAGCGGCGCCATTCGTGCCCAGCTCGACGGCGACGATGTGGCCCGCCTCAGGAACGTGGGCGTGTTCAAGGCCGGCGTGAGCTATGACAACCGCACCCTCGATGCAGGCGATGGCGGTGAGCCCATCGCTGCCGATCTGGACGACGACACGGCCCGCGCGGCGATCGTGTCGCGCTGCCTGGGTGACCGGCTCAAGGGCGCAACGCTCGTGCACGGCGGCTTCTTTCTCGGGCCCAACAGCTTCTATCAGGCGCTGCGCGATCTCGACGACGACGAGCGCGAACTGTTTCATATGACCAGCGTCGGTCAGATCAACGAGCTGTACGGAAACGAGGCCCTGCGCCGGGTCCAGCGGCGCGGCTCGCGCTTCGTGAATACCGCGATCAAGGCCACGCTCGCCGGGGCCATCGCCTCCGACGGGCTGGAGAACGGCCAGGTCATCTCCGGCGTGGGCGGGCAGTACAACTTCGTATCCCAGGCGCATGCGCTCGAAGACGGGCGTTCGATCATCTGTGTACGCGCGGTGCGCCAGTCCTCGGATGGGCCCGAATCCAACGTGGTGGCGCACTATGCGCATACCACCATCCCCCGCCATCTGCGCGATATCGTGGTGACCGAATACGGGGCGGCCGATCTGCGCGGCAAGACCGACGAAGAAGTCGCCATGGCCATGATCGAGATCGCCGACGCACGTTTTCAGGACGAACTGCGCAGCGCGGCCGTATCCGCCGGCAAGCTGCGCCGCGATTACCAGGTGCCGGCGCATGCGCGTAACAACACGCCGGACAATCTGCGTCGCCTGCTCGCCCCGGAAAAAGCCAAGGGCCGGTTCGAGCCCTATCCCTATGGCAGCGATTTCACCGAAATCGAGCGTACGCTCATCGCCGCCCTCAAGAAGCTGGCGGGCGGCTCGCACGGCAAAACGCTGTCGAGCTTTGCCCGGCATGCCTCGCGTCTGGCCACACTGCCGGCCAGCGCCGAGCCCTATCTTGAACGCATGGGCCTGCAACGCCCGCGCGGCCTGCGCGAATCGCTGTATGCCCGGGTGGTCGCCCTGGCGCTGATCAACGACGGCGTGATCGATACCGACGACGAGCCGGAAGACGAACCCAGCGATTCATGAGCGATATGCAATCGCGCCCGCGCTTCGACAGCCCCGAGGCGCTCGACGCCGCGCTGGCCGGCGAGGGCTACGTCAGCGATGCCGATCTGCGCATGACCCTGTATCTGGCCATGGTCCTGCACAAGCCGCTGCTCGTGGAAGGCCCGGCCGGCGTCGGCAAGACCGAAATCGCCAAGGCGCTGGCGGCCACGCTCGACACACGGCTGATTCGCCTGCAGTGCTATGAGGGTCTGGACGCAGCCCAGGCTCTCTACGAATGGGACTACCCGCGTCAGCTGCTGGAAATCCGGGTGCAGGAAGCGGCCGGCGCGTCCACCGACAGCCTGCGCGACAACCTCTATTCCGACAGCTTCCTGCTCGAACGTCCGCTGCTGGCAGCCCTGCGCCACAGCCCGCCGCCGGTGCTGCTCATCGACGAGCTCGACCGCGCCGACGAAGCCTTCGAGAGTTTTCTGCTGGAGATCCTGTCGGACTGGCAGATCAGCATCCCCGAGTACGGCACCGTGCGCGCCGAGGTGCCGCCGCTGGTGGTCATCACCGGCAACCGCACGCGGGCGCTCGCCGAAGCCACGCGCCGGCGCTGTCTCTATTTGTGGATCGACTACCCCGACCGCGCCAAGGAACGGGCCGTGCTCGAACGCCGGCTGCCCGGCATCGATACGCGCCTGGCCGATACCATCGCCGATTTTCTGGCCTGGGCACGGGAACAGGATCTGGCCAAGACGCCCGGGCTGGCGGAAACGCTGGACTGGGCCGCCGCCCTGATCGAACTCGGCGTTGCCGATCTCAACGACGAGCGCGTGCCCGCCACGCTCGGCGCCCTGTTCAAGGACGCGGCCGATATCGACGCCATGCGTACCCGTCTGGATGCCTATCGCGGCGAGCGATGAACGACTGGTCGCTGGCCCGCACCATGGCCGCCTTCGCCGATGAGCTGCGGCACGCCGGCATCACCGTCAGCCCGGCCGAAAGCGCGGATGCGCTCAGCGCGCTTGCCCATACGCCGCTACAACGACGCTCGGATTTCGCCCGGCTGCTACGCGCATGCATGGCCAAGACGCCCTCCGATCGGGCACGTTTCGATGCCGTGTTCGCCCGCTTTTTCGACGCGCGGCCCGCCGAGGCGGCCGAAAAGGTCGAGGCCGAGGACGGCGAACAGGGCAGCCAGGCCGCCGAGGGCGTCGGCGAGGCCGAACCGGCGCCGGCAACAGCCACCACGACCGACGACGATCGCAGCGAAGACACCCGCAGCGGTGCCAGCGCCACGCGTTATGCCATGCAGGCCGATCTGGCCGCGATCGATGCGGGCGAACGCGCGGCCATGGAGCGTTTGATACGCAGCCTCGGTCGTCAGCTCGCGCGGCGTACGGCCCGGCGCTGGCGAGCGCGTAGGCACGGCACGATCGATCTGCGCAACAGCCTGCGCGCTGCGATCGCCCGCGGCGGCGAGGTGTTCGAATTCCGTCGTCGATATCGTCCACGCGAACGCCCGCGGCTGGTGGTATTCGCCGACGTCAGCTATTCGATGGATGCCTACAGCCGCTTCTTTCTGTGTTTCATCCATGCCTTCGCGCGCGTGTTCCGCTCGGTGGAAAGCTATGTCTTCAGTACCGAGCTGTCGCGGGTGACCGATACGCTGGCGCGTTCGGCCTCGGTCGAAGCCGGGCTGGCGCGTCTGCCTGATAGCGTCGAGGACTGGGCCGGCGGAACGCGTATTGCCAGCGCGCTCGAAACCTTCATGCAGCGGTTTGCCGATCAACAGCTCGATCGTAATACCGTGGTGATGATCGTCTCCGATGGCTGGGACAGCGACAAGCCCGAACGGCTGCAGGCCGTGCTCAAGCGCCTGCGCGGGCGCTGCCGTGCCCTGGTATGGCTCGATCCGCTCATGGGGCACCCGCGTTTTTTCAGTACCGCGCTGGGTGCACAGCACGACTCGCCCTACGTCGATCTCTGCGCGCCGACGCGCAATCTGGCCGGGCTCGTGGCGCTGGTGGAGCGGCTGTCGCGGGCGCGGGTTGTTTAATAACCCGTCACCAGAACAGCTAACTCTGTCAGCCGTTTTCAACGCTGTGCCGGGTTAAGAATCATTGCATGTGGGCGTGCTTGGCGGGTTCACGCCACGCGTCTTTCGGCACTCTAGATTTCGGCTATCCCACGGTTTCGCGCTGCAGCGCGAGGCACTTTTCGGTTGCGCGTCGAACAAATAGCAGCCAAAAGGAAAGACGACTGGGTTATGGGTTGGCACTGCGTGTCTCGTTCGCTCCAAACGGGGCTCGAATACGGCCCTTAACCCGCCGTGGTGAGTCGCAACGCCTGCATATCGGAATCCGTGGGGTTGGCTACGTTCTTGTCGGTTTACGCCTTCGGCTAATTCGACCTACAAAAAATGTGGCCGTTAGCGAGCGCCGGCCACGTCGTTTGGCTTAGCCCGGCATGCCGTAAACCAAAAGGGAACAGGCTTCTTGGCTGGGTCGAACTATCCCGTTCGAATCCGCCCGAGGGGCTGGGTTCTTTGCTGGATCACGCTGGGCTAATCCACCTACGCCGGTCGTCCGGTGATGGTTGAATCGCCACCTGTCATTTGCGCGTTTGGCGTTCATTTGCGGGCTGTTTTTGAAACAGCGCGACGCCCACCACGGTGTTTCACGCGGGTCTGGCGGGCACACGATCTACGCGTTACTCCACCGTAAACCGCCGCGCACCGATCATCTGCCCGTCGTCGGTGATTACCGTCACGCGCCAGTGGCCGCTCGGGTCGTCGCCGAGGGCGAGTTTGTGGCTCCAGGCGCGGTAGCCGTTTTCCGGGCCGCCGCCGGTGATTTCCAGCGGGATGCGGTCGACCACCTCGCCGTCGTGCCACCACACATGCAATACCTGCTGTTGCAGCCCGCGCGGGGCGGCGATGGCGGTGAAGGCATAAAGACCGTCGCCGGCGAGTTCGTCGGCTTTGAAGTGGGTACGGTCCTGGCCGGGCTCGCGGTTGGCGACGTCCACCCGCAGGGTGATCGCCATATCGGTGGCGCGCAGGGTGGCCGGCGGAATCCAGAAGCGGCCGAACCAGGCGAGGCCCCCAAGGGCGATCGAAAGCGCGGCCAGCAGCAGCCAGCGCCACCACTGGCGGGCGCGAACGGCATCGTTGAAGCTGGGCAAGGCACAGACCCCCATGGCAACCGAGGCGATAGCGACACTCTCACCGGTGGTCAGCGACAGCATGATCGGCCCCGCCGCCAGAAGCGCAACAAAAAGCGTAAAGCCGTGAAATCCCAGGAACAGCCACCGGCGCTCGGCGATGCCGTGTAGATAGATCGGGTCCACCGTGGAGGCCGCGGCCGCGACGATCAAAAGACCGGTAAACAGCGCCTGGCCGCTCAGCCAGGTGGTCGTGGCCAGAAAGAACGGCAGCACGAAGAACAGCGTTTCCTGGTGCAGGCACTGGGCGCCAAAGCGTACGGCCGCCTGGGGGATGCGTTCGCCGAAGTAGCGGCCGAGCAGGCGGCACAGCAGGCCTTCGAACAGCAGCGCCAGCCAGCCCAGCAGCATGAGCGCGGTCACCCACTGGGCGAGCGCGGCCTGGCGTTCGACCAGGAAGAAACTGGCCGCGCCCATGGCAAACGATGCCACCGGCAACAAACGGCGATAGCGGTAGGCGATACGCCCCGCGCGACTGCTCAGCAGGCGCGTGAAATACCGCTCGACCGGGCTTTCGACCGAACTGTCGCTGGCTTGGGTTTCGCTGGCCACGGTACTCGCTTGTATCAATCCAGACAGATGGCCGCCGCCCGACCTGCGGGCGCGGCGGCGCGATCATAGCAGCGGCCTGGCTGTACGCCGGCTGACTGGCGGGCCCGGGCGGTGAATATCGTCGGCGACGGGGCTTGCAACGGTTATCGGCGCCCGCAACGTAGGGTTGAACGCGCCCGACGAGGCGGGGCCGATGCGGGTGTTATCATCGAACTCGGTCAGCGACACAGTACGAACGACGGTCGAAGACGGCATGAGCGATTTCAAAGGCATTCCCGTGGTCACGGGCAGCAAGGTCCAGAAGCCCAACGGCACGCGGGCGATCAAGAACGGCATGAAGGCGAACAAGAACGCCGCGGCCGTACCGATCGGGCGCAAGCCGGACTGGCTGCGCGCGCGTCTGCCCACGGGCGACACCTATCAGGCTGTAAAGAAGAACGTGCGCGAGCACAAGCTGGCCACGGTCTGTGAAGAATCGATGTGCCCGAACATCGGCGAGTGCTGGAGCCACGGCACCGCGACTATCATGATCATGGGCGATACCTGTACCCGCGCCTGTCGCTTCTGCGCGGTGGATACCGGCAACCCGCGCGGCTGGCTGGATGCCCAGGAGCCGGAGCACTGTGCCGATTCGGTCGAGATCATGGGCCTGAACTATATCGTGCTCACCTCGGTGGATCGCGACGACCTGCCCGACGGCGGTGCCCAGCACTATGCCGACTGTGTGAAGGCGATCAAGGCACGCACTCCCAACGTAAGGGTGGAAGCGCTGGCGCCGGATTTCCGCGGCGTGGCCGAATACGTCGACAAGGTCGTGGATTCCGGGCTGGAAGTGTTCGCCCAGAACGTGGAAACGGTCGAACGCCTGACCCACGTCGTACGCGATGCCCGGGCCGGCTATCGCCAGACCCTGGATGTGCTCGAACACGCCAAGAAGCACAATCCCGACGTGCTCACAAAGACCAGCGTCATGCTGGGGCTGGGTGAGACCGAAGACGAAATCGCGCAGACGCTGGACGATCTGGCAGCGATCGGTGTCGATATCGTCACCTTCGGCCAGTATCTGCGGCCCACCGTCAACCACCTGCCGGTCGAGCGCTATGTGCCGCCGGCCGATTTTGCCAAGTATCGGCAGTGGGGCCTGGCCCGCGGTTTCCTGGAAGTCGTCTCCGGGCCGCTGGTACGCAGCTCTTACCGCGCCGATCGGGTGTTCGACAAGAACAACGCCGGGCTCGACCAGACGGCATAACGCGGCCCAGCCGGGCCGTGCAGCCCGGCCGCGGGGTTAGTGCTCGGGTGGGGTCTGTCGAACGTTGTCGAGTTCTGCATGGCGTTCGGACAGGAAATCGCCGAGGTTATGCAGCGCTTCGATATGCTCGCAGAGCGTCTTGAGGGCCACGAGCAGCGGTAGCGCCACGATCATGCCCACCGCCGACCAGAGCCAGGCCCAGAACGTGACCGTGATGAATACGATCACCGTGTTCAAACGCAGGCTACGCCCCACGAAATAGGGCGTGATGATCTGACCTTCGAGCGTGGTGAGCGCGAAATACACGCCCGGTACGATCAAGGCCCAGCCCACCCAGTCGAAGGTGATGAGCGCGATCATCCCCGCGATCGCAACGCCGCCGAGCGCGCCGAGATAGGGGATGAAATTGAACAGAAAGGCGATCACCCCGAACACGGCCGGATAAGGCATGCCGAATGCCCACATGGTCAGCCCGACCGCCACCCCGAGACCGGCATTGATCGTGGTGATCGTCAGCAGATAGCGCGAGAGCTTGCGCTCGATATCGTGGGCGATCTGGGCGGCGCGGCGCTTGTCGCGAAAGCTCGGCATCACGTGCACGAGCTTTTCGTAGAACATGTCGCCCGAGGCGAGCAGAAACAGCAGCAGCACCATCGTGAACACGAACTGGGCAATCGCGTTGGGTGCGAGCAGTGCAGCCTGGGTCGCCGCGCTTTCGCCTTCGATTTCCACCGTTTGAACGTCCGGCGTGTCGCTGCGGGTCATGGACTGCAGCTTTTCGTTGGCCTCGAAGATGGCGCTGAACGGGCCGGCAATATCGGACAGCTGCTGCTCGATGCGTTGCTCGATACGCGGGGCGTTCTCGATCCAGCCCGTGGCGGGCACGGCCAGTGCCGCGATCGCAAACAGAAAACTCACCAGCAGTACGCTTACGATCACAAGCGACGACAGGGCGGGCGGCACCCGACGCCGGTCGAATACGCGCCGAATCGGCGCGAATACCATCGACAACAGAAAGGCGAGCACGATGGGCACGAAAAAGCTGCGTGCCTGGCTCAGCACCGAAATGGAGGCATAGACAAACAGGGCGACGAGTATCCACTTCACCAGCGGACTCGCGCCCGGCTCGACCGAGTCGTGGCTGTCACTGGATTTCGTGTCGGTTTCAGCCATTCGAGACTCGGGTGGGGGGCGATATCGCTGGCGCGGCGTCCGTCGCGCGGCAGCGCCTAGCTAACCACGAAAATCGAAGTTTTCGTATGATTTCGGCAAAAAACAGGCGATCGGCCCGGATGGCGCGATCGCCTGTGTGATGACCCGCGGCCGGTATGGCCACGGGCGAGCCGGTTTGCGCGGCGCGCGTCAGACCTGGGGCGGTTGACCGTTGGAGGCCATCAGCCCGCCGTCGACCGGCAGGTTCACGCCGCTGATGAAGCGGGCGTCGTCGCTGGCCAGAAACGCGATGGCCGCGGCGATGTCTTCGGGCTCAGCGCCCGCGCCCAGCGGCATGCGCTCGGCGAACTTGTCGAGCAGGTTGTCCTTTTCGAACACGCCACTGGCCATGTCGGTACGGGTCAGGCTCGGGCAGACCGCGTTCACGCGTACCCCGTCGCCGCCATGATCCAGTGCCAGCGCCCGGGTGAAGTTGCTAACCGCGCCCTTGCTGGCGTTGTAGACGCTCATGGCCCAGTCACCGCCGAGGCCGGACACCGACGAGGTGTTGACGATGTTGCCGCGGTTTTCGATCAGATGCGGCATGGCGGCGCGACAGCAGTGGAAGACGCCATCGACGTTGATCGACATGATCTTGCGCCAGGTGTCGTCGTCGGTATCGGTAATCCGGCTCTGGGTGGCCACGCCGGCGTTGTTGACCAGAATATCCAGCCGCCCGCAGGTCGCGATGACGTCGTCGACGAGCGCATTCACCGCTTCGGCGTCGGCCACGTCGGCCGGGCGCACGTGAACCTGCTCGGCGGGCAGATCCTTGGCGACCTCATCGAGCTTTTCCTTCGTACGGCCGACGAGCACGACGGTCGCACCTTCGTCGACGAGGCGTTTGGCGGTGGCCGCCCCCATGCCGGAGCCGGCGCCGGTGATCAGAGCGATCTTGTCCTTGAAGCGTTGCATGCCTGCGGTTCCTGTATTGGGCGTTAAAACTGAACGACCCCGGCCGGGCTAGCCTGGCTGGCCGTTGTCTCATGCAACCAAAGCTGACGATGAACGCGCCTGAATCAAGCCCGTACGCGATTATTTACAGGATTCACCGTGCGGCGTGCACAGACCATCTGGGCTTCGAGCGATCGGTCTTTCGCCGTATTCGCGTGTCTTCGCGTTCATTTGCGGACACGCTGCTTGCTTGAGTACGGCCAACGGCTTTTCACACATCTACAATCACTGTAGGGCCGATTCAGCGCTTGTCGAAGACCATGATGCCCCAGGCCAGATGGCCGGCCTTGCCGGCCTCCACCCAGTGCTGCAGGCCCTTTTTCATGTTGTCGATATAGGCTGTCGAGATGGCCGAATCGCGCAGCTCGTCTTCGCGTTCGACAAGTGTGTCGTGAATGCCGCCGTAGTGTCGCGGTATCTGGCGGGTATGGTCTTCGAAGGCGCGACGGGTGAAGCCGCGGCGTTCAAGTGCTCGTGTATAGAAACCGGGCGAGCCCATGGTATCGAGCTGTATGCGATCGAGCACCGGCTGCAGCACCCCGTCAGGACAGTCGTCGGCCTGCATGGGATCGGTGAAGATGAACGTGCCGCCGGGTGCGAGCACACGGGCGACTTCGTCGAGCACACGCTCGCGATTGCCGGAATGCAGCATGGCATCCTGCGACCAGACGATATCGAAATAGCCGTCGTCGAAGGGGATGTTTTCGAAGTCGCCGTCGACGACGCGCACCCGATCGTCCAGCCCGCGTTCGGCGTTCTTGCGCCGTGCGCGCTCGTTCTGCACTTCCGACAGGTTCAGCGACACCACCGTGGCGTTGTGGCGTGCGGCGACATGGCGCGCCGAGCCGCCGTAACCGCCGCCGATATCCAGCACGCTCGCGCCGTCGAGCGCGGGCCCGAGTGCGTCGCACATGCGCTCAACGGTGCGATGGCTGGCATCGAGCACGGCCTCGGAGGCGGATTCGTACAGGCCGATATGGATATCCTCGCCGCCCCACAGGCGCGAGTAGAAGTTCTCGGCGTCGTCGCTGTTGTAGTAGGCCTGGGCCGTGCGTACGGCCTGGGAATACTGCGTCATGTTCGCTCCTTACGAGTTGTCCGTTTCGGCTTCGCGATAGGATTTTTCGGCGACGTGGATGAAGAAGTCCGGCTCGGTTTCCCGGTAGCTGCTCTGGAAATCGCCGTAGGTGGTCACCGACTGAAAGCCCACCTGGTGCATCAACTCGTGCACATAGCCCTTGCGTAACGGGAACATGTTGAGGTGGTAGACCTCGTCGCCCGGGAAGGTATAGCGAAACCGGGCGAGGCCATCGTCGACATGCTCGGGCGCGGCCGAGACATCGGCGCCGCAGTAGTAGTACTTGTGCCCGGGTTCGGCCTTGCCGTCGAGCAGGGCGTCGTAATTGCGCTGATCGAGGATGAGAATGCCGTCATGCTTGAGCATGGCGTAGAACTCGGCGAGCGTGCGCCGACGGTCGTGCTCGGAAAAGATATGGGTGAAGGAGTTGCCCAGACAGATGATCGCGTCGTAACGTCCCACCACGTCCCGCGACAGCCAGCGCCAGTCGCTGTGCACCGTGGACAGGATCATGCCGCGCTGGCGGGCGTTCTCGAAGGCCTTGGCCAGCATCTGCGGACTGCCGTCGATACTGGCAACCTCGAAGCCGGCCTTGAGTAGTTGTACGGAATGAAAACCGGTGCCGGTGGCCGCATCGATAACGGATTGGCAGCCGTAACGCTTGAGCACGTCGATGAAGAAACTGCCTTCGCTGGCCGCGCGCCCGTCCCAGTCGATGAGATCGTCCCAGCGTTCCACGAAGTCGTGGACGTATTCGTATTGATAGTGGTCGGTTTCGCGCACGTCGGTCGGTTTCGCGCCGAAGGTCTGGGTGCGCTGGAATATCGGGTTGTTCTGGGTCGCTTCTTTCATACACGAAAGTCCCCGTCACGGTGGCGCCGGTCGCCGACGTCTCGCCGCAAGCTTTTCAAATGGAATGACTACGTTATGCAACCCGCGCGCCAGGCTACAACCGCTGTTCGCCAGGTCGTTGATGCGACAGTAAAGACGTCGTTCCGTTGTGCTTACCCGCCGACGACAGGTTTTGCACAGCGTCGAAATTGCACCATCGTCGTGCCGTCACTTGCGATGGATGGGCACTAGCCGTGCGTCGGTTTACCGCGCTCTACACGCGCCTGGACGCGAGCACGGCCACCAACGACAAGGTCGCGGCCATGCGCGACTATTTCGCGGCCGCGCCGCCCGCGGATGCGGCCTGGGCAGTCTCGTTTCTGTGTGGGCGGCGCATCAAGCGGCTCATCCCGTCGGCACGGCTGCGCGAATGGACCGCCGAGGCGATCGACATGCCGTTGTGGCTGGTCGAGGAAAGCTATTCGGCGGTCGGCGATCTGGCCGAGACCGTCACCCTGCTGCTCGATGAAATCGAAACCGGCGATACCGGCCTGGAGATCGCCCTGCACGACTGGGTGGAACAGCGCATCCTGCCGCTGCGGGATATGGACGACGAGGCCCGCAAGGCGCGCATCGTCGGCTTCTGGCGGGAACTGCCCACCGATGCCCGCTTTACTCTCAACAAGCTGCTCACCGGCGCGTTTCGCGTGGGCGTATCGCGCCGGCTGGTCACCCGGGCGCTGGCCGAGACAGCCGATATCGAACCTGCCCGGATCGCCCATCGGCTGATGGGCCGCTGGCGGCCCACGCCGCAGTTCTTCGAACGCCTCATCGACCCGGAAGATCGTGGCGAGGACGCCGCCCAGCCGTACCCGTTCTTTCTGGCTTCGCCGATCGAACAGGCGCCGATCGAAGCGATGGCCGATCTGGGCGCGCGCAGCGACTGGCATGCGGAATGGAAATGGGACGGCATACGCGCCCAGCTCATCCGTCGCCAGGGCCAATGTCATATCTGGTCGCGCGGCGAGGACCTGATGGAAGGGCGTTTCCCGGAGCTCGAGGCCGCGGCGGCCGATCTGCCGGATGGCTGCGTGCTCGACGGCGAGATTCTGGCCTGGGCCGAGGGCGAGCCGCGGCCGCTGCCGTTCGCGCGCCTGCAGCGGCGTATCGGCCGGCTCAAGCCGTCGGCGAACATGCAGGCCAAGCACCCGGTGCGTTTTCTGGCCTACGACCTGATGGAATACGACGGCAGCGATGTTCGCGAGTCGCCGATCGAGGATCGCCGGGCGAAGCTGCAGGCGTTGGTCGACGGACTCGAGTCGGATACGCGCATCGCGGTATCGGCGAACGTGGAATCCACCGGCTGGGACGAACTCGCCGCCCTGCGCGAGCGCAGCCGCGAATTCGCCACCGAAGGCTTCGTGCTCAAGCGCGCACGCTCGCCGTATCGGGTCGGGCGCACCCGCGGGGACTGGTGGAAGTGGAAGGTCGACCCCTATTCGATCGATGCCGTGCTGCTCTATGCGCAGCCGGGCAGCGGCCGGCGTTCCAACCTGCTCACCGACTACACCTTCGCGGTCTGGGACGGCGAGAATCTGGTGCCGTTTGCCAAGGCCTATTCGGGGCTGACCGACGAAGAGATCGGCCAGGTCGATCACTGGATTCGTCGCAACACACGCGAGCGCTTCGGCCCGGTGCGCTCGGTCGAGCCGACGCATGTGTTCGAATTGCACTTTGAGGGCATTCAGGCGTCCAACCGCCACAAGTCCGGCATTGCCGTACGCTTTCCGCGTATCGCGCGCTGGCGACACGACAAGCGGATTGAAGACGCTGACACGCTCGACGGCGTCAAGGCGCTGCTACCGATCGAGGAACGTATCGAATGAGCTGTTCAAGCCAGATGGCCCCTGCGCGGCCCGCGCCATGACCGCCCGCCATTCCGAGTCCGAATCGCAGGCGCCCGAACCCACGCGCATTCGTTTTGCCGACATGACCTGGCGCGACTATGTGCGTATTGGCCTTGGCGTGTTCTTCTTTTTGTTGGGGCTTGCCGGCTTGGTGCTGCCGATCCTGCAGGGCGTGCTGTTTCTGATCATTTCGGCGATTCTGCTGGCGCCCTATTCGATCTGGGTACAGAAACAGCTGCGCCGTTTCGAGCGCCGTTTTCCCTGGGTGGCCGAACAGGCGCGGGCGGTGGCCGCACGCTGGAACCCCGGCAAGCGCGACTGAATGGAGTCGGCCGAGGCGCGTATCGAGGGCTGGTTCGCCGCCCGCGACTGGCAGATATTCGATTTCCAGCGCGAGGCCTGGGCGGCCTATGCTGCCGGCGAGTCGGGCCTGATCCATGCGCCCACCGGCACCGGCAAGACGCTGGCGGCCTGGTTCGCAGCACTTGGCGACTGGCTGGCCCGCGCCGACGACCCCAACGACAATCCCGGCCTGACTCTGCTGTGGATTACGCCGCTGCGCGCGCTGGCAGCCGATACCACTGCGCACCTGGCTGCGAGCGCGGGCGAACTGGGGCTGAACTGGCGCGTGGAACAGCGCACCGGCGATACCAAGAGCCATATCAAGGCCCGCCAGCGCAAGAAGCTGCCCAGCGCGCTCGTGACCACGCCGGAAAGCCTGGCGCTGCTGTTGTCCTATGCCGACCACGAAACGCTGTTCGGCCAGCTCGACGGGGTGGTCGTCGACGAGTGGCACGAGCTGTTGTCGAGCAAGCGCGGCGTCCAGCTCGAGCTGGCCCTGGCCCGGCTGCGCCGTCTGCGTCCGAACCTGCGGACCTGGGGATTGTCGGCCACGCTGGCCAATATCGACGAGGCCGCGGATGCGCTCACCGGCGGGCGTGCCGCGCGTGAAATTCGCGGCCTGGTACCGGCCGAAACCCGTATCGAAGCGCTCATCCCCGACACGATCGAACGTTTTCCCTGGGCCGGGCATCTGGGTACGCGCCTGGTCGAGCCGGTCATCGATGCGCTGGAGGCCGCCGAAACCACGCTGCTGTTCACCAACACCCGCTCGCAGGCCGAACTCTGGCACCAGGCGCTGCTGCGTGCCCGGCCGGACTGGCTGGAGCGTATCGCCCTACATCACGGCTCGCTGGATCGCGGTCTGCGCGAGCAGGTCGAGGCCATGATCGCCGACGGGCGCCTGGCCTGCGTGGTGGCCACGTCGAGCCTCGATCTGGGGGTGGATTTCTCGCCGGTCGATCAGGTCATCCAGATTGGCAGCCCCAAGGGCGTGGCCCGTCTGCTCCAGCGGGCCGGGCGTTCCGGCCATCGCCCGGGCGCGGCCAGCCGTATTCTGTGCGTGCCCACCCATGCCTTCGAACTGGTCGAGATCGCCGCGGCTCGGCGCAAGGCGCTGGCCGGCGATATCGAAGCACGTACACCCCTGACCGGCGCGCTCGACGTGCTTTCCCAGCATATCGTCACCCGCGCACTGGGCAGCACCCGCGAAGGCGGGGTGGACGAAAACGCGCTGCTCGCTGAAGTGCGCAGCAGCCGGGCTTATCGCGACCTGTCCGACGCCGAATGGCAGTGGACGCTGGACTTCGTCACCCGCGGCGGCGCGGCGCTGTCGGCCTACCCGGAGTTTCAGCGCGTCGAGCAGGTGGATGGCCGACTGCGGGTGACCGATCGGCGCATCGCCCGCCGTCATCGCATGACCATGGGCACGATCACCTCGGATGCGGCCATGAGCGTGCGCTTCATGAAAGGCGGGCGCCTGGGCACGGTGGAAGAACGCTTCATCGCCCAGCTCAAGCCGGGCGACGTATTTCTGTTCTCCGGACGCCTGCTGGAGCTGGTGCGGGTACGCGAACTCACCGCCTATGTGAAAGCGGCGACGCGCAAGAACCGCCAGGTGCCGCGCTGGGCCGGCGGGCGCATGGCGATTTCCGGCACCCTGGCCGATGCCATCCGTCACCTGCTGGAAGCCGCCCGCGACAACGACTACCGCGAGCCGGAACTGGCCGCGATCCGCGACCTGCTCGAAATCCAGCGCCGCTGGTCGGCACTGCCGGCCGCCGATGAGCTGCTCATCGAGCACGTCACCAGCCGTGAAGGCCGACACTGGTTCTTCTACCCCTTTGCGGGCCGGCTTGCCCATGAAGGCCTGTCGGCGCTGGTGGCCTGGCGGCTGGCGCAGATGCACAAGGCCTCGTTCCGGTTTTCGGTCAACGATTACGGCTTCGAACTCGTTACCCGCAACAAGGTCGATTTCAGCGAGGCCGAGCTGCGCGCTGCACTCTCGCCGGATAATCTGGTGGACGACCTGCTGGCCTGCCTGAACGCCGCCGAGCTGTCCAAGCGGGCATTTCGCGATATCGCCCGGATCGCCGGGCTGGTGTTTTCCGGCTACCCCGGCGCCCACAAGAGCGCGCGCCAGGTCCAGGCCTCCAGCGGGCTGGTGTTCGATGTACTCACCCGCTACGACGCGAACAATCTGTTGCTCGACCAGGCCCGGCGCGAAGTGCTGGAACGCGAACTGGAGTTCAATCGGGTGTCCGCCGCACTCGAGGCCATCGCCGGCCAGTCGCTGTGCATAGCCAACCCGCCACGGCTCACGCCGCTGGGTTTTCCGCTCTGGGTCGAGCGGGTGGCCAGCCAGGTGTCGAACGAATCCTGGCGCGATCGCGTCGAGCGCATGACCGTACAATTGGAAAACGCCGCGGATAAGCCGAAGAGAGCGAACCGCAAATGAACGCGAGCTGCGCCACTGCACGGCACATGTAAGGCGGGAAGACATTTTTCCGCAGATCGACGCAGATCGACGCAGATCAAGACAAGCGAAGATATTGACCAGCCTGTGGTTCGATATTGAAGTCAGCTGCTTGCAACGCGACAGCGTTTAACTGGGCTCAAAGTCGCGCACGAGCCTTATACGCACCTTCCCGTCGATCTAC
>NZ_PBYA01000028.1 GCF_002729955.1 Salinisphaera sp. | reverse complement strand
GGGTTTACGATCTGGTTTACCGGCCTGTCCGGCTCGGGCAAATCCACGTTGTCGGTAGCGCTCGAGGAACGGCTCTATCACATGGGCTGTCGGACCTATCGCCTGGACGGCGACAATGTGCGAACCGGCCTGAACCGCGATCTCGCATTCAGTCCTGAAGACCGTATCGAGAATATTCGCCGCATCGGCGAAGTGGCCAAGCTCTTTCGCGACGCGGGCCTGATCAACCTGAGCGCATTCATCTCGCCCTACCGGCAAGACCGCGACATGGCCCGCAACCTGTCGCCGCGCGAAGAAAACGATTTTCTCGAGGTTTTCGTGGATGCGCCGTTGGAAGTATGCGAGCAGCGCGACCCCAAGGGGCTCTACAAGAAGGCGCGTGCCGGCAGCATCCCAAACTTCACCGGCATCAGCGCACCCTACGAGGCGCCCGACCACCCGGAGATCCATATCCGCACCGATCAGACCAGTATCGAAGAAGCCGTCGAACAGATCGTGGCCTACCTGATCGAACACGGCTATATCGAAGCCGGCCTCGCCAACACCCCGCGCGCTACATAGCGCCGTAGCCGTAGGTTGGGTTAGCGAAGCGTAACCCAACAAAGAACGAAGCCACGGGAGCCGGTTCCAACCCGCGAAGTATCAACCGGCCACAACGCCGGCTCGTGTTGGCTTACGGCCTTCGGCCTAAGCCAACCTACGCGCCTACGCGGCTCCGACGATGCCTCGCGGCGCGTATGCTCATAGGTTGGGTTAGCGCAGCGTAACCCAACAAAGAACGAAGCCCGGCGCCGGTTCCAATCGCAAAGCCTTCGACAGGCCACGAGCCCGGTCTACGTTGGCTTACGGCCTTCGGCCTAAGCCAACCTACGCGGCCAACGCAAACGAAGGCGGTCAACGCCGTCAGGTATCATCTGAGACATCGGCTCGCCAATGATCTGTCGTCGTAAATAACGCGAGCCAGGAGAGCGCATGCGCCTGACTGATGACCAGCGAAACGCGATCCGCGAAGAAGTCTCACGCGTATTCGGGCCGAAAGCCCGCGTTCGGCTGTTCGGCTCACGCGTAGATGACGAGGCCCGCGGTGGTGATATCGACCTGCACATAGAACGCATCGGCGACGCCGCTGATCTGCTTGATCACGAATTGCAACTTCACGCGCGTTTGCTACGCCGTTTGGGCGAGCGGCGAATCGATATCGTGGTCTATGATGGCCGCCATCCCTTACGTTCTATCGATGCCGAAGCGCGTCGAACCGGGGTGCCGGTTTGAACCCAGACAGTCGGCTCCGGCTGGCACAGATCATCGCGCTCGTGGACAAAGAAGATCATCACCTGGTGCGCGTGCGGCAACGTTTACTCGGCGATGACTGCGCCGTTGGCACGGAGCGCTTGAAGGAACTACTGGCCGATGACATCGGAATAGATCGGCTCAAGTCGTTCGGTGCCAAGTTCGGGCGCATGCAAGACACCGTAGTCGATAAGCTGATTCCGGCGGTTTTGAGAGAAGCCGGCGAATCGCTTGCTGCTGCCATAGACAATCTCAGCCGCATGGAACGGCTTGAATTGATCACATCGGCAGACGAATGGCTCGAAATGCGCGGATTGCGAAACCGATTGGTTCACGAATACATAGACCGGCCTGAGGATCTGGCGCCAGCGCTAGAACGCGCGTGCCGGTTTAGCGAACGCATGCATACCGACTACGGCTCGATCCGGCGATACGCCGTGCCGCGACTCAGGATCGATCCGCTTGAAAACGGTGTCGGCGGGGCAACAAAGCGCTAGCTGGTAGGTTGGGTTAACGCAGCGTAACCCAACAAGGAACGAAGCCCCGGCGCCGATTCCAATCGGCGAAGCCTCGATAGGCCACAAGCCCGCTCCACGTTGGCTTACGGCCTGGCGGCCTAAGCCAACCTACGCCAGCCGAGGGGGATTCGACCCGGCGTAGGTTGGATTAGCGAAGCGTAATCCAACAGAGAAAGAAGCCCGCAAAACCGCGTCAAACCACGCGACCAGGAACAGCACAGCCACCGGTTCGCGCACGCCGAACCCGAACAACACCACCACCCGCTCGGGAAGCTTTGCATGACTTCTCGCGGTTCGCGTTCGAGTCCTCACAGACGTTGCGGCAAGGCGTCCAAGCCCAGCGCCTGCCTGGTTGACAGATCAAGCTTGGCAACGACGCCGCGGCGTCTGTGAGGCTGAACCCCGCAGGGGCCGCCGGCTTTGCGCGCGCGTGATCGGCGTCAGTGTTCGCTACCGTGCAACTTTTTATTGGTTTGAGCACGCTACGCTCTCACTTGCCTGTCAATCGCGCGCAAAGCACGCCGGCGCGACCACGACAGATTGTGCAGAGCTTGCCTAACCCACCCACCCGAAACTTTCCCCGGCACCGGCCGATAGCCACTTTGCGTTCATATCCCACGGCCGTCGCCTCATGCTAGGCTTCGCGGCACTCCGAAATCCGCTTTAATCGATCAACCGAATGAATTCATCCATGACGCGATCGCTGTTTTCCGGTTTGCTTGTACTCGTTCTGGCCGGCTGTGCACTGGGCCCGGGCCGCGGTGGCCCAACCGCGAAGGTCATCGGCGAAAGCCAGTACTGCGGTACCACCTCGCAGGATTCCAACGCGCTGTATTTCGGCAATTCGACCGCGTTCGGCAACTGGATCGACTATCGCAGCATCAGCGAATTCAACCCGAAAATGGCCTCGCCCGACGGCGTGATCGTCGTGGAAATGGGCCAGCGCCCGACCGGCGGTTACTCGGTCGCGCTGGACAACAGCAAGACCGCGATCGAAAACGACACGCTCACCATCGGTATGGAATGGAAGGCGCCGCGTCTGGACGCCGCCGTCAGCCAGGCGTTGATCGCCTCCTGTGTGGCCATTCGCCCGCCGGCCGGCGAGTACAACAAGGTGCGCGTGGTTGATCAGCTCGGCAATCTGCGCGGTGAGGCGCGCGTCACGCGCTGACCGCGTCGTGATGAGCACGCCGACGTATCGGCGTGTCTCCCAGTGCCTCGTTCCGGCTTGGGCCGCGAACGGCTGACGCCCGCGATTGAAACCTCTTGAATCTTATCGACTATGCAAATTCAAAGCGTTCTTTGTGTCTGCACCGGTAACATCTGTCGTAGCCCGCTGGCGGAAGGGCTGGTGCGGCGCGATGCCCCGCAAATGCAGGTGGCTTCGGCCGGTATCGGCGCCGTCGTGGGCGGCAAGATGCCCGAGCCGGCCGCGGCAATCGCCGTTCGCGAGGGGCTGGCCCTGGATGCCCATCGCGGACAACAGGTCACCCGGCCCATGCTGCAATCCTTCGAGCTGGTGCTGGTGATGGAAGCCGGGCAGAAGGACTGGCTGTGCGCGCAGTACCCGGAATGCCGCGGGCGGGTGTTTCTGGCGTCGCACTGGACCGGTGGCGAGGATATCGTGGACCCCTATCGTCTAAGCGACGAGGTGTTCGAAACCGCCTACGCTGAAATCGACAAGGGCATGGCCGCATGGCTGGCCCGGCTGCAGGCTGCTCGGGAAAAAAGCCAGGGCGCGGGGTAGGCAGTCATAAAAGTGTCCACGATTGCACGCTTATAATCGCGCTGCCGTATTTTTTGGGGTGCATTTACCACAGTTCGCGTAAACTGGCGGTGTTCGAAGAGCAGGGCGGTACGCGCGCGTCATACGCCCATAACGAATTCAGGGGAAGTACAAACATGGCGAACTTGGGTGAAGGGGGCGTGCAACAGCGCGCACGTCATGGCGTGGTGCGTTGGGCGGTTGCCGGCCTGGTTGCAACGGGAGTGCTCGCCACCAGCGGTTGCGCGCTGCCGGGCTACAGCTCCGATGCCATGGATAGCGGCAGCTGGTACAACTTCGGCGGTAACGACAGCGCCGTTACGTACGACGAAGAACTGTCCAAGCAGGAAATCGACTACGAACCCCGCGTGCTGCAGATCACGCCCTGGCTGATTCGCCATCAGCAGGAAGAGGCCGCCTCCAAACAGCTTGGCGAAGCCCAGCAGCGTATTTCCACGGCGCCGGCCGAGGTGATGAACTACACCATCGGCCCGGGCGACGTGCTGCAGGTTATCGTCTTTGGCCATCCGGAACTGACCAACCCGGCCGGGGTGACGAGTAACGAAGGCATTCAGGGCCAGCTCGTCAGCGCCGACGGCAACATCTACTACCCGTACGTGGGCGAAGTGAACGTCGAGGGTATGACGCTCAAGCAACTGCGCCAGCGGATTGCGAAAGGCCTGTCCCGCTATATTCGTGAACCGCAGGTCGACGTGCGCGTGCGCGAGTACCGCAGCCAGCGCATCTACATATCCGGCGATATCGCCAAGCCCTGCACCGTGCCCTTTACCGATGTCACCATCACCGTGCTCGAAGCACTCGACCAGTGCGATTCGCTGGCCACAAAAGAAGGCGGCGGCGTGGGCGTTCAGAACGTCATCCTCATTCGCGATGGCGAATCGACGCCGCTGGACCTGAACCAGATTTATTCCAGCGGGCGTCCTGTGCCGCTGCGCCCGGGCGACCGGCTGCTGATCGACGACAGCGCCAACCGCATCTTCATGGTTGGCGAATTCAGCAAGCAGACAGCTCTGCCGTACTCTACTGGTGGGATGTCACTCAGCGACGCAATGGCCGATGCAGGCGGCGTGCGGCTTGATAGCGCCGACACCAGTGCGATCTACGTGATTCGTGGGTTCGTGGACAGTCAGCCGTCCCGCGACGGCGGGGTGAAGACCGTCATGCGGCCCAATATCTACAAGCTCGATGCGAGCAAGGTCAGCGGTCTGCTGCTGGCCAACCAGTTCGAGTTGCAGCCGCGCGACGTGGTTTTCGCCGCACCGGCGAGCTTCGTGAACTTCAACCGCGCGCTCG
The DNA here is from genome assembly GCF_002729955.1 of Salinisphaera sp. Taxonomy (GTDB): domain Bacteria; phylum Pseudomonadota; class Gammaproteobacteria; order Nevskiales; family Salinisphaeraceae; genus Salinisphaera. The sequence goes on along the minus strand of NZ_PBYA01000028.1, from coordinate 131,729 downwards.
CGCTTATTCTTCCGTCGCTCAACGCGATTACGCAGAGCTACTATCTCTATGATCGCGTAAGCCGCGACAATAACTAGACGAGACGATTTTGGCAGCAGCAGAGGACAGGCGCGATTCGAAATCCGCTGACGACGAAAAAGAGATCGACCTTCGCGAATATATCGGGATCGTTCTAGACGGTTGGCCGTGGATTCTCGGTTTCGCAATCCTCGGCCTGTTGCTGGCGACGTATTTCGCCTGGAAGGCCCCTCCGGTGTACCAGGCGACCTCGCTCATGCGTGTCGAGCAAAGCCAGAACATGGCCCCGCAGGCGTTCATGGAGCAGCAGGTCGCCGCGGGCGGTTCCGGTATTAAGGCCGTAAGCGCAGAGGCGACCGTCATCCGCTCGCGCTCGGTCGTTGGCGACGCGGTGGACGACCTGCACCTGCGCGTACGAGCCGCGCCTGCATACTTCCCGGTTATCGGCGAGCCGATTGCCCGTTTCATAACCGCCAATTTCAAGAATGGTGTGAACGTACCGTTCCTGGGTGACTATGCCTGGGGCAACGAGTCCGTCAACGTCACCCGCATGGAACTGCCGGATGCCGTCAACTCGGCCTCGTTTCAGCTCGTCGCGAACGAGGACAATCGCTTCACGTTGCTGACCCGTAGTGGCGAGCAGGTTCTGCAAGGTGCGGTAGGCACCACGGCATCAGGCCGGGCGCCTGGCATTGGCCCGGTGAAGATCTTCGTCGAAGGGCTGCGCGCGAACCCGGGCACCCACTTCAACGTGCGCTACGTGCCGCGGCCAGCGGCCATCGGTAGTCTGCAGTCCAAGCTTACGATCATAGAGCAACCGCCGGCGTCGGGGCTTTTGAACCTGACCCTCAAGGGCAGTTCACCGGCGGAGGCCGAACGACAGCTGGATTCGGTCATGACGGCGTATATCCAGCAGAACGTCGAAAAGCAGTCGGAGCAGGCCCAGCGCCGGCTCGACTTCCTCAAGCAGCAGCTGCCAGAGCTCAAGGAAGAACGGGACCTCGCGGAGAACAAGCTCCGGGACTATCAGACCGAAAGCGGCACGCTGGACCTGAGCGCGGAAGCGAATTCGGTATTCCAGCGGCTGACCAATATCGATCAACAGATCGCGCAAACCGAGCTACAGCGCCAGGAGCTGCTACAGGAGTTCACGCAGCAAGCGCCCCAGGTGCAGGCGGCCAACGAGAAGCGGGCGAGCCTCGTGCGCCAGCGTAACGAGCTGCAGGAGCAGCTCAAGACCCTGCCCAAGGCGGAGTCTCAGCTCTTGCAGCTGCGCCGCGAAGTGGAGGTCAACAACCAGCTCTACACCCAGTTGCTGAACACCTCCCAGGGGCTGGAGATCACCAAGGCGGGTATCACGGGCGTGTCGCATATCGTCGATAGCGCTTACGCCAGCGGCGGTAAAATCGCGCCCAAGCGTGGTCTCTGGCTGATGATCGGGATTATCGGTGGCATTGTCGCCGCAATTTTATTGGTCCTCACCAGGGCATTGCTGCGCGTCACAGTGGACGATCCCAACGAGATCGAATCGCAATACGGCCTGCCGGTCTATGCCACCGTGCCGTTTTCCAGCTGGGAAACGGGCAGTGCGAATCGTAAGGGCCAGTTGAATTTGTTGGCCATCAACCGGCCGGACGATCCCACGATCGAAAGTATTCGTAGCCTGCGTACGAGTTTGCAGTTCGCCATGATCGAAGGCGACACCAAGTTCATCGCAATTACCGGCCCGACGCCGGGCTGCGGCAAGAGCTTCATTGCTGCCAATACGGCCGCCTTGATTGCACAAACCGGCGCGCGCGTGCTTTTGGTCGACGCCGATTTGCGTCGTGGCCAGCTGTTCCGAGCGTTTGGCGTCCAGCAGGGGCCTGGCTTCTCGGAAGTATTGTCTGGTGATTCCACGCTGGACCAGGCGGTGCAGGCGTCCGGCGTGGATAACCTGGATTTGCTCACCACAGGCAAGCGCCCGCCCAACCCCGCGGAGTTGCTGATCTCTCGCCGATTCAACGAGATGAAAACGAGCCTGGAAAGTCGTTACGACTACGTGCTGTATGATCTGCCGCCCATCCTGAACGTAACCGACGCCAGCATTGTGGCCAATAACGTGGCGGCTACTTTCTTGGTGGTACGCAGTGAACACAGTACCGGCCACGAAGTCGACCAGGCCGTTCGTCGGATGCATCGCGACGATCTGAAACTTACGGGCGCTATCTTCAACGGATTGCGAGTTGATCGGCGTCGTTATGGATACAGCAAGTACGGCTATTACGCTTACCGATACTAACCGGTCGCTGCCGCGAACTGCGCTAGCGTCCTACCTGGTACTCATAAGTTAAGCTCGTCAGCGACGGGCCCTTTGTCACTGTACATCTACCCGCCCGAGACCGAATGCTTCACTCCGTCCGCCAAATGCTAGCAATGTTCTCGTCAGCTGAACGAGTTCGATTCGCCGGCGTGTTCGTAGCCATGCTCGGCATGGGAATTTTACAGATGGCGGGCGTTGGCGTGATTTTGCCGTTCGTATCCTTGCTTTCGGATCCCGGCAGCATTCATCAAAATGCGTTCCTTGAAGCGGCATACGATGGATTTGGTTTCGAGTCAGCGAACGCTTTTCTACTTTTGCTCGGTAGCATTTTGCTGGTAGTGCTCGTAGGCAGTAACGCTGTGACAGCCTATACGCTCTGGCTAATGACGCATTTTGCGTGGGGCGTACAAAAGCGAATCTCGGCGCGCTTACTCGATGGCTACCTACACCAGCCGTACGAAACGTTCCTCAACCGTAATTCGGCGGAAACTGGGAAGAACATTCTGATTGAATCCCAGCAGTTCGCAAATGGCGTCTTGATGCCGGCTATGAGGTCCATGGCTTTCGGTATAACCGCCTTGATGATTGTAGGTTTCCTGTTTTGGGTGAACCCGCTACTCGCGCTCGCTGTAACGCTCATCTTCTGCGGCGCTTATCTAGTGGTCTATCTTACAATTCGGCGGGCTTTGCTTCGCATAGGTGAAGAGCGCATGCAGGCGAATACCGTACGTTTCCAGGCAGTAGACGAGGCTTTTGGTAGCGTAAAAGAAGTTAAAGTTCTTGGCCGCGAGAATCACTTCCTCGCCCGCTATGAGCCGGCGGCGGCCACGTTTGCTGCCGCAATGGCCAAAAGCCAAGTTTTCGGCCAAATTCCGCGCTACGCCATCGAGGGGTTGGCTTTCGGCATCGTCATGGGCGCGATGCTGTTCGTGTTGGCTAGCGGCCAAGGATTGCAATCGGCGTTGCCGGTAGCGAGTGCTTTCGTCGTGGCTGGCTACCGTTTGTTACCCGCGCTCCAGAACCTCTATCAGGGTTTTGCGCAGTGGCGTTTCAATCAGTCAGTGGTGGATACATTATACCGTGATCTGGTGGCTCACGAACTTGGCGGTAAAGCGGACGAGAACGCCGCGGAGGAGGCGGGCGCGTCGTCGACCGGTGAGCGTATCTCCAAGCTGCCCTTTGAGGACAGCCTCCAGCTCAGGAACGTCAGTTATTGGTATCCAGAGGCGGACGAGCCTTCTTTGCGGAATGTGTCCGTTACGATTTCCAAAAACAGTTTTGTCGCCCTTACGGGTACAACCGGCGCTGGTAAAACAACGCTTGCGGACATGATCCTGGGGCTTTTGCAACCAAGTAATGGCGACATTACAGTCGACGGTACGCTTCTCGGCAAGGCTAACCTTGGCCACTGGCAGGCGAACATTGGTTATGTGCCGCAGGAGATCTATCTTACGGATAGTACGGTGGCGGGAAACATTGCCTATGGCCTGCCTGAAGCGTTGATCGATCAATCGGCTGTGGAACGCGCCGCTCGTATTGCCAATATTCACGACTTCATTACAACTAAGCTCCCCCGGGGGTACGAAACACCGGTGGGTGAACGAGGGGTTCGCCTATCGGGGGGGCAGCGTCAGCGCATCGGGATCGCCCGGGCTCTTTATCACGATCCGAGCATAATTGTGCTCGATGAAGCGACATCCGCGCTGGACAATGAAACAGAGCGGCGCATAGTCGATGAGCTGGATGCGATGCGCGGTGGCCGTACACTTATCGTTATCGCGCATAGGCTAACCACGGTTCAGAAATGTCAGCAAGTGCTTATGTTGCGTGATGGACAAATTGCGGCCCGCGGCAGCTATGGAGAGCTGATCGGCGAAAGCGCTGAATTTGGAGATCTCGCCGATGCTCGTGGTAGCTGAACGGCGATGGATGATGCGCGGCAGATTTTAATTAAGAGCTCGGATCGAAAGAGGTAGGTACATAATTGGTTTTCGGCCGCTAACCGCTACTACTGGCAAGTTATATGTTTAATGATAAATCAATCTTAATTACCGGCGGCACAGGGTCGTTCGGCAAGAAGTACACTCAGACGTTGCTGAGTCACTATAAACCGCGTCGGCTTATCATTTATTCGCGCGACGAACTGAAGCAGTTTGAAATGGCGCAAGAGTTTGATGCCCCCTGTATGCGCTACTTCATAGGGGACGTTCGAGATCAGGACCGCATGACGCAGGCCATGCGCGGAGTGGATTTCGTAATCCACGCGGCAGCGCTGAAGCAGGTTCCCGCAGCCGAGTACAACCCGACTGAATGCATTAAGACCAACGTTCATGGCGCGGAGAACGTTATCAAGGCTGCGCTTGAGAATAACGTCGAGAAGGTAATCGCGCTTTCGACCGACAAAGCTGCGAACCCGATCAACCTTTACGGCGCCACAAAGCTTGCCTCCGACAAATTGTTCGTAGCCGCGAACAATATGGCGGGCGGGCACCCAACCCGTTTTGCTGTCGTGCGGTACGGCAATGTGGTCGGTTCGCGTGGGTCCGTTGTGCCATTTTTCCGGAAGAAAATTGCCGAAGGCGTGGATCATTTGCCGATCACTGACGAACGCATGACCCGGTTCTGGATCACGCTCCAGGACGGGGTGAATTTCGTGCTAAAGAACTTCGAGCGAATGCATGGCGGCGAAATATTCGTGCCCAAGATCCCTTCGGTTCGTATCGTAGATCTTGCACGCGCCATGGCGCCAGAGTTGCCCCACAAATTCGTCGGTATACGCCCGGGTGAGAAACTGCACGAAATTATGTGCCCGGCAGACGACTCGCATCTTACGCTCGAGTTCGAAGACCATTTCGTAATACAGCCGACGATTACCTTCGCTTCGGCGAATAACGAATTCGGAACGAATAACCTTGGCGAGAAAGGCGCGCCAGTAGAACAGGGCTTTGAATACAACTCGGGCGCAAACGAAGAATTTCTGAACCCTCAACAGATACTGGAATTCAACGAGAGGGCAGGGGTCTGAGCTTATGATTCCCTACGGTCAGCAGGACATTCAGCAGGCGGATATTGATGCCGTTGTAGGAGTCCTGCGCTCAGATTTTCTAACGCAGGGCCCGGTTGTACCTCAGTTCGAGACGGCGGTCGCGGAGAAGGTGGGGGCGAGCCACGCAGTTGCCGTTAACAGTGCCACCTCTGCCTTGCATATCGCGTGCGCTGCCTTGGGGTTGCAAGCCGGCGACTGGTTATGGACTTCGCCGGTCACCTTCGTCGCGTCGGCCAACTGCGGACTCTATTGCAGGGCGTCCGTCGATTTCGTTGATATCGATCCACGGACGTACAATATATCCCCTGTCGCTCTGGAGGCGAAACTCGAAAAAGCCGAGAGTGAGGGCCGGTTGCCCAAAGTATTGGTCGCTGTGCACCTGTGCGGGCAGCCGTGTGAGATGCAAGCGATTCACGACCTCGCTCAACGATACGGTTTTAAAGTCATCGAGGACGCGTCGCACGCCATCGGCGGGACATACCGGAACGAACCTATCGGCTCCGGCCGCTACAGCGATATCACGGTATTCAGCTTTCACCCGGTCAAAATAGTGACGACCGCGGAAGGTGGGATGTCGTTAACCAATGACGCGAAGCTGGCTGAGCGGATGCAGATGCTGCGCAGTCACGGTATCACTCGTGACCCAAACCTGATGACTAAACAGCCCGACGGCCCGTGGTATTACCAGCAAGTTGATCTCGGCTTCAACTACCGAATGACGGAATTACAAGCGGCTCTCGGGCTATCACAACTCGATCGCCTGGAGGCTTATGTAGAGCGCCGTAATGAACTGGCCGCGCGCTACGATAGCCTTCTACAAGAGTTGCCTTTGGTCACGCCTTGGCAACACCCCGACGCATATTCGGGTCGGCATCTGTACGTTATCCGTCTTAGGCTTGATCGTATCGAAAGCTCTCATCGTGATGTATTTGTGAGCCTGCGGGATCAGGGGATTGGTGTGAACATTCACTACATCCCCGTGCACTTGCAGCCCTGGTACGAAAAATTTGGCTTCCAGCCGGGGGACTTTCCCGAAGCCGAATCTTACTATGCCGAAGCGATCAGCTTGCCCCTGTTCCCCACTATGACTGAAGAACAGCAGGATCAGGTAGTTTCGCGGCTGGCCGGAATATTTTCATGCGAGCCGTAGCAGTTCTGCAAGCACGAACAAGCTCTTCGCGATTGCCAGGTAAAGTACTGCTACCCATTGCTGGAATGCCGTTGGCAGTACTCGCTGCTCTAAGAGCAGTCAATACCGGCCGCGACCTCGTTTTAGCGACCTCCGACGAGCGTTCCGACGATATGCTGGCTCATATCGCGTTAGGCTATGGATTGCAGGTCTATAGGGGGAGCCTGCGAAATACACTTAGGCGGGTCACGGAAGCTTTGGCTGCTTACCCAGCGAATACGCTCGTCTTTCGCTTAACTGCAGATAACGTGTTTCCGGACGGAAACTTGCTCGACGAAATGGAGGAACGTTTTCTTGCTCAAGGCAGTCGCTATCTCTCTTGCGGCGGGCCTGAGTCAGGTTTGCCCTATGGTGTGAGTGCGGAGCTCATGTACCTAGATGATCTTCGAGAGGCCAGTGCGTTAACAAAAGACCCGCATGATCAGGAACATGTTACGCCGCCAATAATAAGAAAGTATGGAAAGAACGGCTTTGAACGATATAGGGAGTTAGGGAAATCGCATTTTAGGGCAACCATCGACAGCTTTGATGATTACATCTCTGTGCAGCAATCTTTCGTCGGAGTTAGCGATCCAGTTTCCGAATCGTATAAGTCTTTGATCTTACGGCTCGAAAAAGCTGAGTACCAACCTCGAGAAGAAGTTTTTGCCGACAAATTGGTGTTGGGTACGGCACAGCTTGGGATGAGCTATGGTATAGCGAACCATGCTGGTAAGCCGGCCCCAGACACTGGCACTGCCTTAATCAAGCAAGCGATAACCAATGGTGTTAAATACCTAGATACTGCTCGTGCTTACGGTGACAGTGAGTACTTGATTGGTTCCACTCTAGGCCAAGGCTGGCAGGGGAGAGCGCAAGTAATTACAAAACTCGCGCCCATGGATTCCTGCCCGGCTACGGCCTCACCCGAGACGGTGGCCTCTTATGTAGAAGCCAGCGTTTACCATTCCTGCTGTGCGTTGAGAGTTCGCGAAATAGACGTGCTCCTTTTGCATCGCGCCGAATATCGAACACGGTGGGCCGGGGCCGCGTGGACACACTTACAGACTCTTAGCCAGCGCGGCGTCATTGGCACGCTAGGGGTTTCCGTGCAGAGTCCTGACGAGCTTTTAGAAAGCCTTTCAGATCCTGCCGTAGGCCATATCCAGCTCCCGTTTAACCTGCTTGACTGGCGATGGGACTTAGCTATTCCGGAAATTCGTCGCGTAAAACAATCACGAAAAATAGTCGTCCATGTTCGCAGCGCTCTCCTGCAAGGTTTACTCACAGTTAATGACCGGCTGCTTTGGGCTAAGGCAGGAGTCCGCAATCCTGACTCAATAATCAGCTGGTTGGAACAAGCGAAGAAGATAACAAGGATAAGCACAACCGCGGATTTATGCATTAGCTATTGTATTGCGCAGGATTGGATCGATGGAGTTGTGGTCGGTATGGAATCCCCGACCCAGCTGATGGAAAACTTAAGGTTCGCCGACATTTCCCACTTTGATCGAGATCTCTTGCTAAGCGTGGTTTCTGATCGTCCGGTCGTGGGCGCTGAAGTGCTAGATCCTGCTTGCTGGGAACAGAACGATATTGAGCCATGAGCAGTATTTTTAGCCTTATTGGTAAGCACGCTCTCGTCACTGGCGCCGGGGGATATCTAGGTAGTGCGATGGCGAAAGCGTTAGCATCCGCAGGAGCGACCGTTCATATAAATGCGCGTTCGGCGGAAAGTTGCAACGTGCTGATAGAAGATATCCGGCGAGATGGCGGACGAGCTGACGCAGCGCCATTCGATGTAAATAATCAACAGCAGGTAGATGCGTTTTTCGAGACTCGCGGCGAACATCCGATCGATATATTAGTCAATAATGCTTATAAAGGTGCTGGCGGCACTATTGAAACTTCGGCGCCAAAAGATTATCTCGATAGTTATGAGATAGCGGTAGCAGCACCGCATAGGTTGCTTCGTGCATCGTTACCTGCTCTGCGTTCGGCTGTCGAACGTAGTGGTAACGCATCCGTGATCAATATTGCTTCCATGTACGGTATGGTGAGCCCCGACCAACGTAACTACGCTAGCGCGCACGCTACGAATCCACCGTTCTACGGTGCTGCGAAGGCTGCCTTAATTCAATGGACACGCTACGCGGCATGTGAGTTTGGGAAAGAGGGGATTCGGGTCAATTGCATATCGTTTGGCCCTTTCCCGCGCTATGATGTGCAGAGGCAAAATAAGGGGTTTATAACTACTTTGGAGAGCCGCGTACCTATGGGCAAAGTCGGCCAGGCTGATGAAGTAGGTGGACCGGTCGTGTTCCTTGCGTCATCGGCTTCGTCCTTTGTTAACGGCGCGAATTTGGTAGTCGACGGTGGTTGGACTGCGTGGTGACTGATAGCCCGTTTCGCTGTGCGGTTTTTCGGGTCGATGCCTCCATTGCTATCGGCACAGGGCATGTGATGCGCTGCTTGACCGTGGCAGATGCTCTGGCTGCACAAGGCGTCGAATGCCATTTTATTTGCCGTACGCATTCAGGCCATATGATCAACGTCATTCGCTCACACGGTTTTAAAGCACACCCGCTCCCCCCTGCCGGGGCGGGCGCGCTTGAGAGCGGAGAAAGTGCTCAACCTCCGCACGCGGCATGGCTGGGGGTTTCGTGGCAAGAAGATGCCGAGCAGACTAGGGAGGTTACGCGTCACCTGCGGCCTGATTGGCTTGTTGTAGATCACTACGCGTTGGATAAGCGTTGGGAAGAGTCAGTGTCACCGCGCGGGTGCCGGCTCCTAGTGATCGACGACTTGGCTGACCGTGGGCACTCTTGCGATTTACTGCTAGATCAGAACCTCGGGCGCGTCGCTGAACACTACTCAGCGCTTGTACCACCGGCGTGCCTATGCCTAACTGGCCCAGACTATGCTCTGTTGCGGTCAGAGTTCCCGCAGATGAGGGCTGCGAGTTTGGCACGACGAGCAAAGCCGCAACTGAAACGGCTTCTGATCACGATGGGCGGTGTGGATAAGGACGATATTACCGGCAAAGTGCTTGACGCTCTCGGTTCTTGTGATTTGGCGCCCGATGTGCAGATCGAAGTCGTTCTCGGACGGCTCGCGCCTTGGCTGGACTCCGTAAGGGATAAGGCGGCCGCAATGCCGCGTTTGACCCGTGTGGCAGTCGATGTAAACGATATGGCGCGCCGGATGACCGAAGCAGATTTCGCCATAGGCGCCGCTGGTAGCACTTCGTGGGAACGCTGTTGCCTAGGTCTGCCCGCACTTACATTAGTTTTGGCCGAGAACCAAACATCCGTTGCTAACGCGTTATCGCGTGCTGGTGCATGCAAGTACCTAGAAATAGAAGACCTATTGGATGGGCTGCCCGAGTGCTGGGGGGCTTGGACCGCCCCCTCAGAGTTGAGCGCCATGGCTTATGCCAGTGCGGCAGTTACGGATGGCTCCGGCGTGGAACGACTATCTTGTCAAATGGCTGCTTCGGTCGGATGACGGTCGGCTCGCCAGGGCATTTGCGGCCCCTCGAACGTTGCGAACTTGAGCTCGTCCGAGGCTGGCGGAACCACGATGATGTGCGAAAGCATATGTATCAACAGCATGTCATCGGTCGCGACGAACATGTGCAATGGTTCGAACGCGCGTGTACTGACAAAAATAAGCACCTCCTCGTCTTCGACATAGGCATGGTTCCTACTGGGTTCGTTAACCTGACCGTGCGCGACAGTCGAGCGCGGCGCGCGGATTGGGGGTTCTACCTAGCGCCCGACGCTCCCCGAGGCACGGGAGCGCTTTTAGGTCGCGCCGCCTTGCGCCATGTTTTCGACGTCCTAGAGCTACACAAGCTTTGCGGCGAGGCAATTGCGTACAATGATCGTTCGATTCGCTTTCACGAGCGCATGGGTTTTCAGCGCGAATCGATATTGCGCGAGCAGTATTTCGACGGTGGCACATACCACGACGTTATTGGTTTTGGGCTATTGAAAAGTGAATGGGAAGAGGAGCGTCGGAAAAATGAACATGCCTAGTATGAGTATCGCAGGCCGTCGCATCTCGCAAGACGACCCGCCTTACATAATTGCGGAACTGTCGGCGAATCATAACGGTAAGCTCGAAACCGCACTTCGAATCGTCGAAGAGGCGAAAAAGGCGGGCGCGGACGCGGTGAAGCTACAGACGTACCGGCCTGACACCATAACCCTGGATAGCGACAGCGAGGACTTCCGTATCCACGGCGGGCTATGGGACGGTCGAACGCTATATGAGCTATATGAAGAAGCGCATATGCCGTGGGAGTGGCACAAGCCGCTTTTCGACCGCGCGCGTGAACTAGGTATCACGATGTTTAGCTCACCGTTCGATAGTACGGCAGTCGATCTGCTCGAGGACTTGAATGCGCCCGCCTATAAAATAGCGTCTTTCGAAGCTGTAGATCTGCCGCTAATTGAGTACGTTGCGAGCACCGGCAAGCCAATGATCATCTCAACTGGTATGGCTGACGTTCACGAAATTCAGGATGCCGTTGACGTGGCCCGGGCGGGCGGTTGCGACCAGCTTGCACTCTTGCAATGTGTGAGCGGCTATCCCGCTCCTGCGGAAGAGTACAACCTTCGAACTATCGCAGACATGATCGAGAGGTTCGACGTCGTAGCAGGGTTATCGGACCACACCTTAGACAACGCCACTGCGATCACGAGTGTGGCTCTGGGCGCTAGTCTAATCGAAAAGCACTTTACCTTGGATCGGAACGGCGGCGGCCCGGATGATACATTTTCGCTAGAGCCGGCTGAGTTGGCGGACCTTTGCCGCGACGCAAGAACAGCGCAGCGTGCTATTGGCGATGTTTACTACGGACTTAGTTCGAGTGAACAAGGTAACGCTCAATTCAGGCGCTCATTGTACTTCGTCAAAGATCTGAAAGCCGGTGATGTGATTACGTCAGACACTATCCGTAGTGTACGGCCTGGATTTGGCCTTCCGCCGAAATATCTAAAAGATGTCATCGGGCGCCGTCTGGCGCGCGACGTCCGCCAGAACTCGGCAGTTACCACCAACGACTTAAGTTAATAAAGCTAAGCAGATCCTTGAGGAGTGCCGGCCTGGCCTCATATCGGAACGACTGACCAACGGTTTAGTCATGGCTCGATTACCCGCTACCACACAGGCCCTTCTCGAAGCGCGGCTTAAGCTGGAGTAAATTGGATACGTTCATGAAGAAGGTATTAGTTTGGTGGCCGATGTTGACCCCCGACTTGGTAGACGAGCTGGAAAATAACGGCTACCAGATAGTTGCCGCCATTCAGACAGATTGTTCTAGGGTGCGTTGCTTTTCGTTGCAGCAGGTGTTCGACACCGACGGGGTCCGAGGCCCGTGTTTCGACGATAGGTCGGCAAAGCTTTTTCAGAGTTCCTTTAATAAGTACCTAAGGAATCTCAGCCGTTTGCATCTAGTCAAACCGGTTGCGGCCGGCTTATCGGCCGAGATGCATACGTTTGAAGCAGTACCGTATCGGTATGATGAGGCGTGCAACCTTTTCTTTATGCATTACGAGCGATTAAAGGATATTTTAAAGGATTTGGCCGTGGAGGCAGTATGGTTCGCTCGGCCGCCGCATTTAGGCCTCGATAATCTACTGTTCGATCTCTGCAAAACGATTGGTATACAAACTCTAGTCTTTCAACAAAGTTTATTTCCAAGTCGTTTTTTCTTCGGGACGAGCGTCGACTCTCTGTTCGAACACGGCGCAGACAAGCTATTTAACAATGATGTAACTTTAGAAGACGTCACGAACCCAAACCTTTTTTACATGCGCCCGCAATCGCGCCGAAATGCTCTTGGGCGCGACTTCTACGAGAAATTTCGCTCCAGAATGGTGCGAGGCAGTTTGCCTGCAGCTGTGGCAAGAAAGGTCGCCAATATGCTGCACGATCGACGCTATTTTTTCTGCGCGGCGCTAGCGAAATATTTTTTCCATTACTCTGTGCCCCTGTTGCTGCGAGAGATGGCGAACGCGCATTCTGCTCGAGAGTATTACAAGGTAGCCGCCGAGATCGACGCTCTGAAGGAAAAGCTACCGGACAATTTCGTCTACTTCGCGCTTCATCTTCAGCCGGAGGCAACGACGTCGGAGTTTGGTGGAACATTCCAAGATCAGGCAAATGCGATCGACGCACTGGAATCGGTCTTGCCCGACGGTTGGAAAATCCTGGTGAAAGAAAACCCGAAACAAGGTTATTTATATAGAGGGCAAAAATTCTATGAGAGACTTTCGGCGAATCCATCCGTACGATTCGTGCCACGGGATACATCGTCGGCCTCTTTAGTTCAACGAGCAAGGTTAACTGCGACGATTACTGGCACGGTTGGCTACGAAGCTCTCGTTGCCGGTAAGCCAGTGATCATTTTTGGTAATGCTTGGTACAAGAGCGTACCTGGTGCGTGCACGTTCGCGCCGAACATGGATCTTGCGGCGATTTCAAGAGTCCGGGTCGATGCGCTCGAGGTTCGTGATGAGTTTCACCGAATACAAACTCGGTGCGCGGATGGTGTAATTTATCGGAGCTATTCGGTTCTTAGCGCCCGATCGAAGCGGGATCTCGCGGCTCGTACCGCTAATTCGATCGCTCGTATTGATGCAGCCTTATATCCTAGAGCTTCTGTAGCTGGGTCTAGTCGAAAATACTCTCATGATCGTCCTTGATCGTTGCTTTCGCCTTAAGGCGCCGATATCCGGTAGTGCAGGACTGCTTTGACAGTAATGACATCGCATGGAGGCGTCTCTGCCTTGCTCTTGTTGCGTACGCCGCTCCAGGCATGGATTGCTCGCTCTGTCCTGTGCGCGGAGCAAGTGGATATCTTTGATTTAGTATACTTTACGGAAGATGACTCCGCAGAAGATCGCGCGTACTTTCGCCAGCTCGCCACGCGCGCGAATGCCGCGCAGTATGTATTTGTCCCGCGCAAAAAATTTAGTCTAGCGACACAGGCTGAATTTAGAAAGAGGACTTACAGGTGGTTCAAAAGCCAGGCTTATGATTTGGTGTTGCTCGCGAGCATAGATGCGTATATTCCTGCCGCAATTGCGGCTAGACAAGCCGGGACGTTGATTACGTTTGACGACGGAACGGCAAATATTAATAGAACCAGTTCGTATTTTCAGGTTTCCTCCGGCTTACGCGAACTTCTGTATCGACGGTATTTTGGGGCGCCCTCGATAGTAAGTTTGAGAGATAAGAGTGTTAGGCATTACACGTTGCATCCCGAGCTACCCAATATCGTCGAGAGACCTAGGTTGCGCGCTGTTCGCGGCTGGTTAAAGAATGACTCTGCCCGTGCTTGCCGCGGCTGTAAGACATACTTTTTAGGCCAGCCTTTCGACGACGTACTTACCCGCAAGCAGCGGTTCCGCCTTGAGTCATACCTTCGGCACCTGAGTATTGATTTCTATGTAAAGCACCCGCGAGAGAACAAGGTTTTGCGTATTGGCGTGCCGCTGTTACAGAAGGGTGGAATGATTGCTGAGGACGCCATTGTCAAAGATGCAGGAGAATACGGTATAAATTTAATCGGTGGTTTTAGCTCCGCTCTTTTTAACTTAGCTGCGGTAGCGCAGCGTCGCACTATGCTGGTTTTCGGCAACTCGGCGCAGACGCGAGCTCAGGTGCAGTTGGCGAAACAAGTGGGTTGCGAAGTGAAAGAAATTTGATTGCTTACGCTGAGTGATCGGCGTTCAGTAACCAGCGAAATACGCGCTTTTGTGCACCATTTTTCACTTGTCTTTGTCAGCGTTGTGCGAATCCCCTAATGACCGGTACGACACCTAAATTCTCTGTAATCATACCCCTTTATAACAAAGAGAAGTTTGTCGCTCGAACTATAGGTTCGGTCTTAGCGCAAACATTTCGAGATTTTGAAGTAATAGTCGTTGACGATGGTTCGACCGACGGTAGCCTGGAAGTGGTACAAGCGATAGCTGACCCTAGGCTGAAGATTCTGCGGCAGTCGAATCTAGGTCAGGGTGCTGCGAGAAATACGGCTATAGTCGAGTCTAAAGGGGCTTGGGCGGCGTTCCTAGACGCGGATGACGCGTGGTCTCCTAATCATCTCGCGGAATTAGCCCACCTAGCAGACTCGTTTCCAGATGCTGGCTTAATTGCCACTAGGTCGTTTATGAAAGACTCGCGTTTGGATCCAATATTCGGCGACTCTAAAGGTCAGTTTAAGAGGTACTTTATTGATTATTTTCGCGCAGCCGCGGCTGATATTAGTGTAGTTCATACTTCTGCAGCCGCAATTTCTCGCGTCGCTTTTCGGCAGGTGGGACTATTCGGCAATTACCCGGCTGGCCAAGATTTAGAAATGTGGGCGAGGGTGGCCCTGGAGTATCCGTGCGCGATCTCGGAAAAGCCCACGTCAATTTATTTCCAATCCACGGGCGGGGTTATGGATTCGCTGGTCAAAAAAACCTACATGGCAAAACCATGCATAATGACGCTCGAAGAACTTAGCCCCTCTGTAGCGACTTTGGTCGCTCGTATGGGGAGTATTACGGCAGATCGGGCGTTATATAAATCGGTTGTGAGTTATATTGATTCGCGCGTGGAGAACGCGATGAGGGGCGCGTTTGTGAGCGGAGATATTCGGCGCGTAAAGCAGTTGCGGACGTTATTGCAGAGCAAGCATTGGCCCTTTGATCGCTGGCGTTATTTCAGTGCGCTGCCGAGTCCCGTGCTCGGAGCTATTGCGTCGGTACGAAGTGCGCTCAAGTATGTCTACACCTGGGCGAGCGAGTAGGCTCGTGTCCACAGAGGATGGTAATCGCGCGCGGTCCACAATAGGATTGGTGACCGCTACGGCCTAGGTAGCTTTGCGATTTTCCCCGTGCATGGCGAATTCAATAGAGGTGATGGTTTGTCGATCTGTATTTATTCCCCCAGCGAGAATATATGGGGGGGCGGGCAAATTTATATCGACCATCTCTGCCGGTATCTGAACGCAAACGGCATGCAAGCCGTGATTGCTACAGTAGAGCCAGATAGTTTTTCCCAGCCCGCGATTAGGATTCCGTCGGTTGCAAGTAAGAGAAAGCGGCTTACTTCAACTTCGTCGGTAGTGAGGCTTTTGAGGGGTAGGCGAATTAAGGTCGTCATTCTTAATGATCTATCAGCGCTTTGGTTAGCGCCGGTCTTTCGCGTTCGCGGCTTCTACGTCATCTCGTTACTGCATATGTATCTGCAGCGTAAAAACGCCGATGGCTTCGGCCACAGTCGAGTTGAATATCATATACTTCGAATGGCTAGCCGTTTCGCACACCGAGTGTATAGCGTTAACAAAGAGAACCAGTCCTCTTTCCCAGTGCCCGTGCAGTTTGTGGGTAACTTTATCTCGGGATGGTTTTTTAGAGAGCCCAATTTAAAGAAGAAAAAGTATGATCTAGGGTTAGTGGCCCGACTGTCGCCCGAGAAGAATATTCCACTGTTCATCCGTCTTGTCGCTGAGTTGAATCAGTTTGCGCCACGCCCAATTACCGCTCTTATCGTAGGAAGGGGCGAAGAGGAGATTGTTGCGCGCCGCGAGATCGACCGATTATTCATGAGCGGCCTCATCGAGATTCGGCCTTGGGTGGATCGCAGTGAGTTGCCGGAGGTCTTTGATCAGCTCCGCTGCTTCGCGATTACTAGCTACCATGAGGGATTTCCGACCACGCTTCTGGAGGCCCACGCCCGCGGTGTACCAGCTATTGCGACCGCCAGCGCAGGGTTCGCTCCGGAGTTCATTTCGGCTTGGGGTCCAAAGACTGGGCTTGCGTTCACCCCTTCTGAAATCAGGTCCGATGCGTTCCTTGCAAGTTTGATCGCATTAATCGACGACTACGCGGCTTATTTCGACGCTTGTCGCGAAAAGGCGGCGCTATTTACGGAAGACATGGTCTTAGGTGCAATCCAGGCAGGTATTGATAACCTTGTACATGGAAGCGCGTTAGACAGGTCTTTGAGCAAGCGTTAGATATGGCTAGCCTCATCTAAGATGTCTAGCGCGGGTTCTATCATCATTACGTCTCGCTTGCGTTCGGAAGCCTATTAGGTAAGCGTCAGCGACCGGTGAGGCTCGAAAGGTTCTTGTCTGGATGGTGAAGTCGTTTGGATCATTCCTTTTTTTAAGGAGGGTTCGGCGTATCGCTTCAGCCATTGCTGTTACATCCCCTACGGGTACTAGTGCTCCATAGCGGCCGTTGTCGAGAATCTCGGCAGGCCCTGAAGGGCAATCAGTTGATACGACGGAGGTGCCGCACGCTAGCGCTTCGACAAGGACGTTGCCGAAGCCTTCGAAGAAAGAACTCAAGACGAAAGCATTCGAGGCGTGAATGTACGCGAGTGGGTTCTCCACATAGCCGATTAGCTGCACCGAATCCCCCAGGCCGAGTTGCTCCACCAGTCGTGCTAACTCCTGTTTCTCGGGCCCGTCGCCTAGTATGAGCAGCCGAACAGGGTTGCCGTCCGCCTTTAGAATTCCGACAGCTCGAATCAGCGTAGCAAAATCTTTCTGGCCGTGTAGCCGGCCCGCGCTGGTTATCAGCGGTAGTTGGCTATCCTGTATCCACTCATGGAAAACCGGCTCTGCCGCTAGTGTTTCAAAGCTATCGGTGATTATCGGATTGTAGATGCGCGTTACGGAGTTTGGCGGCAGAGCTAGGGAGGATTCGAGGTCTTCCTTTACTCCATCTGAAACGGCGACGATAGAATCGGCTTTTGGATAAACTCGTTTGCAAAGTGCAAACACGAGGCTATCTTTGAGGCGTCGATGGTGGTTCTTTTGCGAACTGACGTGTATGTGTACTACATGCTGAAGGTGGCCTTTAAAGCCCGCCAGTTTCGAGGCGAGAGCGGCGACGACGTTAGCGATATCCATGTGGCTGGAGAGAACGTTCGGTTGGGTCCTCCTTAGCCATTGAGCGAGCAGCAGTGGGGCCATTGCTCGGGAGGGGCACTTAAGATCGGCCAAACATACGTCTTCGCTAACAACGTCAAGCAGCGGCCCGGTCGCTCTAGCTAGCACGAGGTAAGTGGTGATACCTCGCCGCGAGAATTCGTTCGCCAAATTGACCACCACGCGCTCAGCGCCGCCGCCGCCAAGATCGGGAATGAACAGAGCAATACCGGATGGGAAGGCTTCCGGGCCCGGCGCCGATTGAGATGCCTGCTTGCTTGTCATCGCGGTGTTCGTCGCTCAAAATCCGCAGTCTACCGTGATCCACTGGATTGATGTTTGCTCGTTTACTGGACTTTATTGCTGCTGCCCGCGTCGCTAGCACTTGCTCGAGTTCCAGTGAGCCGGATGGGGTGGTGGTTTCTTGGCGGCATAATCGCCCTGAGTATCGGGCTTCGATTCGAGGTTGGCACGGATTGGTGGAACTACATTGCGATGTATTTTCGGCCGGCCGGCCAGGTTAGTTTTGTTCAGGCGCTAGGTTCACCTGACCCCGGGTTTTTCTTATTCAACTGGTTTGCGCAAACCTTGGGCTTCGGGTATTGGAGCGTTAACCTTTTGGCTGGCGTTGTATTTACCGCTGGCTTGGTTCGCTTCGTGAGGCGCCTGCCCGAGCCATTGGTCGCATTCACGGCGGCCATTCCGTATATGGCTATCGTCGTCGCGATGAACTACACGCGGCAAGCGCTCGCAATTGGCTTCGTGCTTTGGGCGTTGCCATACCTCTATGATCGTCGTTTACTGGCGTATCTTGTAACCGTCACCGCTGGAGCGCTTTTTCATAAGTCGGCCATCATTTTCGTGCCCCTCATGGCGTTGGCCGGGCGGCCCAATGATATGCGGGTTGTGCTGGGGGCCGGTGTAGCCTCGGGTGTGGTGTTTGGCGTGCTATTGGCAAGCCGGTTCGATTCGTTATGGCGCCAGTACGTCGAGTCTGAATTTTCGCATACCTCGGAGGGGGCCCCGTTACGCGTTGCTATGAATGCGTTCCCGGCGGCAGTATGGCTAATAATTGCTCGTAAAGTTGAGCTGAACCGGGTCGAACGCCGTGTGTGGGCGGTATTATCTATTATGTCGCTTGTAGGCATGGTGTTGGTATTCCAGGCGCCGGCAGCGGTGGATCGCGTTGCCTTGTATTTTTCCCCGCTTCAATTGATGTGCGCGGCTTATCTTATCCGCTTTGTAAGGCCCCATGACCGGGTCCTGGCACGCATCGTTGTGCTGGCGGTTTACGCGCTTGTGCAGTACGTTTGGCTAGTCTATGCCTCTCATAGTCCGGACTGGTTTCCCTACCGAGTCTGGCCGTTTCTCACGGACCCGGGGCCCGCGTATGACTGAGTTGTTTAGCGTCATACTATGCGGAGCGCCGCGATGCGAATAGCGATTATCGGAAATCAGGCGCGCTCAGCCATAAATTTTAGAGGGCCCCTGATTAGTGAGTTGACTCGCGCCGGCCACGTAGTGTTCGTCTACGCGCCGGACTACGACCCGAATACCCGTGAGGCGATTCGAGGTCTTGGAGCGACGCCTGTCGATGCGTCCATGTCTCGTACTGGGCTGAATCCGCTCTCGGATCTGCGCACGTTTATAAGTCTCATGCGGCTCATTCGTGGGCAGAAAATTGATTCGGTGCTGGCGTACTTTGCGAAGCCTGTAATTTACGGCATGTTGGCAGCTCGCTTGGCGGGTGTGCCGCGCCGTGTGGGCCTCATCGAAGGGGCAGGCATGGTTTTCACGGCGAACGCGTCGGAGTCCCTGAAGCGGCGCACGGTTCGTGTAGTGATGACCTGTCTTTATGCTGTCAGCCTGCGCTGTGCGACAGAAGTCTTTGTACTGAATACGCAGGATCAAGATTTATTTACGTCTATACGAGGTGTACGCCGCGGGCCAGTTTCCAAACTTCCCGGAATCGGTATCGATCTGTCGCATTACGCTAAGCGAGAAGAGGGCGATATTGCT
The DNA here is from genome assembly GCF_002729955.1 of Salinisphaera sp. Lineage (GTDB taxonomy): Bacteria > Pseudomonadota > Gammaproteobacteria > Nevskiales > Salinisphaeraceae > Salinisphaera. The sequence continues at coordinate 112,237 of NZ_PBYA01000028.1, read as the reverse complement.
GATGTGCCGACCTTTTGCTTGCCGGCTCGGTTAATCGAGGAAAAAGGCATCAAATATTTCGTGTCAGCCGCTCGGCAGCTCGTGGACGAGTTTCCCGACGCTAGATTTGTCGTATTGGGAGGGATTGAGGATTCGCCGAGTGCTATTAGCAAATCCCAGATGTCGGAATGGGCGCGCGAGGGCGTCATCGTATGGCCGGGTGCGGTACAAGATGTGCGGGAATACGTAGGCGTCGCTACGGCGTTGGTTCTGCCGACTTATTATCGAGAGGGTTTGCCGCGATCAATCTTGGAGGCGATGGCGATGGGTGTGGCTGTAATTACGACAGACGCCCCGGGGTGCAGTGATGCCGTAATCCATGAAGAAAATGGCCTTATAGTTCAGCAGCGTGATGCGCGCCAACTGGCCGCTGCAATGCGCCGCTATTTATCGAACCCTGATTTAGCGCGTCGACATGGCGAGGCCGGCAGACAACGCGCAGAAAGCTTCTACGACGTTCGTGATGTTAACGCAACGCTCATAACGTCTTTAGTTAGGTCTTAAACCAGCGGTTTGCGCCATTCTCGGCGAATGGGCTTCGATCCAGGCCGGATTGTCCAGCATCCAGTCAAGTGTGTGTCTGAGTCCGCTTTCCAGTGTCTCCTTGGGCCGCCAGGCCAATTCGCTTTGCATTTTCGTGGCGTCGATCGCGTAGCGGTGATCGTGCCCTTTGCGGTCGTCGACAAACTCGATGCGCTGTTCGCGCGAACCGATATCCGGGTCTGGCGCGAGTTCGTCGAGCATGCGGCACACACGGCGTACGAGGTCGAGGTTGGTCCATTCCTCGTGCGCACCGATATTGTACCGCTCCCCGGTATTACCTTCCTCGAATACACGTACGAGGGCGCGCGCATGGTCTTCCACATAAAGCCAGTCCCGCACGTTGCGGCCGCTCCCATATATCGTGATCGGCTTGCCGCGTATCGCATTGAGAGCGGTGTGAGGAATAAGCTTTTCAGGGAATTGCCAGGGGCCGTAGTTATTGGATGAGTGGCTGAGTACGACGGGCAGGCTATAGGTGCGGTGCCAGGCCCGGACCAGATGATCGGCGCTTGCCTTGCTAGCCGCGTATGGCGAGTTGGGCGCATAAGCGCTGTTTTCGGAGAACGAACCCTGGTCGCCGAGGGAACCGTAGACTTCGTCCGTCGAGACATGAAGAAAACGGAATGCTTTCCGGCGCGGGTAGTCGAACTGCTCGTAGTAAGCACGGGCGGCTTCCAAGAGCTCGAAGGTGCCGACGATATTGGTGGCGACAAAATCGGCGGGCCAGGCAATCGACCGGTCGACATGCGATTCCGCAGCAAGGTGGATGATGCCGTCCGGCTGATGCGTTGCCAGTGCGTGGGTGACCGCTTGCCGATCGCGGATATCCGCCTGTTCGAATGCGTAGCGGGGGCTTTGTGAAGCGCCTTCGAGGGCGTCGAGGTTGGCCGCGTAGGTCAGTGAGTCAACATTCACGACCGCATGGTCCGTTTGAGCGATGAGGTGTCGGACTAGCGCTGAACCCATGAAGCCCGCGCCGCCGGTGATAAGGATCTTCATTGCATCGATGGTGGTCCGACGCCGGCTTTCGTCCGGCCTGCCAAGGGGGGGCATCCCAGTTAACGTTCGGCTGCATGGTATCAACCCGGTGAATTGGCAGCGGGGTTAGGGCAACGGCCTGGGCCCTCTGGCGGTTCTAGGCTAGCGTGTTCTATCAAGTGTCGCCAGTAGGCGCGTCACCTATTGGCTGGGCTTGCAAACTCCCCGTTATCGGGTGCGATATGCGGGTCTGTTTTCGGCCAGGTAACAGGGGAGCCTTCGGCGCGCGGCGTGTTGCCGACGAGAGGGGTAAGGCAGGTTTGGCACATGGTGGTTACGTTTCCTTGTCGGCTTACGCTTCGCTAAGCCGACCTACGCTGTGGCCGAACTTGTACAGCGCGACGGGCGCCGAACGTGTACTCACAAGAGGGATTGGACGGTTTGACGGCTGGGGCTGCCGCTGCCTTGTCGGCTTACGCTTCGCTAAGCCGACCTACGTCCTAAGCTGGCCTGCGTCCACAAGGTACGTGCGCGACGTGGTCCGGGGCAATGCCTCGCGCGCGTTATACTGCGCGGGCCGTGCTGCTCGCGCGGTGGTCCATTCATCAGGTAATCGTTCTTATGAAGGTACTCGTCACCGGTGCGGCCGGGTTTATCGGTTCGCATGTTGCGCATCTGTTGCTCGATCGGGGGGAGACGGTCGTCGGCGTCGACAACTTGGATCCGTATTACGATCCGGCGCTCAAGCAGGCGCGGCTGGATCGGCTGATTGCGCGGGACGGGTTCGAGTCGGTTCATATGAACATCGCCGATCGCGAGGCCATGCCGGCGCTGTTCGAGGCGCACGGCTTCGATGGGGTGGTGCATCTGGCCGCCCAGGCCGGGGTGCGGCATTCCATTACCCATCCGCACGACTATATCGATAGCAACGTCACCGGCACGCTGAATGTGCTGGAAGGGTGTCGGCATACGAAGGTTGGGCACTTGGTGTATGCGTCGACGAGTTCGGCCTATGGTTTGTCGACCGACATGCCGTTTTCGCCGCAGGGCACAGCTGACCATCCGGCCGCGATCTATGCGGCTTCAAAGCGCGCGAACGAGTTAATGGCGCATTCCTATTCGCATCTTTTCGGCCTGCCCACGACCGGGCTGCGCTTTTTTACCGTGTATGGGCCGTGGGGGCGGCCGGACATGGCGTTGTTCCTGTTCACCCGCAAGATGCTCGCGGGCGAGCCGATCCCGGTGTTCAACCATGGTAAGCACCGGCGGGACTTCACCTACGTCGACGACATCGCTGAAGGGGTGGCGCGCATCCTCTACAAACCGGCCGAGCCGGACCCGAACTGGTCGAGTGATGCGCCGACCCTGGGTACCAGCTGTGCGCCCTGGCGAATCTACAACATCGGTAATGGCGACCCGGTGCCGTTGATGGACTATATCCATCGGCTCGAGGAATGCCTGGGGATCGAAGCCGAGAAAGAGATGCTGCCCATGCAGGCGGGCGATATCGAGGCGACCAGCGCAGATGTAACGGGTTTGTTCGAGGCCGTGGGTTATCGGCCCGAGGTGCGTGTGCAGGAAGGCGTGAAGAACTTCGTGGATTGGTATCGCGGGTATTATGGGGTTTGAGTTTGTTCTTAGTATGTACCCGTAAGGATCTATTTTAGAATAATAAATAATTTTTAGGGTTCGTTCTCTGTCGGCTTACGCTTCGCTAAGCCGACCTACGGTTGGGCGGTTGCTCAAAGGGTGCGTATTCGCTTAACGCGGGGTGCACGCAAAACGCTGGGAAGCGGACGACCATTCACGATGGCTCGGGTGTGCGGCAGCGGACCGAACTGCGGAAATTTGCGCATGTCGACGCTTTTCGGGCTCGGTCGAGCGTTCGAATGGCGGCGACTTGCATAAGCCCGCCTCGAAAGAAGCGTACACTGCCCCGCGCTAGGAACGACATGAGAGGTGATATGCAAGCTGCTGAATTTCAGAGTATTTATCAGCACAAATTTGGACGGCTATCGTTCGGCTTAGGGATTTATTTCCCAATTCGGCCTGCGTGCGCGATGATTTATTAAGGTCGCATTCAAGCAACCGTCATAATGTCCGATGTAATATTGCGCCGCGACAAGAGCCAGAACTGGTTTCAACGAGGGCTGAACGGTAGCTGTTTCACCATGATCAACACCTTTATCGGCCTCATTGCTTTCGCCTTGAGTGCCGCAGCGATACTTATATTGCGCCCTCTTTGCCACAAGATCGGCCATGTCGATCACCCTGGCGGCCGCAAGGCTCACTCGCTGGCAACGCCGCTTTGCGGCGGTTTGGCCATCGCCCTCACGGTTGTGCTGCTGGGTATTGGCATGGTGCCGTCCCGCCAGTTTGCCGGCTTTGCGTTCGGCATTACTGTGCTCCTGGTGCTCGGCGCGCTCGACGATAGAAAGCATGTGCCGGCGCCGGTGCGGCTTGCGCTGCAGACGCTCGCCGTCGGTGCGGGGATGTGCTTTTTCGGCGAGGTCTACCTGCAGAATCTGGGCGCGATATTCGGCGCCGAGGATTTCGAGCTCGGTGGTCACGCGATTTGGTTCAGCATTTTTGCCGCGGTTGGCATCATCAACGCCGTCAACATGGTGGATGGCATGGATGGCCTGGCGGGCGGCTTCTCGGTAATGATCGTGGCGACGATCCTCGCGCTGGCGGCCGGGACGAGCGCGGTCAACACCGTGCTTCTGTGTGTGACGCTGGGCAGCGTGCTGGGGTTTCTGGCGTTCAATCTGCGCATGCCCTGGCAGAAGCATGCGCGTATTTTCCTGGGCGACGCGGGCTCGCTGGTGCTCGGCTTCATTCTGACCTGGTTCACCATCCAGGCAGCGCAGGGCCCTCAGGCCGTCATCGAGCCTATTACTGCGGTCTGGCTGTTCGGCCTGCCGCTGGCGGATACGGTCTATTTGATGGTTTCCCGTGTCATGCGGGGTAAGAGCCCTCTTGCCGCGGACAGCTATCATTTTCATCACCTGTTGCAGCGCCTCGGGCTGTCGCCCGGCTGGGCGCTCTACGCATGGCTTGCCGTGGCGGGCGCCTTCATGACCGCAGGCCTGGCCAGCCAGGCACTGGGCGTGAGCGAAGCGACGCGGTGCATGGCTTTCGTGGTTGTGTTTGCCGGTTACTGCCTGGCTACCAATGCCCTCTGGGCGCGCGTGCGCCAGCGCGTTCTGGCGCCGGCGGCCTAAGCCTTTCAATTATCTCGGAATACGCTGCTCCTTCCGCGCGAGGAGCGCGTTTTAGTCGTGGGCCTGGTGCGTCGAATGAGTGCGCGCTCACGGAAAAGAAATATTTTCGCTTTTAAGTGTGCGGTTGCGCTCGCGTTTCGTGGTAGATTGTTCCCAGTTGGGTATCGCGAATACCCAACGGTTTGGGGGACGTCACAGAAGAGGCGATGATGGCGCACGGTCACGACGTCGGTCTTGCGGTGCATGGCTACAGTCTGGTGGGGCCGCGCGGTGATGCGTCGGTGGACGCTAATAGCTCGCCGGCTTGGCAGCGCGACGGTAACCGTTCGTTGTTCGCGCTCGATTTGGCGATGGGTTACGGCCGCTTCGGCCTCGGGCGCATGCCCGCTCGGCGCGGGAAATCAGGGTGACTATCGTTACCGCGATGGCATCGAATACGCAGGTTACTCGTGCGCAGCGCGCGACTCCGGCCTTTGTCTTGTTGTGCGCGCAAACCTGTGTTTCCGCGCCCAGGCGGATTGCGCGGTATCCGCGCGCGTCGCTGGTGCCCAGCAGATGTTCTGCCGGGCCAGGTTTTTGTGAAGGAGTTCGTGCGTGAGCACTTTCCGCCCGTTCTTAGATGAAACGTGTGTCAGCGCCGATAGCGCTCGTCGCTGGCAAGCCATGGTTCTGGCCCTGCTGGTGGCCCTGGTGGCAGTGTTCATGGCGAGCAGTGCGCATGCGGATGTCGACGGCCAGCCGAGCGTGGCGATCTATTACGGTAACGATGTGCCCGTCGATATGCTCGCGCAGTTCGATTGGGCGGTGGTCGAGTCCGAGCATATGGGCGAAGGCCAGCTCGATGAACTCGAGCAGTACGGCACCCAGGCATTCGCCTATGTGAGCCTGGGCGAAGCCGAACACTGGCGTGCGGGCGAGAGCCTGCCGAGCGAGGCATTCAAGGCGCGCAACGAGGGCTGGAACAGCCAGGCCGCCGACCTGACCCAGAAGAAGTGGGGCGACTACATAATCAATGAGCGTATCCGCCCGCTCTGGAGTCAGGGCTACCGCGCACTGTTCCTGGATACGCTGGACAGCTACCGCCTGTTTGCCACCGACGAAGCGTCGGCGGCCGAGCAGCAGCAGGCGCTGGTGGCACTGATCAAGCGTATTCGTTCGGAATTTCCCGGTATCAAGCTGCTGCTCAACCGCGGCTTCGAGATTCTGGATCGGGTGCGCGGCGATATTGTCGGCGTGGCGGCCGAATCCCTGTACCAGTCCTGGGATGTGCGCACGCAAAGCTATCGCGATGTGAAGCCGGAAGATACGCAGTACGTGCTGGATCGGCTGCGCGAGGTGCGCAACGACTACGGCCTGCCCGCAATCGCCATCGACTATGTCGAGCCGGCCGATCGTGAACTCGCGCGTGAGACCGCGCGCCGCATCGCGGACGAAGGCATTGTGCCGTGGGTGAGCAATGGGGCGCTCAATCAGGTGGGCGTAGGTTCGATCGAGCCGATGCCGCGCAAGGTGCTCGTGCTCTTTGATGCCTCCGAAATCGAGTACAACGAGGTGGCGTATTCGAACGCGCACCTCAATATCGCCATGCCGCTGGAGTACCTGGGCTATGGCGCCGTGTACAAGGATGTGGACGGGCCGCTGCCTGACGACACGCTGCGTGGGCGCTATGCGGGCGTGGTGAGTTGGCTCAACGGCCGCGTGGGTGCGCAGTCGGCCTATCGCGATTGGCTGCTCAAGCAGATGCGAGATGGCGTGCAGGTGGCCATGTTCGGCTCGCCGGGTGTTCCCGTCACCGGCGAATTGTCGGACCTGACCGGTTTGCAGGTCGTCCCCTCGATTTCCGACAAGGGGCTCGAAGTCGTCGATCACGACGACATGCTCGGCTTTGAAGGTATGCCCAGTACGCCGGCCACCAACGAGACCGGCTATGAGCTCGTGGGCGACGGACTCACCGCCCATCTTTCCATGCGTGACGGCAACGGATCGAACTTCGTGCCGATCGCCACTGGCAGCTGGGGTGGCGTGGCGCTGTCCCCTTGGCTGGTCCAGCAGGGCATGGCCGATCAGGCCCGCTGGATCCTGGACCCGTTCGCATTCTTGAAGCGAGCGCTGGCGCTGCCGGATATGCCCGTCGCGGACGCCACGACCGAAAACGGTTCCCGCTACTGGATGACCGAGGTCGACGGCGACGCGTTCATGAACCGGGCTGCGTTCCCCGGTAACCCGTTCACCAGTCAGGTGATGCTCGAGCGCATATTCAAGCAATATCGCGTGCCCACGACGGTATCGGTGATCGAGGGCGAGCTTTCCCCGGAAGGCCTATACCCCGAGCTGTCCAGCCAGCTCGAACCGATCGCACGCGAGATATTCAAACTGCCCTGGGTTGAAATCGCCTCGCATACCTTCAGCCACCCGTTCGACTGGCCCGCGCTCGAGGAGGGCGATCTGGCCGGCGAGGGGCGGACCGCAGCCGGCTTTGCCTACAACCTCCCGATCAAGGGTTATCGGTTCTCGCTTGAGAAAGAGGTCGCCGGCTCGACCCGCTACATCAATGAAAACTTGGCGCCGCCCGGCAAGCGGGTGACGACACTGCTGTGGAGTGGTAACGCGCTGCCGCCGGAAAAGGCGCTCGCGATCGCGGACCGGCTGGGGCTTGAGAACCTCAACGGTGGCAATACGCACATCATGTCGGACAACCCGACGCTGCTTGATGTGACCCCCATGCTGCGGCCGCAGGGCAACCACCTGCAGGTGTATGCCCCGGTGATCAACGAGAACGTCTATACCAACGACATGACGGGACCTTACTGGGGTTTTCGGCGTGTGATAGAGACGTTCAAGCTCACCGACGAGCCGCGCCGGCTCAAGCCGATCGACATCTATTACCATTTCTATTCCGCCGGACGCCCGGCCTCGCTGAATGCGCTCAAGGACGTCTACGCGTATGCGCGCAGTCAGCGCACGTTGCCGCTGTTCGCCAGCGAATACAGCCGTATCGCGCGCAACTGGTATGACGCAGGGATCGCCCGTCGCCTGGACGGCGGCTGGCAGATTACCGGGGCCACACATATGCGTACCCTGCGCCTGCCGCCCGCACTCGGCTGGCCCGACATTGCGGCATCCAGTGGCGTTGTGGGCGTGAGCGATCTGCGCCCCGGGCGCTATGTGGCGCTTTCGGGCGAACCGCGGGTGACGTTGCAGCTGCAACGTGGCGAGCCGTCGACGCCCTATGTGCGGCGCTCGAACGGCCGTATCACGCAATGGCTTAACAGCGGCGGTGACGTGACGCTGGAAATGGCGGCTGAGCACGTGCCGCTGGAGATCGAGCTGGCCGGCACGGCCGGTTGTCGTGTCTCGGCAGACGGCGCTTCGCGTCGAGGTGGGGGCAATACGGTAACGCTGCGCTACACAGGCAGTACGTCGGGACCTGTAAGGATCGACTGTGGCTGAACACAATCAAGAACAAGACCCGCCCAAACGCACACGCTTTGTTCGGCCGCTAACGCTGCTGATCATCACCGTAGTGCTGGTGGTAGCCCTGGTGCTGCTGTTCCCGGCACGCCGCTTTCTGTCGCTCAGCCAGGTCGACGGTGGACGAGACGACCCGAGCAGCGTGTCGATCACCTATCTCGAAGCCTTGCTGGAAGCCAACCCGGGCGACGATCAGCTGCGGCTGAAACTGGCACGCCAGCTCGCCGCGGCAGGGAACATCCCGAAGGCGATGGAAGTGATGCAGCCGTTGGCGGATAGCACCGACGCGAACGCTCGCTGGCTGTATCACCAGATTTCCTGGCAGGCCTTCAACGCCCTGGCCGCGGACGACCCGCGCCGTGACGCCCAGCAGGGCGAACTGATCGCGCAGATGAACGCGCTCGAACGCAATGAGTCGTTGAGCACGGAACAGCTCGAGGTGCTTGCCGGTCGCTGGCTTGAACTGGGCCGGCCGGCACGGGCAGCCGATCTTTATGAGCGCCTGGCCGTACAGGACCCCGCACGCGCCTACGATTGGTACGGCGAGGCCGCGCGCTGGTGGCTCGCCGCCGATGCGCCCATGCGTGCTGCCCAGGCGTGGCAGTCGGCGTTTGCCGCGACCGACGACGAATCCCTGCGTCGGGATGCGGCACTGGCCGCGCTCGATGCCGCGCAGCAGACCAATGATGGCAGCGGTCTGCGCATGGCGGGCGAGTTTATCGACGCCTACCCCAACGATCCGACGTTCCTCGATATCGGCATCGAGATGGCGCTGGCCAACAACCGGCTCGCCCAGGCACAGACCTGGTCGCGCCGCTATGTGCAGCTGCGTCCGGACGATGAGCAGGGGCTCGAGCGCGACGCGCAGATCGCCCTGGCGAACAATCAGCTGGACGAAGCGCTAGCCGGCCTGGAGCGGCTGGTTCGTCGTAACCCCGATAACGAGAACCTGCGCGCCCAGCTTGCCCAAGTGCAAGTCTGGGCCGGGCAGCCCGCGGCTGCATTGGCCAATTACAAGTGGCTGGCGCAGCGCAGCGGCTCCGATGCGTACGATAATCAGATTATCGACATCGGCACCGACCTCAACGACACGTCCGCCGTGCTCGCCGCATTGCAGCGTATCCAGTCACGGCACCCGCTGAGTACCAGCCAGCGGCGCCTTCTGGTTGACTTGCTCAACAGCGAGGGCGACCCCGATCGCGCGATCGCCATGTTGTCGGACTGGGTGCGCGAAGGCTCGCCCGACGAAGACTTGTGGGTGCGGCTGGCGATGATGCAGGAGCTCAACGGCGATCTGCCGGGCGCGTTGGCTACCTGGAACGAAATCGCGTCGCGCTTTGGTCGTAGCGTGGAAGAGAGCCAGGCGCGAGGGCGTCTGCTAACACGTCAGTGGCAACTCGATGAGGCGCTGGCGGTTATGACTTCGCTGCCGAACAAGCCCGGCACGGCCACCGAGCAGGAGGTCTTCTACTGGGAAACGGTGGGTGAGCTGGCCTGGAATCAGAACCGCCCCGCGATCGCCCGCGATGCCTATTACCAGTTGTATCTCGGGCGCAAGCTCGACGAGACAGGGTATCTTCGTCTGGCGCAGACGGCTGTTGTCACTGGCCGCATGGATATGGCCATGGAAGTGGCCCGTACCGACTGGCGCGAGAACCAGCACGGCGACATGATCGTGTCCATGCTGGCTGCCGCTCAGCGGGAAAACCGGCCCGATCTCACCCGCGAACTCATCGCCATGGCGCAGACGCGCCCGGCCGTGTTCGAGCAGTCGGCAGACTACTGGCAGCTTTATGGCGATTACCAGTATCAGCAGCGTGATCTTGCAAAGGCCCGACGCGCCTATTTGAAGTCCCTTTCCCTGGCGCCCGACGATGCCGGCACGCGCGCGGCCTTGCTCGCGACGTTGGCGGACGGTGGCTATACCGACGAGCTCGCACGTTACGTCAACGCCTGGTCCGACGACGCCAAGAACGATTCGCGGCAATGGCCCGTGTTTGCCATGGCATACAGCCGGCTTGGGCAAACCCGGACCGCCTTGCCGTGGTACGACCGCGCGGTACAGCGGGACCCGGACAACTATCTGCTCGTGCTCGACTACGCGGACGCGCTCGAGCGCGGGCGGCGCTTCGACTCGGCGCGGCGCATGCGCGAATATGCGCTCACCGAACTGCGCCCGCGCTTGATGCGGCATCTGCAGGAGCAGGGCAAGCTCACTCGCGAACAGCGCGAGGAGGATGGGCGCATTCTGTCGGTGCAGGCCAACATGCTGGGGGCGGACGAAGGTCGCGACTGGCTGCGTCGCGCCCTGGACGGGCGCAGCGGTGACGAACTCACGCCGACCGACGTCGAAATGCTGTTCGGCTACTATCTGAGTGAAGAACAGCCGGCGTACTCCCGCTACTGGTTGCTACAGGCGCATCGGCGCCGGCTGGAAACCGAGGATTGGCAGGAGTTGGCCGTGGCCCTCCAGGCCAACGATCAGGTGGCGATGCAGCGCATTCTGGAAGGCTCCCGCCCGGGCGGCGATATTGGTATCGCCGATCGCATTACCGCGCTGCGCCAGCTCGACTACCGTGCCCGCGCACTCGTACTGGCGCTCGAGCACGAACGCCCGAACGAACCCTATGTGACGGGTATCGACGTGGTGCCGCGTTACGCCGCCGAGCTTTATCAGACGATGCCGCAGAATTTCGGCACGGAACTGATTGTGCGCAGCATCAGTGACCTGGATATCAACTCCGAAAGCGTGTTCCTTCGCCTGAGCGGCGAGAAGCTCTCGACCCGTGTCGAAGTGGGCGCGCGTCAGCTGTCAGCCGACGACGATCTGGTCGACCTCGATGGGCTTGAGGACGAGCAGTTCGCGAACGTCGTGCTCAACTGGCGCGAGCGTCGCGGCATGACGACCGTACGGGTGGGCGCCGTATCCACCGATGCCAAGGATATTGCCCAGCTGGGTCTGCGCCAGGACTGGCAGCTCACCAGCAACGTCGGCGCCTCGGTGTTCCTGGACATCAATACGCTGGCGGACGATACCGCCCAGCTGCGCGCGCTCGGGCTCCGCGACGATCTGGGCGTGGGCCTGGAATGGGTGCTCAACCCGCGCGACAGTCTTTCGCTGACCGCGACCTACTCGCAGTATCACTCACGCGAGGATCGCAATGATCTGGGCGACGGCTACGGTTTGGAAGCGTCGTTCGCGCATTCATTGATGGTTGGCCCGACGCATCAGGTACAGGCGCGGGTTTTCGCGGATACGTCGCAGAACTTCCTGGAAGACGATCTGCCGTCGGACATGGCGGCACGGCTGCCGGCCGGCACCAACCTCAACGATGTCGTGCCCACGCGATATACCTTCCTCGGCGCGGGGCTGTCGTTCGCCCGCGGTATTCCGGGAGAGGAGTATCCGCTGGTGGCGTCACCGCGCTATCAGCTCAACATCGATACCGGCTATGTGCTGCCCGACAACGAATTCGGCATCAGTGCGAACTTCGCGATCGGCAGCCGCGTATTCGGCAGCGACGAGTTGAGCCTGAACTTTGGCGTCGATCAGACCGGCAGTCAGACTCAGGACAATTCGTACAGCGGTTCCATCAAGTATCAGTATTTCCTCGGCCGTTAACGCGCCGATCAAAGAACGCTCAACAACGTCACTCGTAGGCAGGGAGAAACCACCACCATGAAACGCTCTACTCTTATCGCAGGCCTGTTCGCGCTTGCCGTCGCCATGCTTTCCGGCTGTGCCGTCACCGATGTGCACCGCAGCCAGCAGCTCGACGGCTCGGCGCGCTGGGCGCTGCTGCCGATCGCCAACTATGCGGAAACGCCTCAGGCCGGCCAGCGTGCCGAATCCATCCTGACCACGCTGCTGCATCAGCGCGGCGTGCGTACGCTTACCCCGGCGCCGCGCAGCGACAATGGCGGTCTGCCCGAATTCGACCAGAACGCCGCGCTCGATCAGGCGATCAGCTGGGCCCGTAGCCAGGGCTATCAGTACGGCGTGACCGGCGCGGTCGAGGAATGGCAGTACAAGACCGGCCTCGACGGCGAGCCGGCCGTGGGCGTCAGCCTGCGGGTTATCGACATCAACACCGGCGCCACGGTGTGGAGCGCCTCGGGCTCCAAGGCCGGCTGGGGCTATGCCACCGTCAGTGGCACCGCGCAGAAGCTGATGAGCGATCTCGTCGGCGACATGCCGCTTTAAGTTTGACCCGCGTCTAGCCGGCCCGAAAGTACGAAAGGTTGCCTATGGTCACCCAAATAGAAGACGTGAACTACCAGGTGCCACCCATCTGGGTGCGCATGCTGGAAACGGCGGTCCTCACGCTGCTGGTACCGGTGGCCGGCTGGCTGTTCAATGCCGACGACCCGCTGTTCTACGCCAGCGCGTTCGCCTGGCTGATTGTCGGGCCGCTGCTGGCCGGGCTGCGCTATGGCTTTCTGTTCGGCTTCGCTTCGGCGCTGCTTACGGTCGCGCTGATGATGATCGCCGCGGGCACCGGCTGGGGCGACGGCCTTCTGCCGATCGAGTACGCCATCGGGGTGCTGCTTACCGGCATGGTGGCCGGCGAGTTCACCGATATCTGGCGGCGCCGTATCACCCAGATGAAGATCATCAACGACTATCAGGGCACCCGTCTTGAAGAGTTCGTGCGCAACTTTCATGTGTTGCGTGTTTCGCATGATCAGCTCGCCGAGCGTCTGGCGGCCAATCCGCACAACCTGCGCGATGTACTGCTTGCCCTGGCCGAGCGTTTCGACGTGGTGGAGCCGGGCGACGATATTCTCACCGAGCGGGCCAGCGACCTGTTGAGCTTCATCTCGCACGAGGGTCGTGTAGAGCAGGGCGCGCTTTATCGCGTCGACGAACGCGAACGCGTCGAGCGTGAGCCGTTGGCGTTCATCGGCGGTCGCCCGGCGGATAGAGATATCGCGAGTGATCCGATGGTGCAGGCCTGTCTTGAGCAGCGCTGCATGATCAGCCTGAAAAGCGAGATGGAAGTCGAGCTGCAGAATCGCGCCCAGCCGTTGCTGGCCGTGATTCCGCTGATCGACGTCAACGACAAGATCTGGGCGATCGTGACGGTTACGGAAATGCCGTTCGTCGAATTCGAGCGCGGTAATCTGCATTTGTTGTCCGTGCTGGGCGGCAATCTCGGCGATATCATCACCGAGGCTTATGCCCGTACGCCTGCGGACGCCGAGCTGGCCCGCTTCCAGTTCGAGGAACGGCTCAAGCGCTGGTCGCGGTATGCCGCCCGCTACAAGCTGAACTCGCTGCTGGTGGCCTTCGAAGTGCCGGGGCATATCGACGATGTGAGCAGCGCGACGCTGGCGGATCTCATCTACGAGCAGCTGCGTGCCCTCGACTATGCCTGGACCACCGATCTGGGCCACGACTCGAAGCTGATATACGTGCTCATGCCGCTCACGCCCGAGCGTGGCTCGGCGGCGTATCGCGAGCGCATGACGCTGCTACTCAACGAGCGTTTCGGTGTCGACGTGGCAGAAAGCGGTCTGGTGTTCCACCAGCGCAACGTCGATGGCAAACAGTCCGCTGCCAATCTGGTGGCCGGTATTCGTCGCCAGGCCGAGCAAAATGCGCCTGCTTAGCCTGATTCTCATTCCGGTGGGGTTGCTGATCGAGGCATTGGCGACCTGGGCGTTCGTCATCGGCTGGCACGAGCCGGTGGCGCTGCTCACGATCCTTTTAGTGCACCTGCTCGGCTGTGCGGTGCTCATCGTCGGGCTGTATCTGGCCCTGCCGCCGACCTACAAGCGCCCGGTGGGCGGCGGTTTCGCCTTTCTGGCGACCGCCAGCATGTTTACGCCGCCCCTGGGTGCCATCGGGCTGACGCTGGGCATGCTATCGGGGCTCTATTTTGCCTACCGCGAAAAGCCCAAGGCCTGGGACGCGCTGGCAATTCCGGACCTGCCGTTCCAGCCGGTCACGGTCGACCCGAACGACGTATTCATGCGCGATGGCCTGTCGTCGGTGCTGACCCACTTCGACGACCGTAACCGTCGCCAGCAGGCGATCATGGCCTGTCGTCATCTGCCGCGTCGCGACGCGGTGCCCATCCTGCGCTCGGCGTTGAGTGATTCGGCTGACGAAGTCCGCTTGCTGGCCTATGCCATGCTCAACTCGATCGAGCGCGACCTGGAAGGCCAGCTCAACGAGGTGCGCGACGCGATCGCGGCCAGCGGCGATCCGGACGGCGAGCTACACGAAGAGCGTGCGCTGTTGTTCTGGGAGTTTTCCTATCTCGAACTCGCCAAGGGCAGCGTCAAGGAGCTCATGCTCACCAAATCCCGCGATGCCCTCGACACCGCGATCGAGCGTAATGATTCGGCTCAGCGTTCGCTTTTGCGAGCGCGTATCTGTATGGAACTTCGCGACTATGACGAGGCCGAGGACGCGCTGCGCCGCGCCGAGCGCCAGGGTTTGTCGAGCGACGATGCCGCGCCGCGCTGGGCGGAGCTGGCCTTCGTGCGCGGCGATTATGGTGAAGTGGCACCGGCGCTGTCGCGCATGAGCCCTCGCGCACTCAACAATCCTGTTATGCGGCCGGTGATGGAGTACTGGTTATGAAATGGCCCACCCTGCGCCCGAACGACCCGCCGGCGGACGTCACGCTGCTGCTCGAAGGCACCTATCCTATGGTGCGCGGCGGCGTGGCCAGCTGGGTCGAACAGATGATCCGCGGCTTGCCGCATCGTCGTTTTGCGATCGTATTCATGGGCGGCAGCGAAGCTGCCTATAACGGCATTCTCTACGACAAGCCCGACAACGTCGTGCATTTGGAATGCCATTACCTGATGGACGCCGGCCAGAGCGTCGACGAGCCGCGCCAGTTCGAAGGCAACCGTAAGGCGTTCAAGGCCAGCGACGAGTTGCACCAGTACTTCAAGGATCCGCGCAGCTCGGACCCCAACACCCAGCTGTGCGAAGTCGCCCAGCTACTGGGCAAGAAGGGTGGGCTGGCGCATGAGGATTTCCTCTACAGCCGCCAGGCCTGGGAACAGATCGTCGACTATTACCGCAAGTACTGCACCGATCCGTCCTTTCTTGACTACTTCTGGTCGGTGCGCAACATGCACTCGCCGTTGTTCATGCTTGCACGTATCGCCCGCAATCTGCCGCCGAGCCGCTGCCTGCATTCGATCTCGACCGGTTATGCGGGCTTCCTGGGTGCGCTGGCGCGGCATATGCACGATCTGCCGTTCATCGTCACCGAGCACGGCATCTATACCAAGGAACGCCAGATCGATCTCACCGAAGCCGAGTGGATCAAGACCTACGACGACGTGCTGACACACGGTTTTCGCCATGACGTGAGTTATATCCGCCGGCTATGGATTCGGTTCTTCGACGGCATCGGCCGGCTGACCTACGCGGCAGCGAACCCGATCACCACGCTTTACGAGGGTAACCGGGAGCGCCAGATCATCGACGGCGCGCCGGCCGAACATACGCGTGTGATTCCCAACGGGATCAACATCAGCCGTTTTTCGCCGCTGCGCGAACAGACGCACCAGAATACGGCGCCCATCATCGCGCTGATCGGGCGCGTCGCGCCGATCAAGGAAATCAAGACGTTTGTGCGGGCGATGCGTATCGTCGCCTCGCGTCTGCCGGGTGCTCAGGGCTGGATTGTCGGCCCGGAATCGGAAGACCCGGAATACGCGCAGGAATGTCGCGATCTCGCGGCCCAGCTGGATCTGGGCGGTATCGTGCAGTTCCGCGGTTTTCAAAAGGCCGAAGACGTGTTCGCACGTATCCGTGTGGCCACCCTGACCTCCATCAGTGAAGCACAGCCGCTGGTGGCGCTCGAGGCGATGGCGTCGGGTATTCCGGTGGTGTGCACGGACGTTGGATCCTGCTACGAGCTGGTACATGGCCATCCGAAAGACCGTGCGACATCGTTGACCACGCCGGCCGATCCCAAGCATGCGGCAGGGCGCATCGTGCCGATCGCGGATCCTGGCGAAACCGCTGCTGCCATTCTCGATCTGCTCAACGATCGTGAAGCCTGGGAGTCGGCCCGCGAAGTGGGCATCAAGCGCGTGGACGAGCACTATTCCGAGCAGCTCATGCTCGAACGTTACGAACACCTTTACGCGGAAGCGACCGATCAGCGGGCGCGACCGGTAGCTGCCGCAGGGGAGTAGGGCATGGCCGGTATCGGTTTCGAGCTGCGCAAGCTGCTACGCAAGGACAGTTATTTCGGGCTGCTGCGTGCCTACGGCTACGCCGGCATCATCAGCTCCGGGCCCTGGGTTCTGTCCATTCTCGTGATCATGGCCATCGGCCTGCTCACGCTGGGCCTGCTGCCGGATCGCTCCCAGCAGATCTGGCAGTTCCTGGTGTCGGTCACCTATCTGGTCGCCGCGTCGCTCAGTCTGTCGGGTATTGCCCAGCTGTTGTTCACCCGCTTTGTGGCGGACCGGCTGTTCGAAAAGAAAGACGGCACCATTCTGCCCAACCTCATCGGCTTGCTGACGATGATGAACGTGTTGGCGGCGGCGATCGGGTTCGCGGTGCTTTACGCGTTGTTCGATGGTACGCCGTTGCTGTATCGCGTCGAGATGTTCGTCGGCTTCGTGCTGCTGACCAATATCTGGTGCATCACCGTGTTCATCACGGGCATGAAAGCCTACCGGCAGGTGCTCTGGGCGTTTTTCATCGGCTATGCGATCACCTTCGTGCTGGGCATGGCGCTGCGCCGCTACGATCTCGTGGGGCTGCTGGGCGGCTTCGTGGTTGGCCAGGGTATTCTGTTCTATATCCTGCTGTTTCTGGTGTTGCGCTATTACCCGGGCGACAAGATCGCCGCGTTCGATATCCGTCATGCGAAGATGACGTATCGCTCGCTGGCCTTTACCGGGCTGTTCTATAACCTCGGCCTCTGGGCCGACAAGTTCCTGTTCTGGTACAACCCCGCGACCTCTGAGCAGGTCATCGGGCCGTTGCGCGCCTCGCCCATTTACGACTTCCCGATCTTTCTGGCTTATCTGTCGATTGTGCCGGGTATGGCGGTGTTCCTAATCCGTCTGGAAACCGACTTCGCCGAGCGCTACGACGCCTATTACAACGCCGTGCGCGGTGGCGATACGCTGCGGCATATCGAGCTGCGGCTGGACCGTATGGTCGAGACGGTGCAGCAGGGCGTTTACGATATCTTCAAGATTCAGGGTATTACCGTGGTCGCGCTGTTGTTGATCGCGCCGTCGCTGATCGACTGGCTCGGCTTTTCGCCGTACTACGTGCCCCTGTTCAATATCGATATCGTCGCCGTTGGCATGCAGGTGCTGTTCATGGCGATTCTCAACGTCATCTTCTATCTGGACAAACTCAAGATCGCGCTCGGACTGTGTCTGCTGTTTTTGGTGAGCAACGTGCTGCTTACGCTGCTGAGCATGTATCTCGGTGCGATCTTCTACGGCTATGGCTTCGCCATCTCGCTGATGATCTCGTCACTCGCCGGGCTGGCCTTCCTCGACCGCGAGTTCCAGAAGCTGACCTACCAGACCTTCATGCTCCAGCGGCAGGGGTAACCGATACTTGGGCGCGGGTAGGGTAGTGCCTACCCGCGCGCCGGATCGCGCGGCCAGACCCGTAGCGCGAGACGGCTCAGGCTACCGGCGGTAAGCCGTCCCGAACGACGGCGCCCGGCCAGCGTTACGCGCACGTCCCAAAGTAGAGTCGCCGTTCAGCGTTGGATTACGCTTCGCTAATCCAACCTACGCGGGTCGGAACCGGGCAGGGCCCGTAGGTCGGCTTAGGCCGCAGGCCGTAAGCCGACATGAACCCCGACGCACCGCCAGCCCTCCCAACGCTGTACACGCCTCCCGCCGACGAGGCGCCGTTTGGTATTGGATGAGGCTTACCTAATTCAACCTACCTCCGGCGGATCGGGCCCTCCCACCCGTAGGTCGCCTTAGGCCACAGGCCGTAAGCCGACACGAACCCCGGGCCAGCCCCGCGTTGTGCACGTATCCCGCGGACCGTCTCTTTCGGTGGCGGATTACGCGGCGCTAACTTAACCGAGGTGACTCCGCGAGGCGGCTGCTCGCTGCGCCGTCATATGAGTGAAACACACCGGCTATAGATTCACGCGCTTATGTTTTCTTGAGTGCCTGTATGAAGCAGGTGAATCACTACGAGGGTGCGTGATGTTGAATAGTAGGGTTCGGTTGTTGTCGTTGAGCCTGGCGTGTGCGGCGCTTGTTGTCGGCTGTAATTCGAGCGGCGATAGCGACGAGGTGGCAGTCGCGCCACCGGGCGCAACGCCTGCCGAGCAGACCGGCCGGTGGGTCACGGGCGATCTGCATGTGCATACCGCGCTGTCGGGTGATGCTCGCTCGCCGCTGTCCGATGTGCTCAAGCATGCGTTCGATGATTTCGACCTGGATTACGTGAGCCTGTCGAACCATATGCGTAACGACAGCCAGGACAATAACGACAACGATCTCGGCGGCCTGTTGTATTACAAGGCGTTGACCGAATACGAGCTTCCCGGCGTGGAACGGCTGCAGAAAAGCGACTACCCGGACCGGCTGATCTATTCGTCCTTCGAGTGGGATATGCCCACACACGAGCACTACAACGTCGGCATTCTCTGGAATGAGGCCAACAAGGCCGAACGCCTGGCCGCTATCAAGCAGTTCGAGTACCGGTTCAGTAACAAGAACCAGCTGTCCGATTTCAATGCTGCGGATGTACAGGCCTGGCAGGACGCCGGCATCGAGCGCCAGAATCAAACCCATGAAGATGCAGTTGCCGCACTCGAATGGCTGCAGCAGACCTATCCGAAGAGCAGCTACGGCATGCTCAACCATCCGCTGCGGTATGCCTCCAGCTACACAATTGAAGACGTACGCGAACTCAACGACGCCGCGCCGGACGTGTTCTTCCTGGTAGAAGGCATGGTGGGGAATCAGTTCAACGGCAACCGCGGCGACTACGGCAGCCGAAGTGCCGACGGCGTGCATGGTGGCACCGATCCGGTGGTTTCGGAACTAGGTGGCTGGTGGGATGCGCTGCTCGGCGAAGGTCGTCGTGTATGGAACATGGCCAATTCAGACCACCACTTCAAGACCCGGCCGCCGTATGCCAGCGGCTATTATCCTGGCGAGTACGCAAAGAACTACACCTGGGTCGCCGCCGAAGAGGGCGAGCGGTTGACCTCGCAAACGCTTCTGGATGCGTTGCGAACCGGGCGAACGTTCTCGGTGTTCGGCGACCTGATCGACGCGCTGGACTTCCATGCCGAGCGCGTGAGCGGCGATAACGCGCGAATGGGCGATACGCTTACCGCACGCCGCGGCGACCTTGTCACAGTCACCGTTCGCTTCAAACAGCCCGCCACAAATAACCGCGAACTGACCGTCAACGATGGCAACTACGACGGTACCAACCCGGGCGTGCACCATATCGACGTGATCGCGGGTGATGTTGGCACAAAGGCTGAGCCCGGCACCGCCGCCTATAGCAAGCAAACCAACGACAGCACCCGTGTGGTCAAGTCATACACTGCCGACGACTGGTACCAGGACGATGACGGGTACTACGCTGTGACCTACAGCTTCACCGCCGACCGGGATCAATACCTTCGTCTTCGTGGAACGAACCTGGACTATAACGTTGAAGGGCTCACCGTGAACGGCGAGCCGCAGCGCTCCGATGTAGTCAGCGACGACAACTACTTCCAGTACTACGAAAAGCTCAACGAGCGAAACTATACCGACGTCTGGTTCTATTCGAACCCGATATTCGTTTCGGTTGAAGGCTAGGGCCTAGCGGCCGCCTTGGCGACTGGACGGGCCTGCGTATAGCGGGCCCGTTCTGTAATGTAGCCCGCAGCCTACGCCGCCGACAAGCCGTTGTTCGTGTTGGATTACGCTTCGCTAATCCAACCTACGCTACTACGCCCCTCAAACCGCACTCGACACCCGTAGGTCGGCTTAGGCCGTAGGCCGTAAGCCGACATGGACAATGGCACTCGGCTGGAATGTGCCCGCAGCTGACGACAAGCCGCCGTTCGCTGTTGGATTACGCTTCGCTAATCCAACCTACGCTACGTCTAGCAGTGATCACGCCCCGCTTGATCACTGTAAGCGCCATAGCGTCTTGTAACCTTAAGGACCGCCGTCGTCGATCGGTATTTCGTCCGAATCCAGCTGATCCGGCGTCTTAGTACGACAACTGGCAGGGGCCTTGGAGAAGTCGGTCGTAGTGGTGCAACGCCAGGACAGGGCACCGCTCGTTTCGGTCGGGATCAGCGTCACGCTTTTGTTGGCCAACGCGCTGTCGCTCGAGAAACGGGCGCTGATAACGCCGTTCTTTACGGTAACGCCGGTCACGTATGTGCCTGTAGTGGTACCCGCGGCGGGCACCGAGCCGACGCCGTTGTCGATGCCCGTGAGTTTTTTGCGGTTTTGGTAGGTGTTGCCTACGGCCGTTTTAATCCCGCTGGCAAGGCTTAATCCTTCCGTGAATTGGGCGCGTGCGACATAGCTGTAATACGAGGGAACAGCAATGGCTGCGAGTATGCCAATGATCGCGACCACGATCATCAGTTCGATTAGGGTGAAACCGGCCGAGCCGTAATCGCGAAGCTTGGCCACAGACAGCCTCCCCAAAAAGGGGTCAGATCCAATTAATACGCGATCAGGCCGACGCCCCATGGACGCCGCTTCTCGCTTGTTCCTTCTAAAGCGGTCTGGCCAGGTAAGAATGGCGTTAGCGCTGTGCTCGCTACCGACGATCGAACGTTTGTGACTATGCGGACTCATCGATCTTCCCTTTTGCAGGGCGGCCACGGCTCCCTGGCTTCGCACGCCTCTTCAGCATTGTTTCGATTTGGTCTCTGAACGTGTCGCTGCCCAGCGCAACGCCCTGGTTGAGGCTTTGACGTATCTCCTTAAGGGTATCCGCCGGTAGAGCTTTGGCAAAAAGTGCGCGGTAAGCGGCACGGCGGGCGGCCGGTGTGGCGCCGAGTGCGGTATAGACGGGATGTGATGTAATGCACGTATCGTTTTGCCCCAGTGCGTTGGTGTGATAGCTCGACCAACGATAATCTTCAGGGCGATCCGCCATGCCCTGCGCCCGAACGGGGTTGAGTTCTATATACCGATAACAAGCTAGCAGATAGCGCTCGGCTTCGACGAGCGCAGCACGATAGCGGCCCTCCCACAGCGTGCCAGTGCGCTGATGGCGCTATGCACGTACTGGACATAGCGTCGACCGATCGCTTGCATCATCTTCGGCACGGCATGATTGCGGCGCGGCGTCGCCAGGATATGGACGTGGTTGGTCATCAATACGTATGCGTGGATATCGCAGCCCGTATCGCCTGCGGCCTTGGCGAGGCACTCTAGGCAAAACGTGTAATCGTCGAAATCGAAAAAGCAGGCCTGCCGATTATTGCCACGCTGGATGACGTGCTGTGGGACATCGATCAGGTTGAAGCGAGGCAGGCGAGGCATCGGTGCACGATTTGCCGAATTTTAGCCTACCGTAGCAGGAAAAGAGGAAAAGGATCTGACCCGTTTTCTCCGGGTTTGCGAAACGTGCCCGTTGTCGAAACGCGCGGCGCTACTCCAAACCGGCGCGGCTAAGCGTTTCTAATATTAGGTCAGAAGCGTTGTGTAAATAAAAATTTCGTTCGGCGAGCAAAAAGGCTGGACATCGTCCAGCCTTTTGCCGACATGAAGCCGTGGGAGAGGCGTAGCTTTTAACCGCCTGTACTGTCGGCCCGGCAATTTGCAGGTTTGTACTGATTTTCCAAGGTGCCCGCGCAGGCCCAGCTGATCGAGCCCGTCGATGCCGTAGTTCCATCGGCGCCGGTGCTTGTGGCGCTTGGCGTCAAAGTGATCGTCTTTCCGCTCAAAGTGCCATCGTTGCTATTGAACGTAACGGTAATGACACCATTGCCGCTAACTGCAACGCTGCTAACGTACTCTCCCGAGATCGTGGCCGGAAGCCCTGCAGCGCTATTGCTGGAAGGGAAAGAACCGTCGGTTTGATAGGTCTCGGCAACGGCTGTTTTTGCGCTGCTAGCCAAAGTCAGACCTTCGGATGCTTTCGCACGAGTCGTGTAATTCTGATACTGCGGAATGGCGATGGCCGCCAGGATGCCGATGATCGCGACGACGATCATCAGTTCGATAAGTGTAAAGCCTTGCTGCTTTTGCATTTGGGTTCCCCGTTGAGCGTGAAGAAGAGCGGCGTCGTTATGACGTGGTAGCTGTATCGCACGGTCCGTGCCAGCTTTGTAACGCTTTATTCTCAATAGCCTGAGGCGGTAGTGACGTGTTTTGTCATTCTGGCTACGTCAGAAGGTGACGTTTTTTGTCACTAGCGGCCGCGGTAGGTGATTCGCCCCTTGCTGAGGTCGTAGGGCGTGATCTGTACCGTGACGGTATCGCCGCGCAGAATGCGAATATAGTGCTTGCGCATCTTGCCGGAAATATGGGCGGTGACGATGTGTCCGTTTTCCAGCTTTACGCGGAAGGTGGTGTTCGGCAACGTCTCGACGACGGTCCCGTCCATCTCGATGTGGTCTTCTTTGGCCATTGACTCCTGATCTCTAATTCTGACGGTTTAACCGCTGGATTATCGGTGATTTGGGGTGGCGGTTCAATCCTGTGCGCATGACAGACAGTCATTCGCCGATATGCTGGGGGCTGGCCGGTACCTCGATATCGAATCGCCAGGGGCCTTGCGGGGCAGGTTTGTCGATCGACTGACGCACGATCTTCAGGAATTTGCTGCGCGGTAGGTCGATCGCGCCCATGCGATACAGGTGGCCGGAGCCCACCTGGCCGTCGAGCAGGGGAAAGCCCCAGGCATGCAGTTGCCGGGCAAGCCAGACGAGGGCGATCTTGCTCGCGTCGCGCTCGCGGGAGAACATGGATTCGCCGAAGAACATGCGCCCGATGGCCACGCCATACAGCCCGCCGATCAGCGCGCCGTCGCGCCATACTTCGATTGAATGTGCGTTGCCCAGTGCGTGCAGCTTCGCGTAGGCGGCGCGCATCTCGGGGCCGAGCCAGGTGCCGGGGTTGCCGGAACGAACGGCCGCGCAGTGACTGATGACGCTGTTGAAGTCTTCATCGAGGGTGACGGCGTAATCGGCCTTGGCGAGGGTGCGTTTGAGCCGGCGGGAGACGTGCATGTCACCGGTGTCGAATACGGTACGCGGGTCGGGGCACCACCAAAGGATCGATTCATCCGGGTTGTACCAGGGGAAGATGCCATGGGCATAGGCACGGCGCAGACGCGAAGGCGACAGGTCGCCGCCCATCGCGAGCAGCCCGTTCGGCTCGTCGAGCGCGAGTTCGGGATCGGGGAAGGCGCCGTCGGGCGTGTTCGGATCCAGCCAGTACACGCGTAGGCCGCTCACGTGGTCGGTGGCGCGTCGCAGGCGAAGTTGCTGCGTTCGCGCTGCTCGTTTTCGAACGATTCCATCATGGCAGCTTCTCGGACGCAGAAGTCGTCGATGGCTGCGGCGAGCTGGGGATGGTCGATGACGTGGTAGGACCAGGTCGGCACCGGCTCGAAGCCGCGCCGAATCTTGTGCTCGCCCTGGGCGCCGGCATCAAAACATGCCAGCCCGTTTTCGATGCAGTACTCGATGCCCGCGTAGTAGCAGGTTTCGAAGTGAAGGCTGTGGTAATCCGTCTCGCAGCCCCAGTGGCGGCCGTAAAGCGTATCGTCGCCGAGCATCATGAAGGCCATGCCGACCGGGCGGTCGCGGTGGTAGGCGACGAAGAAGCGCACACGCTCACCCATGCGGTTGCATAATTCGGTGAAGAACTCCCGAGTAAGATACGGGGCCTGGCCGCGAATTGCATAGGTTCGGCCATAGAAGGCATAGAGAGTATCCCAGAGTTCGTCGTCGATTTCGTCGGCGCGCATCGCCTGTACCTGAACGCCGGCGTCGTGCATGCGTTTGCGCTCGCGCCGGATCTCCTTGCGGCGTTTCGAGGATAGCTGCGCGAGGAAGGCGTCGAAGTCTGCATAGTCGCGGTTGTACCAGCGGTACTGGCAGCCGCGTCGTGCGCTGGCGCCGGCTTCTGTGAATTGGCGAGCCGAGTCGGCGTCGACGAACAGGCTATGCAGCGACGAGGCGTCATGTTCGCCCGGCAGGTCGGCCATGGCGCGCGCCAGCGCGAGTCGTGCCTCTTCGTCGCGACCGAGAATGCGCGGGCCGCTGACCGGCGTGAAGGGCACGGCATTGAGCAGCTTGGGGTAGTAGTCCAGCCCGACCTGGGCATAGGCGTTGGCCCAGGCGAAGTCGAAAACGAATTCGCCGTAGGAATGATGCTTTTCGTAGAGCGGGGCAGCGGCCACGATCTGGCCATCGTCGTTTTCCAGTAGGCAGTGCGCCGGCACCCAGCCGTTGGCCTCGCTTACGCTGCCGCTGGCCTCCAGGGCCGCGAGGAAGCCGTGCCGGATAAACGGCTGTCCGCTGGCGCATAAGTCGTCCCAGCTAGTGGCGGGGACGTCGAGAATGGAATCGACTTGTACGAGTCGCGCCATGACAGCATCACATCGAAGAATGAAAGCGGTTGCAAGCGGATACGTCGAGGACCGCGCGGCCGATGATGGGCGCGCTGCCGCCGACGCAGATAAAGAAGTGTCGGTATCAGTTCAGGGCGTAACGCTGACCGAGCCTATCGCGCAGCGCATACTGTACGCAGGCATCGTGTTCGAACGCATCGAGTTTGTCCTGTTCGTTGTCGGCCGTGCCGGCTTCGCGCAGGCGCCCCGCATCGTCGAAGCTCACGATCGCGCCCACGGTCTTGACATGGATCTCGCCGTTTTCGTTGGCCTTGTCGTCGTAGGCGACCTGCACATAGCGCAAGCGCTTGTCGGCGAACTGGGGCAGTTCGCGGCGGCCCTCGGCCACTTCGGCGGCCTCATCCTCGCTGAATTCTTCGATCGCGCCATCCTGGGTGAGCAGGAAGTGATGTACGGACATAACGTACTCCGCTTGATGGATCGTTAGAGCCTGCGGCCGTTTCGCGCATTCATGCAGAACGACTAAGGTCACATCCAATAAATGGTGCACAAATCGCGCCGATTCAAGGTGCTGCGCGCGGGTGTTCGAGATATGCGTCCGCTTGCCGGGTTGGTGTCGGGTACAATCGCGCCTTGTTCGATTGGCAACTTCGTATTCGATAGACGGCCGTGAAGGGCGATTGATGGCAAAGGCAGCCGCCAAGCAAACCAAAGCCAGTAAAGCAGGGCCCAAGCCCAGTGCCAAGGCGCGTGAACAGAATACGCCGCCGGCGCCGCCGAGTCGCTACCGCCAGCGGCTGGGACGTCTGATGCGTGAAGCCGTGCTGTTCGGCGCGGCGGCGATCACGCTGTTTTTGCTGGCCGCGCTGGTTTCATACAGCCCGCGCGATCCGGGCTGGTCGGGCCTTGGCGATGGCACCGCCATTCGCAACCTGTTCGGTGCCCCCGGGGCATGGTTTGCGGACGTATTGCTGAGCCTGTTCGGCTATCTCGGCTTCATCTTTCCCTGGCTGGTGCTGTACGGCGGCTGGCTTGTGTTTGCCAACAGCGAGCGTGAACGAAGCGATGTGTTCTCGCGCAGCATTCGTGCCGGCGCGCTGCTGTTGTGGCTGGTGTCTGGCTGCGGCCTGGCCTGGCTTGCCCTGGGCGACCAGAATGCGGCCATGCCGCAGGGCAGCGGTGGCATTCTGGGGGCGGCGAGCGCGGGCGCGATCGCCGGCGTGATCAACAAGCTCGGCGCTGCATGGCTGCTGATTACCGTGTTCGTGATCACGCTGTCCGTGGGGCTGGGGTTTTCCTGGCTGGTGGTTACCGAACGCACGGGTCATTTCGTGCTGACGATATTGCAGGGCGGGTTTACGGAAACGCTCGATCGGCTGCGCGCCTGGCAGGCCAACCGCGCCGAACGCAAGGCGGCGGCGCCTGCCAAACCGGCGCCCAAGGCGAAGAAGAAATCGCGGATTGCGCCGTCGCTTGAAAACGGCGATAGCACCGAGAGTGCGCCCGTGCCGGCGCCTGCGGCCGGGGGCGTGCAGGTCAAGAAGCCCAAGAAATCGATCAAGGCGAATCAGCTGGATCTGCCGATCGAAGAGCATGTGGACGTACCCACCTACGATCCCGAGCGCGATAGCCCGATTCCGCCCACCGCGCTGCTGGATCCGGCGCGGGAGAGCAAGAACGACCAGGACGAGAGCGTGCTCCAGCGCATGTCCGAGCAGCTCGAACAGCATCTTGCGGACTTCAACGTCCAGGGCAAGGTGGTGGCGGTAGAGCCGGGCCCGGTCATTACGCGCTTCGAGCTGGACCCGGCACCGGGCGTGAAGGTCAGCCAGATCTCGAATCTCGCCAAGGACCTGGCGCGGGCGATGTCCACGACCAGCGTGCGCGTGGTCGAGGTCATCCCGGGCAAGTCCGTGGTGGGCCTGGAAATCCCGAATGCCGACCGCGAGATCGTGGCGCTGCGCGAGATTCTGGAATCGCCGCTCTACAGCGGCAACAAATCGCCGCTGACCATGGCGCTTGGCAAGGATATTGGCGGCAATCCGGTCACCGCGGATCTGGGCAAAATGCCGCATCTGCTGGTGGCAGGTACCACGGGCTCGGGCAAGTCGGTGGCGGTCAACGCCATGATCTTGTCCATTCTGCACAAGGCCACCGCCGAGCAGGTTCGCCTGATCATGATCGACCCGAAGATGCTTGAGCTGTCGGTCTACGAGGGGATTCCGCATCTGCTCGCCCCCGTGGTCACCGACATGAAGGACGCCGCCAATGCGCTGCGCTGGTGCGTAGGTGAGATGGAACGGCGCTACAAGCTCATGGCCGCGCTGGGCGTGCGTAACGTCGCCGGCTACAACACCAAGGTACGCAAGGCGATCGAGGCCGGCACGCCGATCGAGGATCCGATTCTCAAGAATGCGCAGTCCAACGATCAGGCCGAGGCCGGTGAAGAGGTACCCACGCTCGAACCCATGCCCGCGATCGTGATCATCGTCGACGAGCTGGCCGACATGATGATGGTGGTCGGCAAGAAGGTTGAAGAACTGATCGCCCGTATCGCCCAGAAGGCCCGTGCGGCCGGTCTGCACATGATCCTGGCCACGCAGCGGCCGTCGGTGGACGTGATCACCGGTCTGATCAAGGCCAATATCCCGACGCGTATCGGCTTTCAGGTGGCTTCCAAGATCGACTCCCGTACCATTCTCGACCAGCAGGGCGCTGAAAGCCTGCTCGGCCACGGCGACATGCTTTATCTGCCGCCCGGTACGGGCTTCTCCACCCGTGTACATGGCGCGTTCGTCGACGACCACGAAGTCCACAAGGTGGTGGAATACCTCAAGCAGGTGGGCGCGCCGGACTATATCGACGAGATTCTCGAAGGCGGCGGCGCTGACGGCGAGGGCGGCGCCGAGGACGAGGAAGACGCCGAGGCGGATCCGCTCTACGATCAGGCCGTGGCCATCGTTACCAAGACCCGCAAGGCCTCGATTTCCTATGTACAGAGACGCCTGCGGGTCGGCTACAACCGCTCGGCACGACTCATCGAACAGATGGAGAACGCGGGCATCGTCAGCGCCGCCGAGGGCAGCGGCGGGCGGGAAGTACTGGCACCGCCGCCGCCGGAGGACTGAATTTTTGTCGACGTCGGCCGATCTGTCCTGCAATCGGCACGGGGGGGGGGGCAGAGTTCAGGCTTGATTCATGGCCGAGGCCTAGCATGCTCTGAAACATCCTTCGCCTCTTACATATCCATCAAGGAGAGCGCTGCAATGCCTGTGCGCCGAATTCTCGTTGCCTTCGTCCTGCTTTGTGCCGCGGTAAGCGCGCACGCCGACGGCGTGGGCGATCTCGAAGCCTTCTATAACAACGTCGACAGCCTGTCCGCCCAGTTCGAGCAGGAGCAGAAGGACGACAGCGGGCAGATGCTGCAACAGGCCAGCGGTACGTTCCTGCTGTCGCGCCCGGACCGTTTTCGCTGGGAATACACCGCGCCCTACAAGCAGGTGATCGTCAGCGACGGCGAAACGTTTCGCTTTTACGACGTCGACCTCGCCCAGGTCACCATTCGCAGTATCGATGCCACGCTTCAGGCCACGCCTGCGCTGTTGCTCACCGGCGGCGCGGCACTCGAAGACGCATTCAATATCGCCTCGGCCGGCCAGCGTGATGGCATGAGCTGGGTGCGCCTGACCCCGCGTGCCGACGATACCGATTTTCAGGAAGTGCGCCTTGGCCTCAAGAATCAGGTGCCCAGCGTCATGGAGCTGGACGATAACCTGGGCCAGACCACACATATCCGGTTTCGCGATATCGAACTCAATCCGAAGCTCGATGCATCGCGCTTCACGCTCGATATTCCCGATGACGTGGAAGTGGTCGACGGCCGCGGCATGAACGGGCAGGGCCGGTAGTGCCCATCCTGCGCCAGGACTATGCGTTGGGTCGGCTCTGGCTCGCGCTCGGGCTGTTCGGCTGCGGCGTGCTCGTCTATGCCTGCCTGATGCCGAACCCGCCGCAGGCCCAGGTGCAGCATTTCGACAAGTTCGAGCATTTCGCTGCATTTGCACTGCTGTCGGGCTGGTTCGCCAACCTCCTGGCGCCGCACTATCTGCGCGTCATCGTGACCATGGTTTTGTTTGGCGCATTCATTGAAGTCGCGCAGTCATTCACGCCCTATCGAAGCGCGGATTGGCACGATCTGATGGCCGATGCCTTTGGCGTGGTCGCGGGTGTAACACTTGCACGCTTTGGGGCAATGCGCTGGCTGGGGTATCTTGACGCGCGTGTCGCAGCAAAAACAGATCAACCTCGATAGCCCTGTCACCAGCGCGGGCCGCCCGCTGGCGGACCGCATGCGTCCGGCGCGTTTGTCGGACTATGTCGGCCAGACGCATATCCTGGGGCCGGACAAGCCGCTTGCCCGTGCGCTGGCGGCCGGGCGAATTCATTCCATGATCCTCTGGGGGCCGCCGGGCACGGGCAAGACCACGCTCGCACGCCTGCTCGCCGCGGAAGTGGATATCCGCTTCGTGCAGATATCGGCGGTGATGGCCGGGGTGAAGGATATTCGCGCTGCGGTGGCGGAAGCCCGCAAGGCGCGCGAAGTCGAAGGCCGCGGTACGTTGTTGTTCGTCGACGAGGTGCACCGCTTCAACAAGGCCCAGCAGGACGGTCTGTTGCCCTATGTCGAGGACGGCACCGTCGTGCTCGTGGGCGCGACGACCGAAAACCCTTCGTTCGAGGTCAACAACGCGCTGTTGTCGCGTACGCGCACCTATGTGCTGCGAGCGCTCGACCCGACCGTGGTGCGTGAACTCATCGACCGCGCGCTCGCTGATGGCGAACACGGCCTGGGCGAACGCGAACTGGATATGTCGGCCGAGCTGCGCGACCAGCTGGCCGCCCGCGCCGACGGCGATGCCCGCCGCGCCCTGAACCTGCTCGAGCTGGCCGCGGATATTGCGGCCGGGCGCGATGATGGGCGCGGCGAAATCACCCAGGCCGATCTCGACGAGGTACTGCGTGAAGGGCTGCGTCGCTTCGACAAGGGCGGCGACTACTTCTACGATCAGATGTCGGCCCTGCACAAAAGCGTGCGTGGCAGCGACCCCGACGCCACGCTCTACTGGCTGTCGCGCATGCTCGAAGCCGGCTGCGACCCGCGCTATGTGGCCCGCCGCGTTACCCGCATGGCCAGCGAGGATATCGGCAACGCTGACCCGCGCGCGCTTCGACTCACGCTGGACGCCTGGGATACCTACGAGCGCCTGGGCTCGCCGGAAGGCGAACTCGCCATCGCCCAGGCAGCGGTCTATCTGGCCTGTGCGCCCAAGTCGAACGCGGTGTACATGGCGTTCAACGCTGCCTGGCGGGACGCGCGCGATCGCGGCACGCTCGAAGTGCCCATGCATATTCGCAATGCGCCGACCAAGCTCATGAAGGATCTTGGTTATGCCGAGGGCTATCGCTATGACCATAACGAAGCCGACGGCTATGCGGCCGGCGACAGTTACCTGCCCGAAGAGCTGGCCGGCACCCGCTACTACGAGCCGGTCGCGCGCGGCCTGGAAATCAAGATCGGCGAAAAGCTCGCACGCCTGCGTGAGCAGGATGCCCAGGGGCCGCGCCGCGTCACCCGCAGCCACGCGCAGGGCAGTTCGGGCGATAACGGCTAGCCATGACGCCGCCCGGCGAGGCGTCAACGCGGCAACCCGTACTGCCCGGCGCGGATGCAGACGCTCGTGAACCTGCCAAACCGCCGATGACGATTGCCCCCGCCCCGGTTTCACCTCCGGCCGCAAAAGACACTGGCCCGTGGCCGGCGGTACCCAGCGGCGCCAAGCTCAAGCCCGGCGTCGGGCTATCGCAGCCTTGGCTCTCGCTTGAACACCGTCACGCTGCGCGGCGCGTGGTTCGGCAATGACCGATACGCGAGCACGCGCCAGAAATCCAAAACCCGACACGCAGACCTGCCGTCCGTAGGCGTTGCGAGCGCTGTCTTCCGCGTTCGGTCATTCCGTTATCTCGCTTGAGACCGGCTGCAACACAGGGTCCAGCCGACCGGGTAGAAAGCGACTCGATAAATTTTCGGATTGGCCGATAACAGAGCAAACGTACGTCGTTGTTCGGGCGCAAGTTACTTCGCAAAACCCAGTCGCCAGCGGTTTACCCGCCTGGGAGCGGGTCAGCCACGCGGGCCGCTCGGGGTTATGCAAAGCATCGTCCAGCGGCGTCGATACGACGTATCTATAGCCTCTGAGTATCAAGGATTGCGTTTAATGTCGGCACAAAGCACTCAAACCTCCGATATTCTTTTTGCCCGCCAGCCCATTTACGACCGTGATGCGACGCGACGCGGGTTTGAACTGCTGTTTCGTCAGAGCGCGAATGCGGCGAATGCGCCCGCCGTTTTCGACGGCGAGGCGGCGACGCGCAGCGTTCTGGTCAACGCCTTTTCGGAGGCCGATATCGAAGTCGTCTGCGAGGGCAATCCGGCGTTCGTGAACTTCACCGAGCAGACGATCATCGAGGATCTGCCATTCGACCCCGCGTTTCTCGTGGTGGAAGTTCTGGAAAGCGTGGCGGCCACACCCGCCGTGTTCGCCGCACTCGAAAATCTGCGCGGTATGGGCTTCAAGATCGCCCTCGACGACTACGCCCGGCCGAACGCCGACCATCCGCTGTTGCCGTATGCCGACATCGTCAAGCTTGAATACCCGGCCTATTCGGAGACAACCCTCGCGCAGGCGGTCGATGCGCTGCGAGCGCAGTACCCCGAGATCACGCTCCTCGCCGAAAAACTCGAAACCCACGAGGGTTTCGCCCGTTGCCGCGATCTGGGCTGCGATCTGTTCCAGGGGTACTTCCTTGCGCGCCCCGAGCCCGTCTGCGGCCGGCCGCTACCGGCCGCGCAGGTTCGAATCCTGGAGCTGCTCGCGCGGCTGAACGATCCCGATGCCGGCATCGACGAAATCGGACGGACCGTGAGCGAGGATCCGTATCTGAGCCTGCGGGTGCTCAAGCTGGTCAATTCTTCGCTGTTCGGCCTGGCCCGTGAGATCACGTCGCTCGACCGCGCGATCCTTGCCCTGGGTTTGAACCGGCTACGCGCCTTTGCAAGCCTGCTGGCCCTGTCCGGCCTGCAGCGTAAACCGCTGGCCCTGCAATACATTGCCATCAGCCGCAGCTATATTTGCCAGACCCTGTGCGAGCAGCGGGCCTCTTGCGAAGGCCCGATGGGGTTCATGATCGGGCTGTTGTCGTGTCTCGACGCATTCACGGATCGCCCGCTGGCCGACGTGCTGGCGCAGGCGCCTTTCGATAGCAAGATCGTCTCGGCATTGCTCGAACGGCAGGGCCCGCTTGGCGTCATTCTGGATGCAACGCTCGCGCATGAACGCGGCGAGCTCGAGACAGTGCCGTGGGACGAACTGCAGGCCATGGATATCGATGCCGAGACCTTCATGACGGCCTTTTGGCAATCCGTGGCCACCGCGCATCAGCAGATGGAAATGTTTCGTTAGCGACGACGGGGCGCATTGACGCACGAACTCGGCCGCAAACAGGACTACGCGCCAGGCGGCTGGCAGGCAGGTTCGCGGCGACGCCGTTTGCCCGCCGGGAGTGCGGCTCGCCCGGCCGCCGCCGCTCGGATCGCCTTACTCGCTCGCCGAGGCCTGGCCAGCGCGTACCGGACTCATAGCTTGTCCTGCTCGACGATACGCTGGGCGACTTCGCCCAAATCCGAGCCGAGGATATCCGGGGCTTCGCCCACCGGGTTGACGGTTTCGCCATTGCGGGCGACGAACGCGCCTGCGCAGCCGGCACGTATGGCGCCGGTTATATCCCAGTCGTGCGCCGCGATCAGGCGCAGGGAGAATAGATCGCAGTCCAGCGCGTTTGCGGCAACCGCATAGGCGGCGGGATGCGGCTTGTACTTGCGTGCGTGGTCGACTGACAGCACATGGTCGAACAACGGCGCGAGGCCCGCGTTCGCAAACTGTTGATCCACGGTTTTCTGGGCGGAATTGGTCAGGGCGACGAGTTTGAAGCCGTGCTCGCGAAGCATCGCCAGGGCATCCGGTACTTCCGGATGGGGCGTGAGTTGAGCGATGGTGTCGAATACCTGCTGCTTGGCATCGTTCGATAATTCTTCCGAGCCGGCCATGGCATCGAGGCAGGCATCGGCGAGCTGGCTGAAATCCCGATATTCGCCCGTCAGCGTCGTGACCGTGGACCAGTGGAGCAGGCTTGCGAACCAGCGCTTGCGCGCGTCGGCGTCGCCGAACAGCGACTCGAAGACGGGATCCAGGGGCGCCAGATCAAGCAGGGTTTCGTTGACGTCGAAAACAAGATGACGGTGCGGCATGGCGGCTAGCTAAAGGGAAACTCTATTGCCCACAATCGTACGGCGAGTGCGGTGACATTGCGAGATCAAACGCAGAAAACCCGCCAATCCCGGCCCAACGTCTGAAAAGACATATTTTCCTGCGGCCGGCGAACCCGCGGCCAAAGCCTTGCCGGCCGCGATAAGCGCCCGCAGGCGCCGCTTAACGGGCGCGACACGGCATAGGTATGAACGCGGCATGTCGTTTATGATCACGGAATCGACAGTCGCCGCCCCGTACGGGTTACGGCGGCCTACTTTTTCCGAGGCGCGATGAAAGTTCTAATTGCAGATGACCATCCGTTGTTTCGTTCCGCGCTGAGCCAGGCGGTCAAGCAATGCCTGGACTCACCGGCGCTCGAAACGGTGGGTTCTTTCGACGAACTCAGCGACATGCTCAAGCGCAATACCGATCTGGATCTGCTGCTGCTCGATCTGAACATGCCCGGTGCGCGTGGTTATTCGGCGCTGGTGCACGCACGCAGCGTGGCGCCAGCGCTGCCGGTGATCGTGGTGTCGGCCTACGAGGATGCCGGCGTGGCTCGCGCCGCGCTCGATCACGGCGCCGCCGGCTTCATTCCGAAGTCGGCGCCACCCGAAACCATGGCCCATGCCATCGATACGGTGCTCGCCGGGGACCGCTGGGCGCCCGAGGCCGTCGACGAAGCGCCCAACAGCGATAACGAATTCACCGACAAGCTGGCGCTTCTGACCCCGCAGCAACAGCGGGTGCTGGTCATGCTCACCGACGGGCTGCTCAACAAGCAGATCGCGATCGATCTGGATATTTCCGAGGCGACGGTCAAGGCGCATATCACCGCGATTCTGCGCAAGCTCGGTGTGCATACGCGCACCCAGGCGGTGATCGCCGCGCGCAGCCTGGAAATCGACTGGGCCAGCTACGGTCGCAGCACGCCGGGCGCGCCGAGCAACAGCGAATCCTGAGCGCCGCGGTCAAGCGCGGGCGAGCGTGGCAAGCGTCGCCCGCAGCTTGGCCGGTTCGAGCGGCTTGTAGAGCACACTGACGCCCATCTTGCGAGCGCGCTCGACGATCGCACGGTCGCGATTGGCGGTAATCAGAAGACAGCGCAGATCCCGTATTTCGAGCAGGCGCGCGGCCAGCTCAAGACCGTTCGGCTTGTCGCGGCCCAGGTCGTAATCCAGCACAGCGATCTCGATATCCAGATCGGCGACCACCTCGGGGGCATCCTCGGCCGGTGCGGTCATGCATTCGGTCTGCCAGCGTTCAAGCAGGCCGGTGAGGGCATCGAGCGACGCGTTGTCGTCGTCCACGCACAGAATCTGGCAGCCGGCGAGTGCCTGGACCTCGTCGGCGGGATTGAGTACGCGGCTTTGGCTTGCCGTATCCTCACCGGCTGCGACGCGTTCAACCTCCAGGCAGAACAGCGTGCCGTGGCCGACTTGCGAGCGCACCTCGATACGATGGCCAAGCAGGCGTGCCATACGATCGGCCAGCGACAGGCCCAGCCCCAGGCCGCGATCGCCGGAGACCGCTGTCGATGCACCGCGCGAGAATTCTTCGAAGATCGTGCCCAGCTGTTCTTCGGCAATGCCAGGGCCCGTATCCCAGACCTGGATACGTACCCGGTCTTTGCTGCGGCGCACGCCCAGCAGCACGCGCCCCTGCGGCGTATAGCGCACGGCGTTGGACAGAAAGTTCTGCAGAATACGGCGTAGCAGGGCGGGGTCGGAGCGCACCCAGCAGTTCGACGTCACGCTGTGCAATGCCAGGCCGGCCTCCTGTGCCAGTACGGAGAACTCGGCGGTGAGTGGTTCGAGCACGCGTGCGAGCGGGAAGGCGCTGGGGCTGACGTCCCAGGCCCCGGCATCGATCTTGGAGATATCCAGCAGCGGCTCGAGCAGGGCCTGGGCGGCCTCCAGCGAGGTCTGGATATGCGTCAACGCCTCGCTCTGGTCGGCATGGCCGCGTTCGCGGGCAGTGGCCGCGAACAGACGGGCGGCATTGAGCGGCTGCAGAAGATCATGGCTGGCCGCCGCCAGAAAGCGAGTCTTGCTCAGGTTGGCCCGTTCGGCGTCGCGGCGTGCCTGCTGGGCGGCCTGCTGGGCGGCGGCGCGTTGATCGTTCTCGCGGCGCAGGCCTTCGTTGGCCCGGCTTAGCGCCGCGGTTCGTTCGGCCACCCGGGCCTCGAGCTGCTCGTTGGCGCGGGTCAGGGCCGCTTCCGTGCGCTTGAAGGCGGTAATGTCGTTGAAGGTGGTCACGAAACCGCCGCCGGGCATGGGGCTGCCGGTCATTTGCAGCACGGTGTCGTTATGCCGATGCCGTTCGAAGCGATGCGCTCGGCCCTCGCGCATATGGGCCAGGCGCTTACGGACATGCTCTTCGACCGGGCCGGGGCCGCATTCGCCGCGCATGGCGTTGAACCGGATCAGATCGGCCACCGGCCGGCCGGTGCGTACCAGTCCGGGCGGATATTCGAACAGCTCCAGATAGCGGGTATTCCAGGCGACCAGACGCAGATCCTGATCGATCACGGAAATGCCCTGATCGATATTCTCCAGCGCGGCCTGCAACACGCTGCGATTGAACTGAACCGCGTCGGCGGTGCGGTCGATCAGGCGCACCATGTCTTCGATCGCCAGATCGCGCTGGCGCAGTCCGGAGGCGAGCATCAGCCGCGCCGACGCACTGCCCACCACGCCGGCGAGCCGGCGCTCGGCGAACTGCAACAAATGCGCATCGACCAGCTGATTCGACAGAATCTCGCGATCGTGATTGCCGGCATACTCGTTGAGGGCGGCATGGGCAGCCTGCACGCCAAGAAAGCGTTGGAGCAGTACTTCGAGTTCGGCGACGCGGATCGCGGGCTGGCGGGTTTCGGTGCGCCGACGCTGGGCGCGCCGCAGGCCGAGGTCGACGAAGGCGGTTGCCTGGGCGCGTTCGATCAGGCTGGTCGAGCTGTTGAGCGATACGCCCGCCATCACGACGATATCGACCAGCAGGATCCAGAACACGCCGTGGGTGAGCGTATCGCCGAAGTCGTAGCCGAACAGCGCCTGCGGCGTAAGCCAGCTGATATGAAAAGGCCCGGTTGTAACCCAGCCGGCGTCGAACCAGCCCACCGCGGCGAGATTGGGTAGAACCAGCGTATAGACCCACACACCCAGGCCGGCGGCAAGCCCGGCGACCACGCCGCGCCGGCCAATCGCACGAATATAGAGCCCGCCAATCAGCGGCGGCAGAAACAGGGCCACACCGGCAAACGAGAGCAGCCCGATCGAGGCCAGGGCCTCCGAAGTACCGAACAGCCGGTAGCAGCACCAGGCGAGAAACAGAATCAGCACGATCAGCCCGCGCCGGATATGCAGCAGGGCGTTGCCGATATCGCGCCGGCCGATGAAGCCCAACCGTGGAATACGCAGGATGAGCGGGACCACGACTTCGTTGCAGAGCATGGTGGCCAGCGTCACCGTGGCCATGATGACCATGCTGGTGCCCGCCGACACGCCGCCGATATAGGCGGCCAGGGCTACGCCGGGGGCGTCGGCCGACAGCGGCAGGGCGAGCACGAAACGGTCGGGATTGACCTGGCCCGGCTCGAACAGCACCAGCCCGGCAGCGGCCAGCGGTATCACGAACAGCGACATCAGCAGCAGATACAGCGGGAACAGCCAGCGTGCCGTGTTCAGGTCGCGCGTATCGGTGTTTTCTACCACGCCCACGTGGAACTGGCGCGGCAGGCACAGCGTGGCGCCAACCGCGAGGATGCAGGTGGTGACAAAGCGTGCATCCAGCAGCGGGGCGTCGAACAGCTGGTTGAACTTGTCGACTTCGCCGGCCTGGGCGAACAGGTCACCCAGACCGTTGAACATGCCGTAGACCACGAACAGGCCGACGAACAGAAAGGCCGCCAGTTTGACGACCGACTCGAAGGCGATTGCCAGGATCAGGCCCTGATGCGACTCGCGCGGGTTCACGTGGCGTGTGCCGAAGAAGATGGTGAACACCGCCATCAGCACCGCCACATACAGCCCGGTGTCCACCCAGGGCATATGCGGCTTGGTGTCGGCGTTGGCTACCTCGGCGCCCTGCGTGAGGGTATAGAACGACATGGTCAGCGCCTTGAGCTGCAGCGCGATATAGGGCAACACCACGAACAGGGCGATGCCCGACACCAGGGCCGCCAGCCCCTGCGACTTGCCATAGCGCGCGGCGATGAAGTCGGCGATCGACGTCGTATTCTGCTGCTTGGCGATGAGCAGCATCTTGCGCAGGATCGGCGACAACACCAGCAGCGCGAACATCGGCCCGACATAGATGGGCAAATAGGTCCAGCCCCGCGTTGCTGCACTGCCGACGTTGCCGAAGAACGTCCACGAGGTGCAGTAAACCGCCAGTGACAGCGCATAGACCACCGGACGCGGGCCGGGGCGCTTGTTCGCGCGCCCGCGGCGATCGCCCCAATGGGCGATCACGAACAGGATGCCGATATAGACGATCGAGCTTACGACCAGTATCCAGGCACTTATGATGACGAATTCCCCCGCGGCCGCTGGCGGCCGTCTCTATTCGGATCGGTTCGGGCTACGGTGGCCCACGCAGCTGGCAGCGGGCGACTGTCAGGCTGCAGCCGCCGGCCGTGCCCCATATAATGCCGCGCAAATCCAATGACGACGACGTTATGCTCGATCCCCGCCTGCTTCGTAACGATCCACAGGCCGTCGCGGCGGCACTAAAGAAGCGCGGCTTCGATTTCGATGCCGCGGCCTATGCCGATCTCGATGCGCGCCGCAAGACGCTGCAAACGCGCACCGAGGAACTACAGGGTGAGCGTAACCGTCGTTCCAAGGCGATCGGCCAGGCCAAGGCTGCCGGCGAGGATATCGAACCGCTCAAGGCCGAGGTGGGCGATCTGGGCGAACAGCTCGATGCGGCCAAGGCCGAACTGGAAACCATCCAGGACGAACAGGATGCCATCCGGGCTGGGCTGCCCAATCTCGTCGCCGACGACGTGCCGGTGGGCGCAAGCGAGGACGACAACGTCGAAACCCGTCGCTGGGGTGAACCGCGCGCCTTCGATTTCGAAGTGCGCGATCATGTCGAGATCGGTGAAATGCTCGACGGCCTGGATGCAGCCACGGCCGCCAAGCTCACCGGCGCCCGCTTTACCGTGCTCCAGGGCGGCGTGGCTCGGCTGCACCGGGCGTTGATCGCCTACATGCTCGCCACCCATACCGCCAACGGCTATACCGAGTTGAACGTGCCTTACATCGTCAACTCCAAATCGCTGTATGGCACGGGGCAGCTGCCGAAGTTCGGGGACGATCTGTTTCGTCTGGCCGAGCCCGAGGACTATTACCTGATTCCCACCGCCGAAGTGCCGATGACCAATATCGTGGCCGACGAGATCGTCGAGCACGATCGGCTGCCGTTGAAGTTCGTCACCCATTCGCCGTGCTTTCGCGCCGAAGCGGGCGCGGCCGGGCGCGACGTGCGCGGCATGATTCGTCAGCACCAGTTCGAAAAGGTGGAAATGGTCAACGTGGTCGCACCGAGTGAATCGGCCGCGGCGCTGGAAGCGCTGACCGCCAGCGCCGAGTCCATTCTGCAGGGGCTTGAACTGCCGTACCGGGTGGTGACGCTTTGCACCGGCGATATCGGCTTTGCCGCGGCCAAGACCTACGATCTGGAAGTCTGGCTGCCGAGCCAGAACACTTATCGTGAAATCTCCTCTTGCAGCAACTGCACGGATTTTCAGGCCCGGCGCATGGGCGCGCGTTATCGCGACCCGGAAACCGGCAAGCCGGTGCTGCTGCATACGCTCAACGGTTCCGGGCTTGCGATCGGGCGCACCCTCGTGGCCGTACTCGAGAACTACCAGAACGCAGACGGCAGTGTGGACGTGCCCACCGCGCTGCAGCCGTTCATGGGTGGCGTGACGCGTATCGAAGCCTGAGCCGTCAAAGCACTCGTGCGCGCTTCCACCCGGTTTCGGGTGCGGGCGCGCGCGTGGTCCGACTCAAGACTCACTTGGGTCATATTTGAAACTCAGTCGGCTTCGTTCAAGCGGGTTGGTTGTTCGGGAATGAACGCGAAGACACGGCGATAAGGCGATTGTCCGCAGATCGACACGGATCAACGCAGATCAGAGCGGGACCTGGCAGCGCCGGGTTTGCGCTTGCCCGATTTTGGGTGCGCCGACTGCCGCGCCTTTCATCGGCGTGAATCTGCGTCGATCTGCGGACGGGTTTTGGAATAACGCAGTCCGTCGCATGAAGCCATGCCCGCCGGAACGACGCCGACCACAGGGCGCGTTCGTCTTACGCTTGTGTCAAACGCGGTTGGCTTCGTTCAAGCGGGCCGGTTGTTCGCGAATGAACGCGAAGACACGCGATCAGGTGAGAAACAACAGCAAGACTAAAGCTCAGGCAGTTCGGCCCAGAGCTGCTTGATCAGCGCGTCGTAGCGCGCACCCGGATATTCGGCCAGTGCCTCGTCGAGGACGGCGCTGGTCAAGTGCGGTGCGAAGATCTCGATGAAACGACGCATGTAGCCACGCAGGAACAGGTTGTGCCGAAAGCCGATATGGGTGGTGCTGGCCGCGAACAGGTGGCTGGCGTCCAGGCGTACGAGATCGGCGTCGGCGACCGGGTCGTAGGCCATGTTCGCGATTACCCCCACGCCGAGCCCGAGGCGTACATAGGTCTTGATCACGTCCGCATCGACGGCGGTGAGCACCACATTGGGGGTACGGCCCTCGGCTTCGAAGGCGGCGTCCAGATGCGAGCGGCCGGTAAAACCGAAGGTGTAGGTCACGATCGGCTGCTCGGCGAGCTGGGTGAGTTGCAGCCGGGGCGTATCGGCCAGCGGATGATCGCGGGGCACGAGCACGCAGCGGTTCCAGTGGTAGCAGGGCAGCATCACCAGCTCGTCGTAATGCTCCAGCGCTTCGGTGGCAATGGCGAAGTCGGCATCCCCGGCGGCGGCCCAGCCGGCGATCTGCGGGGGCGCACCTTGGTTGAGATGCAGCGATACCTGGGGGTATTCGCGACGAAAGGTGTCGACCACCGGCGGCAGGGCATAGCGGGCCTGGGTATGGGTGGTGGCCACGCACAGCGAGCCCCGGTCCGCATCGGCGAATTCGCTCGCCGTACGGGTGATGTTTTCCACCTCGGAAAGAATACGGCGCGTGGTTTCCAGAATACGGGCGCCCGCGGGGGTGATCCGATCCAGATGTTTGCCGTTGCGCTCGAACACGAGCACGCCGAGTTCTTCTTCCAGCAGGCGGATCTGCTTGCTCACCCCGGGCTGGGAGGTATGCAGCGCCTCGGCCGCGGCGGTGATGTTGAGCCGGCGCTTGGCGACTTCGTTGATATAGACGAGCTGGCGCAATTTCATGGCTGGAAAGAGTCGGTCACGTTATGCCGTTATCTTATTAAAGCATGAATATATAGTTCTATCCGATTTGACAGCCACCTGATAGCCTGCGCGCTTTCTTGCTTGGTCCGAGAGTAGCGCAGACGATGATTGCGTTCAGCCTAGCCGGGTTGCTGGTCGGCGTAGCCGTCGGCGTGACCGGTGTCGGCGGTGGTTCCCTGATGACGCCGCTTTTGATTCTGATCTTTGGTTTTGCGCCGTCCGCAGCAGTGGGCACCGACCTGTTGTATGCCGCGGGCACCAAGGGCTTCGGGACCTGGCTGCACGGCCGCCAGCAGACCGTGGATTGGTCCGTGGTGGGGCTGATGGCCAGCGGCAGTCTGCCGGCTGCCGTGCTCACCATCTTCTGGCTGCATTATGTCGGGCTCGATCCCTGGGTCGAGCATCTGATGACCATCACGCTGTGCGTGGCGATCATCGCCACCGCCGTTCTCACCCTGGTGCGCAAGCGCATCATGGCGCGGATCGGTGAGGAAAACCTGGGCGAGTCCGGCCTGCCGCCGCGCCTGTTGGCCCTGCGCCCGGCGATTACGGTCGTGGGCGGGGTGGTGCTGGGCGTACTGGTCACCCTGTCGTCGGTCGGCGCAGGCGTGCTTGGCACCACGCTGTTGCTGCTGCTGTATCCGCGCCGGGCCGCGATACGCATCGTCGGTACCGATATCGCCCATGCCGTGCCGTTGACCCTCGTGGCCGGCATGGGCCATCTGAGCCTTGGCACCACCGATCTGCCCGTGCTGGGCTTTCTGCTGCTGGGTTCGCTGCCGGGCATTTACCTGGGCACGCGGCTGGGTTCGCGCTTGCCCGATGGACTGCTGCGCCCGATCATATCCGTTCTGCTGCTGGTGATTGGCGCGAGCATGCTGTTTGATAGCGTCGTGTCTCTCACCTCGGCCGGTTGAGGTTTTTTCCGTCTGACTGTTTTGTCGAACAACGTTTCCAGTCTGCCGATATTCGTACGTCTTGCCGGGCGCCGCGTGCTCGTCGTCGGCGCCGGCGCCGTGGCCACACGCCGCATCGAGCGTCTGCTTGATAGCGGCGCGGCTGTAACCGTGGTTGCGCCCTCGGTCGCGGGCGCGGTACGTGACTGGGCCGACGCCGGCCGACTTCGTCTGTTCGAGCGCGTTTTCGACCCGACCGATGTCGAGGGCCATGCGCTGGTGTTTGCCTGTACCGACGTACCGGCGATCAATACCGATGTGGCCACGGCCGGCCATCGCGCCGGGACGCTGGTTCAGCAGGCCGACGACGCGGGCGCCTCCGATTTCCTGGTGCCGGCGGTCGTACGCCGCGGCGTTTTGCAGATCGCGGTTTCCAGCGACGGCCAGGCGCCAACGCTCGCGCGTATTCTTCGTAGCCGTCTTGATGCCTGGCTGCCGCGCGCCTATGGCGATCTCGCCGGGCTGGCGGCCGATTTTCGCGACGTGGTCAAGCAAAAGCTGCCGCGACATCACCGTGCCCGTTTCTGGTCGCGAGTACTGGACGGGCCGGTCGCCGAAAAGGTGTTTACCGGCCGACTGGCCGAAGCGCGTCGTGAGCTGGACGACCTGCTGGCCGAAGACAGCCCGGCCGTGCCCACCCGGGGCGAGGCCTATCTCGTGGGCGCAGGCCCGGGCGATCCGGATCTGCTGACATCACGCGCGCTGCGACTCATGCAACGCGCCGACGTCGTTCTATTCGACAGCCTCATACCGGCTGCGATCGTCGAGCTGGCCAACCCGAAGGCCGAGCGTATTCATGTCGGCAAGCGGGCCTCGCGCCATACCTTGCCCCAGGAAGACATCAATGCGCTGATGGTGCGGCTGGCCGGCGAAGGCAAGCGCGTGCTGCGGCTGAAGGGCGGCGACCCTTTCGTATTCGGTCGTGGCGGCGAAGAGATCGCCCAGCTCGCCGACGCGGGCGTTCCTTTTCAGGTCGTGCCGGGTATCACGGCCGCGAGCGGCTGTGCGGCCTATGCGGGCATCCCGCTGACCCACCGCGACCATGCCCAGTCGGTGACGTTCGTCACCGGGCATCTCAAGCAGGGTGAGCTCGAGCTGCCGTGGTCACAGCTCGCGCGTGCCGGCCAGACGGTCGTTTTCTTCATGGCGGTCAAGAGTTTGCCGGTTATTTGCGAAGCGCTGCGCGAACACGGGCTGGCTGACGACTGGCCGGCGGCGCTGGTCATTGAAGGCACGACGGTGCACCAGCGGCTGGTCGTCGGCACGTTGGCTGACCTGCCCGCACGCGTGGCCCGCGAGACGATCGAGGGGCCGGCTCTGCTGATTGTGGGCGAGGTGGTACGACTCAACGAAACGCTCGGCTGGTTTCGCCCCGATCCCGAATAACGCGGCGCTTCGCGCCGCGGCGACGACAAAAAAAACCCGAAGCGGATAATCCGCTTCGGGTTTGCAGGCCGTGCCAGGCCCGACTATTCAAGCGCTTGTGCGCTTATTCCTCACCCATGAACACGCCGAGCAGCTGCAGCAGGCTCAGGAAGAGGTTGTAGATGGTCACGAACAGGGTCACGGTCGCGGTGATGTAGTTGGTTTCGCCGCCGTGAACGATCTCGCCGGTCTGATAGACGATCAGGCCCGACATCAGCAGCACGAACAGGGCGGAAACCGCCATCGACAGGGCCGGGATCGAGAACACCACCGCGATGATGCTCATCACGAAGGCGACCAGGATGCCCATGAACAGCATGCCGGCCCACTGGTTGAAGCGCTTGCCGGAAGCCAGCGCATAGGCGGACATGCCCAGAAAGATCGTGCCGGTACCGCCCAGCGCCAGCATGACGATTTCGGTGCCGTTGGAGAAGTTGTTGATGTAGAGATTGAGAATCGGGCCGATGGTATAGCCCATGAAGCCGGTTAGAGCGAAGACGCTGACCAGGCCCATGGCGCTGTTCTTGGTCTTTTCCACCGCGAACAGCAAACCGAAATAACCGACCAGCGTAATGATCAGCCCGGGATGCGGCGCGTTGAGCGCCATTGCCGTACCCGCGACCACTGCCGAAAACAGCAGCGTCAGCGACAGGAGCATGTAGGTATTGCGCAGTACGCTGTTGGTGGCCAGCGCTGTCTGCGCGCGCGAAGTTCGAAGAGTGCGTTCCGCGTTCATTTATCGATCTCGAATTGAGTATGGTTGAGAGGCTATCACGCTTTATTCGCAAAGAAATCTTTGCCTGAACAATGCATATAAACCGTTTTCTACTGCACGATTTCTTCAGGAACCATAGACTCTTTGCGCATTCGATCGTTCCCGCATTTGCCGTACTCTACGGGCTGGTTGGCGGTATGCTCGTGCCGGCTGCGCTGGCACATCCGTCATGGCCCGAAGAGCTCGGTTTGCCGCAGTCACTTGATCGCAATATACGTCTTATCGAAAACGATGGATTCGTGATCGGCTACGACCAATCGCTTGGGCGTGCGGCGTGGGTGGCCTATCGTCTGACGGCGGTGTCGGATTACGTGAACCGCCCAAGGCCGCCGTTTATCGACGACCCGCGGCTGCAAAAGAGCACGGATACGCATGTATACGACGGGCCGGACTATGACCGCGGACACTTGGCACCCAACTACGCAATGAGCCAGCTTTACGGACAAGTCGCGCAGCGCCAGAGCTTTTACTACAGCAATATCGTGCCGCAGCGCCCGCGGTTGAATCAGCTGGTATGGCAGCGCCTCGAGGAGATCGAGATCGACGATATCGCGCCCCGGCACGGCCCGCTCTGGGTTCTGCTCGGGCCCGTCCCCGCGGCGCGCGTTGCGCTCGGCGACGACCCGAAGGGCGACGGTGGCAGCGAACCGCCGGTCGCTTTCTTCCGAATCTGGATTGCGCACGACAAAGACGGTGCCTGGCAGGCGACGGCGTTCATGGTGCCGCAGTCGGTACGGGGCGATGAGCCGCTGGTTCAGTTTCTGGTTGCGATCGCCGCCATCGAGGCGCGTACTGGAATGAACTTCTTTCCGGCCCTGTCCGAAACCGAGCAGGCCCATCTTGAAAACAGCCCGGCGCCGCCGCGTCGCTTCGGTCTAGAGACGCTGGCATGCATGCCGGCACGTTATGCGCCACGCTGGCGGGATCGCGGCGCGGTGCGGCTGGATTTCGACCGGTGCGCTATTCACTGACAAGGACATGTTTCCCCCAGGGCGTGTACGCGCCGGGTACGAGTTAATCCATTGATGCCTGATACCGAT
Organism: Salinisphaera sp.; assembly: GCF_002729955.1. Lineage (GTDB taxonomy): Bacteria > Pseudomonadota > Gammaproteobacteria > Nevskiales > Salinisphaeraceae > Salinisphaera. The sequence continues at coordinate 67,473 of NZ_PBYA01000028.1, read as the reverse complement.
AAACTGGCCAAGAGTTCCGATGCCTTCTGGCGCCGCCTGTCGATACGGCAAGGCCTGATCGGCTCTGTCGTATGCCTGCTCCTGCTGTTCGGCACGGCCTGCGCGGTGAGCTTTTTCGCCTTCGAGAATGTGCGTTCGGCACGAGCGCTGTCCGACGACGTATCGAGCACGCTCACGCGTACCGCCGAACTCGAGGAAGCCGTGACCCGCAGCCAGAGCGCACTGCGCGGCTATGCACTTTCCGGCGATCGCCAGTTCGTGGACACCATCAACCGAATGACCGCCCAGTTCGAGGCGGCGCTCGACAGCCTTTACGACTACAGCGACGAATCCGCACTCCAGCGGCGCCGGCTCAGCGCGATCGAACGCCTCCAGCAGCAGTGGTATGCCGACGTGATCGTTCCCGTGATCGACGAGGTGGCCGCCGATGACCTTGCCCAGGCACGGCGGGATCTCAGCCGCGGGCCGGGCATCGAGTTGACCGATGCGCTGCGCCAGAATCTGAACCAGTTCCGTTTCCAGGTGCAGAACGAGCTCGATCGCAGCGTGGCCGTGATCGAGTACCGTCAGGAACGTGCCCGGTGGCTGCTTGTGGGCGTGCTGCTGTTCGGCCTGCTGATCGGTCTGTTCATGGTTCGCGCCATCGTTCGCCGCGTGACCCGGCCACTGAGCGTGCTCGCGAAGATGACCACCCGACTGGCCGAGGGCGAACGTACGCTGCACGTGCATTTTCGCGAACGCAAGGATGAGATTGGCGAAGTCGCCAACGCGCTGGAGAAGTTCCGCCAGATCATCATCGAACAGGACGCGCAGGCCTGGATTCGCGATCATCGGGCGCGCATCACCGTGGCCCTGCAGAAATGCAAGTCCGAGCAGGAAGTGGGCAAACGGCTGCTCGAAGAACTCGCGCCGCTGTTCGGCGCGGGCTATGCGGCGCTGTTCACGCCGGTGGCCGGCAGCGATCGCGACGACGTGTTCGCGCTGGCCGCGAGCTATGGCTACAGCCGCGATGTCGCCCAGACCTTCGAAGAGGGCGAAGGTCTCGTCGGCCAGGTCATCGCCAGCGGCGAGCAGATCGTGCTCACCGATGTGCCGGAGAGCTATCTGAGCGTACGCTCCGGGCTCGGAGAGCTGACCCCCGAGGTGTTGCTGATCGCGCCTGCCAGAGCTGGCGGGGGCATCCTGGGCGTACTCGAACTGGGCATGTTCAAGGCGCCGACCGAAGCCCAGCAGGAGCTTTTGAGTACCCTGTTGCCCAGCGTTGGGCTGGGACTGCTGTCGCTGGCGCGTACGCGCCGCGCGGTGGAGTTGCTCGAACAGAGCCGTGCGCAGACCGAGGCATTGAAGGAGTCCGAGCAGCGCCTGCGTGACCGCCAGGAAGAGCTCAAGAACGCCAACAGCGAACTGCGCATGCAAAGCGAGGAGCTCAACGCCCAGTCCGAGGAACTGCGCGCCTCCGAGGAAGAGCTCAAGGTTCAGTCCGACGAGCTGCAGGCCACCAACGAGGAGCTGCGCCAGCGCCAGGAGACGATGCGCAAACAGCAGCAGGAGCTGGCACGGCTGCATTCGGAGACCAAGCGCCGCGCCGAAGCGCTCGCGCGGACCAGCCAGTACAAGTCGGATTTCCTGGCCAACATGTCGCACGAACTGCGCACGCCGCTCAACAGCCTGCTCATTCTGTCGCGCAGCCTGGCCGACAACAGCGCGGGCCATCTGGATGAGGAAGAGGCCGAGGCGGCGGCGATCATCCACGAGTCCGGTACCGGCCTGCTGAGCCTGATCAACGATATCCTCGATCTGTCCAAGATCGAAGCCGGCAAGATGGCGGTCACGCCGGAGCGCACCGAGGTGGACGGCGTCGTGCGCCGGATCGAACGCGACTTTGCCCATGTGGCCCAGAACAAGGGCATTGCTTTCGAAGTGCACGTGGGGGCGGGCGTGCCGGACACGCTGGTCACCGATGCCGGCAAGCTCGATCAGGTGATACGCAACCTGGTGAGCAATGCGATCAAGTTCACCGAACAGGGCACGGTTCGCGTGGAAATCGTGGTGCCCGCGGCCGATACCGTATTCAGGACCGAAGGGCTCGACGCCGAGAACGCCCTGGCGATCCATATCATCGATGACGGCATCGGCATTCCGAAGAACCGTCTGGAACACATATTCCAGGCCTTCGAGCAGGTGGATGCCGGTACCAGCCGTACTTATGGCGGCACCGGGCTGGGGCTTTCCATCTCGCGCGAGCTCGCCCGTCTGCTCGGCGGCGAAATCGGCGTCGAAAGCGAGCTGGGCGCCGGCAGCCGGTTCTCGGTTTACGTACGGCGCGTGCTGGATGCCGATATCGAGATATCGCCCAAGGTCAGCGACAAGGCGCTCACGCGACGGATCGACGAACAGACCCCACTGGCGCAGTCGCCGGCCAGCGGCCAGCAGAGGCCGTCAGACCGGCCGCATGTGCTGATCATCGACGACGATGCACCCTTCGCACGCATCGTCGCCCAGGCCGCGCAGAGTCGCGGCTTCGACAGCAGCATTGCCGCCAACGGCGAGCGCGGTCTGGATATGGTGCGCCAGCAGTTGCCCGACGCCATCGTGCTGGATCTAGGCCTGCCCGGCGGTCTGGACGGCTGGGCGGTGCTGGACCGGCTCAAGGCGAACGAGCGTACCCGCAGCATTCCGGTGCATATCGTGTCGGCGTCCGATGATACCGGTTACTCCAAACAGGCCGGCGCGGTGGGTTATCTGCGAAAACCTGTGTCCAAGGCCGACCTGGAAACGCTGTTCGCACGCGCCGAAGTCCTCAGCGGCCGCCAGGCCCGGCGCGTACTCGTCATCGACGACGACCGCGATGCACATACCGCGATCTCACATCTGTTGCGCGCGGAAAGCGTTCATATAACGTCCGTGGTCAACGGCGCCGAGGCGATCGAACGCCTGGATGCAGAGGAATTCGACTGTGTCGTGCTCGACCTGAGTCTGCCGGACATCAGTGGCTTCGAACTGCTCGAGCAGATCGCTCAGCGTGACGAAGCGCCGCCGGTGGTGGTGTATTCGGCGCGCGAGCTGTCGGAAGAAGAGACCCGGCGGCTGCGGGTCCATACCGACAGTATCGTCATCAAGGGATCGCGCGCCCAGGAGCGACTGCTCGACGAGGTTTCGCTGTTCTTCCATCAGCTGGGTGAACGCGCCAGCGCGACCGCGCCGAGCGTCGCCGAGGGTGGGGCGGGCGAGCAGGCCTCGGTGGCCCCCAATCTGGTGGGCCAGACTGCGCTGCTGGTGGACGACGACATGCGCAACACCTTCGCCCTGTCGCGCGCGCTGCGCGAGAAGGGGTTGAAGGTGCTCATGGCCAGCGACGGCTTCAAGGCGCTCGACCAGCTGGCAGCGAATCCGCAGATATCGATCGTGCTCATGGATATCATGATGCCCGGTATGGACGGGTATGAAACGATCCGCCGTATTCGTACGCAGCCGGAGTACGAGAGCCTGCCGATCATCGCTTTGACCGCCAAGGCCATGCCCGGTGATCGTGAACGTTGTATCGAGGCCGGGGCGACCGAATATCAGGCCAAGCCGCTGGATATCCAGGCCTTGCTCACGCTTATGGGGCGATTGCTGTAACTGATGGTCAAGCCCAGGGATAACGAGGCCGAACAGGCACTCGAAGCGGAAGACATCGCGCTTGAAGCCTTCATTCACGCGCTGAAACTTCGGCATGGCTACGACTTCTCGGAGTACTCGCGGGCATCGCTCAAGCGGCGCGCCCAGGAGTTGGCCCGCAAACTCGGCGTCGAGCGCGTGGGCGACCTCATTCCGAGCACGCTCTACGAGCCGGCCCTGGTACGCGAGATCGTGTCCCACCTGTCGGTGCCGGTGTCGTCGCTGTTTCGCGACCCGGAAGTCTTCCAGGCCATGCGCAGCGAGGTGCTGCCCATGCTGGCGTCCTGGCCACGCATCAATATCTGGCTGGCCGGCTGTGCCTACGGTGAAGAAGTCTATTCGCTGGCCATCATGCTCGCCGAGGCCGGCCTGACCCCGCGTTCCCAGATCTATGCCACGGATTTCAACGACTACGCGCTGGAACGCGCCGCCGAAGGTATTTTCAATCGCCAGAACCTGCCCGAGTATCGCAGTAACTATCTGGCCTCCGGCGGCCCGGGCCGGTTGTCCGACTACTACCATGCCCGCTACAACCTCATCCGCATGCGTCGGGAGTTGCTGGAGAAGGTCGTATTCGCCCATCACAACCTGGTCACCGACGGCGTTTTCGCCGAAGCCCAGCTGATCATGTGTCGCAACGTGCTGATCTACTTCACCCAGCCGCTCAAGGATCGGGTCCTGACGCTGTTCGCGGACAGTCTGGTGCGGGGCGGTTTCCTGGTGCTGGGCAACAAGGAGGCGCTCAGCACGACCTCGCCGGTGGCGGACCGTTTCGAACTGGTCAGCGCCCATGAACGCATTTATCGACTCAAGCGGGACCGGGCATGAGCGACGCGGACTACGCGGCCCTGGTCATCGGCGGTTCGGCCGGCAGCCTGGAAGTGGTCTGTCGGCTGCTCGAAGGTCTGGAAGCGCCGACGCGTCTGGCGATCGTGATTTGTCTGCACACCGCCAGCCGGGACCTCGACGATCTCTGCGCGGTGCTGGGCCGGCATACCGAGTTGCCGGTGGTGGAAGCCGAGGATGGCACGGCGGTCGAGGCGAACCGGGTGCACCTCGCCGCGGGCGGCTACCATCTGCTGGTGGAGCGCAGCGCGACATTCGCCCTGTGTGCCGGGCCGAGAATTCAGTATGCGCGACCGAGTATCGATGTATTATTTGAATCAATGGCCGATACTTACCGTCGGTATCTGGTCGGCATACTGCTGTCCGGCGCCAACGCCGACGGTGCGGCCGGGCTCCGGGCGATTCATCGTCTGGGCGGGCTGACCATCGTTCAAACTCCGGAAACGGCAAGCGCGCCCGACATGCCGCGCGCCGCGCTGAAGCTGTTCGAGCCCGATCGGCAGAACTCGCCCAGCCAACTCTTGGACGCCGTGCGCGTTATTTCACGGCTTGCACGGTAATTTAATGATGCCGCCTATCGATAGTTCATCCGAGCATTCGCGCCCGCGCATACTGGTCGTCGATGACCTGTATGCCAACCGGCTGGCCATGCGCCGGGTGCTGGCAACGCTCGAGGTGGAAGTGGTCGAAGCCGATAACGGCAACGATGCGCTGGCCGCCTGTATCGAAACCGAGTTCGCGTTGATTCTGCTCGACGTACAGATGCCGGGCATGGACGGGATGGAAGTCGCGGAGTTTCTGCACGGCGAGGAGTCGACCCAGCACACGCCGGTGATCTTTGTCACCGCGGGCGCAACCGATGATATGGATCGGCTCAAGGGCTACGACGTGGGCGCGGTCGACTACATCACCAAGCCGCTCAATCCGTCGCTGTTGTCGGCCAAGGTCCGCAACTTCATCGAACTTTATGAAAGCCGGCACGCGCTCAAGAGAGCGTTGGCCGAACTCGACGAGCGCAACAGCCAGCTCGAACGCGAAATCGAGGAACGCCGTCGCGCCGAAGATCGTGCGCAGCAGCTGGCCACCCATGATGCGCTCACCGGTTTGCCCAACCGGTTGCTGTTTCTCGATCGACTGGCCACGAGCATGCAGCGCGCCCGGCGCAAAGGCGGGATTTTCGCTCTCGGATACATGGATCTCGACGGCTTCAAGCCGGTCAACGACGAGTTCGGGCACGGCGTGGGCGATATCACCCTGCAGACGATCGCCGATCGGCTGCGCGAGAACACCCGCAAGACCGACACGGTGGCACGCTTTGGCGGCGATGAATTCGCGCTCATTCTCGAAAATGTCGATGATCAGCAGGCCTGTATCGCCCTCTGCGAGGCGCTGCGGGCGCAGCTGAGCGAGCCGATCTCGTTGCCTTGTGCCGGCGGCTCCAGCGATATCAGCGTGGGTGTGAGTATTGGCCTGGCGTTCTACCCCGCGCATGGCGAAAACGCCGATCGCCTGATGCACAACGCCGATCGCGCGCTGTATTCGGTCAAGCTCAGCGGCAAGGGGTCAGTGCATGTCTTCAGCGCGGCCGACGATGAGGATACCCACGTGCATGGCGCCCAGATTCGTGCACGTATGCGCTAGGTTGAAAGCGCTTATACCGGCGGACGGGGTCACGGTTTGCCACAGCCACCGGGCCTGTCGCGACCATAGCGTCGTCGCCGCGTTAAATCCGTCGAAGGCTAGCCGACCGTGTCGCCCTCGGCAGGTGGGTCGAAATCGGCGATACGCTCATTGTCGCCTTCGGCAAGCAGCTGATCGACGCGCAGTTCGGCGTTCTTAAGCGTTTGCTGACACTGGCGCGCCAGCACCACGCCGCGTTCGAACTTCGCCAAAGCCTGTTCGAGGGATACGTCGCCGCTCTCCAGCGCCTCGACCAGGCCTTCGAGTTCGGTCACGGACTCTTCGAAGGCGGCCAACCGGGGCGGGTTCTCGGTTTCAGCGGCGGGCGTATCGGTTTTTGCCATGGTATCGGCCTGCAGGAGCGATCAATCGGACAGTCTAGCGTCACAACGGCGCGGCGTCAGTGTCTATTGCCAGCGTGCGCGCCTTGGCTTAACGTGCCGCGCATTCGCTGAAAGCGGTTGCCGCCCGTCCGGGGTGATGCGAACCGCCTCATCTCAAGCCAGGACGAGGGCCCATGGCCAGCCGCTACGACGCTGCCGACATCGAAGTACTTTCCGGTCTGGACCCGGTGCGCAAGCGCCCGGGCATGTTCACCGATACCGCACGCCCGAATCATCTGGCCCAGGAAGTCATCGACAACAGCGTCGACGAGGCGCTGGCCGGTCACGCCACCGAAATCGAGGTAACCCTGCATACCGATGGTTCGCTGTCGGTGACCGACAATGGTCGCGGCATGCCGGTCGACGTTCATCCGGAACAGGGCGTACCGGGTATCGAGCTGATCCTTACCCGTCTGCATGCGGGTGGCAAGTTCTCCAACAAGCAGTATCAGTTCTCCGGCGGCCTGCATGGCGTGGGCGTGTCGGTGGTCAATGCGCTGTCGACCACCCTGGTGGCCCAGGTCTGGCGCGGGGGCACCCACTACGAAATGCGTTTTACCGGCGGCGAGCTGGAAAGCCCGCTTACCGAAATCGGTTCCTGTGCCAAGAACAAGACCGGCACCAAGCTGCATTTCGACCCCGATCCGCAGTATTTCGACAGCCCGCGCTTTGCCACCGCGCGACTTAAACATTTGCTGCGCGCCAAGGCCGTGCTGTGCCCGAATCTGAAGGTGCACTTCGTCGACGAGGCGGCCGAGGAGGACATCACCTGGCAGTATGCCGACGGTCTGGCCGATTACATGGCCGATGCGCTGCAGGATATCGACTGCGTGATTACGCCGGCGTTTACCGGCGGCGAGGACGGCGGCAGTCAGACCGTCAACTGGGCGCTGACCTGGCTCGCCCCCGACCAGCCGGGCGTGGACGGCGTGGCCGAAAGCTACGTGAACCTCATTCCCACCGCTTCGGGCGGCACGCACGTCAACGGCCTGCGCACCGGCCTGACCGAGGCGGTGCGCGAGTTCTGCGAGTTTCGCAACCTCCTGCCCCGCGGCGTGAAGATCGCGCCCGAGGATGTCTGGTCCGGCTGTACCTATGTGCTGTCGGTGAAAATGAACGAGCCGCAGTTTTCGGGTCAGACCAAGGAACGGCTGTCTTCACGCGATATCAGCGGTTTCGTGTCCAATGCGGTCAAGGACGCTTTCTCGCTGTGGCTCAATCGCCATGCAGAAACCGGCGAGCTGCTGGCGGCCCAGATCATCGGCAACGCCCAGGCCCGTGCCCGTAGTGCGAAGAAGGTCAAGCGCAAGCGGGTGACCGCCGGGCCGGCGCTGCCGGGCAAGCTCACCGACTGCGTGACCGACGATCCCTCGCGCTCGGAGCTGTTCCTGGTCGAGGGCGATTCGGCCGGGGGCAGTGCCAAGCAGGCACGCGATCGCAATTTCCAGGCGGTGATGCCGCTGCGCGGCAAGATTCTCAATTCCTGGGAGGTCGAGCCGGCCGATATCATGGCCTCGAACGAAATCCACGATATTTCGGTGGCGCTGGGGCTGGACCCGTCCAGCGACAACTTCGACCGGCTGCGCTATCACAAGGTCTGCATCCTTGCCGACGCCGATTCCGACGGGCTGCATATCGCGACGCTTTTATGCGCGCTGTTCGTCAAGCATTTCCGTCCGCTGGTCGAGCACGGCCATGTGTTCGTGGCCATGCCGCCGCTGTTTCGTATCGATGCCGGCAAGGAAGTCTTCTATGCGCTCGATCGCGACGAGCGGGACGTCATCCTGCGCCGGCTCGAAAACGAAAAGAAGAAGCGCAAGATCAGCGTCACCCGCTTCAAGGGCCTGGGCGAGATGAGCGCGCTACAGCTGCGCGAAACCACCATGGCCCCGGACACGCGCCGGCTGGTGCAGCTGTCGATCGACGAAGACGGCATGCCGGATACCGAAGTCGACGAACTCATGGATATGCTGCTGGCCAAGAAACGCGCGGCCGACCGCCGTGGCTGGCTCGAAGCCAGGGGCCACGAGGCCGAGGTCTGATTCCGTTGCGGGCGCAAGACAGCAGCACTTGATCCACAGATTACGCAGATTGCACGGATTTGAAACAGGAACTGAAGAACCCTTTGTTCGCGTCACGTCCGTAGGCGATCGAAGCCTGACTGGCTTAATCTTCAATCGGTGAATTCTGCGTAATCGGCGGACCGCCTTCCTTCTTGATCTGAACAACAAGACAACCGATGGCCACGACAGAACACGAAAGCGAGCGCCAGCCGCTGCGCACCTTCGCCGAGAAGGCGTATCTCGACTATGCGATGTACGTCATCCTCGATCGGGCGCTGCCGCATGTCGGCGACGGCCTCAAGCCGGTACAGCGTCGCATCGTCTATGCCATGTCCGAGCTGGGCCTGTCCGCTGCCTCCAAGCCGAAGAAGGCCGCACGTACGGTCGGCGACGTGATCGGCAAGTTCCATCCGCACGGCGACTCGGCCTGCTACGAAGCCATGGTGATCATGGCCCAGCCGTTTTCCTATCGGTACCCGCTGGTCGACGGGCACGGCAACTGGGGCACCGCCGACGATCCGAAGTCGTTTGCGGCCATGCGCTATACCGAATCGCGGCTGACCGGCTATGCGGCGACGCTGTTGTCCGAACTGGGGCAGGGCACGGTCGACTGGCAGCCCAACTTCGACGGCACCCTCAACGAACCGGTGACGCTGCCGGCGCGTCTGCCCAACGTGCTCCTGAACGGCGGCACCGGCATCGCCGTGGGCATGGCCACCGATATTCCGCCGCACAACCTGCGCGAAGTCGCCGAGGCCACCGTGCACCTGCTGCACAACCCCGAGGCCGACCTCGACGCGCTGTGTGAATACCTGCCGGCGCCCGATTTCCCGACCGGGGCGGAGATCATCACCCCCGCCGAGGAAATTCGCGAGCTCTATGCCAAGGGCAACGGTATCGTGCGCCTGCGTGCGACCTATACCCTCGAGAACGGCGAGATCGTGATCGATGCCTTGCCCTACCAGACCTCCGGCGCACGCGTTCTCGAACAGATCGCCGGCCAGATGGCAGCCAAGAAGCTGCCCATGGTGTCGGATCTACGCGACGAATCCGACCACGAAAACCCCACGCGTCTGATCATCGTGCCACGTAGCAACCGGGTGGATACCGAAGCGCTGATGGCGCATCTGTTCGCCACCACCGGTCTGGAAAAGGGCATACGCGTCAATCTCAACGTGATCGGCCTCGACGGCGCGCCCCGGGTCAAGAACCTCCAGGAAATTCTCACCGAATGGCTGACCTATCGGCGCCAGACGGTCACGCGCCGTCTCGAACATCGCCTCGACGCGGTGCTCGATCGGCTGCATATCCTGGAAGGCCTGCTCACGGCCTATCTGAATATCGATGAAGTCATTCACATCATCCGTACCGAGGACGACCCCAAACCGGTGATGATGGAGCGCTTCGGACTGACCGGCACCCAGACCGATGCGGTGCTGGACCTGCGCCTGCGTCATCTCATGAAGCTCGAAGAGTTCAAGATTCGCGGCGAGCAGGAAGAGCTGGAAGCCGAGCGCCAGACGCTGGAAGCAATCCTGGGCTCGCGCAAGAAGCTGGATAAGCTCATTGGCGACGAGATCATGGCCGACGCCGAAAAATACGGCGATGCCCGGCGTAGTCGCCTGGTCGAACGTGACCAGGCCAAGGCGCTGTCCGAAGCCGACCTGCTGCCCAGCGAGCCGATCACCGTAGTGCTGTCGCGCCAGGGCTGGATCCGTGCGGCCAAGGGCCACGACGTCGACGCCGCGGGCCTGAGTTTTCGCAGCGGTGACGATTATCTCACCCATGCGCCCGGGCGCAGTAATCAGACCTTGATCGTGCTCGATTCCACCGGGCGCAGCTATACGCTGGCTGCCCACCGGCTGCCGTCTGCGCGCGGGCAGGGCGAGCCGCTCACGGGCAGTCTCAACCCGGCCGACGGCGCGCGGTTCGTCGGCGTGGTACTCGGCGACGAAGATACCCGCTGTGTGCTGGCCAGCTCCGCCGGCAACGCATTTACCACCACGCTGGGGGAGATCAGCAGCCGCAACAAGAGCGGCAAGGCCGCGCTGTCGGTGGGCAAGAACGCGGATGCGCTCGCACCCGCGCCGATCGCCGGCGACGACCCCGAGGTCTGCGTTGTCACCAGTTCGGGCCAGCTGCTTTGCCTGCCGGTCGGCGAACTGCCGGCGCTTTCCAAGGGCAAGGGCAACAAGCTGATCTCGCTCAACAAGGACGAAACGGTGGTCGCGGTCGCGGCATTGCCGGCAAGCGCGGCGCTCACCCTCTACAGCGGCAAGCGGCATATGACGCTCAAGGCCGGCGAGCGCGACAGCTATCGCGGCCCGCGCGCCTCACGGGGCAAGCGCCTGCCACGCGGCTTTACGCAGGTTCAGGCCGTACAGGTCGACGACTGATCCGACGCCGAATTCTTTCCGATCGTACGCGATTCGGTAGAAGACGAGTCGGTCCGCAAATGAACGCGAATACACGCGAATGAAAGAGGGTGGGGCGATTGGGGGCGCGACCGTGCTCTCGCGCTCCGGTCTGGCGCTAGCGGTCGGTTCCCGGGTGCCTCAGGTGTTTGTTCAAAAGCAATGCCCGGGCTTAGTCTTTTTTTATTTGCGCTGATTGGCGTTCATTCGCGGACGGTCCTGCGTTCAGGGTAGGCACGGTGCGGTGGTGGGCTTGCAACCAATGCGCCACCGCCGGGAAGGCATTTTTGGTCCGCAAATGAACGCAAATACGCGCGAATGGAAGAGTGGTGTGTGCGATCGGGGCTGACCGAGCCGTTGCGCTATCGCTAGAGGCTTCTGCTCTGCCGCAGCCAGCCGCAAGTGTTTGGTTAAGCTGAATCCCCGCCTTTAGACGCTTTATCATTCGCGTTAATTGGCGTTCATTCGCGGACAGTTCTCTCTTCAGGGCATAGCCACGGTGTGCAGGTGGGCTTGCGACCAGTGCGCGACCGCCGAAAAGCATGTTGGTCCGCAAATGAACGCAAATACGCGCGAATGGAAGAGCGATGGGTGTGATCGGGGCTGGCCGAGCCGCTGAGCTATCGCTAGAGGCGTCTTGCCTGTCGCAGCCAGCGTAAAGTGTTGGTTGCACTGAAATCCCGACGTTAGACGTTTTATCATTCGCGTTTATTGGCGTTCATTTGCGGACCGCCCTGCCTTTGGGAACCGCGATTCATTCGCGGCCGGTCGGGCTTTGCTGACCTCGCACAGATCTGAAAACGGCCAAAAAAATAAACGCGCTCGCCTATCTTGAAACCAATGCGCGGCTACGCTATCTAATCGGTATACCCGCAACCGTAGGTTGATCGATGAAACGTATCGCGCTGTTTTTACTGACCAACATCGCCATCATGCTGGTGCTGACGGTCATTCTTCAGCTGTTTGGCGTGACCAGCCTGCTTGCCGCCAACGGCGTCAATCTGGATATTCCGTCGCTGCTGATCTTTGCCGCGGTGTTCGGCATGGGCGGTTCGTTGATTTCGCTGGCCATGTCCAAGTTCATGGCCAAGCGCATGACCGGCGCGCAGGTGATCGAGCAGCCCTCGAACGCCATGGAAAGCTGGCTTGTATCCACGGTGACGCGTCAGGCCCGTCAGGCCGGAATCGGCATGCCGGAAGTGGCGATCTACGATTCGCCCGACATGAACGCCTTTGCCACCGGCATGAGCCGTAATAGCGCGCTGGTGGCCGTATCCACCGGTCTGCTGCGCCAGATGAGCCAGGACGAGGCCGAGGCCGTGATCGGCCACGAAGTCAGTCATATCGCCAATGGCGACATGGTCACGCTTTCGCTCATCCAGGGCGTGGTCAACACTTTCGTGTTCTTCTTCGCCCACGTGATCGGGCATATCGTCGACCGTATGGTCCTGCGCAACGAGCGTGGGCACGGAATCGGTTATTTCGTGACCGTGATCTTCGCGGAAATGGTGCTCGGCGTGCTGGCGAGCATGATCGTGTTCTGGTTCTCGCGCCGGCGCGAGTTCGCGGCCGACGCGGGCGGCGCGCATCTGGCGGGGCGCGCCAAGATGATTGGCGCGCTGCGCCGGCTGCAGGCCGGCAGCATCGCCACCGAGCTGCCCGACCAGATGCAGGCCCTGGGTATTTCCGGCAAGAAGGCGCTCGGTATCAAGCGCTATTTCATGACCCACCCGCCGCTGGAAGAGCGCATTGCCGCGCTGGAAGGGGCCAAGGCGCAGCGTGCCTGAGTCAAATCGACCCCGGGCCTGAGACAGGTCGCAGGCCGGGTGCCGGAACTGGTACGCCACGCCACCGGGCAATGCGTCGTGTGGCGTGGCGTAGTCCCGCTATAACGCGGGTGCGGCCGTGTCGTCGGTCAGGGCCTCGGTGTCGGGCTCCTGGATGAAGTGGCCCTGCACGTAGTTGATGCCGGCCTGCCACAGGCGCGCCATGCTGTTGGCGTCCTCGATCTGTTCAGCGATCAGCGGAATCTCGCGCTCGCGTGCGCTGGCGATAATGTGGGCAAGGCGCTCGTCCTGCTCGCGGCCGAGAATCTGACGGGCAAAGTCGGGGGCGAGCTTGATGAAGTGGGCCGGCATCCGATCGAGTATCTGCACGGCTTTCGGCGTGCTGCCGTAATGGGTCAGGGCAACGCGGAAGCCGGCATCGGCCAGAGCCTGGGCGAGCTGGCCGGTGGCACGGGCATTGCTGCGGACATCGTCTTCGCGAAAGCTGAAGATCAGCGCGCTGGTATCGATAGGCCGCTGTTCGATCGCCTCGGCCAGCCACTGGGTGAATGTTTCACCGGCCTCGATCGTGGCGGGGGAAAGCTTCACGAACAGTATGATTTCGGTGTTCTTGGCCTTTTGCTGCCAGATGACGTCGATCGCCCGCTGTACGACCCAGCGATCGATATCCGGCATCATGTTGGCGTGCTCGGCAGCGGGCAGGAATTCGCCCGGGCGTACCAGCGCGCCGCGGTCATCCACATAGCGCAGCAGCACGTCGAAGTAGGGTTGGCTGTCGCCGGCAAGACTGGTGACACCCTGATAGGCAAGGCTGAAACGGTCCTGTTCGAGCGCGTCCTGCAGGCGTTGCACCCAGGCGTCGTGGGCACCGACGCTGGCGTCGGCCGGACTGTCGACCGTGCATTTACGACAGGCATTGCCGCCTTGTTCGCGTAGTTCGTAGGCGGCGTTCATCAAACGCTGCAGGTGCGCGTCGTTCTGGCTGGAGCCGCCGGAAAGAACACAGTAGGCCAGGCTCCCCGTAAGCGCCGCACTCTGGTGTTCGTCACCAAAGGCTTCCTCGGCGAGCGCGCTCTGCAGGGTCTGTGCGAATTCCTCGATCTCGTTGGCGGAATGCCGTTCGACGATCATCACGTATTCGCCGGCGGCAAAACGAAAGACACGATCTTCGCCGCGCAAAGCCTGTATCAGATAGAGGCCGACTTCCTGCAGCAGCAGATCGCTTTCGGCCAGCCCGTACTGATCCTGCAGCCCGGCCACCTCGTCGACGGCCACGAAGACCATGCCGAGCACGTATTCCTTGGCTCGACTCACCGTTTGCGACAGCACCGAATGCAGCGCCATGCGCCCGTCGAGCGCCGGGCCGCGGGCCGCGTCGCCGGCCTGCTGTTCGCTGTCGACCGACTGCAGAACCACGTTGGTGCGGCGCTCGTCGCTCTTCTCGGCCACGCCCGGGGTCAGCAGGGCGCGTACGCTCTGGCGGTGATTGAGGTGCGTGGTCAGATCGAACACCAGCGACGCATCGGACTGCTCGGTGGCGACCTGGTCGAGCGCTTCGGAAAAGCGGTTGCGATCGTGCGGCGCCACGCGATCGAGCAGGTCGATGCCGCGCGCGCTCTCGATATCCTTGACGCCAATCAGGCGGGCGAAGGCGGGGCTGGGCTCGGCCACGCGCTGCCCCAACAGGGTTGCACGGGCGTCCTGGCCGTGGCTGAGCAGCACATCGAGCCGGCGCTGGGTCTGGTTCAAGCGTTGTGCGGCGTCCTGCAATTCAACCCGCACGCGCCCGACTTCCAGAGCCTGGCGCAGACGCAGGCCGAGCAGTGCATCTTCGGACAGCGCGACCATCTCCCAGGCCCCGGCCTCGAGGGCGGCGTCGCGGTCGATGCCGGCATCCGAGTTGTCGAGTACGACAACCGGCGCAAGCCCGGCCAGGCCATGTACGAGCCCGAGTTCACGACGTGCGCGAGTTTCGTCAGCGTGACAGTGCAGAACAATCAAGGCGACGCCGGATATGGCATCGTCCTCGCCCAGCTGCGTGGGATCCTCGACGCGAACCAGGTCGACCGGATCGTCGCTGTCGTCGAGCACACCATGAATGCGTTCGAAGACCGTGTCGTTGGCCGTGATCGCGAGGACTGCCAGAGTCTTGCCGACCCCGGTGCCGGGCTGTGAGGCCGTTGTGTGCTGGTTCAATCCTTTCCCCTTGACATCATCGCGTATGGGCGCCGCTCGGGCCGGCGTCGTGGCCGAGTACCTGTTTTGCGGCGTCGCCGGCGTTTTCTCGCGCCAGCCGAGGCACGAGATAGCCCGGCAGGCGGGCCGCCACACGGTCGACGAGCGCGCGTGCCCGCGTCTCGGCCACTTCGAAATGGGCGCTGCCGGCCACCCGGTCGAGCATATGCAGATAGTACGGCATCACGCCCACGGCAAAGAGCCGTTCACTGAGTTCTATCAATGTATCGACATCATCGTTGACGTTCTTGAGCAGAACCGCCTGATTAAGCAGGGTGGCACCGGCCTCGCGCAGCGCGGCCAGCCGCATCGCCACCTCGTCGTCGAGCTCCTGCGCATGGTTGGCATGGATGACGATCACCACCTGCTGGCGCCGCTGACTCACCCAGTTGACCAGGCCGGCGTCGATGCGCTCGGGCAATACGACCGCGGTACGGGTATGAATCCGAATCCGGGTGACGTGTTCGATTGCATCCAGCGCTTCGCCCAGCGCTTCGAGCCGGGCGTTGCTCAACGACAGCGGATCACCGCCGGACAGAATCACTTCGTTGATGCTCGTATCCGCCGCGATATGGGCCAGGGCGGTGTCGCCCTGACGGGCGCCCGCATGCTGGTTCGCATAGTCGAAATGGCGCCGGAAACAATAGCGACAGTGCACCGCGCAGGCGCCCGTGGTCACCAGCAGCGCACGTCCGTGGTATTTATGCAGTACGCCATCGCCGAGTGCGCTGGCGTGATCGCCGACCGCGTCCATCGAGAAACCGGGCACGTCAGCGTTTTCTGCCTCCACAGGCAGAACCTGACGCAGCAACGGGTCGTTTACATCGCCGGGGCGCATGCGCGCGACATAGCTGCGCGGCACCCGTAACGGAAAGCCGGTATGTACATGGGCGAATACGCCGCGCGCGGACTCGTCGAACGCGAGCAGATCGAGCAGGGTTTCGATATCGGTAACCGACTCGCGCATGGCCTGCTGCCAGCCGTGACCGGTTTGCGATAGACTGGCGCGCTTTCGCGCAGGCGCGCGCAGAGTCTCGACTTTGGCGTGATGCATGGCGGTCAGTGTAGAACGCCGTCCGCGCTGCGCCAACCGGGCGCGCGTCCCGGGCGCGCGGTTTTCAACCAACCAGAAACAAGCTTCTATGGCGACCTTCAATACCAACCAGTTCAAGGGCGGGCTCAAGATCATTCTCGATGGCGACCCCTGTGCCATCGTCGAGAACGAGTTCGTCAAACCCGGCAAGGGCCAGGCGTTCAACCGCGTCAAGATTCGCAACCTCAAGACCAACCGCGTTATCGAGCGTACCTTCAAGTCGGGCGACAGCGTCGAAGCCGCCGACGTGATGGACGTGGATTTGCAGTATCTCTACCACGACGGCGAGTTCTGGCACTTCATGGAGCCGAACAGCTTCGAGCAGTATCAGGCCGGCGAAGCGGCGGTGGGCGATGCCACCAAATGGCTCAAGGCCCAGGACACCTGCAGCGTGACGCTCTGGAACGGTACGCCTTTGCAGGTCGAGCCGCCGAACTTCGTCACCCTGACCGTGACCGAAACCGATCCGGGCGTTCGCGGCGACACCTCCGGCGGCGGCGGCAAGCCGGCCACGCTGGAAACCGGCGCCGTGGTGCGCGTGCCGCTGTTCATCGAAGAAGGCGAAACGCTCAAGGTCGACACGCGCAAGGGCGAATACGTCTCCCGCGCCAACGAAAGCTAGTCCGGCGCGCAAGGCGTTGCCAGGCCCGGCATGAACGACTGGCGCCCCTGTGCAAGCCGGGCGACACTGGCACGTCGTGCCCGGCTGCTGGGCGATATCCGCGCGTTCATGGCCGAGCGCGGCGTGCTCGAAGTCAACACGCCGCTGCTAGCCAGCGCGGCCCCGGCAGAGCGCGGCTTGATGAGCATGCGCGTCGAGCAGGCCGGCTATCTCGTGCCGTCGCCCGAGCACGCACTCAAACGCCTGCTCGCCGCCGACATGGGCGCCATCTATCAGCTTGGGCCGGTTTTTCGTGCCGGGGAGGCCGGGCGCTGGCACAACCCCGAGTTCTGGATGCTCGAGTGGTATCGGCCGCAGGCAGGCATGGCCGATATGGTCGCGGAGACCGGCGCGCTGATCGAGGCTGTCGCCGGTGTACGCTGTGCTCCGAGCCGTGAATATCGGGCGGTGTTCGAAGCCGTGACCGGACTCGACCCGATCGAGTGCGAAGCGGCGGCGCTTGCCGACTGGGCGCGTCAGCGACAGCTCGCCCCCGCCGATGCCGCGTCTGATAATGATCGCGCATTCTGGCTCGACCTCATCATGAGTCTGGCGGTTCAGCCCACGCTGGGCCAGAACGGCCCGCAGTGCGTAGTCGATTTCCCCGCCGAGGACGCGGTTCTGGTGGCCACGGATGGCGAGCGCCCCGGCGTGGCCCATCGCTTCGAATGGTTCTGGCAGGGCGTGGAACTGGCCAACGGCGCCCAGGAGCTGACCGATGCCGCAACCGCACGCGAGCGCATGCAGCGGGAACAGCGGCTGCGCCGTGAGGCGGGGGCGCCCGCAACGGAACTGGATGAACGTCTGCTGGACGCGATGGCGACCGGGCTGCCGCCCAGTGCCGGCGTGGCCCTGGGGGTGGACCGGCTACTGGCGCTTATCTGCGGCTTCGATTGCCTGGCCGAGGCGCTGGCCTTCGATTGGGCGCGTCGTTGAGCGATTCGGCGCGTTTCAGGCGCCGTTGCCGAGGCGGGCGATGGAATCGCCCAGTTTGACCGGCTGACCGTTGTAAAGCGGGTCCTCCCAGGCCAGCGCCCCCGGACCGAACAGCAGGATCACGCTGGAACCGATCGAAAAACGGCCCATCTCTTCGCCGCGGGCGTAGTAGGCGTTTTCCAGGGTGGCATCGATGAAGCTTTCGTTGCGCGGGGTACGCCGGTGCGGCGGGCACACCTGGCCGGCCCAGCGGGTGTGGATGCCGCCCACGATGAACGCGCCCACCATGACCAGCGCCATTGGCCCGACCGCCGTGTCGTAGAGGGTCACCAGGCGTTCGTTGCGTGCGAACAGGCGCGGAATGGCGCGCACGCAGCGCGGGTTCACGCCGAACAGCCGCCCGGGCACATAACGCATTTCACGTACGCAGCCGTCCAGGGGCATATGGACGCGATGGTAGTTCGAGGGCGCAAGATAAAAGGTCGCATAGTGGCCCCCCAGAAACGCGGCCGACCAGGCTTCGCTGCCGCCCACCAGCGTGCGCAGATCGTAGGCCATGCCCTTGGTCTGGCAGATCATGCCGGTACGGGCCTGGCCGAAGGCGCCGAGGGTGCCGTCCACCGGCGACACGATCCGTTCGCGGTCCTCGGGCATGGGCCGTGCATCGGGGGCGAGCGCGCGGGTGAAAAAGGCGTTGAAGCTGGAATAGGCCGTGGGGTCGGGCTGGGCCGCCTCCTGCATGTCGATACTGGGATACAGGCGCATGAAAGTGTTGATCAGCGTCTGTTTCAACCAGGGCAGGCGTGCCCGTGCCAGGGCATGGGCGGCGCGCGATATCGCGCGCGTTGGCAAGAGCCAGAGCAGGGCAGCAAAAAGCCGGTCGCCGGTGCTTGCCGCGTTCGGTGAAGCCATTCGATATACCGTGAATCGGTGGATGCGCGCAGCGTAGCGCCGCCTGCGAACCTGTGCATAGTCGGCCGCGGCCCAAGTTCGCCCGCGCGGATGTGGCATGACAGGCCATACGAGCCAGCGCTGCAACGCGATCCTCGCGTATTCGCTCCCGTAGCGTTTGCGTGAGCCTTCAACCTCTCGGGGTCGAACTCGACGGCGCGCCAGCGCGCCAAAGCCATGCCATGCGCGTTTGTTCGTCGATCGCCTGCGAAACGAGGCGGCCCCGACGAATTATGCAGCGGTTGCCGGGCCGCGCAAAGCGCGGATGTGGTTTATCCTTGCGCCACGCGGCGCACGGCGTCGCTATGATTGCGTACCAGCCAGATGCCCGGACGCCCCGGGGACGGCTGCTTTGAGGCTACACACGAGACGGTATGACGCAGCACGACAACACCGACATCGCCGCAACGCTCACGCGCGTGATGGATTACATTCGCTGGGGCGCATCCCGGTTTGCCGCGGCGGGGCTGGCGTTCGGTCACGGCAGCGACAACGCGGTCGACGAGGCCGCCCATCTGGTGCTGGATACGCTGGGTCTGGATGCGACGCTGCCCGATGTCTATCTCGACAGCACGCTGACTTTTGCCGAGCGCGACGCGGTTATCGAGATCATCGAGCGCCGTATCGACAGCCGCCAACCCGCCGCCTACATCACGAACAAGGCCTGGTTCGCGGGGCTGGAGTTCTTTGTGGATGAACGAGTGATCGTGCCGCGTTCGCCGATCGCCGAACTCATCGAAACCGAGTTCCAGCCGTGGCTGGGCCACCGCGAACCGTTGTCCGTTCTCGATTTGTGTACCGGCAGCGGCGCGATTGCCATCGCCTGCGCGCTGGCTTTTCCGGAAGCCCGCGTGGTCGCCACGGATGCCAGCGACGACGCGCTGGCCGTCGCGCGTATCAACAGCGACAAGCACGATATCGGGCCGCAGGTGGAGTATGTGAAGGCGGATCTGTTCGATGGTCTGCCCGAGCAGCGTTTCGATCTGATCGTGACCAACCCGCCCTATGTCACCCGCGACGAATGGGCCGGCCTGGCGCCGGAATACCGACACGAACCGGGGTTTGCCTTTCACGGCGACAGCGACGACCTGCTGCTGGTCAGCCGGCTTCTATTCGACGCCCGCAACTATCTCAGCGAAGATGGGCTGCTGGTGCTGGAAGTGGGTTACAGCGCCTTCGCTCTGGAACAGACTTACCCGGACCTGCCGATAACGTGGGTAGAGCTCGAGCGCGGCGGGTTGGGCGTTGGCGTGCTGGAAGCACAGGATCTGGATGCCTGGGTGGACGCCCAGAACGAGACGGCCAACTAGTTTTTCGACAGGCTTTAGACATATGGCAGGCAATACCTGGGGCGAACGATTCACGGTCACCACCTTCGGCGAAAGCCACGGGCCGGCGATCGGCTGTATCGTCGATGGCTGCCCGCCCGGCATCGAGATCAGCGAAGACGACTTGCAGGCCGATCTGGATCGGCGCAAGCCCGGCACGTCGCGCTATGTGACTCAGCGCCGTGAAGACGATTGCGCCCGTATCGTATCGGGCGTGTTCGAAGGCAAGACCACCGGCACGCCGATCGGGCTGATCATCGAAAACACCGATCAGCGTTCGCGCGATTACTCCAAGATCAAAGACGTATTCCGGCCCAATCACGCCGATTACGCCTACCTGCAGAAATACGGCATTCGCGATTATCGTGGCGGCGGCCGCTCCTCGGCGCGCGAAACCGCCACCCGCGTGGCGGCCGGTGCGATCGCGCGCAAGGTGCTCGCCGAGCGCTTCGGCGTGCGTATTCAGGGCTATCTGGCGGCCATGGGCCCGCTGGAGCTGGCCTGCAACGATCTGGACGCCGCCAATCACAATCCGTTCTTCTGTGCCGAACCGGCGCGTCTCGAAGAGCTGGAGAACTACATCAACGCCCTGCGCAAGGACGGCGACTCGATCGGCGCCCGTATCAACGTGGTGGCCACCGGCGTGCCGCCGGGGTGGGGCGAGCCCGTCTTCGATCGTCTCGACGCCGAGATTGCGAAGGCCTTGATGAGCATCAACGCGGTCAAGGGGGTGGAGATCGGCGACGGCTTTGCCGTGGTCAATCAGCGCGGTTCGCAGCACCGCGACGAAATGTCGCCCGAGGGCTTTGCCAGCAACCATTCGGGTGGCATACAGGGCGGTATTTCAAGCGGCCAGACCATTCGCGCGAGCATGGCGCTCAAGCCCACCTCGAGCATCATCATTCCGGGCGATACCATCGACACGCAGGGCCAGGCCACACAGATGCGCACCACCGGTCGCCACGATCCCTGCGTGGGGCTGCGGGCGACACCCATCGCCGAGGCCATGCTCGCGCTTGTGCTGCTCGACCACGCCCTTCGTCATCGCGCCCAGAACGCAGATGTCGCCAGCGGGCTGGCACCGATCGCCTCGGAGCGCGCTTGATTGATGCGTTGGTCTGGCAACGCGATCACTAAACGGCATAATACGAACGCAGTAGAACTCGCTTGGGGGATTTCGTTTCCATGACCATCAGATTCAAGACCTCGGCCGCCACGGCCCTTATCGTTGCCGCGCTGTCGGGCGGGGTGGCCCATGCGGACATGGACGCCGCACGCGACGCCCTGTCACGCAACGATTATTCGAGCGCGGTAGAGCAGCTGGACGCGGTATTGGCGAAGTCGCCGAACAACGCCGAAGCCCGGTTTCTCAAGGGCCTCGCGCTCGCTCGCAGCGGCGATACGGCGGCAGCGCTGGATACCTTCAACGCACTGGTGTCGGATAACCCGGAAATGGCCGAGGCCTGGAACAATCTCGGCGTACTGCGTGCCCGCAACAACGACCTCGAAGGCGCGCAGTCGGCGCTGGAAAAGGCGGTCGAAATCAATCCCCAGCACGGTCCGGCGCAAGAGAATCTCGGCGATATCTATGTCGCCATGGCGCAGGGCGCCTATGCGCGCGCGGGCGAGCTGGAAAGCGACAATGCCATCGCCCGGGCCAAAAGCCAGCAGCTGGCCGAGTTCATCGGCGGTGGCATGAGCGCAGGCTCGGCCTCGGCTTCCAAGCCGACGCCGCCGGCCGTACCCAACGTCACGGCCCGTCGCAATGCCCCGGTGGATATCGATACCAGTTCGCCGCAGTCCACGCTGCAAAGCTGGGCGGCAGTCTGGTCGGCGCAGGATGTCGACGGTTATCTGTCGATGTACAGCCCCGACTTCGTGCCCGACGACGGCATGAGCCGTTCGGCCTGGGCCGCACAGCGGCGTGAGCGCGTGAGCGGGCCGGCGCGTATCGACGTTACCCTGAGCAATACCCAGATCGACCACCGCGGCGAGCAGGCGCTGGTGAAGTTCAACCAGCGCTACAAGTCAGACACCTATCAGGACAGCGAGCGCAAGGCGCTGCTGATGCAGGAAACCGCCGACGGCTGGCAGATTCTGCGCGAAGGCGATCCCGACGCAATCCAGTTCACCGTGTCCGCCGACGCTGCTCAGTCCGAAAGCGTCGACAGCCAGCGCGTGAGCGAAGCGCCGCCGCGTGATGGCGCGCCTTCGGCCGACGATTCGAGCCCTGAACCGGCGTCGAATACGCCCAGTCAGAACGCCGGTGCCGAGCCGGCTTCCGCGCCGGCGCAGATGCAGGCCGAAAGCCAGTCGCAGGCACGCCAGGCCGTCGAACAGGCCCTCAAGGACTGGGCGGATGCCTGGGCAGCTCAGGATGTGCGCCGCTATCTGAATGCCTACAGCGACAATTATCAGCCCAAGGACGGCACCAGCCTGACCGCCTGGGCGAAGTCGCGCGACCGCGCCGTGAAGGGCCCGGCCTGGATTCGGGTCGAGATCAGCGATATTCAGGTCAGCCTGCTGGGCGACGATCGCGCCCAGGCCAGCTTCAATCAGCATTACAAGTCCAACACTTACGAAGATCGCGAGCGCAAGCGCGTGACCCTGGTACGCGAGGACGGCGGCTGGCGCATCGTGCGCGAAAGCTAGTGCTAGTCGCGGCGCGCGTCCAGCATCGTTAGCAGGGCGCGCGCTGCGTTGGACAGGCTCCGGCGCGGGTGGCGAATGGCGCCCAGCCGGCGTTCGATATGCACGCCCGGCAGTTCGAGACGGGTGAGCTCCGGGTGCTGCATCGAGGTGGGCAGCACGGTCCAGCCGATGCCCACGCCGGCGAGCATGCGCAGCGTTTCCAGATAATGGCTGGTCATGCGCGGGTCAAGGGTGAGTCCGTACGGCGCCAGCGCCGCCGCGACGATGTCATAGGTGTAGCTTTCCACCGGCGGCAAGACGGCGGGATAGCGTGCCAGATCCGCCACGTTGACCTGCCCGGCGTTGGCCAGGGCATGATCCTGGCCCACGAACACGCTCATCGGATCATTCCAGATACAGTCTTCGACCAGCCCCGGGTGGGGCGGCGTCGGCAGAGTAATCACGGCCAGCTCGCAGTCGCCGTTGACGACGCTGCGACAGGCGGCTTCGGAATCCAGAAATACGATCTCCGGCGTCACGTTCGGATGGCGGGCCACATAGGCGCGCAGTACCTCCGGCATGCGGTGCAGACCCACATGATGTGACAGGGCCAGGCGCAGCGGCCCGGTGGTTTCGACGTGTAAGTTGTCGAGCGCGCGGCGCCCGTCCTGTACCACCGCAAGCAGCTCCCGTGCATGGGGCAGATAAGCCCGCCCGGCCTCGGTCAGCGCGACGCCACGGCCCACACGGTCGAACAGTTCG
Source organism: Salinisphaera sp. (assembly GCF_002729955.1). Taxonomy (GTDB): domain Bacteria; phylum Pseudomonadota; class Gammaproteobacteria; order Nevskiales; family Salinisphaeraceae; genus Salinisphaera. Next base: position 44,043 of record NZ_PBYA01000028.1, on the reverse strand, counting down.
TGGCCCAGGCGCGTTTCCAGTGACGCCAGGCGTTTGCTGATGGTGGGCTGGCTCAGGTGCAGCGCGTTCGCCGCTGCCTGAAACGAGCCCTGATCACAGACCGTGACGAACGCACGGATCGCTTCGGTTTGCATGAAGGTCGCCCTTGCCTAAAGGTAATCGATTATATCCGAAAGATTCATTTGAGTAATTCATGGGCGGCGCTTAGGCTGTACGCCATCCACTGATACGGAGCCGGTCATGGCACAGACGCTTTACGAAAAACTGTTCAACGAACACCTGGTTCGCGAAGAAGACGGCAATGGCTTGCTGTATATCGACCGTCACATGGTGCACGAAGTCACCTCGCCCCAGGCTTTCGAAGGGCTGGCCCTGGCCGATCGCCCGGTCTGGCGCGTGAATGCCAATCTTGCCGTGCCCGATCACAACGTACCGACCGTCAACCGCGATGGCGGTATTGCCGATACCATTTCGCGTGCCCAGGTGGATGCACTGCTCAGGAACTGCAATGAGCACGGCATTCGCCTGTTCGGCCTGGGCGATCCGCGCCAGGGCATCGTGCATATCATCGGCCCGGAGCAGGGCGCGACGCAGCCGGGGATGACCATCGTCTGCGGTGACTCGCATACCGCCACGCACGGCGCCTTCGGCGCGCTGGCCTTTGGTATCGGCACCTCGGAGGTCGAGCACGTGCTGGCCACCCAGACACTGCCCCAAGCCCGCTCGAAAACGATGCTGGTTCGCGTGGATGGGCAGGTTGCCCCCGGTATTTCCGCCAAGGACATCATGCTCGCGATCATCGGCAAGATCGGCACCGCCGGCGGTACCGGCTATGTGATCGAGTATGGCGGTGAAGCCGTGCGTGCCCTGTCGATGGAAGGTCGGATGACCATCTGCAACATGTCGATCGAGGCCGGCGCCCGTGCCGGCATGGTGGCGGTGGACGACACCACCATCGAATATATGCGCGGTCGCACCTACGCACCGCGCGGTGAAGAGTGGGAGCAGGCCGAACAGTACTGGCGCACGCTGGTATCCGACGAGGATGCCGAGTATGACCAGGTCGTGGTCCTGGATGCGGCCGAGATCGCGCCGCAGGTCACCTGGGGCACCTCGCCGGAAATGGTGGGCCCGGTCACCGATCGGGTGCCGTCCCCGGCCAACGCCGTCAACGAAACGCAGGCCGAAAGCTGGCGCGCGGCGCTGCAGTACATGGATCTCACCCCGGGCGTGCCGATCACCGAAATCATGCTCGACAAGATATTCCTGGGTTCATGCACGAACGCGCGTATCGAAGACCTGCGCGTGGCCGCCGAATACCTCAAGGGCCGCCGGATTGCCCCGAACATCGAGCTGGCGATGGTGGTGCCGGGTTCCGGGTTGGTGAAACAGCAGGCCGAAAAGGAAGGCCTGGACGTGATCTTCAAATCCGCCGGATTTGAATGGCGGGATGCCGGCTGTTCGATGTGCCTGGGCATGAACGACGACAACCTGCTGCCCGGCGAACGCTGTGCATCTACATCCAATCGCAACTTCGAAGGTCGCCAGGGCAAGGGCGGGCGTACCCACCTGGTGAGTCCCGCAATGGCCGCGGCCGCCGCGGTGCACGGGCATTTCGTCGATATCCGCGAACTGGCCATCGAGCAATGAGTACGGCCGTGTGTCGAGACGGCGAAGCCGATCATGGCTGGAACGCGCAGGACTACGCCAGCAATGCACGCTTCGTAGCGGATCTGGCCATGCCGGTGGTCGAGCAGCTCGCGGCGCGACCGGGCGAGCGCGTTCTGGACCTGGGCTGTGGCGACGGCGTGCTGAGCCAGGCCATTGCAGCGCGCGGCGCCGACGTACTCGGCGTCGATGCCAGCGCCGAGCTGGTCGCGGCAGCGCGAGAGCGCGGTATCGATGCGATCGTGGCGGACGGTCACGAACTCGCCGAGTGTAGCCAAATCCCGGGCCGCTTCAACGCGGTTTTCTCCAATGCGGCCCTGCATTGGATGAAACAGGATCCGCAGGCGGTGATCGATGGCGTCTACCAGCGGCTGCTGCCGGGTGGTCGATTCGTGGGCGAGTTCGGCGCGGCGGGTAATGTGGCGCCGGTTCACGATGCGCTTCGTCAGCAAGCCCAGGCTCAGGGGCTGGATGCGGACGCGATCGATCCCTGGTACTTCCCGACCGACGCGCAATATCGCGAGCGCCTGGAACAGGCCGGGTTCACGGTCGAGACACTGTTCAGTTTCGAACGACCGACGCTGCTGCCGGGCGATGTGAGCGGCTGGATTGCCACGCTCGCCGGGCCGTTCGTGGCTGCCTTCGCGCCCGGTTCGGCCCGAACGGACTATATCGCCTCGGTGCGCGAACGTTTGATCGACAGCCTGAGGGATGCCCAGGGACGCTGGACGGTGCCGTATGTGCGGCTACGTTTCGATGCCCGCCGGGCGGCCGCCTGAACCGTTTCGATACTTCAACCGATTTCTAAGTAACGAAGATATCATCATGCAAGAATTCACGATTCACGAAGGATTGGTGGCGCCCCTGGACCGCGCCAATGTCGATACCGACGCCATCATCCCGAAGCAGTTTCTCAAGTCGATTCGTCGTACCGGCTTCGGTCCGCATCTGTTCGACGACTGGCGTTATCTCGACCAGGGCGGGCTGGAAACCGATATCACCAGCCGGCGCGAGAACCCGGACTTCATCCTCAACAAAGAGCCGTATCGGCAGGCGAGTATTCTGCTTGCACGAGAGAACTTTGGCTGTGGTTCTTCACGTGAGCACGCGGTCTGGGCGCTGGCGGATTTCGGTATTCGCTGCGTGATCGCGCCGAGCTTTGCCGATATCTTCTATAACAATTGCTTCAAGAATGGCGTGTTACCCATTGCCTTGAAAGAAGAAATGGTTGACGCTTTGTTCGCGGAGGCCGAGTCGAACTCGGGCATGACGGCCAAGGTGGACCTGCACCAGCAGCAGATCGTGACGGCGGCCGGCGACATCTACGATTTCGATATCGACGCTTATCGGCGCAAGAACATGCTCGCCGGTCTGGACGACATCGGCCTGACATTGCAGCATGCCGATGAGATCCGTGCGTTCGAGGCCCGGCGTGCACAGGAAAAGCCTTGGCTGTTCCGCGACCTGTAGGCCCATTGCGTTTCGCTTGCCCGCGTATTCGGTAAAAGGACAGATCATTCCATGACAGCAAGAATTCTCGTGATGCCCGGCGATGGCGTGGGCCCCGAAATCTGTCGGGAGGCCGTGCGCCTGCTCGATACGCTGGCCAGCGACCACGGCCTGGATATCGAGCTGGATGAAGCTCTTGTAGGCGGCGCGGCGATCGACGCCGAGGGTGAACCGTTGCCGGCGTCTTCGCTGGCCGCGGCGCGCGAGGCCGACGCCATTCTGTTCGGCGCGATCGGCGGCCCGAAATGGGACGACGAGCCGCGCGAGAACCGGCCCGAATCCGGCCTGCTGCGACTGCGCAGCGAGCTGGGGCTGTTCGCGAATCTGCGCCCGGCGATTCTGTACCCGCAGCTTGCACACGTATCGGCGCTCAAGCGGGATATCGTCTCGGGCCTGGACATCATGATCGTGCGCGAGCTGACCGGCGGCATCTACTTCGGCAAGCCTGCGGGTCGGCACATGAACGCCAACGGCAAGCGCGAAGCGTTCAATACCATGCGCTACGACGAGGACGAAATCCGTCGTATCGGTCGCACCGCCTTCGATATCGCCCGCGCGCGCGGCGGCCGGCTGTGCAGCGTCGACAAGGCCAATGTGCTCGACGTCTCCCAGCTGTGGCGGGACGTGATGAACGAGCTGCATGCCGAGTATCAGGACGTGGAACTCACACATATGTACGTCGACAACGCCGCCATGCAGCTGGTGCGGGCGCCCAAGCAGTTCGACACGCTTGTGACCGGCAATCTGTTCGGCGACGTGCTCTCGGACGCGGCGGCGATGCTTACCGGCTCGATCGGCATGCTGCCGTCGGCGTCGATGGATATCAACGGCAAGGGTCTGTACGAACCGGTCCACGGCAGCGCGCCCGATATCGCCGGCCAGGGCGTGGCCAATCCGTTGGCCACGATCCTGTCGGTGGCGATGATGCTGCGCTACTCGCTGGACCGGGGCGATCTCGCCGACAAGGTGGAAAACGCGGTGGGCTATGCGCTGGATCGCGGCCTGCGTACGCGCGACATCATGGACGATGAAACGCAGATGGCGAGTACCCAGGAGATCGGGGGCGCCATCGTCGATATGCTGCGCTGAACAGCGCGTGCAGCGGAATAAACCGGCCATTGATCAGGGGCGCAATGACCAAGACATATGATGTGGCCGTGGTCGGTGCGACCGGCACGGTTGGCGAGGTCATGCTCGAAATCCTCGAGGAGCGCGAGTTTCCGGTCGGGCGTATCTTTGCGCTGGCCAGCAAACGTTCGGCCGGCAAGCGGGCGCGCTTTCGCGACAAGAGCGTATCGGTGGCGAACGTGGCCGATTTCGACTTCTCGCGGGTGCAGTTAGCGCTGTTCGCAGCGGGGGATGCCGTCTCGCGGCAGTTTGCGCCCGCGGCGGCGGCTGCGGGCTGCGTGGTCGTCGACAGCAGTGCGCATTTTCGTGACGCCGAAGACGTGCCGCTGATCGTGCCCGAGGTGAACCCGCAGGCGCTTGCCGGCTATTGCAGGCGCGGGATCGTGGCCAGTCCGGGCGGGCCGAGCATTCAGATGGCGATGGCACTCAAACCGATTCACGAGGTAGCCGAGGTTCGGCGCGTCAACGTGACTACGTATCAGGCCGTATCCGGCTCCGGGGCGACGGGTCTGCGCGAACTGGCCGATCAGAGCGCGCGGCTTCTCAACGCTCAGGCGATCAAGACGCCCGCGGTGTACACCAAGCAGATCGCGTTCAACGTTCTGGCCCAGATCGATACGCTTGAAGACAACGGCTATACCCGCGAGGAGATGGCACTGGTCGGCGAAACGCGGCGAATTCTCGATGCGCCCGGCATGCAGATCAATCCGACCGCGGTACAGGTGCCGGTGTTTTTCGGCCATTCCGAAGCCATACACCTGGAAACGCGCGACAAGCTATCGGCCGTGCAGGCATGCCGGCTGCTGGCGGATGCGCCGGGCCTAACGGTTGTCGATACGCCGGAAGCCGGCGGCTATGCAAGCGCCGTGACCGATGCCGCGAACCAGGACGAGGTGTTCGTTTCGCGTATCCGAGAAGACATTTCATGTGAAAATGGTCTAAATTTCTGGGTCGTGGCCGATAACGTACGCAGGGGCGCTGCGCTCAATAGTGTGCAGATCGCCGAGAGACTGATCGAAGAATACATATAGACATCTACGACGCGCCGGGCCGGCAGGCTGCCAGGCGCGTCGGCCCTTGAGCTTCGCATGCGAAGACGAGGGTCGGATTCAGGGGGATACGCAGGCGCCGTGGTCGATTCAAAATCGTGTTTGAGGCGCGGGCTGCAGACTGCAGCCGTGGCCGCCTTGTTGGGGAACGCGGGCGTGGCATCCGCGCTTGGGTTCGGGACCATTCGCGTGCATTCGGCGCTTAACGAACCGCTGAACGCCACGATCAATCTCGTGGCGCTCACGCCCGAAGAAAAGACGGCGCTGCAGGTCGATATGGCCAGCGCCGACATGTTCCGGCGTTTCGGAATCCAGCGTACAAGCCTGGCGGATCGTATCCGTATCGTGGCCGCGCCGGGTAATGAGGACAGTCAGGTGCTGTTGCGCCTGACCACCGATGCGCCGGTTCAGGAACCGTTCCTGCGTTTTCTCATCGAGGCCGATACCGGCAGCGGCCGCGCCCTGCGCGAATACACGGTCCTGCTCGATCCGCCCGGCCAGGCCCCGGCCGGGACTCAGGCCGGGACCCAGGTCCAACCACAGACCGAGGCGAGCGCGCCGCAGCCCGGCGCTGCAAACCCGCGGCCGCGGGCGTCGCAACAGCCGACACCGGCACGCTCGCCGGCAAACGCAGGCCCGGCGGCCGGCACTGCGTCGAGCACCAGCGCAGCCGAGCCCGTGCCCGATCGCTATGGTCCGGTACAGGCCGGCGAAACGCTGTCGCGTATCGCGGCTGATCTGCGTCGGCCCGGTACCACGCTGGACCAGATGCAGGTCGCGATCTATCGCAACAACCCACAGGCGTTCAGCGACAACATGAACATCCTGCTACGCGGCGCGATGCTCTCTGTACCGCCGGTCGAACGTATTCGTGCCATAGAAAACGGCGAGGCACGCGCGGTCGTGCGCCAGCAGCAGGCCGAGGCAATGGAGCGCCTGGCCCAGGCCGATGCCGCGACCGCGGTCGATCGCGCCGGTCCCACGGCCGATGTCTCCTCGGCGACCACCGATGCGCGTTTGCGTCTGGAACCGTCGCGTATCGATGGTCGGGGCGAGGTCGGTACGGCCGGTTTCGGCCGGCTGGCCATGCCCGATTTCGACAGCGCCGGCAACGAAACCGGCCCGGCCACACCCGCCACCACCGAGGTCGGCGAAGCCGGCCAGGGCGAGGCCGATCCGGGTGAGGCCGATCCGATGGTTGCCGAAGGTGGGGCCACACCCGATTCCGTTGCGCCCTCGACAGGCTCGGTCGGCGAGGTCGATGCGACCACGAGCACAGGCTCGCCGGTCGATGACGCAGGCAATACGGCAGCGGTCGACAATGATACGGCGGTTGCGGACACCGCCGAGCCGACTGCCCCAGGCACGACGTCGCCTGCTGAATCACCGGATACGCTGACCGGCAACACCGCCGAACCCGCGCTGACGACCGATAGCGAAAACGACGGCGTCGACTCGTCTTCGGCCGTTGCGGTCGATGGTGACGATGTCAACGCGAGCGAAGGGGGCGACTACCGGCCGCTGCCGTCGTCGGATACGGATGTCGTCGGGGCATCCGGCACCGACGGCCTGCTGCGTCCGCGCAACCTGTTGTTGTTTGCCGGGGGGCTGGGCCTCGTGGGGCTGCTTCTGGCCTGGCGTCGACGCCGGCAGTACAAGCCGGTGCCGCTGCATTTCGAGGCCGAAGGTGGGCATGCGGCCGAACCGACCGTTGACGAGCCGCTGCCGGCGGCGGGCGAGCCGCGCCAGGCGCATATCGCCCCGGCGCCGGATACGGGCCGGCCGTCGCAGCGCATTGAACGCGCCGAGACCCAGATCAAGGCCGGCGAGTTCGACCAAGCACGCGAAACCCTTGAAGCCGGGCTGAAAGAGCATCCCAACGACAGTGCGTTGCAGGACAAGCGGCTCGAGCTGGACTATCTCACCGGCGACGATCAGGCTTTCATGGCCAACATCGAGCGTTTCGGCACGGCGCTCAGCGACAACGGTGTGCGCTGGGCCGGCGTTGCCTCCATGGGTCGGGTTCTACGCCCGCAGGATCCGCGTTTCGCGCTCGGCCTGGAAGGCGATAGCCCCGCTGCGACACCCGCCGAGGAAGACGGGTCGGCCCAGCCGGACGCCGAGTCGGCCGATGCGCTGTACGACAGCTTCATGTCGAGCAACGACAGCGGCCTCGACGACGAACTGCCGCCGGTGCCGGAAGAAGACGACGCCGCGGCCGAGCGTTTTTTCAGCATCGACGAGTCGAGCGACGACGTCGACCCCGCCCCGACGCCCTCTGCTCGTGGCGAGGATGCCGCGGCGCAAGGCCAGGGTCGCCGCGACACGGCGGCCGATATGGATGGCTTCGAGTGGGAAGACCAGAAGATCGAAGGCGGTGACGAGCGCGAGCACGATCAGGGCGACGAGCCGGGCCTGACGTTCGATCTGGACAGTCCGCGCGAGTCGGCGCCCAAGCCCGAGCCCAAATCGATCCAGACCATCGATACCGACGGCTTCGACCTCGACGACGGCAGCGATAACGAGAACGGCGAGGACGGTGATACCGATCCGGTCGAAATCCGTCTCGATCTTGCGCGCATGTATATCGAGATGGAAGACAACACCGCGGCGCGCGAACTGCTCGAAGACGTGCAGAAAGAGGGCGATGAAACGCAGCGCGCGACCGCGACCGAGTTGTTGAACAAGCTCTAGGGCCTGTTCATACTGCCGGCGGCCGGCATGCCGGCCGAGCCTGAACAGGCCTGGCCGCCGGCGTTTTTCTTTACTCGACGTACCCACGGCAGACCCTAGCCGTCCGAATCCTATGCGGATGTCCTTCATCGAACCGCACACCGCGGCCGCGCCGTCGGGCGTCGCCGTGTTTTCATGCCGCGCAATGTGCGTCTGCGGGAGGGCGCGTTAGTGCGCTGGGCAGCCTGTGTTGAATACGATGGCTCGGCCTATCACGGTTGGCAGAGTCAGCCGCACACGGCGAGCGTTCAGGACACCCTCGAAGCCGCGCTGTCGCGCCTGGCCGCGACGCCGATTCGTACCGTCTGCAGCGGGCGTACCGATACAGGCGTGCATGCCCAGGGCCAGATCGTGCATTTCGATACCGACGTGCAGCGCAGCGAACGGGCGTGGCTGCTCGGTACCAATCGCTATTTGCCCGACGATGTCGCCCTGCAGTGGGTGATGCCGATCTCGACCGATTTTCATGCGCGTTTCGGCGCGATCGCACGGGAGTATCGTTACTGGATTCTGGATCGCACCGCGCCGAGCGCGCTGTGGCGCAACCGTGCCTATCATTCCCACCACCGGCTCGATGAAGGCGCCATGCACGAGGCGGCCCAGCATCTGCTCGGTTATCAAGACTTCAGCGCGTTTCGAGCCGCGGCCTGTCAGGCGAAGACGCCGTGGCGCGAACTCACCCGTTGCGATGTCGTACGCCGCGGGGACTGGGTGCGCCTGGAAGTCCACGCCAACGCCTTTCTGCATCATATGGTGCGCAATATCGTGGGCAGCCTGTTGCCGATCGGGCGCGGCCAGTACGACAGCGAATGGATAGCCCAGTTGCTGGCCGAAGGCGACCGACGCCGTGCCGGCATGACCGCACCCGCCCAGGGTCTTTCGCTGCGTCGTGTGTACTATCCGCCGGAATTCGAGCTGCCCGCCCCGGCGCTGGATGACGACGGCTGGTAAACTGTCGTATTGGCAAACACGGGTCATTCGCCATCGCGACGGCTATGAAACGAGTACGCATCAAGATTTGTGGCATCACGCGCCTTGAAGACGCGCTGGCCTGCGTGGATGCGGGCGCGGATGCGATCGGTTTCGTCTTTCACGAAGCCAGCGCCCGGGCCATCGACGTTCAGCACGCCTGTGAAATAAGCCGCCGGCTGCCGCCGTTCGTGGCGAGGGTGGCGCTGTTTCTCGAACCGGCGCCCGCTGCGGTGCAAACCGTGCTCGACGAGCTGCGTCCGGACGCGCTCCAGTTTCATGGTCGCGAGACGGCGGAGTTCTGTCGGCGTTTCGCCTGGCCGTTCCTCAAGAGCGTGCCGATGGGCGAAGAAAACGTCGAGCCGAGGGCCTGGGCCGATTATTATCACGATGCGCAGGGGCTGTTGCTCGACGCCAACCGTGCCGGTGCAGCCGGTGGCAGCGGCAAGACCTTTGACTGGCAGCGTGAGGCCGCGATGCCCGATATGCCCATCATCATCGCCGGTGGCCTGCATGCCGACAACGTCGGTGAAGCCATTCAGCGTTTTCAGCCGTATGCGGTGGATGTGAGCAGCGGGGTCGAGAGCGCACCGGGTATCAAGGATGCCGACAAGGTGCGTGCTTTCACCGCTGCCGTGAGCCGCGCCCGGCCCGGCGGTATCGAGCGCCGGCAAGGCGAGCAGGCCGAGCCGGGCTGAGGCGAAGAACTAGGATTGACGAGCGACGCCCGATCGGGCGTTTCGATCGAACGGAGGCTTGAAGTATGAATACACCCGAACCCCAGCAGCTCGACCCCGGCACACCGCTGGTTCACGCCTGGCGCAACATGCCGGACGTGCGTGGCCATTTCGGCCCCTACGGCGGGCGCTTCGTTGCCGAAACGCTGATGGCGCCGCTCGATGAACTGTCCGAAGCCTACGAAGCCGCGCGTAACGATCCGGCCTTCATGGCCGCACTCGACAACGATCTGGCCGACTACGTCGGGCGGCCGACGCCGATCTACCACGCCGAGCGTCTGTCCAAGAAGGCGGGTGGCGCCCAGATCTGGTTCAAGCGTGAAGATCTGAACCATACCGGCGCGCACAAGATCAACAACACCATCGGCCAGGCGCTGCTGGCGGCCCGGATGGGCAAGAAACGCATCATCGCCGAAACCGGTGCTGGCCAGCACGGCGTGGCCACGGCCACGGTGGCCGCCCGGCTGGGGCTGGAGTGCGTGGTGTTCATGGGCAGCGAAGACATGCGCCGCCAGGCCACCAACGTCTATCGCATGCGTCTGCTCGGCGCCGAGGTGCGGCCGGTGGAATCCGGATCGAAGACGCTCAAGGACGCCATGAACGAGGCATTGCGCGACTGGGTGGCCCATGTCGACGATACCTTCTACATCATCGGCACGGTCGCCGGCCCGCATCCCTATCCGGCCATGGTGCGCGATTTCCAGGCCGTGATCGGGCGCGAGTCCCGGCGTCAGATGCTCGAACGTCTGGATCGGCTGCCGGATGCGGTGGTGGCCTGTGTGGGCGGCGGCTCGAATGCGATCGGCATCTTCTATCCGTTCCTCGACGACGAAGACGTACAGATCTACGGCGTGGAAGCCGGCGGCGACGGGGTGGCCACCGGCCGCCATGCGGCGCCGCTGTCGGCCGGGCGTTCCGGCGTGCTGCACGGCAATCGCACTTACCTGATGCAGGACGACAACGGCCAGATCAGCGGTACGCACTCCGTGTCCGCCGGGCTCGACTATCCGGGTGTAGGCCCCGAGCACTCCTGGCTCAAGGATATCGGGCGTGCGCACTACGTCGACATCACCGATACCGAAGCGCTCAACGCATTCCATGAATGCACTCGTATCGAGGGCATCATGCCGGCGCTGGAATCCGCCCATGCCGTGGCCTACGCCCAGAAGCTGGCGGCCACGATGAAGCCGGATCAGATCGTTCTGGTGAACATGTCCGGGCGCGGCGACAAGGATATGAACAGCGTCGCCGAAGCCGCAGGAGAATCGCTGTGAGCCGTCTGGCCAGCCGTCTGGGCGCACTTCGCGAGCAGGGCCGTAGCGCGCTGATCCCGTATCTCACCGCCGGCGATCCGGCGCCGGACGCGACCGCGGGCTTCATGCATGCCCTGGTCGAGGCCGGCGCCGACGTGCTGGAAGTGGGCGTGCCGTTCACCGATCCCATGGCCGATGGGCCGGTCATTCAGGGTGCCTGCGAACGGGCCCTGGCGGCTGGCATGAGCCTGTCGGGCGTGCTGGATATCGTCACGGAGTTCCGTCAGCGCGATAATGAAACGCCGATCGTGTTGATGGGTTATCTCAACCCCGTCGATCGCATGGGGCTGGATACATTCGCCGAGCGCGCACAAAAGGCGGGCGTGGACGGCGTGCTCATCGTCGACATGACCGCCGAAGAGGCGCCCGACGTCGTACCGACGCTGGAAGACGCCGGGCTCGACGCGGTCTGTCTTATCGCGCCCACCACGGGCGATGCCCGCATCGAAAAGATCTGCGCCAAGGCAAGCGGTTTCATCTACTACGTATCGTTCAAGGGCGTGACCGGCTCGGCGAGCCTGGACGTATCGTCGCTGGCGGCAAGCGTTGAGCGTATTCGCGCTAAAACCCAGCTGCCGGTCGCCGTGGGTTTCGGTGTGAGCACGCCGGAAAACGCCGCCGATGTATCGCGGGTGGCTGATGCCGTGGTGGTGGGCAGCGCGCTCGTGCGCCAGATCGCCGAACACGGGGCCGACCGCGACGCCACCCAGGCCGCGTTACGCGATACGCTGTCGGCCATGCGTCGCGCGATCGACGAACAGGACAATACGCAAGGGGAGGCACGCCGCGCATGAGCTGGCTCGAAAAACTCATGCCGTCGCAGATGCGCAACGACTCGGCGGCAAAGAAAAGCACGGTCCCCGAAGGACTGTGGACCAAATGCAGCAATTGCGGCGCGGTGCTTTACAGCGCGGAAATGGAGCGCGCGCTGGAAGTCTGCCCGAAGTGCAATGCACACCAGCGCCTGCGCGCGCGCAAGCGGCTCGACCTGTTTCTCGACCCCGACAATCGCGAAGAGCTGGCGTTGGGCATAGAGCCGCGTGACCCGCTCAAGTTTCGCGACAGCCGCAAGTATCGCGAGCGCCTGAGCCAGGCGCAGAAGGATTCCGGCGAACGCGAAGCCGCGCTGGTGATGGCCGGTACGCTCAAGCAGATGCCGGTGGTGGCAGGCGCACTGGACTTTGGCTTCATGGGCGGGTCCATGGGCAGCGTCGTCGGCGAAGCCTTCGTACGCGGCGTGCACGGCGCCATCGAGCGCAATTGCCCGTTCATATTCTTTTCCGCCAGCGGTGGCGCCCGCATGCAGGAAGGTCTGTTCTCTTTGCTGCAGATGGGCAAGACCAGTACGGCGCTCACCCGTCTGGCCGATCGCGGCCTGCCGTTCGTGTCGGTGCTGACCCATCCGACCATGGGCGGCGTGGCCGCAAGTTACGCCATGCTGGGCGATATCAACGTGGCCGAACCGGAAGCGCTCATCGGCTTCGCCGGCCCGCGCGTGATCGAGCAGACGGTCAAGCAGACCCTGCCGGAAGGTTTTCAGCGCAGCGAATTTCTGCTCGAGCACGGCGCGATCGACATGATCGTCGAACGCCGCCACCTGCGTGACCGCATTCACAAAGTCGTCTCCGTATTCATGCATCACGATGCCGCGTCCGAACAGGCCGCCGATGTAACGTGAACGAACCTGCGCCGCTCGAAGGCAGCGTCGACGACTGGCTGGCCTGGCAGCTCACGCTGCATGCCAGCGAGATGGAGCTGGGCCTGTCTCGGGTGGCCGAGGTGGCCCACCGCCTGGGCGTACCCACGGGCCGTGCCCGACGCGTAATCGTTGCCGGCACCAATGGCAAGGGCAGCTGTGCGGCGCTTATCGAGCAGCTGCTGTCTGACGGGGCCCGGGTGGGCACCTATACCTCGCCGCATCTGTGGCGCTACAACGAGCGCTTTCGTATCGACGGCGCGCCGGTCTCGGATGCCGCGCTGCTGCGTGCCTTCAAGGCCGTGGAAGCCGCACGCGGAGAGACCTCGCTGACGTTTTTCGAGTACGGCACGCTGGCCGCGCTCTGGTTGTTCGATGCCGAGCGCGTGGATTATGCCGTGCTCGAGGTTGGCCTGGGCGGGCGTCTGGATGCGGTGAATATCGTCGACGCCGATGTCGCGCTGATCACCAACATTGGCCTCGATCATCTCGACTGGCTCGGCAACGATCGGGAAAGCATCGGCTACGAGAAGGCGGGGGTGATGCGCCCGGATCGCCCGGCCATTTGTTGCGATCGTCAGCCGCCGGCCTCGCTGGCGCGTCATGCCCGGGAGATCGGCGCACGGCTGGAAGGCATCGGCGAAGCATTCGATATCGAATACGTTGCCGGCGGCTGGTCTTTTCATCGCGGCGGCCGCAGGCGTGAACTGTCGCGGGTGCGCGGCGTGCTGGCTGACAATCTCGCCGGCGCTCTGGCCGTCGTTGATGCGCTGACCGGTACGCTGCCGGGTGCGGCGGCGATCGACAACGCCTGTCGTGCACAGGCTCGGCTGGTCGGGCGTCGCGAGCGCGTCGACGCCGCCGTCCCGATCATCTACGATGTCGCCCACAATGCCGAGGCGGTCGCGGTGCTCGCCACGGAACTGGCCAGCGAACGCGTGCCCGGCCAGACGCACGTCGTATTGGGCATGCTCGCGGACAAACCGGTCGAAACGGTGATCGCACACCTTGAAAAGATCGCCGACCGGTTCTATTTCGCAGGGCTGGATACGCTGGGCAGTCGCGGTCTTTCAGCACGGGAGCTGGCCCGGCGTGCCGGTATCGAAGGTGGGTGTTTCGAGTCGCCGGCTGCTGCGTTGAGCGCGGCGCTGGCAGCCAGCGAGGCCGGAGATCGCGTGGTCGTGTGTGGTTCGTTTCTTACCGTGGCGCACGCCCGGAGGCCAATGCCGTCATGAAGGATGTAATGAAAAAACGAGTTGTCGGAGCCACGGTTCTGGTCGTTCTCGGCATCGCATTGCCGTTGCTGCTGGCACGCTGCATGCAGGGTGGCGACGGCGAAACCGAGGCCATGCGTGTCTACGAAGTTGCCCCGGATGGCGAAGCGCGCCCGGCAAGCGCCGATGACGGTGACACGCCGGTGCGCGACGATGTCGATGGCGCCAGCGGTGTGGCCGACAACGAACGCCGCGCGGCCGAGCCCGAGCCGGAAGAAGTGGAAACCCCGGACCTGCCGGACGCCGTGTCCCCGGCGGCCGTGCCGGAGCGTACGCCGGTGCAGAGCGAGCCCGAGCAATCTGCTGCGCCCGAACCCGAACCCGAACCGGCGGGCCAGGAACCCTCGGAACCGACCGCGGCGAGTGCCGCGTCGTCCGCGTCGAATAGCGGTTCGCTACGCCAGAATGCTTCGTTTTCGGGGGGCTACGTGGTCCAGGTAGCGAGTTTCCGCGACGAGGCCAGCGCCGAGAAAGTGGCACGCGAACTCAATAGTGAATTCAAGGCCTTCTATCGTGCAGGCGAGGTCAACGGCACCACCTATTACCGGGTGCGTGTCGGGCCGTTCGAGAACGAGGCCGCGGCCAACGCGGCGGCCGCCCAGCTCAAGCGAGCCGGGCGAGCCACGCTGGTTCGCCGGGCCGAGTGATCATGTACGGCCGGGCGGGGTGTGTGTTTGCCAGCTTCCCTGGACTACCCGCGTCCGGCCGGTTTGAACGAGTGCCATGATCTGGGTCGATATCGTCATTCTGGCGGTGGTCGCGCTGTCTGCGGTCATTGGTTTCTCCCGTGGTTTTCTGCGCGAAGCGGTCGGGCTTGCAACCTGGTTATTGGCCTTTTATGCGGCGTTTTCCTTCGCCGAATCCGGCGCTGCTCTGTTGCAGGGCTGGATATCGGTAGCCTCGGCCCGGTTGGCGGTTTCGTTCGGTCTGATTTTCATTCTGGTGCTGCTGGTCGGCGCGATCTTGAACTACGTTATCGGCCGATTGGTGAACCAGACCGGTTTCGCCGGTACCGACCGGGCGATCGGCGGCGTGTTCGGTGTGCTGCGCGGCGTCGCCGTGTTGATCGTGCTCGTGCTGCTCGCCGGAGTGACGCCGATACCTCGCGACGCGTGGTGGCAAGAGTCGATATTCATCGCCCATCTACAGGAAGGCGCGCTTCGGGTGCGCGATCTCCTGCCGCCGGATCTGGCCGGCGCGATCACCTATCCCGATCCGGCAGCGCCGGCTGAAGATTCTCTATCCTCTATCTGAACTGGTCTCGCTATGTGCGGCATTGTAGGAATCGTTTCTCATACCCCCGTCAATCAGGAGCTGTATGACGCCCTGACGGTGCTGCAGCACCGCGGCCAGGATGCGGCCGGCATCGTCACCACCAGTGGCGGGCGGCTGTTTCTGCGCAAGGACAACGGCCTGGTACGCGACGTGTTTCGTACCGACCATATGCTGCGCCTTCAGGGCAACGCCGGGGTGGGGCATGTGCGCTATCCCACGGCCGGGGTGGATACCAGCGCCGAAGCCCAGCCGTTCTACGTGAACACGCCGTACGGCATCTGCCTTTCGCACAATGGCAACCTGACGAACGCCGATCAGCTCAAGGAAGAGCTGTATCGCTCCGACCGGCGTCATCTGAACACCGATTCCGACTCCGAGATCCTGCTCAACGTGTTCGCCCACGAACTGATGCGCAGCGAACGCCTGCAGCTGGCGCCCTCGGATATCTTCGAAGCCGTCACCGCCGTTCATAGGCGCTGCCGCGGCGGCTATGCCGCCACCGCGCTGATCACCGGCTATGGCCTGGTGGGCTTTCGCGATCCGCACGGCATTCGGCCGGTGGTTTACGGCAAGCGCGAAACCGAAGCCGGCACCGATTACATGATCGCCTCCGAGTCGGTGGCGCTCGATGCGCTGGGCTACGAGCTGATCGACGATATCAACCCGGGCGAATGCGTGGTCATCACCCTCGACGGCGAGATTCACGTGCAGCAGTGCGCCGACGCGCCCAGCTATGCGCCGTGCATCTTCGAGTATGTCTATCTGTCACGTCCGGATTCGGTGATCGACGACGTCTATGTCTACAAGGCGCGTCTGCGCATGGGTACGTACCTCGCCGAAAAGATCCAGCGCGAATGGCCGGATCACGATATCGACGTGGTCATTCCCATTCCGTCGACCAGCCGCACCGCGGCGGTGGAATTGGCCAGCCAGCTGGACGTGAAGTACCGCGAAGGCTTCATCAAGAACCGCTATATCGGGCGGACCTTCATCATGCCGGGCCAGCAGCAGCGAGCGAAATCGGTGCGCCAGAAGCTCAACCCCATCGATCTGGAGTTCGCCGACAAGAACGTACTGCTGGTCGACGACTCGATCGTGCGCGGTACGACCTCGCGCCAGATCATCGAAATGGCGCGCGAGGCGGGTGCACGCAAGGTCTATTTCGCCTCGGCCGCGCCGCCGGTGCGTTACCCCAACGTCTACGGCATCGACATGCCGAGCGCGACCGAACTGGTCGCCCATGGCCATAGCGAAGACGAGATCGCGGAAATCATTGGCGCCGACAAGCTCATCTATCAGGATATGGAAGACCTGGTGCGCTCGGTCAACGTCGGCAACTCGGACCTGGAGCGCTTCGACGATTCCGTGTTCACCGGCGAATACGTCACCGCCGATATCAGTGCCTCGTATCTCGAGCAGCTTGAGCTGTTCCGTGCCGACGCCGCCCGCGAAGATCGGCGTGCCAAGGACAATGCCGTGCTGGAACTGCACAACGACGGCTGAGATCCAGGAGCCGTTCAAGGTGCTTTAATGGCTGTAGCCCAACACGACAAACTGGCTGTTCTAATTGACGCCGATAACGCGCAGGCTAAGCGCTGTAGCCAGTTGCTCGCCGAAGTCGCGTCTTTCGGATTAGCCAGCGTCAAGCGTGCCTACGGCGACTGGACTACCGCACATTTAAAAGGCTGGAAAGAACAACTCAACGAACACGCAATTCAACCCATTCAGCAATTTGGCTATACGACGGGAAAGAACGCGACTGATTCAGCGTTGATTATCGACGCCATGGATTTGCTGCATCAAGGGCATCTCGATGGATTCGTGCTCGTTTCATCGGATAGCGACTTCACCCGGTTAGCGACCCGAATTCGTGAGTCCGGCTTGTTGGTTTATGGGTTCGGTGAAAAGAAGACACCGAAAGCTTTTGTTTCAGCTTGTGATCGATTTCTGTACACGGAAGTTCTAGACCTCGGAGACCGGGTCGCGATCACCGACGAGTCGAAGAATGCGGTGTTGCGTCGCTTGATGGAGTCGGCTGTAAGCGCGGTGTCAAAAGATGATGGCTGGGCATCGCTAGCTGCGGTCGGTAGTCAGATCAACAAGAACGACCCTTCATTCGACGCGCGTAATTATGGCTACCAGAAGCTTGGACAATTGGTCCATGCCTTGAATTACGTTGAAGTAGAAGACCGTCACGACGATCCCGCTTCAGCAACGGCGGTTTATTACGTGCGTATTCAGGATCCGCAAATCGGGGCCGGATAAGCGCCGGTATGGTTGCCGATGTAGACAGATGGCTTCATACTGCATATGCGCCGATTTGTAACAGCTTGCGGGCGCCCTATAAATTCCGCTAAACGGTCCGGGGACTGCAAGCCTGCATCGCATCGCGACTGCGGGTTTTTTTGTGCCCGAAACCGTCTGCCTGGAGATTGTCCATGACCGAAGAATTCGACGAAAGCTGGGGTACGGCCACACGCGGTGTGCGTGCAGGCACCCATCGCACGCCCGAAAGCGAGCACAGCAACGCGATCTACATGACGTCGAGCTTCGTGTTCGACTCGGCCGAGGAATGTGCCGACCGCTTTGCCGGCAACGCGCCGGGCAATATCTATTCGCGGTTCACCAACCCCACGGTGGATGCGTTCTGCAAGCGTCTGGCGGCGATGGAAGGCGGCGAATGCTGCGTGGCCACGGCCTCGGGCATGTCGGCGATCCTGGCGATCTGTCTGGCCACCCTCGAAGCCGGCGACCATATCGTGGCCGCGCATACGCTGTTCGGCTCCACGATCGGAATGTTCAACAACTATCTGGGCAAGCTCGGTATCACCACGACCTTTGTATCGCCGGAAGACGTCGATGCCTGGAAAGCCGCGATCACGCCCGCCACGCGCATGCTGTTCGTGGAAACGCCCTCCAATCCGCTGACCGAAATCGTGGATATGGCCGCGCTGGCCGAGATCGCCAACGATAACGATGCGTTGCTGGTGGTCGACAACTGTTTCTGTACGCCGGCCCTGCAGCGACCGCTGGATTTCGGCGCCCATGTGGTGACCCATTCGGCTACGAAATTCCTCGACGGCCAGGGGCGCGCCCTGGGCGGTGCCGTGGTCGGCGATGCCGATATCGTCGGCGACAAGGTGTTTCGCTTTCTGCGCACCTGCGGGCCCACCATGAGCCCGTTCAACGCCTGGCTGTTCTACAAGGCCCTGGAAACGCTGGAAGTGCGCATGCAGGCGCATTGCCGCTCGGCCCAGCAGGTCGCCGAATGGCTGGTGGCCCAGCCGGGCGTCGAACACGTCTATTACCCGGGCTTGGCCTCGCATGCCCAGCACGAACTCGCCGCGCGCCAGCAGCCGGGCGGCTTTGGCAGCGTGCTGTCGCTGCGGGTGGCCGGTGGCCGTGAGGCGGCGTTCAAGCTGATCAATGCCACGCGGATGCTCCCGATCACCGCGAATCTGGGCGACACGCGTACCACCATCGTGCACCCGGCCAGTACGACCCATGCCCGCATCTCGGCCGAGGACCGTGCTCGGGCCGGCATCACGGAAGGGGTGATTCGTATCTCGGTGGGGCTGGAAAACGTCGAAGACATCATCGCCGATCTGGCTCGCGGTCTGGGCTGAGCGTGCATATCGACGACGTCCATGCAGCGCTGATGATGTGCGACCCGGCGCAGAAGTGCGCGGCGACGCGGGCTCTGCACGCCGCAGACAGTTCGGCGCTGGCCGAGGCCGGGGGTACGCCAGAGACGGTGGTCGTGCCGGGGCGCCCGGATGCGCCGGCCCTTGTGCATCCGGCCCGGCTGGCCAAGCGGGGCCTGGGCAAACCGGCCGGGCGGGCCGCGTTGATCCACGCGATTGCCCATATCGAATTCAATGCGATCAATCTCGGGTTGGACGCGGCCTATCGGTTTCGTGGCATGCCGGCCGCCTTCTATGCCGACTGGCTGAGCATGGCGGCCGATGAGTCACGCCACTTCGAGATGCTCAACAACCGGTTGGCCGACTACGGCTTCACCTACGGGGATTTCGATGCCCACAACGGCCTGTGGGAAATGGCGGTGAAGACCGCCCACGACGTGATGATTCGCATGGCGCTCGTGCCGCGCGTACTCGAAGCCCGCGGGCTGGACGTCACGCCGGGCATGATCGAGAAACTGCGCCAGGCCGGCGACGATGAAACCGTCGCCATCCTGGAAGTCATTCTCGAAGAAGAGGTGCCGCATGTGGAAATCGGCACCCGCTGGTTTCGCTACTGCGCCGAACCGCGCGGGCTCGACCCGGACAGCACCTTCACAAAGCTGCTCGACGAATACATGAACGGCGGCCCGCCGGGCCCGTACAACTTTCCGGCCCGGCGCGAAGCCCGGTTCTCGGAAAACGAACTCGACTGGCTCGCCAAACGTCATTCATAGCCGCGCTCAGCGATTGATGCGATAGGCGACTCGGCGCAGCAGAGCGCGCGGCGTGATCTTGCCGCTCCAGACCATCATCTTGTTGCGCATACCCGGAATCACGATCGTGCGGTTCTGATTCTTGACGCCGATCTCGGCGACCTGCTGGCTGCTCATCGTGCCCATCTTGAACAGCTTCGCCTTGCTCGCCTCGGCCCGCTCGGCGAACTCGGACTCGGTCGGCCCCGGGCAGAGCGCGCTTACCGACACGCGCCCGCGCAGTTCCTCGGCCAGGCTTTCCGAAAATGACAGTACGAATGCCTTGCTGGCGTAGTAGACGCCCATGTTCGGCCCGGCCTGGAAGGCGGCGACCGAGGCCACGTTGAGGATGAAGGGCGCCTTGGCCTTTTGCAGCAGCGGCAGCAGACGGTGGGTGAGATCCACCAGCGCGGTGACGTTGACCTGGATCATCGCCAGCTGTTTTTCGCGCGGGCGCTTGGCAAAGGGGCCGCTGTCGCCAAAGCCGGCGTTGTTGACCAGCCCCTGCAGGCCCCATTCGCGAGAAATGACCGTATCGGCCAGCTCGGCGACGCCGCCGGGGTCGCCCAGATCCGCGCTGACGACTTCAACGGTGCGACCGTGTTGCTCGCGCAGTTCTGCGGCCAGCTTCTCCAGGAGGTCGGTACGACGGGCAGTCAGAATCAGATCGTGGCCGCTCTCGGCATATTCACGGGCGAGGCTTTCGCCGATACCGGAGCTGGCGCCGGTGATCAGGGTGTATTGGCTCATGCTGCGTTTGGCTTGTGAAATGAGATGATTTCACATTATCACGGCCGATCGCGCTCGGGCAGTGCGGCTTTCAGCCTGAGCTGACGTCCACGCGGTCGATACCGTGGCTATCGGCGATGAGCACCTCGACGCGCTCCGGGCGCCAGTCCGCGAGGACGATACGTTCGCAGGCCTGGCCCTCAATATCGAAATAATGGGTATCCGGGCGGTGGGTATGGCCGTGGATGAGCCGGGTTACGTCATGCGCCTGCAGGCTCTCGCGTACCGCCTCGGCGTTGACGTCCATGATGTGGGCCGGCTTGCGGGCCTTGCCGCGCAGGCTGCGCCGGCGGGCACGACGGGCGATGCGTCTTCGCAGCCAGAGCGGAATCTTCATCATGCGAGCGCGCCAGCGCGGGTTGGTGTAGCGCGCACGAAAGGCCTGGTGGGCCGTGTCGTCGGTGCAGAAGATATCGCCGTGAGACAGCAGGGTGGGCGTGCCCTGCAGATCGACCACCACCGGGTCGTCGAGGATCTGCATATGGCTGGCCGCCACGAACGCCTCGCCCACCGCGAAGTCGCGGTTACCGCGCATGAAATACAGCGGCACGCCGGTTCGGGCCAGGGCCGCAAAGCGGTCGATTACTCCGGCGTGGGTCGGCAGGGAGCCGTCGTCGCCGACCCATACATCGAACAGATCGCCGAGCACGTAGACGGCCTCGGCCGCGCGGGCCGGGCCGTCCAGATAGCGAATCAGGCGTTGGGCGTTCGGGTCGTCGTCGCCGGTGAGATGGACATCGGCAAGTAGATGAACCGCCACCCTCGATTAGTCTTCGACGACCTCGGCCGTCTCGATTACGACCTGGTCCTGCGGCGCATCCTGGCGGAACGGGCCGGCCGAACCGGTCGGCGTGGCGGCGATCTTGTCGACCACGTCCATGCCGTCGGTGACCTTGCCGAATACGGCATAGCCGGCGTTGCCACGGCTCGGGTTGAGCGGCGCGTTGTCGGTGAGGTTCACGAAGAACTGCGAGGTGGCCGAGTTGGGATCGCTGGTGCGGGCCATCGACAGGGTGCCGCGGTCGTTTTTCAGGCCGTTGTCGGCTTCGTTGACGATCGGGTCACGCGTTTTCTTCTGCTGATAGTCTTCGGTGAAACCGCCGCCCTGGATCACGAAGCCCGGAATCACGCGGTGGAAGATGGTGCCGTCGTAGAAACCGTCGCGTACGTACTGCAGGAAATTCGCCGCCGATTTCGGCGCATCGTCCTCGAAAACCTCGATCGTGATATCGCCGAGATTGGTATGCATAACAACCATGGAATCATCCTTGCTGGCGTCGCCGGCGGCGAACGCGAGGGGCGCGCATAGCGCGAGAGAAACAAAAACAGTAGCGAGCAACTTCATCAGGCAACGGCCTCGGTTGGTTCGACGCGTGCGAGTGCCGCATCGAGAACGTTCAGGTCGGCGTCCTTTCGATGACCCTGCTCGGAGAGCACGCGTCGCCAGGCCCGACCGCCTGGCTGGCCATGATACAGACCCAGCATGTGACGGGTAACGTCCTTGAGCGCGCCGCCCGCCGCCAGGTGATTGCTGATGTAGCCGCGCATGGCGGCCACGATCTCACCGCGCCGGGGTATGTCGGCATCGGCGTCGAAAAAGCGCCGGTCCACCGCGGCCATCACATAGGGGTTCTTATAGGCTTCGCGGCCGATCATCACGCCGTCGAGGTGTTCGAGCTGGGCCGCGGCCGTATCCAGATCGACGATGCCGCCATTGATGCTCATCGCAAGGTCGGGGAAATCGGCCTTGAGCGCATGCACCCGGGCATAGTCGAGTGGCGGAACCTCGCGGTTTTCCTTCGGGCTGAGCCCGGATAGCCAGGCCTTGCGGGCATGCACGATCAGCGCGTCGGCGCCGGCGTCGGCCACGGCGCGGGTGAACGCCTGCAGGAACTCGTAGCTGTCCTGGTGATCGATACCGATGCGGGTCTTGACCGTCACCGGCATATCAACGCGTGCCTTCATCGCCGCCACGCAGTCGGCCACGCGCTGTGGCTCGCCCATCAGACAGGCGCCAAAGGTGCCATTCTGGACACGGTCCGACGGACAGCCGACGTTGATATTGACCTCGTCGTAGCCGTGGTCCTGGGCCATGACAGCGCAGTCGGCCATGGCCGCGGGATCGCTGCCGCCGAGCTGCAGGGCAATCGGATGCTCGTCGGCGTTATAAGCGAGAAAGCGCTCGCGATCGCCGTGGATCAACGCGCCGGTGGTCACCATCTCGGTATAGAGCAGGGCAGAGCGCGTGATCTGGCGCATGAAATAGCGCTGCTCGCGCGTGGTCCAGGCCATCATGGGGGCCACGCTGATACGCGCGCCCGGCGTGGGGCCGGTGGCGGTTCGAATCGACGTTTGCGTAGCTGTTGCCGTCATCGGCACATATTTTACGCGCTTTTGATCGCCGGGTGGCCGGGCCGCGGGCTACCCGCTCGCACGGGCCGGTGATCGGCGTCACAATATGGGCCCGGATAGATTTCATCGGTTCGATCTGCAGGAGCGGTTATGTACGCGTTCGCTCGGCGTGCGTTGTTTACGTTGGACCCGGAGAGGGCACACGACGTCACCCTGGGCGCGCTTGCGCGTAGCACGGTGCTCGCGCGCCGACTGTATGGCGACAAGGTCGCCCATGTGCCGGTCGATCTCATGGGCCTGCAATTACCCAACCCGATCGGTCTGGCCGCCGGCCTGGACAAGGACGGCCGTTGTATCGATGGCCTGGCCGCACTCGGCTTCGGCTTTGTCGAGGTGGGTACGGTCACGCCGGAGCCGCAGCCGGGTAATGCCCGTCCACGCCTGTTCCGGCTGCCCGAACAGCGTGCGTTGATCAACCGCATGGGGTTCAACAACGACGGTGTGGCCGCCCTGGTCGAACGCGCAAAGCACCGACGGAGTACGACAGCGCTGGGGATCAATATCGGCAAGAATGCAATCACGCCGCCGGAACAGGCCGTGGCCGATTACCTGGCCGGGCTGAAGGCGGTCTATGCCATCGCCGACTATGTGACCATCAATATTTCGTCGCCGAATACCAAGGGCCTGCGCGACATGCAGGGCCGGGAAAGCCTCGACGAACTGCTCGGCGCGCTGCGCGAAGAGCGCGACCGCCTGGCCGAGGCCGAGTCGCGTTATGTGCCGCTGGCGGTCAAGATCGCGCCGGACCTGACCGAGGGCCAGCTGGACGCCATCGCCGATCGTCTGCTTCAGCACGGGATCGATGGCGTGATTGCCACCAACACCACCATCGCGCGCGAAGGCGTGGACTTACGCTGGACCCGCGAGGCGGGCGGCTTGAGCGGGGTGCCGGTACGCAGACGCTCTACCCAGGTCATTGCGGCGCTCTACGCGCGCCTGGGTTCGCGGCTGCCGATCATCGGGGTGGGCGGTATTCAGAGCGCGCGCGATGCCACCGACAAGCTCGAAGCCGGGGCCACGGCGCTGCAGATGTATACCGGGCTGATCTATCAGGGCCCACGTCTGATCGCGGACTGTGCGAAGGCCGCACAGCACGTCTACGCGGGCCAGCGCGCGCGGGAGCTTAAGCGGGTGGTTACCCGCGATCGCGAGCGCGTTGCAGCTGTGCGCTGAACAGTTCGCCGATGAGTTCGATCGATTCGGCGAGCCGATGGCCATCGGCGACCACATGCAGGGCAGCGCGCCTTGCGCTGGCGAAGGCATAGCTGCCCTCCAGCGGCACGATATCGTCGTCCCAGCCGTGGATGACCACCGTATCGTCGGGGCAGTGGGACGGATCGCCCGGATACCCCTCAAGGTAGAGCGCGGGCGCCATCAGCAGCAGGGCATCGGGGGCAAGCGCCTCGCAGGCCATCGCTGCAACATAGCCGCCCATACTGGAGCCGACCAGCATCAGGGGTGTGCCGGTGGGCGCGTGCGCCAGCAGGCGTTCGACGCGGGCGCTCGCATCCATCAGGTCGCTGTAATCCAGGCTTTCGACCGCAAATCCCTGACTGCGGGCGATGGCAGCCAGATGCTGGATCTTGCTCCCCCAGGGGCCGCTTTCCTTGCCGTGGGCGAAGACAACACGGGGTTCGGACATCTCGGGCATGGAATGGACGTTGGTTGGCGGGGCGTCGTACTATGCCACGGCGCACGGTCTCATCGTGCGCTGTTCGATCCGTAGCACGGGGACCGACGCTGAAACTTCTGTCTTTTCTCAATTGGGTGGCCCTGGGTATCGGCGCGGTGACGACGCTGCTCTATGCCGTGGTCTGTCTGATGATGTGGCCGTACCCGCAGCTGGTGGCCGACGCCGGCGGCGATTTCGATAACGTGGTCCGGATCGCGCTCGTGACCGCCGGTTTCACCGCCGCGGCGGGTCTTTCGACCTGGCTGGTCCAGAAGCGCCACCCCGCGCTGTGGCTGGGGCAAGGCGTCTTGCTGGCCGCGCTGATCGGCGTCGTGATCTTTGCCGTGGCCCAGCGGTATTGACGGTATACCGGCCGATCGGCGCGCCGGCTCTCCGATGCCTTCATCGGCTCGCAGCGAATCGGGCGTACAACGGCGCCCGATAAACAGCGATTTCATGCTGCATGCGGCTTGTCGCATGCCGGCGTTCCGACTGCTCGATGCCAGGTTGATCATATGAGCGAACCACAAGCCATGCGCAACCAGCCCCGTTGGCAGCTCGCGGCGTTGATACCGCTGGCGGTGGGGCTGTTCTGGCTGGCCAGCGGTTGGAGCCATGCCTGGGGGGTGGCGATCCCGGCCGCATTGGCGGGCGTGCCGATTCTCGGCTGCGGCACCGCGATCTTGCTGTGGCCGGGTGACCGGCAGATCACCCAGTATCTGGCGTTGAGTGCACTGGTCAGCCTGCCGGTCGCGCTGGTGCTTGCCCCCTGGGTAAGTTGGGCGGCGCTCTTGCTACTCGTGGGCGCGCTCGCCTGTTTTCTCGTGGCCGGCTGGGTCGCCACGCTGGAATCGGTACGGCCTTCGGCGGTGCCGCAGCCGCCGTTGTCGCTGGGCGTGTGCCGCAAGGTGGCCACCGACGAGGCCCTGCTGGGGCTGTTCGTTGCCGGCGCGCGTATTCCGCGGGGCGCGGTGGTCAAGCGCGATTACAACGAGCTGCTGGCGCTGCAGTCGGCAGCCGAAAACGGCTACTGGGCCGATGGCGCCAAGGCCTGGCACCGAACGCCGAGCGCGCCCGCCGACTTTCGCCTGTTACCGACAAAATCGCGCGGCTGCGAGTTCGAATGGCTGCATTTCGATAGCGAGTTCGAAGCCGACCCGGCCCTGCCGGGCGCGGCGCGCTGGGAGTCCCACCGGCCGAACCAGCATATGGCGGCGCGCATCTTTCGCCACGAGGGCGCGCCGCGGCCGTGGCTGATCTGTATCCACGGCTATCGCATGGGCATCGACGGACTCGATCTGTCGCTGTTTCGTGCCAAGCGGCTGCATCTGAAGTTCGGCATGAACGTGGCCATGCCGATTCTGCCGCTGCATGGCAGCCGGAGTATCGCCCGGGTGACCGGCGGTGAATTTCTGGACGGGCCCATGGCCGATCTGATCCATGCCCAGGCCCAGGGGCTGTGGGATCTGCGTCGTCTGAAAGCCTGGATCGAAGCCGATCAGCCCGATCAGCCGATCGGCGCGCTCGGCTATAGTCTGGGCGGCTATCATGCCGCGCTGCTGGCGGCTTTCGAAGCCGATCTGGCCTGTGTGATCGCGGGCATTCCCCTGACCGATATCCCGGCCGCGCTGTGGGCGCATATGCCGACGCTGCACCTGCGGTTTCTGGAAGCGCAGGGTCTGTCGCAGCGCGCGCTGAGTGAACTCATGGCGCCCGTATCGCCGCTGCATCTGACGCCGGCGGTGCCACACGAGCGGCGCTATATCTTCGCTGCAACCGCCGATCAGCTGGTCGAGCCGGATCAGCCGCTGCGGCTGTGGCGACATTGGGACGAGCCGGCGATGCACTGGTATCACGGTTCGCATCTTTCGGTACGCCGCGAGGCCGAACTGCTGCCGTTCGTCGAAAACGCGCTTGCGCGCCATGGCCTGATCACCCCCGGCAACCGCCCGGCCGAATAAGACACGGTTGTGACACAGCCGCTCGCGCGCGAGAATGCCGCGCACTGCTGTCTTTGTCGGTCATGGAAGGGGAATACAGGTGAACAACGTCGTTATCTCGGCCTCCGGGCTCTATACACCGCCGGAGTCGGTTTCCAACGAAGAACTGGTCACCGCCTTCAATGCCTACGTAGAGAATTACAACCGCGACAACGCCGCCGCCATCGAACGCGGCGAACTGGAGGCGCTGTCGCCTTCGAACGCCGACTTCATCTATAAGGCGTCGGGTATCAAGAGCCGCTACGTGGTGGAAAAGAGCGGCATTCTCGATCCCGAGGTGATGCACCCCTGGATTCGTACCCGTGGCAACGACGAGCCGTCGCTGCAGTGCGAGATGGCCATGGCGGCGATCGAGCCCTGCCTGGAAAAGGCGGGCAAGCGACCGGAGGATATTGACGCGGTCCTGGTGGCCTGTTCGAACCTGCCGCGCCCCTATCCGGCGCTCGCGGTGGAAATTCAGAAGTATCTGGGTGCCGGGCAGTTCGGCTTCGATCTGAACGTGGCCTGTGCCTCGGCCGCCTTCGGTATTCAGACCGCGGCCGACATGATCAAGTCCGGCAGCGCCCGGACCGTGCTCATGGTCAATCCGGAAATCTGCTCGGCGCACCTGAACTTTCGTGATCGCGACAGCCATTTCATCTTCGGCGATGTCTGCACCGCAGCACTCATCGAGCACGGCGACGATGTCGAGGCGGGGCAGGGCTTCGATGTGCTCGGCACCAAGCTCAAGACCGAGTTCTCGAACAATATTCGCAACAACTTCGGCTTTCTCAATCGTACCGAAACCGAACCCCGCTCTGACGGCGACCGGCTGTTCATCCAGAACGGGCGCCGCGTGTTCAAGGATGTCGCGCCGATGGTGGCGCAGATGATCGTCGAGCACGCCGACGAGCTCGAGCTGGGGGCGGCCGACATCAAGCGGCTGTGGCTGCACCAGGCGAACATCAACATGAACACGCTCATCTGCAAGCGTGTCCTCGGCCGCGAGGCCAGCGAAGCCGAAATGCCGTCGGTGCTGGCCGAATACGGCAACACCAGTTCGGCCTCTCCGGTGATCGTCTTTCACAAGTTCTCGGACGATATGGCCGCCGGGGAGGTGGGCGTGCTCTGCGGCTTCGGGGCCGGCTATTCCGCGGGCAGCGTCGTCACCCGCAAGCGATAGCGCGGCACGCGCGGTGCCAGCCGCGCCGCCGACCATTTTGACGATCTCAGCAGGCAGCTTGTTATGACGGGCGAAACGCAGCGCAAGTACCGTGCGGACTACCAGCCGCCGGCCTATCTCGTGGATACGGTGGATCTGGATTTCGATATCGCCAGCGATCACACCCGGGTGCGTGCGACGTATGCGGTACGCCGCAACCCCGATGCGCCAGACGCCTCGCAATGGCGGCTGGACGGTCGCGATATGACCTTCGTTTCGGCAGCGATCGACGGCCAGGTGTTGGCGGCCGGCGAGTACAGTCTGCGCGACGATGCGTTGATCATTGCCGATCCGCCGTCGGCGTTTACTTTCACCGTCGAGAACACGATCGACCCGGAACAAAATCTCTCGCTCGAAGGCTTTTACCGGTCCGGCGACATCCTGTGCACCCAGTGCGAGGCAAACGGTTTTTCCCGGATCACGTATTTTCCGGATCGCCCCGACGTGATGGCGCGCTATACCACGCGTATCAGCGCCGACGCGGGCGAATTCCCGGTGCTGCTGGCCAACGGCAACTGCGTGGAGCAGGGCGCGCTGGATGACGACCGCCACTACGCCGTATTCGAAGATCCCTACGCCAAGCCCTGTTATCTGTTTGCCATGGTGGCCGGCGATCTGGGCATGATCCGCGACCGCTACACCACCACCTCGGGGCGCGCGGTCGATCTACGGCTGTATACCGAGCACGGCAACGAGGATCAGTGCCATCACGCCATGGCCTCGCTCAAGCAGGCCATGGCATGGGATGAAGACACCTACGGACTGGAATACGACCTGGACAGCTATGTCACCGTTGCCGTGGGCAGCTTCAACATGGGCGCGATGGAGAACAAGGGCCTGAACGTGTTCAACACGGCCTGCATATTCGCCCGTGCAGATACCGCGACCGACAGCGATTTTGCCCTGGTGCGCGATGTCGTCGCCCACGAGTACTTTCATAACTACACCGGCAACCGGGTGACCTGCCGCGATTGGTTCCAGCTGTCGTTGAAGGAGGGGCTGACGGTCTATCGCGAGCACCAGTTCGCCATCGATCAGGGTTCGCCGGGCGTGACCCGAATCCGCCAGGTACGTGCCATGCGCGAGATCCAGTTCCCGGAGGACGGCGGCCCGCGTGCGCATCCGGTACGCCCGGACTCCTACGTGGAGATGAACAACTTCTACACCATCACCGTCTATGAAAAGGGCGGCGAGGTGATTCGCATGATCGCGCAGATGGCAGGGCGCGAGGCGTTCATTACCGCGGTACGCCATTACCTGGACAAACACGACGGCCAGGCGGTGACGATCGAGGACTTCGTGCTCGCCATGGAAGAGTCGACCGGTCTCGACCTGGCCCAGTTCCGCCACTGGTATGCCCAGGCCGGTACGCCGCGAGTGCGCGTTTCCACCGCATTCGACAATGGCCGGCTGCAGCTTAAGCTGGCGCAGCATACGCCGGCCACGCACGGCCAGGCGGATAAGCCGGTGTTCGATATTCCGGTCGAAATCGCCCTGTTTGATAGCGCCGGCGCACCGGTGCGCGAACCGGAGGTGCTGCGTCTGAACGAAGCCGAAAAGACCTGGACATTCGACGGCTTTGCTGCCGAGCCGACGGTTTCGGCACTGCGCGGCTTTACCGCGCCGGTGCGCCTGGAATACGACCAGAACGAGCAGGCGCTCGCCCGGCTGATGGCGCACGACAGCGATCCGGTCTGTCGTTGGGACGCGGCCCAGGCGCTGTATCTGAAAACGCTGGTCGCCGATGTCGAGTCGCGGCGTGGGGGCAGGCCCGCGTTGGCGGCGCCGGAACATCTGTTCGAAGCGATCGAGACACTGCTCGACAATCCCCCGGCCGATCTCGAACTGCTCGCCGAAATGCTGACTCTGCCCAGCGAAGCGATGCTGGGCGAGCAGTTCGATGCGATCGACATATTCGCAATCGATGCCGCCCGTCGCGATCTCAAGCAGGCGATCGCCACGCGCTTCGCGGCGCGTTTCGAAACGCTGGCCGACACCCATGCCGCCACGCGCGCCTATGTGTTCGACGTGGCCGAAGCCGGGCGTCGGCGTGTACTGGCATTGGCGCTGGATTATCTGGCCGCCATCGAAGCACCGGGCATCGCGGCCCGTGCGGCCCGGCTCTATGACAGCGCCGACAACATGACCGATCGCATGGCCGCACTCGAAACACTGCGCGATCTGCAAACGCCCGAACGCGAGCGCGTGCTGGCGGATTTCGCCGAGCAGTGGGCCGATTACCCGTTGGTCATGGATAAATGGCTGCGTCTGCAGGCCATGACTCGTCGCGACGATAGCGTTGAGCATGTGCGTGAGTTGCTGGGTGATGGCCGCTTCGATTTCACCAACCCGAATCGTATTCGTGCGCTGTTGGGCGGGTTTGTGCGCGGCAACCGGGTGGGCTTTCATCGTGCCGACGGCGCCGGCTATGCCTTGATCGCTGACGAAATACTGCGCCTGGATGGGCTCAACCCCCAGCTCGCGGCCGCGCTTGCCGGCATGCTCACCAACTGGGCGCGCCATGTGACGGCCCAGGCCGACGGGATGCGAGCCGCACTTACGCGTATTGCAGAAGCCGACTTGTCGCAGAACACGCGCGAGATCGTCGCGACAGGGCTCGAGGGCGCCGACGCGAGCTGAGCCGTGCGGCGTGTGGCCTGCGG
Organism: Salinisphaera sp.; assembly: GCF_002729955.1. Lineage (GTDB taxonomy): Bacteria > Pseudomonadota > Gammaproteobacteria > Nevskiales > Salinisphaeraceae > Salinisphaera. Next base: position 13,520 of record NZ_PBYA01000028.1, on the reverse strand, counting down.
CCTGCACCGTCATATTGTTGTAATATTGAGTGCCTAGCGTTACGGCGTCGTAATCTCCATGAGACCCAACGTAATGCAGCACAAGCATGTTCTGATCGTCGAGGACGAAGCGCCGATCCGCGACATGATTCGGTTTGCCCTGGAGCGGGCCGATTTTGCCGTCAGCGAAGCAGAGGATGCCCAGGCGGCGCGGCTTGCCATGGCTGAACGGCGGCCGGACCTCGTGTTGCTCGACTGGATGCTGCCCGGTGTGTCGGGCGCCGAGTTCGCCCGCGAACTACGGCGCGACGAGCTCACGGCCCAGCTGCCGGTAATCATGGTGACCGCGCGTGTGGATGCCGACGACCGGGTGCGCGGTCTCAACCTCGGCGCCGACGATTACATCACCAAGCCCTTCTCCTCCTCCGAACTGGTCGCGCGCGTACGCGCCGTGCTCCGGCGCAGCCTGCCCGGCGGCGAGGACGAAACGCTGGAACTGGACGGCCTCGTACTGGACGCGGCCAGCCAGCGCGTGGCGGCCGGCGATTCGCCGGTCAAGCTCGGCCCCACGGAATACCGGCTGCTACGGTTTTTCATGAGCAATCCCGAGCGCGTATATTCGCGCGAACAGATGCTCGACCGTGTCTGGGGTCAGAATGTTTTCGTCGAAGAGCGTACGGTGGATGTACATATCCGCCGGCTGCGCAAGGCGTTGGCCCCGTTCGGTTTCGACCATTTCATCCAGACCGTGCGAGGCAGTGGTTATCGATTCTCAAGCAAGGCTATCTAGCCTCGCGCCGATCCCGCGAGCCCGTGTATGAGCATGCCTTCGGCAGGGACCGCGCGGACATGGCGTCGCGAGCTGGTCGTTGTCGCGCTCTGGCTCGCTCTGTGTACGCTGACCGGGCTGATGGTTGGTTATGCGCTGCTGGCCCTGTTGTTCGGTGTAAGTGCCTATCTTGCGGTTCATCTGACCTATGCCTACCAGCTGCATCGCTGGCTGGCTTCGGATCGCATCGAGCCCTCCGAAGGCATGGGCGTCTGGCAGGAAATCTATACCGAGCTCTACCGGCTCAAACAGCGCAATCGCAAACGCAAGAAGCGTCTCAAGAGCATCGTTCATGAGTTTCAGGCATCGACCGCGGCCCTGCCGGACGGCGCGGTGGTGCTGGATTCGCAGGGGCGCATCGTATGGTTCAACGAGGCGGCCGGCGCGCTCATGGCTTTGCGCAGCCCACAGGATCTGGGTCAGCGGCTGGCCAATCTGCTGCGTCATCCGCGGGTATCGAGCCACCTGATTAAAGCCGAGCATATCGGTGAGCTGGAAGTGCCGTCTCCGGTTAACGAAGAAGACACCCTGTTATTGCGTCTTATCCCCTATGGCAATAATCAGCGCCTGCTGATTGCACGGGATATCAGCGAGCAGAAGCGCCTCGAACATACCCGTCGCGACTTCGTGGCCAATGCATCCCACGAACTGCGCACGCCGTTGACGGTATTGCGCGGCTATCTGGAAATGATGGAGGAAGAAGCCGGCAGCGACGGCGCGCTTGCCGGCTGGCAGGCGCCGATTCGTGAGATGGGCGAGCAATCGCGACGCATGAACCGGATCATCGAAAGCCTGCTCAAACTCGCAAGGCTGGAAAGCGAGGGGCTTCAACAGCGCCAGGAGCGCATCGATATTCCGAAGATGATTCAATCGCTGGTCGACGATATCCGACGCGCGAACAGTACCAGCCATGAGATCGTGATGGACATCGAGCCTGGACTGGATCTGTATGGTCGGCCGGGAGAACTGGAGAGCGTGTTCTCCAATCTGCTATCGAACGCGGTGCGCTATACCACCGGCGACGCCGGTACCATTCACGTGCGCTGGTGGCGCGAGGATGAGGCCGCCTGTTTCTCGGTCACCGATAACGGCCCCGGCATCGAAGCCAGCCATCTGCCGCGCCTGACCGAACGTTTCTATCGTGTCGATCCGGGCCGTCAGGCCAGCAGTGGCGGCACCGGGCTGGGGCTTGCGATCGTCAAGCACTGTCTCGAGCATCACGAGGCCGAGCTCCATATCGACAGCGAGCCCGGCGTTGGCTCGACCTTCACCTGCCGGTTCCCCGTCCAGCGCGCTCTCGAGCGGCAGGCCGCCTGAGCCGCGTGTTTTCACGCGCGATTTCGAACGCGACCGGGTAAGCGCAGTCGGGCCTGGCGGGCCGTGGCTCGGCGCGATGGCCGGCGGATTCAGCCGTACCTAGTCGGCGCAGCGCTCGTCTATCGGCTCCGTGCTTCAACCGTCGCCCCACGCATCGCTCTGGGGCGCGCATCGGGCGACGATCGACGCTGTCACATTTATGTCATACCGCCGTTATGTAGCTGTCACAAGCCTTAGGTAGCTTCTCCCGCGGCTGCACAAGCCGAGACACAATCCAGGGAGACCTACTGATGAACCGTTTTCAACTGCGCGCCATGGGCGTGCTCGCCGGCGCGGCCGTGACCGCCATGCCCATGCTCGCTTCGGCCGGCATCACCTTGTATGAGGAAGGCGACAAGTCGCTGGAAATCGGCGGCCGTCTGCAACCGCAGTATCGTCTGGTCGATGCCGACAGCGAAGGTCAGGGCAGCGATTCGGGCGACGACTTTTTTCTGCGCCGCATGCGTTTCTATATCGAAGGCACGCTGACCAAGGACATTTACGGCATCTGGCAGGTCGACTTCGGCGGCGTGTCCGACGATCCGGAAGTCAAGGACGCCTTCATCAACTATTCGGGGCTGTCGGCCGGCGAGATCCAGGTCGGTAACATGAAGGTGCCGTACTCGCGTGAGCTGCTGACCTCCTCCAAGCGCCAGCAGTTCGTCGAACGCACAGTGGTGGGCGACCACAACTTCGGTGTGCCGGATCGTCAGATCGGTATCCTCTACACCGCCGCGCCGAGCGATGTGTTCCAGGTGGCTGCGGGCGTGTTCAACGCCGGCCTCGAAAGCGACCTGGACAAAGTGGACTTCGAATCGCGCGTGAGCGGCGACCCCGACTACTTCGGCAAGCTGTTCGCCGGCCGTATCGATTTCACCCCGCTGGGCGGCTTCAAGCTTGCGCAGGGTGCCTTCGGCGAAGAAACGAAGTTCGGCATGGGCTTGAACGCCTTCTACTGGGACAACGACAGCGACGCCGGCTTCGACGATTTCGAAGCGGATAGCAGCCCGGAAGGCGAATACGACAACGTCACCGGCCTGGGCTTGGACGCGGCCTTCCGCAGCGGTTACTTCTCCGCAGACGCGGCGGTTCAGTACACCAGTGCTGAAGTCACCAACGACACCCGTGATTTCGTCGCGACCGCGAATGGCGGCACGGACTTCAACGGTATCGGCTTCGTGAACAACGACGGCGACGCGAAGTTCATGACCTACATGGTCAAGGCCGGTTACATGATCGTGCCCAGCAAGCTCGAATTCACCGCCGGCTTCTCGGCGCTGGACCTCGACGATGGCTATCGCGATAGCGCCGGCAACATCATCTCCGACGACATGGACAAGCGCTACACGGCGGGCTTGAACTACTTCTTCAACAAGCACGACGCCAAGATTCAGCTGACCTATGAAATCGGCCGCGATGTGCTGTACGCCAACGACGCCAACGGCCAGGTGATCAACCCGGCCGGTATCGGCGAGGACCAGAACACGCTGTTCCTGCAGTTCCAGCAGGTCCTGTAAACAAAGCTCCCAGAGAATAAAAAGCGGATTGTTCCCATCGACGATGACCCCGGCTTGGCCGGGGTCTTTTTTTTTTTAGGTTCATTTAACTTTTACGGGGATCGGGAAATGAAATACCAATGGGCAGGGCTCGCAGTCGCTATCGCTGCGGCGGGGCTGAGCGGTTGCAGTGACGACACGCGGTCGGTTGAGGACCGCAACAGCGAACCAACACGCACGCTGACGGTGAACCAGGTGGGGCGCTATCAGGTCCAGCCTGCGGCCGGCGAGTCGTTTCTGGACGATGTGTTCGACGAGGGGGCGGCCGAGATCGTGACCTACGACGCGACCACGCAGCGTCTGTATGTGGTCAACTCGAATGCTAAAACGGTCGACGTGCTGGCGATCGACAGCAGCGGCAGCCTCATGCGCATGGGCCAGATTGACGCCACCGCCGAAGGGGATTCCGCCAACAGCGTTGCGGTCCACGAGGGCACGGTTGCCGTAGCCATCGAAGCCGACGACGCCCAGGCGCCCGGCAAGGTCGTGTTCTACTCCGGCACCGGTCTGGAAAAGCTCGGCGAGGCCACAGTGGGCGCGTTGCCCGATATGGTGACCTTCACGCCCGACGGCACACGCGTACTCGTGGCCAACGAAGGCGAGCCCAACGACGATTATGACAACGACCCGGAAGGCTCGATCAGCGTGATCGACGTCAGCGCCGGCTTCAATGCGCCGATGGTGAATACGCTGGGCTTTAGCGACTTCAATGACCGGGCCGACGAACTTCGTGCGGCCGGCGTACGCATATTCGGGCCCAATGCGACTGCGGCCCAGGATTTCGAGCCGGAATACATCGCGGTCGCGCCGGATGGCCAGCGCGCCTACGCGAGCCTTCAGGAGAACAACGCGATCGCGGTAATCGACCTGCAGGCCATGGAGATTACCGACGTCCTGCCGCTGGGTTACAAGGACCACAGCGTTGCAGGGCAGGGCATCGACCCGAGCAACGAGGATGGGCTGAACATCCGTACCGTGCCGGTTCTGGGTATGTATCAACCGGATACCATCGCCGCCTTCAGCGAAGACGGTACCACCTATCTGCTGACTGCCAACGAAGGCGATGCGCGCGATTACGACGGCTTCAGTGAAGAAGTCGACGTGAAGGATCTTTCGCTCGATCCAAGCGCGTTCCCGAACGCGGCGATGTTGCAGGAAGACGCTCAACTGGGCGACCTCAAGGTCACCAACACCTTGGGCCGGACAGGCCAGACCAATGCCGAGGGCGAACCCACCTACGACACGCTCTATGCCTACGGCGCCCGGTCCTTCTCGATTCGTCGTGCCGACACGGCCGAACTCGTCTATGACTCCGGGGACGACTTTGAGCGTATTACCGGTGAACGCTACGGCGACGCGTTCAACAACGACAACAGCGAAAACGACGGCGATTCGCGTTCGGACAACAAGGGGCCAGAGCCCGAAGCCATCGCCTATGGCGTGATCGACGGCCGGCGCTATGCGTTCATCGGTCTGGAACGCATGGGCGGCTTCCTCGTCTACGACATCACCGACGTCAACGCGCCAGTCTATGTCAGCTATACCAATTCGCGCGACGTCAGCGCCGACATGGAGACAGAGAACGGTGCTCTGGTGGCCGGTGATCTGGGGCCTGAAAGCATCGTGTTCATCCCCGCCGACAAGAGTCCGGTAACGGGTGTCGCTTTGCTGGCGGTGGGCAACGAGGTCAGCGGCTCGACCACGCTCTATCGTCTGGTCCTCGAATAAGCGTTACGAAGGGGACGTCGGGGTGTTGTCATAAATCTGTCACGGATCGGCAATACCCTGTTCAAAGTTTGCTCCCACACTCACCGCAGGTCAGAACCGCTGGCCTGAAATATTTCATCCGGGAGACATTGATGAAACTTCGTTTTCAAAACACGCTGGGCGCAGCGGGTATCGCTGCGGGCCTGCTCGCCGCGGCCGGCACCGCCCAGGCCGCCGATCAGATTCGTATCGTGGGTTCGTCCACGGTCTATCCGTTTTCGTCCTACGTGGCCGAAGAGCTCGGCGCAACCACCGACATCCGCACGCCGGTCGTCGAGTCCACCGGTTCGGGCGGTGGCATGAAGCTGTTCTGCGGCGGCGTGGGCGCCGATACGCCGGACATCACCAACGCTTCGCGTCGCATGAAGCCGTCGGAATTCGAGATGTGCCAGAAGAACGGCGTCAAGGACATCACCGAGAACGTGGTGGGCTTCGACGGTATCGTGTTCGCACAGAGCAAGTCCGATGACGCCATCGACCTAACCCGCGAGCAGATCACGCTGGCGGTCGCGGCCAAGGTGCCCAAGGACGGTGAGCTGGTCGACAACCCGTACAACAAGTGGAGCGACATCGATTCGTCGCTGCCGGATCGCGAAATCCTCATCTATGGCCCGCCGACCTCCTCGGGTACGCGTGATGCCTTCGAAGAGCTGGTCATGGAGCATGGCTCCGAGAACATCGACGGCTACGACGAGGCCTACACCACCATCCGTCAGGACGGTAAATACGTGCCCTCCGGCGAGAACGACAACCTGATCGTGCAGAAGCTGGCCCAGAACAAGGCTGCCTTCGGCATCTTCGGTTTCTCCTACCTGGAAGAAAACCGCGACAAGATCCAGGGCGCCAAGATCGACGGCGTCGAACCCGAGCGCGATCTGATCTCCTCGGGCGAGTACCCGGTCTCGCGTTCGCTGTTCTTCTATACCAAGAACGCGCACGTCGACCAGGTCAAGGGCATGGAACAGTACGTCGACATGTTCCTTTCGGACCAGATGGCCAGCGATCGCGGTTATCTGAAGAACCTGGGCCTGATTCCGCTGCCGGAAGATCGCCTGGAATCCGAGCGTAGTGAATGGGAATCCCGCGCCAAGCTCAAGGCATCGGATCTCGAAGGCTAAACGTTCGACTCTAAGCGGCGCCGGTTCATGTCGCTCTGCGGCGTGCCGGCGCCATCTCGATTAACATGGCGGCCCGCCGCACTCGCTTTCAAGCCTAGGAACGCGTTTTGGAAACCAGCCAAGTACTGCTCGTCTTCTTCGGTGGTCTAGTGCCCATGGCCGCCGTAGCGTTTGCCCTGGGGCGCCGCAAGGCGCTGATGTCGGATGCCTCCGGCAGCCGCATGCATTCCCTGCCAGCCCAGTACGGCGTGTATGTCGCCACCTGGATGGCACTGCCGGCACTCGCGATCGGTATCGTCGCGGCCGCGGTCGCTTTGCTCGGCCTGCAGGTTCCGCCGGCGCCGTTCGTACTCTCGTTCGCCTTGTTCGGCGCGGCCGTGGGCCTGATGCTGGCGCTGCGAAAGGTCGAGCCGACGCTGCGCGCCCGTAACGCGATCGAGAAGTTCGTCTACTGGACGCTTTTTTCCGCATCGCTGGTGTCGATTCTCACCACGTTCGGCATCATCATTTCGATTCTGTTCGAGGCGCTGAAGTTTTTCAGCCAGGTCAGCGTCTGGGACTTTGTAACCGGCACCAACTGGTCGCCCGTGGCGACATTCCGCCCCGGCCAGGAGGCAGCGGACTCCCAGTTCGGCTCGGTGCCGTTGTTCGCCGGTACTTTCATGATCACGCTGGTCGCCATGCTGGTGGCGATCCCGGTGGGGCTGCTTTCGGCCATCTACATGTCTGAATACGCCAGCTATCGCATCCGCACGCTGGCCAAGCCGGTGCTGGAGATCCTGGCCGGCATTCCTACCGTGGTCTATGGCTTCTTTGCTGCGATCACGGTCAGTCCGCTGGTCGTCGAGGTGGCCGACTTCTTTGGTCTGCACGCGTCGTATACCAACGCGCTCGCGCCGGGGATGGTCATGGGGATCATGATCATTCCTTTCATTTCCTCGCTGTCGGATGACGTGATCAACTCCATCCCTAACAGCCTGCGCGAAGGCGCCTATGCGCTGGGCGCAACCAAGTCCGAGACCATAAAGCAGATCATTCTGCCGGCGGCTTTCCCGGGCATCATGGCGGCCTCGTTGCTGGGTATATCCCGCGCGCTTGGTGAAACCATGATCGTGGTCATGGCCGCCGGCCTGCGCCCGAACCTGACATGGAATCCGCTCGAGGATATGACCACGGTCACGGTGCGCATCGTCGATGCGCTTACCGGCGATCAGGCCTTCGACAGCCCTGAGACGCTGGCCGCGTTCGCGCTGGGCCTGGTGCTGTTCGTGGTCACGCTCACGCTGAACCTGATCTCGATCATCATCATTCGCAAGTTCCGCCAGTCCTACGAATAGCGCTAAAGGGCATTCGATTATGAGTCAAGGCATTACGCTGGCCCCTTCACGCCGGCTCAAGAAACGCTACCGTGCGGAACAACGCTTCAAGGCCTATTGCATAGCCGCGCTGCTGCTGGCCCTGGCGTTTCTCGTGGTGTTCTTCTCGGACATGATCCGACAGGGCTATTCGGCGTTCGTGCAGACCGAGATCAAGGTCGATGTCACGTACGACGAAGACACGATCAAGTTCACCAACGAATCGGTGACGGAAGAAGTCTCGCCGCTGATCTCGCGCGCCTTTTATCGCACCATTCCGCGCCAGGTCGAGGCCAATCCCGACCTTATGAATACCACCCAGACGCGCTGGCTGACGGCGACCGCGCACGTGGATCAGTACCGAAAGGGGTATAGCGACCGGCTTGATCCCGAGCTCAAGGCCACGCTCGACCGACTAGACTCGGAAGGCCGCGTGAGCTATGGCTTCAACAGCGGCCTGTTCTTTTCGGGCGATTCCAAGATCCCGTCCAACGCGGGTCTATGGTCGGCGTTCGTCGGTTCGTTCTATGTGATGATCGTCGTGCTGGTGGTGAGTTTCCCCATCGGCGTGGCAACGGCGATCTATCTGGAAGAGTTCGCGCCGGACAATCGCTTCACCCAGGCGATCGAGATCAATATCAACAACCTCGCGGCGGTGCCCTCGATTCTGTTCGGTCTGCTCGGTCTTGCCATCTTCATCAACTTTTTCGGCGTGCCGCGTTCTTCGGCATTGGCGGGCGGCCTGACCCTGTCGCTGATGACGCTGCCCGTGATCATCATCAGCACCCGTGCGGCGCTCAAGGCGGTGCCCCAGAACATCCGCCAGGGCGCACAGGCTGTCGGTGCGTCCCGCTGGCAGGCGATTCGCGACCACGTGCTGCCGCTATCACTGCCCGGCATTCTCACCGGCACGATCATCGGTATTGCCCAGGCCATAGGCGAGACCGCGCCGCTGCTGTTAATTGGCATGATTGCCTATATTCCCGATGCGCCGACCAGCATGACCGAAGCGGCCACGGTGCTGCCCGCCCAGATTTATACCTGGTCGGGTATGCCGGAGGGCGCCTACGTGAGTCTGACGGCGGCCGGCATTCTCGTGCTGCTGTCGCTTTTGATCACGCTCAATGCCACGGCGGTGATTCTGCGCAACCGTTTCGAGCGTCGCTGGTAGGCGTGAGCGGTACTAACGAATTGAAATATTTTCCCTTTCCCGGGGCGGAGATTTAGGATGCGTACACGAGACTTGACCGGCGATAACACCCAGGTGGTGAAAGTGCCGACGACGGAGCGCCCGCGCGTGAACCAGAACATGAAGATGAAGATAAGCGACCTCGAGGTCTGGTACGGCGAGAAACAGGCGCTGCACGGTGTTTCGATGGACGTGGTCGAGAACGAGGTCACGGCGCTGATTGGTCCTTCGGGCTGCGGTAAATCCACCTTTCTGCGCTGCCTGAATCGCATGAACGACCTGATTCCTGACGTGCGCATCAAGGGCGAGGTCGAGTTCGAAAACCAGAACATCTATGCACCGGAGGTCGACGTTGTCGAGCTGCGTTCGCATATCGGCATGGTCTTCCAGAAGCCGAACCCGTTTCCGAAGAGCATCTACGACAACATCGCCTACGCCCCCAAGATCCTGGGTCAGGTGCGCAAGCGCACCGACATGGAGGATCTGGTGGAGCATTCGCTCAAACGCGCGGGCCTGTGGGAAGAGGTCAAGGATCGTCTGCAGATGCCGGGTCTATCGTTGTCGGGCGGCCAGCAACAGCGTTTGTGTATCGCCCGCGCGATCGCGGTGAGCCCGTCGGTCCTGCTCATGGACGAGCCGTGTTCGGCCCTCGATCCGGTGGCGACCGCCACGGTCGAGCAGCTCATCGACGAGCTCAAGGAAAACTACACGATCGTGATCGTCACCCATAACCTGCAGCAGGCCGCTCGTGTGGCCGGGTATACGGCGTTTTTCCATTTGGGCAATATTGTCGAATATTCGGACACGGACTCGCTGTTCACCCACCCCCGCGAGAAGAAGACCGAAGACTACATTACCGGCCGATACGGCTGATCGGCAGCAGGGAGGAGAGCGTCATGGATAAAGTCGGACTGGAAAAACATACGTCCAAGCAGTTCGATGCGGACCTGGAGGATGTGCGCGAGCTCGTGCTTTCGATGGGCGGCCTGGTCGAGCAGCAGATCGCCGACGCCGTGCGCGCGCTGATCACGGGCGAGGGTTCGCTTGGCGAAGACGTCGTGCAGGGCGACTCCCAGGTCAACCGCATGGAAGTCGAGATTGACGAGGAGTGCACGCGCATCCTGGCTCGGCGCGCGCCCCAGGCAGGCGACCTGCGCCTGATCATCGCGGTAGCCAAGACCATTACCGATCTGGAGCGCATCGGCGACGAGGCCGAGAAGATCGGCCGCATGGCCACCCATCTGGCCAGCTACGACCGGCCGAAAAGCGCGTTCCGCCAGATCGAGACACTCGGACGGCACGTGCGAGAAATGCTTCGCGATTCGCTCGATGCCTTCGCTCGTCTCGACTCCGAAGCCGCCCTGCGCGTGGCCCAGCAGGATGCCGAGGTCGACCGCGAATACGAAGGCATCGTGCGCCAGTGCATCACCTACATGATGGAGGACCCGCGCACGATCCGGCATATGCTCGACGTACTGTGGGCAGTGAAAGCGCTGGAACGTATCGGTGACCATTCCACGAATATCGGCGAATACGTCGTGTACTTCGTCGAGGGCAAGGACGTACGCCATATCGGCCTTGAAGCGATGGAGAAGGAAGTCACCGAGGGCGCCGCGCGGCGGCGCGGTGGGTGAGCTCGGGCCAGTCCTGCGGGTTGGCCTGAGCGGGGTGCAGCGCACAAAAGTCCCATCGAGCTTTGGTACTATCAGCGACCCTGACCGGCGCGGATAGCGGAATTGGCCCAGAAAAAACGACCCACTCGAACGGCATCCAAGCGCAAGGCGCGCACCCCTTCGCGCGCGAAAGAAAAGCGCGGTTTCTTCCGACGGCTGCTGCCGTACGTTTTCCTGTTTGGCTGTATCGCGGCAGCGGTGCTGGCCGGCTATATGGTGTATCTGGACGGCGCCGTTCGGGCCCAGTTCGAGGGTACGCGCTGGACCCTGCCGGCCAAGGTGTATGCCAGCCCGCTGGAACTCTATAGCGGCCTTGATCTCACACGCAGCGAAATCGTTTCGCGCCTTGATCGGCAGGGCTATCGCGCAAGCTCCAGCCTGTCGCGCTCCGGTACGTATCGCAGCAGCGCCGGGCAGCTGGATATCCATACCCGCGCCTTCCATTTCTGGGACGGCAAGCAGGACGCGCGCGAGATCCGGCTGAATTTCAATAGCAGCGGGGTCAGTTCGCTGAGCGCGCTCGACAACGCCGGCGATCCCGCATTGATCCGGCTCGACCCGCTGATGATCGGCAGTATCTATCCCAAGCAGGGCGAGGACCGGATTCTGGTCAAGCTCGGCGAGGTGCCGCCGATGTTGCCGGCCGGGCTGATCACGGTCGAAGACCGCGATTTCATGAACCATTGGGGGGTCTCCCCGAAATCGATCCTGCGGGCCGCGGTCGCCAACCTGCGCGCCGGCGGCGTAGTGCAGGGCGGCTCGACGATCACCCAGCAGCTGGTCAAGAACTTCTACCTGAACAATCAGCAGACACTGGTGCGCAAGGCCAAGGAAGCGCTCATGGCGATCCTGCTCGATGCGCATTATTCCAAGCCGGAGATTCTCGAGGCCTATCTCAACGAGGTCTATCTCGGTCAGGACGGCGGTCGCGCCATCCACGGTTTCGGCCTGGCCAGCTATTTTTATTTCCAGAAGCCGCTGGAAGAGCTGCAGCCGCAGGAAATCGCGCTGCTCGTGGCCATGGTCAAGGGCCCGAGCTATTACGACCCGCGCCGCAACGCCGAGCGCGCCCTGCGTCGGCGCAATCTGGTGCTGGACATGTTCCATAGCGCCGGCTTTCTCGAAGACGAAAGCTGGCGCGAAGCCAAGAAGGCGGATCTGGGCGTGACCGCGCGCACGGTACGCAGTACCAGCCAGTATCCGGCCTTCATCGATCTGGTGCGCCGCCAGCTGTTGGGCCAGTACAAGGACGCCGACCTGACCGAAGAAGGGCTGCGTATCTTCACCACGCTTGATCCGGCGGTACAGGCCGCGGCCGAGCAGCGCGTCTCGGACGGGCTGGACAAGGTCGAGGCAGCACGCGGGATTTCTCGCGACAGCCTGCAGGCCTCGGCGGTGGTGACCAGCGTCGAGGGCGGGCGTGTACTGGCACTGGTTGGCGGCCGCGACGCCGGCTTTGCCGGCTTCAACCGGGCGCTGGACGCCCGGCGCCCGATCGGCTCGCTCATGAAGCCAGTGGTCTATCTGACCGCGCTCGCCGAGCCCTCGAAATACAACGTGCTCACACCACTGGACGATGGCCCGTTCGCGGTCAAACTCGCCAACGGTGACACGTGGCGGCCGAACAATTATTCCATGCGCTCGCACGGCAGCGAGGTGCCGCTGCACTACGCGCTTACCCACAGCTATAACCTGTCGACGGCGCGCCTGGCCCTCGACGTGGGTATTCCCAACGTCATCGAGACGCTCAAGAAGCTCGGCTACAACGGCGATCCGCTGTCTGTACCGTCGTTGGCCCTTGGCGCCGTGGATATGGCGCCCATGCAGGTCGCCCAGATCTACAACACGCTCGCCGCGGGTGGCTATTACACGCCGTTGCTCGCCATTCGCGATGTCACCACGCGTGACGGGGAGCCGCTGTCGCGTTATCCGCTCAAGATCCGGCGCGCCGTGGATGAATCGCCGGTGTATATCACCAATTGGATTCTGCAGCGTGTTGCGCGCTACGGCACGGGGGCATCGATGTACAAAACGCTCGACCGTTCCATCAACGTGGCCGGCAAGACCGGTACCACTGACGATCTGCGCGATAGCTGGTTCGCGGGTTTCGCTGCCAATCGCCTGGCCGTGGTCTGGGTCGGTCGCGATGACAACAAGCCCGCGCAGCTCACGGGTGCCACCGGCGCGCTGCAGCTGTGGGCAGGTATCATGGCCGATATCGACCCGCGCGGGCTGATGAACGTGCCGCCGGAAGACGTGGTGGAAATACCGCTGCGCATGCGCTTCGACCCCAGTGGCACGGCCGGCAATGACTACGGCGGCTGTAGCGGCACCACCCCGGTACCCTTCGTGCGCGGCGAGGTGCCGGATGGGCTTTCCGACTGCGATAGCGATATCATGCGCGAAAACCGCTATCGCCGAGAGCGGCCGCGTCAGCAGGAACAACAGCAGGAGCAGGACGAAGGCAACTGGCTGCAAAGATTGTTCGGTTGATCGCAGTGAGTGATCGCCCGAGGTTTATCGACGCCGGTCTTGACCACGTACTCGCGCAAGCCGCGCGGTCTTGCAACGAGAGGTTTGGGAGCATGCAACGAATCGCAGTACTGGCGCTGGCCATAGCGCTGGCCGGCTGTGCCACCACCCAGCGCACCAGCTTTCCGCCGCCGGAAGGCCCGGCGTCGCCGACCGTGCCCTCGCC
>NZ_PBYA01000027.1 GCF_002729955.1 Salinisphaera sp. | reverse complement strand
TCTGTTAACATACGCATCTTCTCGGGGTATGGCGCAGCTTGGTAGCGCGTCTGCATGGGGTGCAGAAGGTCGTAGGTTCAAATCCTGCTACCCCGACCAATCTTTCTTTCGGCGGCGCACACGGCGCCGCCAGTGGCGGCGTTATTCGCATATCGGCATAGCCAGTGGCTCGACGCAGCCTACCCGTCTTCCAGAGCGCCCTCGGGTGCGTGACGGCTTTTCCTCTCTTCTCAGCTGATGCCCTCGGTGGTCGGACGTTTCGCGCCGTCGCCCAGCGGCGCCCTGCATATTGGTTCGCTCGTAGCAGCGCTCGGCAGCTTTCTGCAGGCGCGAGCTCAGGGCGGGCGTTGGCTGCTGCGTATGGACGACCTGGATACGCCGCGGGTCGAGCCGGGGGCGGCTGAGCGTATCCTCGACGCACTTGTGTTTTTCGAACTGCGCTGGGACGGCGAGATTCTGTACCAGGATACGCGGCGCGATGCCTACCGACTCGCGATCGAACATCTGAAAAACGCCGGCCAGGCATTCGACTGCGGCTGCACAAGGCGCGAGGCAAGATCGGGCCAGGGTGGTATTGAGGGGCCGATCTACCCGGGCACCTGTCGGGGTGGTCTGCCGCCTGGGCGGCAGGCGCGTTCGGTGCGCTTTCGCGTGGACGGGCAGTGTTTTACGGTCGCCGATTCGGTACAGGGCGGCTACGAACAGCGCCTGGATCGGGATATCGGTGATTTCGTGATTCGCCGCGCCGACGGCATCGTGGCCTATCAGCTTGCGACCGTGCTCGATGACGACTATCAGGGCGTGACCGAGGTGGTACGCGGCGCTGATCTATTGTCGTCTACGCCGCGGCAAATTGCGCTGCAGAAAGCGCTGGGTCTCGATACGCCGCGATATGCGCACCTGCCGGTGATCGTAGACGAAGCCGGCGAAAAGCTGGGCAAGAGTACCGGGGCGATGCCGCTCAGGCCGGAAAAACCCGGCGCGCAGTTGGCTCAATGCCTGCACTGGCTGGGCCAGTGTCCGCCCGATTCGCTTTGGGATGCGAACGCGAGCCACGTGCTTCGCTGGGGCCTCGACAACTGGTCCCTGGATCGGGTGCCGAAGACGCCGGAGGCAGTAGCCTAACGACGGGGCCGCCAGGCCCGGCTCGGGCCTTTATTAGCGTTTACCGCAGAGTCGGCGAGCGCTGCCGGCACCAGCCGCTGAGCGTGCTGCGGCGCGGGTGGAAAGCGGCGTGGCGGTTAGCAGCTGTCGAAATCTGTGTGCGGGCCGTAACTGATCGCTCACCAGCGTTCACGATCCCAGCGTTGAGGGTTGGCCCAGTAGCGTGAGTTCAGCCAATCCGGCGTGGTCTTGTAGTCCCGAATGTCGTACCGATAAACCGAAACCTCGGGCCCCAGACGGCGGCTGTCGGGGCTGCGGCGAAAACCCAGTGCAATGAAGTCGCTGATTGTCCAATGCTCGGCCGCCGGGGCTCGCGTATCGACGCAGACGAGGACCGTGCCGGCCAGTTGGTCGCGCAGGCGGCTTACGAGCTGGCAGCCTTCGCGATGGGCCAGCCCGGCAAGCGCGTTAGGGAGTACGATCGCGAGGTCGAACCGTTGTGCGGTGTCAGCGCTTGGCATGTCCTCGCCGTTCGCGGTCGTGCAGTCCGCGTTATGACGTGAAGCCAGCCCCTCTAGCGCGTCCACGAGCTGCGAAACCGGGCCTACGAGGAGTAGCCGCTCCGGGGCGTGCTCAAGCAGGCATTTTTCGAGATAGGGGCGCAGTGTGTCGGTCGGTGTTTCCATTGCGATACCTCGGTCGGGCACTGGAGAAGGCGGGCGTAGCCCGGCTGGGCTTCGAGGACGTTCGGCATAGACCGCGTCGCTCGACCATTGCACGAACAGCAGACAAAAAAAAGCCCGGCCTCCGAAGAGGCCGGGCCCGACTTCAAACAGTCGGTCTAACTGATTGTTACTGCTCGGTAACGTTCAGTTCGACGCGACGGTTCTGAGCGCGGCCAGCGGCCGTCTCGTTGGTCGCAACCGGGTTGGACTCGCCATGACCCTGCGTGCCGGTGATACGGCTCGAGGTGATGCCGTGCTGGATCAGGTACTGACGCACCGAGTCCACACGACGCTGGGAGAGGCCCTGGTTGTACTGTTCGGTGCCGATGCTGTCGGTGTAGCCATCGATACGGAACTTCACTTCGGAGCTGGCCTGCAGCGCGTCAACCACGTTGTTGAGGCGGTTTTCGGCCTGCATCGTCAGCTTGGCGGAATCGAATTCGAAGGTCACGCCCTTGAGGACGATGGGGGCCTTCTTCTCGATCGGGCAGCCACGTGCGTCAACTTCGGTGCCACGCGGGGTGCCGGGGCACTGGTCATTGGCATCGATGACGCCGTCGCCGTCGCTATCCATCGGCTGGGCCGGAGCGGGGGCCGGAGCCGGCTCGGCAGCAGTCGGGGGCGCACCCAGCGGGATCTGCATACCCAGCGACAGGATATGGTCGTCGTAACGCTGATCTTCGTAACCGGCGCCGTAGATGTCCGCGGAATCCACGGTGGTGTAACGGTAGCGGTACTCAGCACGCACGGCCAGGCCGTAGTCGTTCAGCTGGTACATATAACCCAGGCCGGCATCCAGATAGTCGGTGTCGGCATCGTCGCCTACGCCGATCGGGCCCTGGCCATCGCCTTCGACGTCGACCGCATTGAAGCCGGGATCCGTCTTGCCCCAGGCCGCGCCGAGGATGCCGTAGACCGGCAGCGTGTCGCGGGCGGGGAAGAACAGGGCGTCAAGACCGAAGCCGTACAGATCGGCGTCGGCGCTGTTGCCGCCACCCAGGTTCTGATCCGGGTTGAAATAGAAGCCGAACAGTTCCAGGTTCAGCCAGCTGTTGATCGGCTTACCGATCGCCAGGGTGCCACCGATGCTGTCATCGTTATCGGTGTTGAGCGAACCGAAGTCGCCGCCCGGGCCGCCAACGGTGTCGTTGTCGAAGAAGCCGTAGCTGACCATCGGCGCCACGTAAAAGCGCTTGTCCTGCGGCGCGTCCATCTGCGCCATGGCGCTGCCCGCGAATGCGAGCCCCAGCGCGCCAGCAACACCTGCGGTAAGCGGTTGCTTGAATTTCATAGTTCAAAACTCCCTTGAACGGGTTTAGGTTTGTTGTGCGGTCCCATCCACCGAACTGGCGAACAAGCGTTCCCAAACCGGTGACGTGCAAACGGATTATGGAGGTTATCGCTGGAATTAGCAATTAATTCTCTCGCTTGTGCTGTATGTCTTAAGCTGTAATGATCCGCGCCCGCAACGCACCCCCAATCAATAGGAAAGTCAATGGATACCAACGCTGTGAACACCCGCATGCAGGAACTGCGCGCGCGTCTTGGCGACCTCAGGGGGTATCTTTGACTACGCTGAAAAGAAGGATCGCCTGGACGAAATCGACGCCGAGCTAGCCCAAGGCGATATATGGGCGAACGACCCGGACAAGGCGCAGGCCTTTGGCCAGGAGAAAGCACGGCTGGAAGAGGTCGTGCGGCCGATCGAGAAATCGCTCACGATCCTGGACGACAGTGAAGAGCTCGTGGAGCTGGCGGCCATGGAAGAGGACGCCTCCTCGGTAATCGAGGATGTCGTGGCCGAACTCGATACGGTCGAGGCGCATCTGAAGAGCCTCGAGTTCCAGCGCATGTTCTCCGGCGAAGCCGATGCCAGCAACGCCTTCGTGGACATACAATCCGGCTCGGGCGGTACCGAGGCTCAGGACTGGGCCGAGATGCTGCTGCGCATGTATCTGCGCTGGTGCGAGCGCCGCGGATTTTCCACCGAGGTGACCGAGTTGTCGCCGGGCGAAGTGGCCGGTATCAAGAGTGCCACCGTGGCAGTGACTGGCAGCTATGCCTACGGCTGGCTGCGAACGGAAATTGGTGTGCATCGTCTGGTGCGCAAATCGCCGTTCGATTCCGGCGCGAGACGTCACACGTCGTTTGCCGCCGTATTCGTCGCGCCGGAAATCGATGACGATATTTCGATTGAAATCGACCCTTCGGATCTGCGCGTCGACGTCTACCGGGCCAGTGGTGCCGGTGGACAGCACGTCAACAGAACCGAGTCGGCGGTACGCATCACGCACAACCCGACCGGCATCGTGGTGCAGTGTCAGAACGACCGTTCTCAGCACAAGAACCGTGCGACGGCGATGAAACAGCTGCAGTCCAAGCTGTATGAACGCGAGCTCGCGGCACGGCGCGCCGAGGCCGAGGCGACGGAGGCCGACAAGTCGGATATCGGCTGGGGCAGCCAGATCCGTTCCTACGTGCTCGATCAGTCGCGTATCAAGGATTTGCGCACGGGCGTGGAAGTCGGCAACACCCAGGCCGTGCTCGACGGTGATCTGGACGCGTTCGTCGAAGAAAGCCTCAAGCAGGGCCTCTGAATCAGCAGGCGGTGCGCCTGAAAACCACTCTTAAATATATAGGGACGACAAGACATGACCGATACCGGGGCCAGCGATAGCGATACCCACCGGCTGGTTGCCCAGCGCAAGGAAAAGCTGCAGGCATGGCGCGAACAGGGCGCAGCTTTTCCGAACGATTTTCGCCCCGATGCGCTCGCAGGCGAACTCCAGGAGGCTCATGCCGAAGACGATGCGCAGTCGCTGGACGAGCGCGCCCAGCAGGTCGCGGTCGCCGGCCGGCTGTTGGCGAAACGCGTCATGGGCAAGCTCAGCTTCGCCACCCTGCAGGATCGTAGCGGCCGCATTCAGTTATTCGTACAACGCGATCTGCTCGGCGAGGACGCCTACAAGGCATTCAAGCAGCTCGATATCGGCGATATCGTGGGCGTGAGTGGTGCGCTCTCGCGCACGAACAAGGGCGAGCTTTCGGTTCGGGCAACCGAGCTGCGTCTGCTGACCAAATCGCTGCGTCCGCTGCCAGAGAAATGGCATGGCCTGTCCGATACCGAGGCGCGCTATCGCCAGCGCTATGTCGACCTGATCATGCATCCGGACTCGCGTGCGGTATTCATGGCCCGCAGCGCAATCGTGCGCGGCGTGCGCGATTTCTTCGAGTCCCGCGATTTTCTGGAAGTGGAAACGCCGATGCTGCAGGCCATCCCCGGTGGGGCCGCCGCACGCCCGTTCGTGACCCATTACAACGCGCTTGATCACGATTTCTATCTGCGCGTGGCCCCCGAGCTTTATCTCAAGCGCCTCGTGGTCGGCGGGCTGGAGCAGGTATTCGAGCTCAACCGCAATTTCCGCAACGAGGGGGTGTCGACCCGGCACAACCCCGAGTTCACGATGCTCGAGTTCTACCAGGCGTATGCGGATTATCACGATCTGATGGATCTCATCGAAGCATTGCTGCGGGAACTGTCGGCCCGTGTCGAGGCGCGTCATGCCCAGGCCTGCAACGAGGATGCGATCCGTTTCGACGCGCCGTTCGAGCGCCTGGCGATGCGTGAAGCGGTTCTCAAGTACAACGACAATATCGAAGCACAAGATATTGAAGGTATTGATAAGTTGGCCGAGACGGCTTCGCGTCACGGGGTTCGTGGCGAGGCGGGCTGGGGCTATGGGAAGTGGCTCACCGAGCTGTTCGAGCATACCGTCGAGCACCGGCTGGAAACGCCCACCTTCATCGTCGATTACCCGGCCGAAGTCTCGCCGCTGGCACGTCGTCGCGACGACGACCCGGAGGTGACCGAACGCTTCGAGCTGTTCGTAGCCGGCCGTGAGATCGCCAACGGGTTTTCCGAGCTCAACGACGCCGAGGATCAGGCCGAGCGCTTCGCCGCCCAGGCCGATGCCAAGGCCGCGGGCGACGACGAGGCCATGTATTACGACGCCGACTACGTGAATGCGCTCGAGTACGGCCTGCCGCCGACCGCCGGGGCCGGTATCGGCATCGACCGGCTGGTGATGCTGCTGACCGGACGCAGCGCGATCCGCGACGTGCTTCTGTTCCCGCAGCTGCGCCCGCAGGGCCAGTAGACAGGGCGAGTAGCCAAGGGCCAGGGCCGCCGCGCCGGCGGCCCTGGCGTCTGCGCGCAACGGCCGTCTAGTCGGGCGTCGGGTAGGGGAGTTGGCCCGCTTCCAGCGTCGCCTGGGCCGTGGCGAGTGATGCCTGGGCCGCGCTCGTTTTCAGCACGGCCAGCAGCACGCCGCGGCCCTCGTCAGCGTATGGGGCCGAGTAGAGCACCGTACCGACTCGTTCGCCCGCCGCATCGAGCACGTCACTGCCGGGGGCCGGCATGTCGCCGTGCCAGAACAGGCGGTACATCCGACGGGTCAGCCGGCCGCGATAATGCAGCCGGGCAATGACTTCCTGACCGGGATAGCAGCCCTTGTCGAAATCGATCGCTTCCAGCCAGTGCAGGTTGAGCATCTGGGGAACGAACTGCCCCTGTGTTGCTGGACAAAGGGCCGGCACGCCGGCATCGATTTCTTCTGCCACCCAGCTCGGATCGCTGGTTTCCAGGCAATCCGGCTCAACAGGCTCATCGATACGCGCGATATTCAAGGCTCGTGGCTCGCCGCTGCTGCCGACGGGCAGACCGAGCAGAACCGTGTCGGCCTCTGCGCGTACCTCGCTGGGCTCTGGCAGACCGGGCCCGCGCTGTGCCACGACGCGAAGCGTGTCACGACAGTCCTGGAGCTTGACTGCAGCACGTAGAACGTACATCTGCAGTCGCTTGAGCAGGCCGGCCATGAGCGATTCCGGCACGACCAGCCAGTAGCCGTCGTCTCGCTCGCACACGCGAGCGATCATCTGAGCCCGGCCCTTGGCATCACACCAGGCAGCCAGAAAGTGGCGATCGTGGCCCAGGCGCATCACGTCGTTGGTGAGCTGGGCACGCAGAAAGTCGGCCGCATCGGCCCCGGTGACGGCGATGACGCCGAGCGCGCTCGGCGCCGACGCAGTGGAATCGGTCATAGGTGCATCCAAGTCGTGTATGGCTCGTATTCTAGCCATAGCGTAAAGTCACTGTTATATGCAGCTGGGCCGGTCGGTTCAGCCAATGTTCACATTGCCAGAAACCCGCCACAGGTTTAGAGTATCGCCATGTCAGACGAACGTTTGTCCGCTTCGGACGAGTCCCAGGCAAAGACCCCCGCCAACTCGACCGAGCGTGAAACCGCGCCAGAGCCTACCGATTCCAACCCGCCGGCCAAACCGAATGCGGCTGACCTGCCGCCCGAGTTCGGCGGCCGCAAGGGCCCCGAGCCCGTGCGCTACGGCGATTGGGAAAAAAACGGGCGCTGCATCGATTTCTGACCCTTTTTCAGTTCGTTCCATTGCCACTCGGGGACCCTCATGAGTCAACAGGCTAACCGCCCACTATCGCCGCATATCCAGATCTATCGCTGGCAGATCGCCATGGCGACATCGATCGCCCATCGCGCCTCCGGCATTCTTCTGTCGGTGGGCAGCGTTTTTCTCGCCGTATGGCTGATCGCCGCGGCCAGTGGGCCGGATGCCTTTGCCAGCGTCAATGGTTTCGCCGCCTCGTGGTTCGGCCAGCTCGTGATGTTCGGCTGGTCCTTCGCCTTGTTCTATCACCTGTGCAACGGCATCCGCCATCTGGTTTGGGATGTCGGTGTCGGGCTGGATCTGGAAACCGCACGCCTGACCGGCTATGCGGCTTTTGGCGTGGCGGCGGCGCTGACCCTGTTTGTCTGGATCTGGGCGTTCATCGCCTGATCGACTCGATTTTGTGTTCCGGGAGACTTAAATGAGCAGTATTCGTTCATCGCTCGCGAGCGCGCGCGGGCTGGGCAGTGCCAAGACGGGCGTGTCCCACTGGTGGTTCCAGCGCGTGAGCGCCGTCGCACTCGTGCCGCTGACGCTGTGGTTTGTCGCTTGCCTGGCGTCGCAGCTGGGCGCTGACTATTCCAGCGTTACCGACTGGCTGTCGTCGCCGTTGCAGGCATCCCTGCTGGCGATCTATCTGGCCGCTATCTTCTTTCACTCGCAGCTCGGTCTGCAGACGATCATTGAAGACTACGTACACCACGAAGGCGCGAAGATGGCGCTGCTGATTGGTTTGCAGTTGCTCAATATCCTGCTGGCCGTGGCCGCTATCTTTTCCGTCATCATGATTCTTGTAGGAGCCGCCTGATGAGCGAAAGCTACGACATCATCGACCACCAGCACGACGTCGTGGTGGTAGGTGCCGGTGGTTCCGGCCTGCGCGCAACGCGCGGCCTGGCAGACGCCGGCCTTTCCACCGCCTGTATCACCAAGGTCTTTCCCACGCGTAGCCATACCGTGGCTGCCCAGGGCGGTATCGCATCCGCGCTCGGCAACATGGGTGAAGACGACTGGCGCTGGCATGCCTACGACACCATCAAGGGTGGTGACTGGCTGGGTGACCAGGACGCCATCGAATACCTCACCAAGGAAGCCATTCCGGCGATCATCGAGCTCGAGCACGACGGCGTGCCGTTCTCGCGTACCGAAGACGGCCGTATCTACCAGCGTCCGTTCGGCGGCATGACCACCCATTTCGGCGAAGGCACCGCACAGCGTACCTGTGCCGCAGCCGACCGTACCGGCCATGCGCTGCTGCATACGCTCTATCAGCAGTCGCTCAAGGCCCGTGCCGAATTCTTCATCGAATACTTCGCCATCGATCTGCTGATGACCGAGGACGGTGAATGTCGTGGTGTGCTGGCCTGGGATCTGCAGGGCGGTCAGCTGCATCGCTTCCGTGCCCACCAGGTCATTCTGGCCACCGGTGGCTACGGCCGCGCCTACTTCTCCTGCACCTCCGCGCACACCTGCACGGGCGACGGCATGGGCATGGCCCTGCGTGCCGGTCTGCCGCTGCAGGATCCGGAGTTCGTACAGTTCCACCCGACCGGTATCTACGGCGCGGGCTGTCTGATCACCGAAGGCGCACGCGGTGAGGGTGGTTACCTGACCAACTCCGAAGGCGAGCGCTTCATGGAGCGCTATGCCCCGAACGCCAAGGACTTGGCCTCGCGCGACGTGGTCAGCCGTGCGGAAACGGTCGAGATCAACGAAGGCCGCGGTGTGGGCGAGAACAAGGACCACACGCTGCTGCATCTTGAGCATCTGGGTCCGGAAGTGCTGCACGAGCGCCTGCCGGGCATCACCGAAACCGCGATGATCTTCTCCGGCGTAGATGCCACCAAGGAGCCGATCCCGGTGCTGCCCACGGTGCACTACAACATGGGCGGCGTGCCCACCAATGCCTTTGGCGAAGTGGTCACGCTCAAGGACGGCGATCCGGATTCGGTCGTGCCGGGCCTGATGGCGGTCGGCGAGGCCGGCTGTGTGTCGGTGCATGGTGCCAACCGTCTTGGCTCCAACTCGCTGCTCGATCTGGTCGTGTTCGGCCGTGCGGCCGCACACCGCTGCACCGAAGTCGTGCGCAAGGGCGCGCCGCACCGGGGTGATATCGATGCCTCCGAGAAGAAGGCGCTGGAGCGCTTCGACCGGCTGCGTCATGCCAAGGGCGACACCCCGACCGCCGAACTGCGGGCCAGCCTGCAGAACTCGATGCAGAAATACGCCGCGGTGTTTCGCAACACCGAGAGCCTGGAAACCGGCGCCAAGCAGATCAGCGAGGAAGTCGAAGCCTTCGCCAACGTCGGCGTGACCGATCGTTCCATGACCTGGAACAGCGATCTGGTGGAAACGCTGGAGCTGGAAAACCTGCTCGGCTGTGCGATCACCACGATGCACGCCGCCGCCAACCGCAAGGAAAGCCGCGGTGCGCATGCGCACGAGGAATACACCGAGCGCGACGACGAGAACTGGATGAAGCACACGCTCATCTGGCACCACGGCGGGCCGGATACGCATATCGACTATCGGCCGGTGCACATGAACCCCATGACCGACGATATGGAACACGTGCCGCCGAAGAAGCGCACCTACTAATGCATAACATCGTCGCCGGCCCTTCGGGGTCGGTGGCCTGCCACTGAGTAATGGAGGCCTGTCATGGCTGAATTCCGACTGCCGAAGAACTCGCGCATCTCCAAGGGCAAGAAGTTCGAGGCGCCCAAGGGTGCGAAGAACGTCAAGACGTTCCGTATTTATCGCTGGGAACCCGAATCGGGCGAGAACCCGCGTGTGGACAGCTTCGCCATCGATCTCGACAAGTGCGGGCCGATGGTTCTCGATGCGGTCATCAAGATCAAGAACGAGATCGACCCCACGCTGACGTTCCGTCGCTCCTGTCGTGAAGGCATTTGTGGGTCCTGCGCGTTCAATATCGACGGCAAGAACACGCTTGCCTGTACGACGCGTATCACCGATATCGATGGCGATGTGCGCATCTACCCGCTGCCGCATATGCCGGTAGTGAAGGATCTGGTGCCTGACCTGACCCATTTCTATGCACAGCTCGAATCCATCGAGCCCTGGATCAAGACGGATACGCCGGCGCCGACGCGCGAGCGTCTGCAGACACCGGAAGACCGCGCCAAGCTGGACGGCCTGTACGAGTGCATCCTGTGTGCTTGCTGCTCGACCTCCTGCCCGAGCTACTGGTGGAACCCGGAACGTTATCTCGGCCCGGCCGTTCTGCTGCAGGCCTATCGCTGGATCGTGGATTCCCGCGACGAAGCCACCGGCGACCGCCTGGACGATCTGGAAGATCCGTTCAAGCTGTATCGGTGCCATACGATCATGAACTGCACCAACACCTGCCCGAAGGGCCTGAATCCGGCTAAGGCCATTCAGGAAACCAAGAAGCTGCTGCTTGAGCGCCGCGGCTGATATCGACCCCACCACGGCCCGCCGGTTCCGGCGGGCCTGTGCCTTCGGCCGATTCGGATCGGCCCATCCGAGCCAATCATGAGCGAAAAAGCGCGCATACGCTGGCTATGCCGGCGTGGAATGAAGGAGCTCGACGTGCTCCTCGAACGCTTCGTCAATAACGAATACGACGATCTCGACGAGCGCGAGCAGGCTGGCCTGCGCGAGCTGGTGGAGATGGAAGACCCGGATCTGTATGCGCTCGTCATGGGGCGTATGGAACCGGAAACGTCGGTCCAGGCGGATCTGCTTTCGCGTATCCGCCAGTTCCAGCGGCCCCAGGGCGCAACGCCGTAAGCAATGGCGAACCCGTTCGCCGATACACTGCATCTGAATGTGCGTGTGTCGGCGGCGCATCGTGCTTTTGTTCTAGCACTGCATATCGCGGCCGCTGCCGTCATCGGGGTGCTGTCCGCCGGACGTCCCTGGCTGCTCGGGCTGCTGCCGGTAATCGCCGTGCTCGCCAGGCATGCGCATCGTAACGCCGTTCTCGAACGCGCCGACAGTATCGTGCGCCTGCGTTACCAGTACGACGGCCACTGGCGCTGGCAGAGGCGCGACGGTGTCTGGCAGCGTGGTCATCTCGTCAGCGCGTTTACGGCCGGCGACTGGCTGATGGTGCTACGCCTGCGTGCAGAAGGGGATCGTCTGCGTAGCCGTAGCTGCATACTGTTTCGGGATGCGCTAAGCGCCAGGGCCCACCGCCGGCTGCGCGCTCGGCTGACCATTGCGCCGCCCCGCGGCGGAGCCGAACAGGCGTGATCGGTTTCAGCACCTGCCGGTGGCTATTAGTCGCGGCCTGCCTGGTCGTCGGCATGGGGCAAGCGTCGGCCGGCACCGATGGCGACACGGCCATTCGCTGGAGCGCCTGTCCGGATAGGGCGGCTGTCCCCAGTGCTGCGCAGATCGAATGCGGCTGGCTTGAAACCGGAGCAAGGATCAAAGGCGTGCCGGTCGAGCTACGCTTTGCCGTTCTACGCGCCCACCCCGACCGGCACGACCCGAATCCGATCATTCATGTTCCGGGCGGCCCGGGTGAAAGCGCGGGCCTCGATGCACGCGGGCTCGCCGGTTGGCAACGCTGGCAACAGCGCGTCGGCTGGCGCCACGATATTGTGCTCTTCGACCCGCGCGGTACCGGTGATAGCCGTCCACATATTGGCTGTTCGGCCAGGGCTGGCGTGCCGCTGCGATCTTTGCCTTCGTCGCAGGCGGACAATCCCTTCGCGCATGACGCGGAGGTAATCCAGCGCTGCCTGAACCGGCTGGGTTACGACGGCATGCAGTCGCTCGGCCCGGCCGCGCAAATCGCAGACATGGCCGCGTTGCTCGACGGGCTCGGGGTCAACCGTGCCACGGTGTGGGGCGTTTCCTACGGCACGCGGATCGCGCTGTTGTTTGCCCGGCGTTACCCGAACCGCGTCGATCGCCTCGTGCTCGATTCCGTCGTACCGTTTGAGCGCAACGAACTGGCGGCCTTGCCGCTACAGATCGACGGCGCGATCCAGCGTTTGGAGGACGTCTGTGCCCGTGACGGCGACTGTGCATCGGGTTCGCCCCGACAGGCGATCGCCGCGCTGTTGTCGCGCTACGAGCGCCAGCCGCCCGTCGTCGCACTGCTGCCATACCGCGGGCTGCCAGCGCTGTTCGAAATTACCCCCTATCGGCTGCTGTTGATGGTGTTGTTCGCGGCCTATGACAGCGGTCGGGAGCAGGGTACCGTCGCCCGTATCGAACGCGCGCTGCGCGGTGAAACGGCCGCGCTGGTGCCGTTGGCCGCGCGCGTGGCGGCCCAGGGCAGCAGTGGCTCGCGAAGCGCGGCGACGTTCTGGGCGACCCGTTGTGCGCTCGACGACGGGCGCGCCACCACGGCGCAGGCCTGGCAACAAATCCTGTCGGCCACGCCGCTGATCGCGCCCTATATCGAACAGGCGCCGCAGGGTTCGGTCTGTGCGCACTGGCCGCTGCCTCGCTACCACACCTCCGGCGAACTGCCCCCGCGACCGATGCTGGTGCTTTCGGGCGGAGCAGATGTGCTTACGCCCCCGGCCTGGGGGCGTGCCTTCGCGGCCGTTCATCGCTCGGCGCGCTGGGTATTGGTGGAAGACGCGGGCCATGCGCCGACACTCTCCAACCCCGACGCCGGGCGAGTCGTGGCCGAGTTTCTTAACGAGCAGGGGGCACGGCTCCGCGCGAAGCCTCAGAGCGGCCGGTAGCTCACGCCGGGGCCGATATCGCGCGAATGCTCGGGCGACAGCACCGTATGCATGGCGCGCGGCAGGGTATGCGGAAAATCGCTGATGAAGTGCAGACCACGGCTTTCACGCCGATCCAGTGCGCTGCGGATGATCAACTCGGCGACCTGGGCCAGGTTGCGCAACTCCAGTAGCCCCGGCGTCACGCGGAAACTGCCGTAGTAATCATGAATCTCGCGCCGCAGCAGCTCGATACGATGCAGGGCCCGTTCCAGGCGCTTGGTGGTGCGCACGATGCCGACGTAGTCCCACATGAAGCGACGCAGCTCCTGCCAGTTATGCGCGACCACGACTTCCTCATCGGAATCAGTCACCCGTGATTCATCCCAGGCGGGCAGGGCGACCGGCTCGAAGCGGTCGTCGCGGCTTTCGATATCCGCGGCCGCGGCGCTGGCATAGACAATGCATTCCAGCAGCGAATTGCTGGCCATGCGGTTGGCGCCGTGCAGGCCGGTGAAGGCACATTCGCCGATCGCATAGACGCCCGGAATATCGGTCCGCCCGGCGAGATCGGTAATCACGCCGCCGCAGGTGTAGTGGGCAGCCGGCACCACCGGCAGCGGCTCGGCGCTCATATCCAGCCCGAGTTCAAGGCAGCGCGCGTTGATCGCCGGGAAATGCTTTTCGATGAACGGCTTGCCCGCGTGGGTAATATCCAGCCAGACGTGGGGCTGGCCGGTGCGCTTCATCTCGGCGTCGATGGCGCGGGCCACCACGTCGCGCGGCGCCAGTTCGGCGCGCTCGTCGTGTCGGGGCATGAAGCGGCTGCCGTCGGCCAGACGCAACACCGCGCCTTCACCGCGCAGGGCTTCGCTGATCAGGAACGAGCGGGCCTTCGGGTGATACAGGCAGGTCGGGTGGAACTGCATGAATTCCATGTTTGCCACCCGCGCACCGGCACGCCAGGCCATGGCAATGCCGTCGCCGCTGGCCGCATGCGGATTGCTGCTGTAGAGATACACCAGATTCGCGCCGCCAGTGGCCAGTACCACCTGGTCGGCCGCGAACGTCAACACGGTATCGGCCTGGATATCCAGCACATAGACGCCGCGACAGCGCCCGCCGGGTTCGTCGGCGTCGGCGGTCACGATCAGCTCCACCGCCATATGGTGTTCGAAAACGGTGATCTGTTCGCTGGCGCGGGTCAGTCCCTCCAGCGTGGTTTCCACTGCGCGGCCGGTGGCATCGTCGGCATGGATGATACGGCGATGGCTATGCCCGCCTTCGCGGTTCAGGTGATAGGCATAGCCGGATTCCGCGTCGTTTTCCTCGGCGCGGGTGAAAGGCACGCCGCGCTCGATCAGCCATTCGATGGCGGCCCGCGAATGGGACACGGTATGACGCACCGCGGCCTCGTCGCACAGCCCGGCGCCGGCGGCCAGCGTATCGGCGACGTGCGCATCCACGCTGTCCTCGGCATCGAGCACGGCCGAGATGCCGCCCTGCGCATAGAGCGTACTGCCTTCGGCCAGCGCGCCCTTTGAAATCACGGCGATACGACGTCCGCTCTGGGACAGCCGAAGCGCCAGCGTCAGACCGGCCGCGCCGCTGCCTACGACAACCACATCAAAGCGTTTGCATACCCGGGATTCGGTCGACTGCATGACGAAAGCACGTTGCGTCGCTACACTGAGCGCCTCGACGCGTACGCGTCTCATTCGGTTGTGTAGCGAAAAGATGACGGCTGGCAGCATAGCGCAAAATCGGTGCGAACTTATTTGCGAATCCGCGGTCTACGTGGATAACGGCGTCTTGGTACGCAACAACGAAGAGGTTAAATCGCGCATCGATTGCTCTGGCTTTCCAGATGTCCGGCGCTGCAGATAGATGACTGAAGACGTCAGCGACGAGCAGCTGGTAGCCCGCGCCCAGTCCGGCGACGACCGTGCCTTCGACTTGCTCATCCGCAAGTATCAGCACAAGGTCGTCAAGCTGGTGGCACGCTACGTAAGCCCGGCGGATGCGCCGGACGTGGCGCAGGAGGCCTTCATCAAGGCCTACCGCGCGCTTGGCGGGTTCAAGGGCAATAGCGCTTTCTATACATGGCTCTATCGCATATCCATCAATACGGCGAAAAACTTTCTCGTGGCGCGCTCCCGGCGGCCGGCGAGTCAGGACATCGACGTCGCCGATGCCGAGGCCTTCGGCCATACGGAACGATTTTCGGAGGGCGATACGCCCGAGGCGCTGCTGGAGAGCGAAGAGATACGCGACGCGGTGATTGGCGCGATCCGCGAATTGCCCGAGGATCTGCGTACCGCGATCATGCTCCGCGAGCTGGATGGCATGAGCTACGAAGAGATTGCACAATCAATGGATTGCCCGGTGGGCACGGTACGCTCGCGTATCTTCCGTGCCCGTGCGGCAATCGAGCAGAAACTGGTGTCCCTGTCGGACAAGTGAGGTCAGCATGAACGAGCAGTTTTCCGCATTTCTCGACGGCGAGGCCACCCGCGATGAAGCAGACGCAGTAGTCAGCGCCTTGCTACGCGACGAGCAGCTGCGTGAAAGCTGGGGGCGCCAGCATTGGCTGCGCACCACGTTGCGTGCCCACAACGGCGAAATGGCTGTCCCGCTGGACTGTAACTTTTCCGATCGGGTCATGGCGGCGATCGCACAGGATCGGCCGGAAACCGCGGCAGCACGCCCGGTGGCGGTACCCATGCGGGTCGCCGCTCGACGCCGGTGGCGCAGCATGGCCGGTCTGGCCGCTGTCGCTTCGGCCGCCGGCATCGTGCTGCTGGTCAGCAATCCGCTGCGCCAGGAAGCAACCACGGGCAACAGCCTGGCCAGCGCCTCGGGTAGCGGCGCCCCCGCTGCCACATCGGTAGCCGCGCAGAGCAATGCCGCAGGCATCGGCGGGGCGCAGTCGATGGTCGCCTCCAATGAATTGTCCAGCGATATGCTGCGCCAGGCCGGGCCCAGCCAGGCCGCGGTACAGCGCGGGCCGGCGGACCACTGGTCGGTATCGGATCCGGCGCTTGAAGACGAACTCAATGGTTATCTGGTCGAGCACAACGGTCTGGCGCGCGGTTACGGCATGTCGGGCACCACGCCGGGCTTCGTTCGCGTGGCCACCTACGGGCAGGACACCCCGCAGTGACGAGAGCGCTTCCTGCGTTCCTACTGCTTTTTGTCCTGACGGCGCTTTCGGCGGCCGCACAGGCTGCCGAAGGCGATTCATCCGGCAATACAAGCGCCGACGGGTCACTGAACAAGTTGCTCGCCCGGGCCTCCGAGGCGGTACGCAGCGAAACCTATCGCGGCATCATCGTTTATCTGCGTGAAGGCGAGCTCGATACCCTGCGGGTGATTCACCGCATGCGCGATGGGCTCGAGCAGGAGCGTCTCGTCTCGCTCACCGGTCAACCGCGCGAGGTCATTCGTCGCGGCGGCGTGGTGACATCTATCCTGCCGCAGAACAAGGTCGTGCTGATTTCCCAGCGCAAGCACGACGGCCTGCTGGGCAGCGTTGCGCAGTTCTCGGCCGATCGCATGGGCGAGCATTACCGGCTGACCGACATGGGCCAGCGTCGTCTGGCCGACCGCGTGGGCCGGCTTATCAGCATCGAACCGCTCGACGGCTATCGCTATGGGTATCGCATGCTCATTGACGATACGACGCATCTGCCGCTGAAGCTGGACCTCATCAGCGATAACAACGTACTCGAACAGCTCATGTTCACCCAGATCGATTTTCCGAAATCGATCGAGGACGACGAATTCGAGCCGGGCTACAATATCGACGGCTTTCGCGTGGTCAAGCACCAGGCGGTACAGGTCGAAGACAAGCCGGTGCCCGAAGACGCCTGGAAGCCCACCGACCTGCCGCCCGGTTTTCAGCTTGCCGAGGACGGTGTTCGGCGTGTGACTGAAAGCGGTTTCGTGCGCCAGATGCTGTTCACCGATGGGGTGGCGGCGGTATCGGCGTTCATTGCGCCGGCCGGGCTGCGCAAGCCGCTGGAAGGGGCCACCACCATGGGCGCGGTGAATGCCTACGGTCATGTGGTCGAGGACACCCAGATCACGGTTGTCGGCGAGGTGCCGGCACGCACGGTCAAGCGTATTGCCGAGAATCTGGTACGCGAAACCCAGTCCGCGAGTCGTGACGGTTCCCCCTGACGCGGGCGCCCGGCTAAGCTAACCTTGCAGGCCCGTTGCCGTTGCACCTGACCTTGTGCGGCGCGGACCCGCAAGAGACCGATCAAAGCGAGTCGCCATGAATCCTCAAACCCGCGTCCTGCGCCTGTTTCTACTGCTATTCGTCAGCCTGACCCTGCTGGCAGGCTGCGGCGATGACGAGCCCTCGCCCGCGCCGGTGGCAAGCACCGGCCAGCTGCCGGATTTCACCGGGCTGGTGAAACAGGTCTCGCCGGCGGTGGTGAATATCAGCGCCGCACCGGCCGAAGCCTCGGAAGAGGGCGGTGAAGGCGAAGATGGGCCACTGGAAGGCTGGCTGCGTCGCTTTTTCGAAGACGGTGGGCCGGGCGCGCCGGGCGAACAGTCGCCGCTGCCGCCGGGCGGCTCGCCCCATGCCTCGCTGGGCTCCGGCTTCATCATCTCCGACGACGGCTATATCCTGACCAACCGCCATGTGGTGGCAAACGCCGGTCAGATCGTGGTCAAGCTCAATGACCGCCGCCAGCTCGTGGCCGAGGTCATCGGCCAGGACAGCTACAGCGATCTGGCCGTGCTCAAGGTGGATGCCAGCGATCTGCCGACGGTCAAGGTAGGCGACCCCGACAAGCTGGAGGTGGGCTCCTGGGTGGTGGCGATCGGTTCGCCGTTCGGTTTCGAGACCTCGGTGACAGCCGGCATCGTTTCGGCCAAGCAGCGCAGTCTGGCAAGCGATCAGTATGTGCCGTTCCTTCAGACCGACGTGGCCATCAATCCCGGCAATTCGGGCGGCCCGTTGTTCAATCTGGCCGGCGACGTGGTGGGCATCAACTCCCAGATTTATAGCCAGACCGGCGGCTATCAGGGCGTTTCCTTTGCCATTCCGATCGATATCGCCATGGACGTGGCGAAACAGTTGCGTAACAGCGGCAGTGTGACCCGTGGCTGGCTGGGCGTGCAGATTCAGGACGTCGATCGCGAGCTGGCGGAATCGTTCCGTCTCAAGCGGCCCGAAGGGGCGCTGGTGGCAAGGGTGATGCCCGACAGCCCGGCCCAGGCCGCCGGGTTGCAGGCCGGCGACGTGATTCTCTCGTTCAACGACCAGCCCGTCGATTCGGCCGCGTCGCTGCCGCCGCTCGTGGGCACGGTGGCCCCGGGCGAGAGCGCGAGCGTGACCGTGCTGCGCGACGGCGAACGTGAAACCATTGAGGTCACGATCGAGAAACTGCCCAAGGATCTGTCCGCGGCGACCGCGCCCGAGCCGGCAGAAAAGCCGGCGGCGCAGCCCTATGGTCTGACCCTGGAATCTCTGGATACGGCCGCGCGGCGCGAGCTTGGTCTCGATCAGGGCGGTGTGAGGGTTACGGATGTAGCCGAAGGCGCCGGCGCCGATGCGGGCCTGGAACCCGGCGATGTGGTGCTCGCGGTGGGCTCTCGTCATGTCGAGGACGTCGCGTCGCTGCGCAAGGCGCTCGACGAGGCCGACGGCGCGGTGGCCGTGCTTGTCTTGCGTGACGATCGCCGCCTGTATCTGGCGATGCGCCCGAAAAACAACTGACCCACGCCGCGCCCGGCTGAAACTCGCGCGGTTGAGCGCGTATACTCTTGTTCAATCGCATCGCCTCGGCTGTCCGGCCGGGGCGATTGTTTTATGTCGCCCCCGCGCGCTGCAATGAAGTCCTGATGCAATCACGCATACGCAATTTTTCCATCATCGCCCATATCGACCACGGCAAGTCGACGCTGGCGGATCGTTTCATCCAGGCATGCCGCGGGCTGACCGAACGTGAGATGGCCGAACAGGTGCTCGATTCGATGGATCTCGAACGCGAGCGTGGTATTACCATCAAGGCCCAGGCGGTCACGCTCGATTACGAGGCCGCCGACGGCGAAACCTATACCCTCAATTTCATCGATACGCCGGGGCACGTGGATTTCTCCTACGAAGTCTCGCGTTCGCTGTTTGCCTGCGAGGGGGCGTTGCTGGTGGTGGATGCCTCCCAGGGTGTCGAAGCCCAGAGCGTGGCCAATACCTATACCGCGATCGAGCAGGATCTCGAAGTGCTGCCCGTGCTCAACAAGATCGATCTGCCGGCGGCCGATCCCGATCGCGTGGCCCAGCAGATCGAGGACGTCATCGGTATCGATGCCACCGAGCGGCTGCTGTGTTCGGCCAAGTCCGGCGAAGGCATTACCGACGTCCTGGAAGCCATCATCCGACGGATACCGCCGCCGGAAGGCGACCCCGAGGCGCCGTTGCAGGCGTTGATCGTGGATTCCTGGTTCGACAACTACCTGGGCGTGGTCTCGCTGGTACGCATTCGTAACGGTCGCCTGGCCAAGGGCGATCGCATGAAGGTGATGTCGACCGCGCGCGAGTACCAGGTCGACGATGTCGGCATTTTCACGCCCAAGAAGAAGCCGCTGGACGCATTGGAAGTCGGCGAAGTGGGCTATGTGATTGCCGGCATCAAGGATATCGACGGCGCACCGGTGGGCGATACGCTCACCCATGCCCACAATCCCTGTACCGAACGCGTGCCGGGCTTCAAGCAGGTGCAGCCGCGCGTGTTCGCAGGCGTGTTCACCGTCAACTCGGACGACTACGAAGATTTTCGCGATGCGCTGTCCAAGCTGCGCCTGAACGACTCCTCGCTCAACTACGAGCCGGAAACATCCGCGGCCCTGGGCTTTGGTTTTCGTATCGGCTTTCTGGGCATGCTGCACATGGAGATCGTGCAGGAGCGTCTGGAGCGCGAATACGGGCTGGACCTGATCACCACCGCGCCGACGGTGGTCTACGAAGTGCTCACCACCAGCGGCGATCTGCAGGCCATCAGCAATCCGCAGTCGCTGCCCAGCCTGGGCGAGATCGACGAAATCCGCGAACCGATCATTCATGCGAGCATCCTCATGCCGCAGGAATTCGTGGGGCCGGTGCTGCAGCTGTGCATGGAAAAACGCGGCGTGCAGAAGGACATGAACTACATGGGCAACTCCGTGGCCATGAACTTCGAGTTGCCGCTGTCGGAGGTCGTGCTGGACTTCTTCGACCGGCTGAAGTCGGTGTCGCGTGGCTTTGCCTCCTTCGAATACGATTTCGCCCGCTTTCAGGCTGCGGATCTGGTCCGTCTGGACGTGCTCATCAATGGCGAAGCGGTGGACGCGCTCGCGCATATCGTGCATCGCGACAAGGCCTACGAGCGCGGCAAGGTGCTGGTCGAAAAGCTCAAGAAGATCGTGCCGCGCCAGATGTTCGATGTCGCCATTCAGGCGGCGATCGGCACGCGCATCGTGGCGCGTTCCACGGTCAAGGCCATGCGCAAGAACGTCACCGCCAAGTGCTACGGCGGCGACGTGTCACGCAAGCGCAAGCTGCTCGAAAAACAGAAAGAAGGCAAGAAGCGCATGAAGCAGGTCGGCAGCGTGGAAATTCCGCAGGAAGCCTTCCTTGCCGTGCTGTCGACAGACGATTCGGACTAGCGCTGTATGAACAACGTGCATATGGATTTCGAAGCCTGGCTCGCGCTCGCGACCATCGCGACCGGCATCATCTGGCTGATCGATCGTTTTCTGCTCGCGCCGAAGCGCGCCAAGCACGACGAGCCGAACGGCTTCATCGAATTCGCGCGTTCCTTCTTTCCGGTACTGCTGGCCGTGCTGCTGCTGCGTGCCTTCGTGTTCGAGCCGTTTCGTATTCCTTCCAAGTCGATGGTGCCCACGCTTCTGGTGGGCGACTTCGTGCTGGTGAACAAGTTCAGCTACGGCCTGCGCGCGCCGGTGTTTCATACCAAGCTTCTGGACCTGGGCGAGCCGGAGCGCGGCGATGTGGTGGTGTTTCGCTATCCGCCGGATCCGACCAAGGACTACATCAAGCGCGTGATCGGCATGCCCGGCGATCAGATCACCTATGCGGACGAGCATCTGTTCATCAACGGCGATCCGGTCGATCTGGAGCAGCTGGGCGTCTACGACGGCCCGGATGCCGATGCCCTGTCGACCATGCACCAGTTCATGGAAACGCTACCGGAAGGCATGCAGCACCCCATACTTCAGGTGGATGGCCGACGCGGCCCCGATGTGAGCATGACCGTGCCGCAGAACAAGTATTTCGTCATGGGCGACAATCGCGACAACAGCGCGGATTCGCGCGTCTGGGGCTTCGTGCCGGAAGAAAATCTGGTGGGCAAGGCATTCATGATCTGGATGAGCGTGGACTTCTCCGAATTCGATGTGCGCTTCTCGCGCATCGGTCATATTCTGCATTGACGGGCCGATAACAGATAAAACCCAGCCGAGCAGGACGAGCACGATATGTCTGCCAAAACTTCAATCCCTGTCAGCCCGCAACGCCAGCGCGGCATGACCATGTGGTCGCTGATCTATGTGCTGGCCACGCTCGGCCTGCTGTTGTTGGTGGCCATCAAGAGCGTGCCGGTCTATCTCACCGCCTACGACATTCGCGAAACCATCGAATGGGCGGCCGAACAGCCCAAGCTCAAGGGCGCACCGGCCGCGGCCATCCAGCAGGCGATCCAGCGCCGCTTCGATTCCGGTTACGTCGACAACATCACCGGCCGAGATGTGGCCGTGAGCCGGGTAGCCGGCGGCGGGCGCGAGCTTTCCGTGGCCTACGAGGTACGCCGACCGCTGCTGTTCAATATTTCGATGGTCTATTCATTCGAGGAAAAAGCGCTTCTGACCGGTGACAATGGGGCCGAGTGATACCAACCGCGAGCAGGCCTGTGCCACGCTCGAGCGCCATCTTGACTACGTCTTCGCCGACCGCGCGCTGCTCAAGCGCGCGCTGACGCATCGCAGCGCCGAGGCCGATCACAACGAACGCCTGGAATTTCTGGGCGACGGCGTGCTCAACTTCACCATTGCCGCAGCGCTGTTCGAGCAGTGCCCCGAAGCCCCGGAAGGCGACCTGTCGCGACTGCGCGCATCGCTGGTGCGAGAAACCACGCTGGCCGCGATCGCCCGCGAAATCGAACTGGGCGCGGCCATCGTGCTCGGGCCCGGCGAAATGCGTAACGGCAGCCGGCGGCGTGCCTCGATCCTCGCCGACGGTGTGGAGGCGCTGCTGGGCGCGATCTACTGCGAAGCCGGCTTCGATGCCGTGCGGGCCGTGATCCTGCGCTTGTACAACAAACGGCTCGCGAATCTGCCCACCGCCGCCAGCCTCAAGGACGCCAAGACCCAGCTGCAGGAATGGCTGCAGGCACGTGCCCGCAGCCGGCCGGAATACGAACTGGTGCAGGTCACCGGCGCCGATCACTGCCAGCATTTCGTATCGCGCTGTCGGCTTGCCGACAGCGGCGAAAGCGTCGAAGGCGAGGGCGGCGGTCGCCGCAAGGCCGAACAGGACGCGGCCCGCCGCATGCTCGCAAAACTCGGCGCCGACTCATGAAAGCAAAGGATATTCATCGATGAACGACACTTCCCCCACGCGCAGTGGCATGGTCGCCCTGGTCGGCCGCCCCAACGTCGGCAAATCGACGCTGGTCAATGCGTTGGTCGGCGAGAAGGTCAGTATCGTCACGCCCAAGCCGCAGACCACGCGGCATCGCATCGTCGGCGTGCTTACTCAGCCGGGCCTGCAGATCGCGCTTGTCGATACGCCCGGCCTGCATACCGGCCAGCGCAGCGCGCTCAACCGCGTGCTCAACGAAACCGCCATGTCGAGCCTCGCCGGTATCGACGTGGTGCTGTTCGTGGTCGAGGCCGGCCAATGGCGGGCGGAAGACCAGGCCGCGCTGGAACGGCTGGCCTCGATTCGTACGCCGGTGGGCCTGGTGATCAACAAGGTCGATCGCGTGGCCGACAAGACCGAGTTGCTGCCGTTCATCGAGCAGATGAACGCGCGCCGCGAGTTCGCCTTCGTCGCGCCGGTGTCGGCACAGAAGCACAAGAACCTCGATTCGGTGGTCGCCGAGTGCGCACAGCGCATGCCCGAAGGGCCTTTCCTGTTCCCCGAGGACGAATACACCGATCGCAACCTGCGCTTCATCGCGGCCGAGACGGTGCGCGAAAAACTCACCATGTACATGCAGCAGGAGCTGCCGTACTCGGCCGCGGTGGAAATCGAGCGCTTCGAACAGGGCGGCGAGCAGATCGAAATCCATGCCTGTATCTGGGTATCGCGCGATAACCACAAGGCGATGGTGATCGGCAAGGGCGGGGCGATGCTCAAGAAGATCGGCCGCGCCGCCCGCCTGGACCTGGTGGATCGGCTCCAGCATCGGGTGGATCTGCGCCTGTGGGTGAAGGTGCGCGAAAACTGGATCGACAGCGAAGCCAGCGTACGCGATCTGGGCCACTGACCGGCGCTTTCCGAGGGCGGTTATCCGCAAATGAACGCGAAGATACGCGAATAAGGCAAGGTAAATGCAAGCGTGTCGTCAGCGAGTCTGGCGGGCCGGACGACCCGCAATGGTTACGCGTGGCCTGCCATTGATCTGAATTCGATTTGCGTTTATTCGCGTTCATTCGCGAAGAAGCTGTTTGAGTCTCATCCGAAGCGGCGATTACCGCTGCAAGCCCGTTCCGCGGCACGGTGTGTTTCGGGTTGGAAAGAAGTTGTAGTCCGCCAATGAACGCGAATAAGACAAGGGCGATACGAAGGCCTCATTGGCGAGCCCGCCGCGTAGGAGAGGCGCGACGGTTACCAGCGGCGTTCCACTAATCCGAATTCGATTTGCGCTTATTCGCGTTCATTCGCGGACATGATTTCTTTAGCGTAATCGGCTGATCCGCTCATATATCAGGGAAGTTTTATTTGCGGCTAATGGGCGGTTACTCGCCGATAAAGCAGCGGTATACGACTCGACGGATTGATCTGGCTTATATTGGCGGCGATTCGCCGGCAGCGGTGCGTTCTGTGTTCGATTATGCGTATTGAGTTAACCCCCGCGATCGTGTTGCATCGCCGTGCATGGCGGGAGACGAGCTTCATCGTCGAAGCCTTTTCGCGCGAGCACGGGCGTATCGGCGTGGTGGCCAAGGGGGCACGCCGGCCGAAGTCGCGCTGGCGCGGGCTGCTGGAGCCGTTGGCCGCGCTGGAACTTGCCTGGTCGGGACGTGGCGAGCTCTACACCCTCACCGATATCGAGACGCGGCGGCGGCACAGCCTCGCCGGCAACGCGCTGATGGCCGGATTCTATGCCAGCGAACTGGTCATGCGCCTGACCGCCCGCGACGATCCGCATCCGGCCATTCACGACAGTCTGGCAGCGCTGCTGGTGGCCCTGGATGACCGCGCGCCCGCGGTGGTTGCGCTGCGCTTTTTCGAGCGCGATCTGCTCGACGAGCTGGGTTACGGCGTGCCGCTGGATATCACCAGCGATACCGGCGAACCGGTCGAGGCGACACTCGAATACGTCTACGCGCCGGAACTGGGCCTGCGGCGTCGTGTCGGGCCTGTCGATGACGATGAAGTCGCCATTGCGGGCAGTGCGCTGCAGGGGCTGGTCAGCGGACGCTTTGGCGGGCGCGCCGACGTGCATGCTGCCCGAGTGCTCATGCAGCGCGCGATCGCACCCCATCTTGGGTCACAGCCCTTGAAATCCGTAGAAACGCTCAAAGCAATGCAGGCATTTAAGGCGTCCGGCGGGACATCTGCCGAGCGTGACCATTCGTCTTCCGGAGACCCTCAATGAACGATTCGACCAACGGCCATGCACCGCTGCGCCTGGGCGTGAACGTGGACCACGTGGCCACGCTGCGCCAGGCACGCGGCACCCATTATCCCGACGTGGTCGAGGCGGCGCGCGTGGCCATGGCCGCCGGCGCCGACAGCATCACCGTGCACCTGCGCGAGGACCGGCGCCATATTCAGGACGCCGATGTGGAAACGCTGGCAAAGGCCGGCGATGTGCCGGTCAACCTCGAAATGGCGCTGACGGCTGAAATGCTCGATATCGCCGAACGGCTCAAGCCCCGCGATGCCTGCCTCGTGCCCGAAAAGCGCGAAGAACTCACCACCGAAGGCGGGCTCGACGTGCGTGGCCAGATCGATGCCGTGCGCGATGCGCTGGATCGGCTGCACGGCGCGGGCATTCAGGCGGCGTTGTTCATCGATCCGGACGCCGACCAGATATCGGCAGCGGCCGAAGCCGGGGCCCGCTTTATCGAGCTGCATACCGGCGCCTATGCCGACGCCACCGACCAGGCCGCGCGCGATGAGCAGCTGGCGCGGATCGTCGATGCGGCAGCCCAGGCGCAGGGTTTGGGGATCGAAGTGCACGCGGGGCACGGCCTGACGCGCGACAACGTGGGCGCCATCGCGGCGATAGAAGCGATCGTGGAGCTCAATATCGGCCATGCGCTGATCGCCGACGCTGTATTCATGGGCCTGAGGGAAGCCGTGCGTGAGATGCGTGCGGCCATGGACAGCGGCCGGCGCGCACTGCGCTGAACGGCCGCAGACGCGCGCCGTTTCCATTCTCGCCGGTCATTCCCGTGCCATCGCCGGCGCCGAAAGCCCCTGGCACGGGCTCGCATGAAACAGCAACAAGCCCTAAACTTCGCCAATGAACAGCAATGACCCCCGTTACCCGACGCTCGATCATTTCGTTGGCCAGAGCGCGCTGACCCGGCTGCAACGTCTGCCCGAGAGCTATTCGGCGCATGCGTCCAACACGCTGCTGGCCAAGCTCGAAGGCGATAACCCGGCCGGCTCGGTCAAGGATCGACCCGCCTACAGCATGATCCGGCGAGCCGCCGAACGCGGCGATATCAAGCCGGGCGATACGCTCATCGAAGCCACCTCCGGTAATACCGGCATCGCCCTGGCCATGGTCGCGGCCATGCAGGGCTATCGCATGGTGTTGATCATGCCCGAGAACATGAGCGAAGAACGACGGGCATCCATGCGCGCCTATGGCGCCGAGATCATTTCGGTTTCCGAGGCCGAGGGCATGGAAGGCGCACGCGATCTCGCCGCCGAAATGCAGCGCGAGGGCAAGGGCATGGTGCTCGATCAGTTCGCCAACCCGGACAACCCGCGTGCCCACTACGAAACCACCGGCCCCGAACTGTGGCAGGCCACCAACGGCCAGATCACCCATTTCGTGGCCACCATGGGCACGACGGGCACCATCATGGGCTGCTCGCGCTATCTCAAGGAACAGAACCCGGACATCGAGATCATCGGCGTACAGCCGGCCGGCGAGTCCAAGATTCCGGGTATCCGCCGCTGGCCGGAGGAATACCTGCCGAAAATCTTCGAGCCCGAGCGCGTTGACCGCGTCATCGACGTCGAACAGGCGGACGCGGAAACGGCGATGAAACGCCTTGCCCGCGAAGAGGGCATCTTTGCCGGGCCGTCCTCGGGCGGCAGCGTATTCGCGGCGCTCAATATCGCCCGTGAAGTGGAGAATGCGACCATCGCCATGATCATCTGCGACCGCGGCGATCGCTATCTGTCCACCGGCGTCTACGACAAACCGTGATCGTGGCCAGCGATCGCTCAAAACACGTCCGTCACAGGCCGTTCGCCCGATGAGTCGTCGCCAGCGCCGGCGCAAGCCGGCCGATCGCGGCATCGTCGATATCGTGGACCTGGCCAGCAACGCCCGCGGCGTGGGCCACGTCGATGGCAAAGCGGTGTTCGTCGCGGACACGCTGCCCGGCGAACAGGCGCTCTATCGACCGACCAAGCAGAAGAAGAGCTACGAGGAAGCGTCGCTGGAGACGCTGTTCTCGGCGTCTGCCAAACGGGTCACGCCGCGCTGCGCCCATTTTGGCGTGTGCGGCGGCTGTGCGTTGCAGCATGCCGGCGAGAATGCCCAGCTGGAATTCAAGCAGGGCCAGCTCATGGCCGCGCTCGAACGGGTCGGCAAGGTCGAGCCGGAGACGGTGCTGGCACCGCTGGTGGATACGCGCTGGGGGTATCGCCGCCGGGCACGTCTGGGGGTGAAGTACGTCGAGAAGAAGGGCGGCACGCTGGTCGGCTTTCGCGAACGCGGCGCGCCCTTCATTGCGCTACTCAACCGCTGTAAGGTGCTGGTGGCCCCCGTGGGCAACCGCCTGACCGATCTCGCCGAACTCATCGACGGGCTGTCGATACGCGAGCGCCTGCCGCAGATCGAAGTGGCCGCCGCCGACAACGCCATCGCGTTGGTGTTTCGGGTACTCGACGCGCCGAGCGAGGCGGATCTTGAATGTTTGCGCGAATTCGGCGAACGCTTCGATTTCTCCATCTACCTGCAGCCCGGCAACGAAGACACCATCACGCCGCTGAGCGCCGATGCGCCGGCGCTCTACTACGAGCTGCCGGCCTGGGATGCCCGGCTGTATTTCAAGCCGAACGATTTCGTTCAGATCCATGCGGGTATCAATGCCCGCATAATCGAGCAGGCCCTGGCGTTGCTCGAGGTGGACGAGTCCCACGATGTGCTGGAACTGTTCTCCGGGCTTGGGAATTTTTCGATACCGCTGGCACGCAAGGCCCGGCGCGTGATCACGGTTGAAGGCGAACAGGGCCTGGTCGAACGTGCGCAAGACAATGCACGGGTCAACGGCCTGAACAATATCGAAGCGCATGTGGCCAACCTGTTCGAGCCGCCGGCGGATGCCGACTGGCGCCGCGAGAAAGTCGACCGCGTGCTCATCGATCCGCCGCGCTCGGGTGCTGCGGAGATGCTGGAATCCATTGCCGCGACCGGGGCGGAACGTATTGTTTATTGCTCCTGTCATCCGGCCACGCTCGCCCGTGACGCCGGCGAACTGGTGCATCGGTATGGCTACCGATTGACGCACGCCGGCGTGATGGACATGTTCCCGCATACCGCCCATGTCGAGTCGATGGCGGTCTTCGTCAAGCAGGGTGGTGATGGCGTCTAGTCGGCCGCGCTGCGTCTTTCATCACAGGAACGCCCATGGCCACTGAAATCGAGCACAAGTTTCTTGTTCGCAATGAAAACTGGCGGGAACAGGTCCAGGCGAGTCAGGATTTCGAACAGGGATATCTTTGCGGCGAAGGCCCGGCCTCGGTACGGGTGCGTATCGAAGGCGAGCAGGCCAATATCAATATCAAGGCCGCCACGGTGGGGACTGTGCGCGCCGAATACGAATACGCCATTCCGCTCGACGAGGCGCGGGAAATGCTGGCCACGCTGTGTGTCGCGCCACCGGTGATCAAGACCCGTTACTGGGTACGCCACGGCGCGCATACCTGGGAGGTCGACGTATTCGGCGGCGCCAACGCGCCGCTGGTGGTCGCCGAGATCGAGCTGGATACGGTTGATGAAGCCTTCGAGCGGCCGGACTGGCTGGGCGAGGAAGTCTCCGACGACGCGCGCTACTACAATCATGCGCTCGCCTTCGAGCCGTACTCGACCTGGGGGGCGTGATGGCCAGCGAACAGCATATCGATATCGATCTGCGCGAACAGACGCTCACGCTGCTGGACGCGCAGGATCACGAGATCAAGCAATACGATATGTCGAGTGCGACCAAGGGCGGTGGCGAATTCGAGGGCAGCAACCAGACCCCGCGCGGCAAACACCGTATTCGCGCGAAGATCGGCGCCGGTGAGCCGCCCGGTACGGTATTCAAGAATCGCCGCCCGACCGGCGAGATCTATTCGCTCGAACTGGCCGAATCGGCACCGCGCGAAGACTGGGTGCTATCACGCATCCTCTGGCTGTGCGGCGAGGAAATCGGGCGCAATCGCCTCGGCGGCATGGACAGCATGCGCCGGCTGATTTATATCCATGGCGCAGCGGATACGGTGGTCATGGGCAAGCCGGGTTCGACCGGCTGTATTCGTATGTCCAACAGCGACGTGATCGATCTGTTCGATCGTATCGAGGTCGGAACAAAGGTTGTGATTCATGAATGAAACGGTTCCACGGCCCGGGCCGTTGATGGTCGACGTGGCGGGCACCCGGTTGAGTGCCGAAGATGAACAGATCCTCGCCCATCCGGCGGTGGGCAGCGTCATCATCTTCGCCCGCAACTACGAAGACCCGGCCCAGTTGGCCGAGCTGACCGCCGCCATGCGGCGTGTGCGCCCGAATCTGCTCATCGTGGCCGATCAGGAAGGCGGGCGCGTGCAGCGTTTTCGCGAGCATTTCACCCGTGTGGTACCCATGCGGGCGATCGGCGCGCTGGCCGCACGCGACCAGGCGGCGGGACTGCACGCCGCCCGCGAAATCGGCTGGCTGCTCGCCACGGAGCTGGCGCAGGTGGGCGTGGATATGCCGCTCGCGCCGGTGGTCGATCTCGACTATGGCGCCTCCACGGTCATCGGCGATCGCGCCTTCTCCGGCGACGCGGCCACGGTCGGCGCGCTGGCGCAGGCGCTCGGGGAAGGGCTGCGCGATGCCGGCAGTGCCAGTACCGCCAAGCATTTCCCCGGCCACGGTTATGTAGTCGCCGACTCGCATGCCGAGCTGCCGGTCGACGAACGCGACCGGACCGGTCTGGCTGAAGACATGGCGCCCTACGGCGCGCTCATCAAGCAGGGGCTGGACTCGCTGATGATGGCGCATGTGCGCTATCCGGCGGTGGACGATCTGCCGGCGAGTCTTTCGCCGCGCTGGATCGGCGATATCCTGCGCGACGAGTACGGATTTGACGGCTGTGTGTTCTGCGACGATCTGAGCATGGGGGGCGCCGCGGTCATCGGTGGCTTTGCCGAACGTGCGCGCCGGGCCCAGGACGCCGGCT
Organism: Salinisphaera sp.; assembly: GCF_002729955.1. GTDB lineage: Bacteria > Pseudomonadota > Gammaproteobacteria > Nevskiales > Salinisphaeraceae > Salinisphaera. The sequence goes on along the minus strand of NZ_PBYA01000027.1, from coordinate 195,545 downwards.
GCGATTATCTGCCCATCTGTAACGACCGCGCCGCCACCCTCGAACTGCTCGATGCGGTATGCATTGACGACGACGCGGCGGCCGCGCGCCGCCAGGCCCTGCACGCGCGCTGTGCCGGCCCGCTCGATGGCGAGCAGGGCACGCCGCTGGCCGACAACCCGCGCTGGCAGGCCGCGGTCGCGCTCAACGCCGAGTTGGCGGCAGACGCGAACAACGGGCGCTGACCGATGCCGGATTGGGGATGGCTACAGACGCTGATCAGCGAATACCAGCGTCTGCACGAACAATGGGGCGCGGCGCTGGACGTCTGCGCCATTCTGCTGGTTGCCGCGCTGGCGGATCTGCTCACCCGCTGGCTGTCGAGTTGCCTGCGTCGTCGCGTCGAAAAAAGTCCCAATATCTGGGACGACGCGATCTACTACAGCGTCAAGGGCCCGGTTCAGGGGCTGATCTGGGTGATCGGCGTATCGGCGGCGATCAGCGTATCGCGCCCCGAAGAGGCGTCGGGCTGGCTCGAATACGTGCCGGAAGTACGCGGCGTGATCCTGGTGCTTCTATTCACCTGGTTCGTGTTCCGCATGATCCGCTCGGTGGGCTCGAACGCGCTCGCCCGCGCGGCCGGCCGCGAGAATGCGATCGACGTCACCACCGCGGACGCCATCGGCAAGCTGCTGCGTATCGCGGCACTCATCACCGCCGGCCTGCTCATCATGCAGGTGTTCGGCGTGTCGCCCTCGGCGCTGCTGGCCTTTTCGGGCATCGGCGGTATTGCGGTCGGCTTTGCTGCCCGCGACGTGCTGGCCAATATCTTCGGCGGGCTCACCATCTATCTGAACCGGCCGTTTTCGGTCGGTGACTGGATCCGTTCGCCCGATCGCGATATCGAAGGCGTGGTCGAAGCCATCGGCTGGCGGGCGACCACGCTGCGCCGCTTCGACATGCGGCCTCTGTACGTGCCCAACGCCGTGTTTTCCAATGTCTCGCTCGAGAACCCTTCGCGCATGAGCCATCGGCGCATCATGGAAACCGTCGCGGTGCGCTACGACGACGCGGCGGCGATTCCGGATATCGTCACCGCGGTGCGCAAGATGCTGGACGAGGATGAGGCGATCGACAGCGATCAGGTCATTCTCACCTATCTCGATAGCCTCGGCGATTGCGCGCTCAACCTGCTCGTCTACTGCTATACGCATACCACCGACTGGGCCGAGTATCTCGCGGTCAAGCAGAGTGTGCTGCAGCGCGTTCAGGACATCGTGCGCGATCACGGCGCGGCGATTGCCTACCCGACCACGACCATGCACGTGCCGGAAGCCGTACACTTTGCCCGCGCCGAAGACGACGAAGACAGCGGCGAGGAAGAAGAAATCGATTCCGAGAAGGTACAATCCGAGCGCGATCGAGCGATCACGCGTGAAAAGACGCGTGGCCATACCTCCACCCAGGGCCCGGATAGCCCGACCGAAGAAGGCGAAGCATGAGCGGTTTTGATTCCGAACGTTACGACGAGGCCCGCGCTGTACGCGCGAACGCCGACTGTTTGATCGACGCGGCCGAGCTCGACGCCTGCTACGACCGCATGGCCGAGCAGATCACCGCACAGCTGGCCGACAAGGCGCCGATCATGATGTGCGTGATGTTCGGCGGCATGCACCCGACCGCAGAAATCACCAAGCGGCTGGACTTCGCCTTCGAGCTGGATTATCTGCACGCCACGCGTTATCGCGGCGAGACCAGCGGCGGTGAACTGGTGTGGAAGGTCAGCCCCGGCCTACGTCTGGACGGCCGCCATGTCTGCATCATTGACGACATCCTTGATGAAGGGCATACGCTGGAAGCCATCATCAACGCCATCGAAGCCCAGGGCGCGGCCTCGGTGACCACGGCCATGCTGCTACGCAAGAACCACGACCGCTGCACGCCCGGCGTGCATGCCGATATCGTGGGCGCCGAGATCGAGGACCGCTACGTCTTCGGTGCCGGCATGGACTACAAGGGCTATTTCCGCCAGCTACCCGCCGTCTATGCCGTCGAGGGCGACACCCATCCCAAGCACGGCGGCTGAAGCCGTCGATCGCGCCTGGCGAGGTGTGCGCCGGGCGGCCTGCTGGTATCGAACGAGTCGTATATGAGCGAAACCGACACCGCGCCCATCGGCATCATCGGCGGCACCGCGCTGGCTGATCTGGCCGCACTGGAGGCCGCGGAAACACACACCGATATCGACACGCCCTGGGGGGCACCCTCCGGCCCGCTGGTACGCGGCCATCTCGCGGGCCGTTCGGTATGTTTCGTCATGCGCCACGGCCCGGGCCATAAGCTCGCCCCGCACCGCATCAACTATCGCGCCAATATTCAGGCGCTCGCCGATGCCGGCTGCAAGCAGGTGATCGCCATCGCCGCGGTCGGCGGCATCACCGACGCCATGCGGGCCGGGCGCATCGTCATTCCCGATCAGATCATCGACTACAGCTGGGGCAGGGCGCACAGCTTCTACGACGCCCCCGAAGGCGGGCTGCTCGACCATATCGACTTCACCGAGCCCTACGACGCCACACTGTCGAAAGCGCTGGTAAGCGCCGCCACCGAACTCAATCTCGACCCGGCTGCGGGCGGCGTACACGGCGTCACCCAGGGCCCGCGTCTCGAAACCGCGGCCGAAATCGACCGCATGGCCCGCGACGGCTGCGACATCGTCGGCATGACCGGCATGCCCGAAGCCGCGCTCGCCCGCGAAGCCGGCCTCGACTATGCCTGCTGCGCGGTCGTGGTCAATAAGGCCGCCGGTCGCAGCGGTGGCACCGCCATTCATGCCGAAATCGAAGCCACGCTGGCCCAGGGGATGGCGGATATCGAACGGCTGCTGGTTGCGGTCCTGCCCAAGCTGAAGTGACAGTAGATCTGCACCTTGCAGCCTCGTGCGACAGGGTACTGTTGAGACATGGCGGGCATGCATCTGTGCGATCAGCGTAGGCCAAGTGGGCTGATTGCGCCCACGAAAGTGGCATTATAGTATCACTCAATGCGCACGGAACTCGTTACAACGTTAAAGCGGAAGGCCACCGAGTTGCTCGCCGAACTGGCACGTAATCGGGAGCCAATATTGATTACGCAGCACGGACTACCGTCGGCGTATCTCGTGGATGTCGAAAGCTACGAGAAACTCAGATCGCGTATGGCCCTTCTCGAGGGGATTGCGAGAGGCGAGCGTGCCGTCGAAGAGGGCCGCGTGCTTTCCAACGCTCAGGCCGAAGCGCGAATGCAGCGATGGCTGAAATAGTCTGGACCGAGCCTGCGCTATCCGACCTCGATGCCATCGCCGACTACATCGCGCTCGATAATCCGAACGCGGCTCGGGCGCTCGTGCAGCGGGTTTTTCAGCACATGGCACAACTCGAGCAACACCCTGAAAGCGGCTCGATACCCCAGGAACTCGAGGGGTCGCGCTATAGACAGATCGTCGAGCCTCCATGTCGCATCATCTATCGCTATGAAAATGAGCAGGTTTTCATACTACATGTGATGCGTAGCGAGCAGTGTCTGCGTCGTAGCAAATTGCGCCGAATTTGAGTACTCCTCCTGGGTAGGTATTCGATAGTTGGTCCGCAGGTTTGGCGATTTCCACGTTGGGTTCGGCGTTCGATCTATTGCGGCCGCGAATTAATGCTCCTGTTTGTTAAAAGCAGCAGCAGAAATGCTGCGGTCGCGGTCAAGGTGGCCAGCGCAAAGGCAGTCGCGTTGCCGCTGTCCAGTGAAAGCATGACCAGACCGGCGACGGGGCCGGTGAGACCGAAGGCCAGGTCCTGAAACGCGCTGAACAAGGCGATGACCATGCCCTTGCTTCCACCCGGTACGCGGGCGAGTGCTTCGACGCCGAGCGCAGGAAAGCCGAGTGCGACACCGGCGCCGGTGAGTGTTGCGCCGGCGATAGCGACAGCCGATGTCGGGGCGCACCAGATAAGCGCTTGGCCGACTGTGGCGGTCGCAATAGAGGCAAATGCGACGGGGAGGCCGCCTAACCGGTCGGGCAAATGACCGAAGGCGATACGAACCGCAATCACTGCGATGCCAAAACCGGCAAAGCCGAAGCCCGCGTTGTGCCAGCCCAGGGCTTCGAAATACAGGGAATAGAATGCGGCGATGGCGCCGTAGCCCGCCATGAGGAACATCAGTGCGATACCGAACGGCCAGATTCGGCGCAGGACCGGGGCGCTCTGCTCGGCGTCGATACCTGGAATAGTGCTGCCAGCCAAAGGTATGGTGCAAGCCAGTGCGATACAGGGTAATGCGACAGAGAGGGCGCCCAGCGCCAGAAATCCTTGCGTTGGGGTTGCGAACTGCTGGTACACGAATAGACCGGCGGGCGCTCCGGCCGCCAGCGCGGCATACATCGCAATACCGTTCCAGGACATAACCTTGCCCGCATGGGCAGGCCCAACCCTTGCGATGCCCCAAGTAATTGCGCCGGTGAGGATGAGGCTTTCGCCCAGGCCGAGCGTAATCCGTCCAATAAAAAGTACGCAGAGGCCGAGCGGCGAGGCGGTCGAGACTAGATACAGGGCTCCCGCCGCGATACAGACGAGTAGCCCGATGAGCGTCGCAGCACGGGCGCCCTTGGCGTCGGCGAAGCGCCCGGCATAGGGACGCGTGAGCACGGTCGCGATCGACTGTATTCCCACCAACAGGCCCACCATGAGCGCGCTGCTACCGAATGCCGCGCGGGCATAGAGCGGCAGAACCGGCAGCGGAAGGCTGACCGTCATAAAACCCAGAAAGATGACGAGGTTCAGTGGTAGCAGACGCGCGATGATTGAGCGTCTGTGGCTAACATTTTCCTGCGTTTCGCAAGTCGGTCTGGTCATGGGCGCTGGCTTCTCGCATGGTTCTGGTTGACCCGAGCACGCCGTGAGAGGCCGGTAGCAAGAGGATGCGGCCTGCTGATCGCCACGAACGCAACATGACGCCCCGACTGGGGTTGCGGTCGTGGTTTCATCTCAATGCTCCTGGGGGGGTGTTACTCAAAACGCAACTGCTGTGCTGCGGAAACCGTAGACGCTTGCCGGAAATTTTAGAAACGAATTATTCTGGTTTCTGTAATCGGGATAGGCGATAAGCGTGTTCGAAAGCGACCTGTTAAATAACTTTCTGAATATCATCGATCACGGCGGTTTCACGGCGGCTGCGACATCGACGCACTCGACTCAGTCGACCGTGAGCGCGAAGCTGTCGCGCCTGGAGGCTCAGGCAGGCCACCGATTGATGACGCGCAACCGCCGCGGCGTGATCTCTCTCACTCGGCAAGGTCGGGAAATCGAGGCACTCGCGCGCGAAACCCTGCGAATGCACGCACTCACGCGGCGCCGCCTGGAGGCACAACCTTTATCGGGCAGCGTCAAGCTGGGCATGTCGGACGATATCGCAAGCGCCGGCAACTACCCGCGGCTGCTGGCCGAGTTTCGCCGCGAGCAGCCGGGTGTTCAGCTGGAAGTAGTCGTTGGCGCGGGGCCGGAGCTACGGCGTGTTCTTGAGCGCGGCGAGATCGACCACCTCTTGTGCAAGATCGAAGATGAGCCGCCCGCGGGCGCGGTTGAGCTCTGGCGTGAGGCGCTATGCTGGGTGGCAAGCGCCGCCTGGCACGAACGCCCGTCGGACGGGGTGGAACTGGTTACGTTCGCACCCCCGTGTGGTTATCGCAGCCGGGCGATTCGTGCTCTTGAACAGCAAAACCTGCGCTGGCGTAGCGTATACGTCACACCCTCCTTGAACGGCGTACGCGCAGCCGTGGAGGCCGGGCTCGGTATCAGCCTGTTGCCGAGATCGCTGATCACCGATGCGATGACCTGTTTGCCGCCGGGCCAGCTGCCGCCCGCCGGCCGCATGGCCTTCTTCGCGCTGTCGCGTCCGGATATCGCAGACCGCACGAACCAAGTCTTCAAGCAGATGCTCGAAACGCTGCTGCCGCCGGCCGTGGAATAGGCAGGCCCGAGTACGAATGAGGCGCGACGGGTCGCAGGCGCTAGAAGGATTCCCGCCCGCGCAGGTCGTCAAACCGCATCATGACGCGGTTTCGGAACGCCGGTCGCTGGGTCAGGCGCGCATACCAGTCGGCGGTTCGGGCGGGCAGTGCCACATCGAGACCCATGTGCAGGTAGCGATATAAGCTCGTACCCGCCGGGATGTCTGCAAGCGAAAACTGATCACCGCCCAGATAATGCCGATACGCAAGCTGGTCGTCGATAAGCCGGTAGTGTCGTTCGCAACAGCGGCGCGCCCGTTCGATTTGGCCCGGGTCGCGTTTGTGTTCAGGCATACGGTAGAAGCCCCAGAACAGGCGCATGAAGTCAGGCTGTAGCGTGGTATGTGCCCAATCCATCCAGCGGTCGTTCAGCGATCTCGCGGCGGGGTCGCGTGGCCAGAACGTCGGAGCGCCGTAGCAGGCCGCCAGATAGCGCAGGATGGCATGGGATTCCCAGATTGGCGTGCCATCGTCGACCAGGACCGGCACCTTCCCGTGAGGGTTGAGCACGAGAAAGGCCGGATCGTCGAGCCCGCCGTGCGCACCCCCGGCGGGGTGGTGGGCGAATTCCAGGCCGAGTTCGTCGAGGAGCCACAACACTTTTTGCACGTTGAAGGCGGTGGCGCGACCGTGAAGCTCCATGCCTATTTCGTGGCTGAACTACGGAGTCACTCTAGCAGCGTCGCGTGCTCGACCAAACGGGTCGGCGTAGACGGGCAACTTATACTTCGATCGCGATCCCTTGGCTGCCTGGGCTAGCTTTTTTCGACGGCCGCCTCGGCTTTATCCGCCGCGGGCGCGCCGAGTTGTTCCAGCAGAGTCTGGATATGTTCGACTCGGGTTTCGACGTCCGGCATGTCGCGGAAGAACACCAGGCGTGCGTCGCCTTCCAGGCGGTAGCGTTTGGCGTCTGATTGCACGAGTGCGATCAGGCGGGCGGGGTCGATGCGGCTGTTGCGGGCGAAGTTGAGTCGGCCGACGTCGGGGCCGGCTTCAATCTTGGCGATGGCCAGGGGGCTGGCCATGAGCTTGAGCGCGGTGGCGGCGAACAGCGTTTCGGTGGCTTCGGGCAGCAAGCCGAAGCGATCGATCAGTTCGACCTTGAGCGCGCGCAGGGCGGCTTCATCCTTGGCCGAGCTGATCCGTTTGTAGAGCACCAGCCGGATATGCACGTCCGGGATATATTCCTCGGGCAGAAGCGCAGGCGCGCCCAGCTCGACTTCGGTGGCCGACATCAGCTCGTCGGCATCGGCCTCGGGCACTTCGCCGCGCTTGAACGCACCCACGGCGCGGTCGAGCATCTGCCGGTATAAATCGAAACCGATTTCCTGAATCTGGCCCGACTGGCCTTCGCCGAGCAGCTCGCCCGCGCCGCGTATTTCCAGATCGTGGGTGGCCAGTGCGAAGCCGGCGCCCAGATCGCCGAGCGAGGCCAGCGCGTCGAGGCGTTTTTCGGCGTCCGGCGTCATCGATTCGCGCGGCGGGGTGAGCAGATAGGCGTAGGCGCGATGGTGCGACCGGCCCACGCGCCCGCGCAGCTGGTGCAGCTGGGCGAGGCCGAAGGTATCGGCCCGGTCGATGATGATGGTGTTCGCGCTGGGCACGTCGATGCCGGATTCCACAATCGTGGTGCACAGAAGGATATCGAAGCGCCGATGATAGAAATCGAGCATCGCCGCTTCGAGTTCGCGCTCGTGCATCTGGCCGTGGGCCACCCGAATACGGGCTTCCGGCAGGATGGCGGCCAGATCACGTGCGACGCGCTCGATGTCCTTGACCTTGTTGTGCAGGTAGTAGACCTGGCCGCCGCGGCGCATTTCGCGGCGTACGGCTTCCTGAATGAGCGCGGTGTCCTGGCGCGATACGAAGGTCTGAATGGCCAGGCGCGATTCCGGCGGCGTGGCGATAATGGACAGATCGCGCAGGCCGGACAGGCTCATGTTGAGCGTGCGCGGAATCGGCGTGGCGGTCAGCGTGAGCAGATCGACCTGGGCACGCAGGCTCTTGATGCGTTCCTTGTGACGCACGCCGAAGCGGTGTTCTTCGTCGACGATGAGCACGCCGAGCTTCTTGAAGCGAATATCCTTCTGCAGCAGCCGATGGGTGCCGATAACGATATCCAGCTTGCCGCTTTGCATGTCCTCGAGCAGTTCGTCGCGCTGCTTGCCGGTGCGCAGCCGCGACAGGGCCGCGACCTTCACCGGCCAGTCGGCAAAGCGGTCGGCGAAATTCTGGTAGTGCTGCTGGGCGAGCAGGGTGGTCGGCACCAGCACACAGACCTGGTAGCCGGCCGATATGGCGGCAAAGGCTGCACGCAGGGCGACCTCGGTCTTGCCAAAGCCTACGTCGCCACAGACCACGCGGTCCATGGGCGTGGCCTTGGCCAGATCGGCCAGCACTTCGTCGATGGCGCGCTGCTGATCCGGCGTTTCCTCGAAGGCGAAGCCGGCGGCGAAACGGGCGTAGTCGTCGGCGTCGGGCACCATCGCCACGCCTTCGCGAGCGGCGCGTCGGGCCTGGATTTCGAGCAGCTCGGCGGCCACGTCGCGGGCGCGTTTGGCCGCTTTCTTGCGGGCCTTGGCCCAGCGGTCGTTGCCCAGCCGGTGCAAGGGCGCGGTTTCGGCGTCCGCGCCGGTGAAGCGATGCACCAAGTGGAGCGAGGCGACCGGCACATAGAGCAGATCGCCGCCGGCGTATTCGATGGTGACGAACTCGTTTTCCACCCCGCCAGCGGAGAGCTTTTGCAGGCCTTTGTAGCGGCCCACGCCGTTATCTTGATGCACGACCGGCGCGCCGGGGGCCAGGTCGGTGAGCTCGCGAATCGCCGTTTCCGGGTCGCGGGTGACACGGCGGCGTTTCTTGGCCGGCGGGCGACTGCCGGTGAGCTGGCTTTCGGCAATGATGGCGATGCCATCGCCGGCCAGAACGGCGCCGGCTTCCAGCGGCGCGCTGGTCACGGCGATATGCTTGTTGTGGTCGATGAAGTCGGACCAGCCCTCGGCACGGGCCGGGGCCAGGCCCAGCGAGGTGAGCCAGTCGCGCATCGCTTCGCGGCGGCCGGCCGAGTCGCCCGTAATGAGAATCCGGCCCTCGAACTCGTCGAAGAAGCCGCGCAGCGCGCGCCCGGTGGCTGCGATATCGGCGCCGGACAGCGGCGGTACCGGCGCGACGTCGAATACCGCGTCGGCCGAGATCGCCTCGTCGACGATACGGGCGGCGGTAAGCCCGTCCAGCCCGGTTCGCAGACGCTCTGGCGTGACGAAGGCCTCTGCCGGGGCGAGCAGCGGACGCTCCGGGTCGACGCTGCGCTGTTCGTGGCGGGATTCGATCGAGCGCCAGGCAGTGGCCAGGGCCTCGTCGACATCGCCGAGTTCCACGATCGCCGTTTCGGCCGGCAGATAATCGAACAGAGCGGCGGTGTCGTCGAAGAACAGGCTCAGATACGACTCGATACCGCCCGGCGGAATGCCGCGCGAGACATCGCGATAGATCACGCTCGCGCCCGGGTCGCCCTCGAAGCGCTGGCGATAGCGCGAGCGAAACGCCTTGATGGCGTCGTCGTCGAGCGGAAACTCGCGCGCCGGGAGCAACCGGATCGACTCCAGCTTGTCGGTGGAGCGTTGGGAGTCGGCATCGAAGGCGCGGATGGTGTCGATTTCGTCGTCGAACAGATCCAGCCGATAGGGCGTGTTCGAGCCCATCGGATAGAGATCCATCACCGCGCCGCGAATGGCATACTCGCCGTGGGTGCGCACCTCGGAAACGGCCGCATAGCCGGCGGCTTCCAGGCGTTCGCGCAGGGCATGAAAATCGAGCGTATCGCCGAGTTCGAACACCATCGCCCGCGCGTCCACGAAGGTGGTCGGCGGCAAGGGCTGGACGAGCGTATCCGCGGCGATGATGAGAATGCCGCGCCCCATGCCCGGCAGGCTGTGCAGCAGGGCCAGCCGCTCGGAGATGATATCCGCATGCGGCGAAAACACGTCGTAGGGCAGGGTTTCCCAGTCCGGGAAATGGCGCACTGCGAGGTTTTCGTCGGAGAAGAAGCGCAGCTCCTCTTCCAGACGATAGGCACGGTGCTCGTCGGCCACTACGGCCACGGTCAGCCCATCGCGGGCCTGGGCGGCATGCGCCAGCGCGATCGACGTGGCACAGCCGTGCAGACCCTGCCAGGCATCGTGGGCACCGGCGCGCAGCGTCGGCGGCGCCAGGGCGCGGGTGTTTGCGTTGTTTTCGGTTACGACAGCCATGAGAAGCGGCGGATTATTGCATAGTCGAAGCGGGCCGCGGCCATGGCACGGCAAATGTCGAGACGGGCTGGATATCAGTCGCGAAAACGCCGAGTGATGTCTTCGAAGGCATCGATACGCCGGTCGCGCAGGAAGGGCCAGATACGGCGTACCGACTCGGTGCGATGCAGATCCAAGTCGGTAACCAGCAGTTCGCCGTCTTCGCCGGCTTCGGCCAGCGTTTCGCCCTGCGGGCCGAACACGAAGCTGTGTCCCCAGAAACGGATTTCGGTGTTGTTGTCGCCTTCGATGCCGACGCGGTTGGAGGTCACAACCGCCAGGCCGTTGGCGATGGCATGGCCGCGTTGAACGCCTTGCCAGGCATCGAGCTGGCGCTGCTGTTCGGCCGCGTCATCGGTGGCGTCGTCCCAGCCGATCGCCGAGGGATAGATCAACAGTTCGGCACCGGCCAGGGCCATGAGGCGGGCGGCTTCCGGATACCACTGATCCCAGCACACGAGTACGCCGAGCCGGCCGATGGCGGTATCGATCGGCGTGAAGCCGAGATCGCCCGGGGTGAAATAGTATTTTTCGTAGTATTCCGGATCGTCCGGGATATGCATCTTGCGATAGCGCCCGGCGAGCGTTCCGTCGGCATCCAGCACCACGGCGGTGTTGTGATACAGCCCGGCCGCACGGCGTTCGAACAGCGAGGCGACCACCACCACGCCGGCATCACGGGCGGCCGCGGCCAGGCGTTCCGTGGACGGACCGGGGATCGGTTCGGCCAGATCGAACAGCGCCGGGTCCTCGCGCTGGCAGAAGTAGGGCGTGTTGTGCAGCTCGGGCAGCAGCACGAGCTTTGCGCCGGCGGCGCCGGCCTGTTCGATATGCGTGACCGCGGTATCCAGATTGGTGGCCGGGTCGGGCGTGCAGGCGTATTGCGCCACGGCAACGCGCAGCGGGGCGGAATCGTTCATCGAGGCAACTCGGCAGGAATTTGCATGGCCGCACAATGGAGGCCGCCGTGCTGGCGAATCAAGGCACGGCTGTCGACGCGGCGAATATCGCGATCCGGGAACAGCCCGGCGATGATCTCGTGGGCGTCGTCGTCCGCCGGGTCGTCGAAGGCGGGGATGACCACGCAGCCGTTGGCAATGAGAAAGTTGGCATAGCCGGCCGGCAGGCGATGACCGTCTTCCGGATCGTGCACAGGGCTGGGCAGGGGCAGTTCGACCAGTCGATAGGGCCGGCCCCGGGCATCGCGCAGGGCGTCCAGTTCTTTGGCCATGGCGGCAAGCGCGTCATGATGCGCATCCTGTGGGTCGCGACAGCCCTGGTAGGCGATGGTGTCGGCGGCGACGAAACGGGCCAGGGTGTCGATATGGCCGTCGGTATCGTCGCCAATCAGATCGCCCTGGGTGAGCCAGTGGACGGTTTCTACGCCCAGTGCGTCGGCCAGCGCGGCGATCGCGCGCTCGCGGTCGAAATCCGCATTGCGCCGGCCTTGCAGCAGGCAGCGTTCGGTGGTGAGCACCGCGCCCGCGCCGTTGGATTCGATGCTGCCGCCTTCGAGCGTGATCTCGTGGCGCTCGATCGGGCAGTCGCCCAATACGCCGGTGGCATGCAGCGCGGCGGTGAAGGCATCGTCGCGGCTGGCTTCGAACTGGCCGCCCCAGCCGTCGAAACGAAAATCCAGAAAACGCCGTGCGCCGTCGTCGAATACCGTGATCGGGCCGGTATCCCGCGCCCAGATATCATCGTTGGCCACGTCGACCACGCTCAGCGGTGCAAGATCGGCGAGCAGCCGATGCGCAGCGATGCTGGCGCGACATTCGGCGTCGGCGGCGGCCAGAATCACGGGCTGGTAGTCGCAAAGCACGGCGGCGAACTCGGCGATGGCATCGCGGGCGGCGTCGAGGCCGTTTCCCCAGTCGCCGCCGCTGCGCGGCCATACGAGCACGGTGGCTTGCTGTGCCGCCCATTCGGCCGGCAGTACACGTTCTTTCATCAATCTGCCGGTTGCAGTTCGTCGCTGTGGGTGACGGGTTCGAAATGATCGGGCACGACCGCGTGCAGGACATGGTCGTATTCGAAGTACAGCCGGTAGCCCGGGTAGTCCCAGCGCGTGATCGGCGGGTCGCCGACCGGCTGGCTCTTGCTCTGTGGTTCGCCGTACTGCTGGCGCACGCGGGCCTTGGTCATGCCGCGCGGCGGGGTGCTCGGCCGCGGTGTGGCGGCGCCCTGGACGGTATTTTCGCCGGCCGGCATGTCGAGTACCGTACCGCGCGTTTGTGTCTGTGTGGTGCCGGCATCGCGGGCGTTGTCGTCAGCGTAGTCGTTGTCGGACTGCGCAAGTGCTGCGCCGCTGATCAAAACCAGACTCGAAAGCTGAACTAAAACAAGCAGAGACGTTCTCATGCGCATGACTCAAATCCCCGACGATGGTTTTCGGTCGCAGACCCCCTGCGCCGATCGTGACCATTATGCTTTAATGCGCGCCAATGTTTAGACCCCTCGAACTCTACGCCGGCCTGAAGTACACGCGGGCCAAGCGGCGCAACCATTTCATCTCCTTCATTTCGTCCATCTCGATGGGCGGGATCGCGCTTGCCGTGATGCTGCTGATTACCGTGTTGTCGGTGATGAACGGCTTCGAGGCTGAGCTGCGCGACCGTATCCTCGGCATGGCCTCACATGTCGAGATTTCGGGCAGTCGCGGCGGCCTGCAGGACTGGCAGGACGTGGAAAGTCAGGTCGACCAACGCCTGTCGGATGTGACCGGTTCGGCGCCCTATATCAGCGGCGAGGGCATGGTACGCAGCGGTCGCAATATGGCCGGCACCATGATTCGCGGTGTGCTGCCGGAGAAGGAACGCAATGTGTCCGACGTGGCCGACCACATGGTGGCCGGCAACTTCGATTCGCTTGAAAAGGGCAAGTACCGCATCGTCATCGGCGCGGAACTGGCCGCGATTCTGGGCGTGAACGTCGGCGACAAGGTGGATCTGATGATCCCCGAGGCCAATATCACCCCGGCCGGTATCGTGCCGCGTTTTCGTCGCTTTACCGTCGGCGGCGTATTCCAGGTGGGCATGTACGAGTATGACCGCGGCATGGTCATGATCCATATGGGCGATGCCGCCACCCTCTACAACATGCAGGATCGGGTGACCGGCGTACGGCTGCACCTGAACGACATGTTCGATGCGCCCAGCGTGAGCCGTCAGCTCGAGGTGATACTCGACCCCGGCAAGCGCGTGTCCGACTGGACCCGCCAGCACGCCAACTTCTTCCACGCCATTGCCACCGAAAAAACGGTGATGTTCATCATCCTGAGCCTGATTATCGCGGTGGCCGCCTTCAATATCGTCTCCATGCTGGTGATGGTGGTCACCGACAAGCAGGGCGATATCGCCATTCTGCGTACGCTGGGCATGTCGCCCAAGTCGGTGATGGCCATCTTCATGGTGCAGGGTTCGCTGATCGGCGTGATCGGTACCGTGGTGGGCGTGGTGCTGGGCGTGCTGCTGTCGATCAATATCGAACATATCGTGCCCATGCTGGAAAGCCTGCTGAACACCGATCTGCTGTCGGCCGACGTCTACTACATCAGCCAGCTCAAGGCCGAGCTGCATGAGAGCGATGTGGTACAGATCGCGCTGCTGTCGCTGGTGCTGTCGTTCCTGTCGACGCTGTATCCGGCGTGGCGTGCCGCTCGCGTGCAACCGGCCGAGGCCCTGCGTTATGAGTAACACCCCCGAAGCGGGCACTAGCGTGCTCGGCTGCAGCCATCTGTCGAAGACGTTCACGGAAGTGCGCGAGCCGGTCACGGTGCTCGACGACATCAACCTCGAGGTAGCGCCCGGCGCCAAGATTGCGGTCATCGGGGCCTCCGGCTCCGGCAAATCGACTTTGCTGCATCTGTTGGGCGGTCTGGATGTGCCCACTCGCGGTACGATTCATATCGCCGGGCGCGACATGACCACGCTGTCCAACGCCGCACGCGGCAAGCTGCGCAACGAAAAGCTGGGCTTCATCTACCAGTTTCATCATCTGCTGCCGGAATTCACCACGGTCGAGAACGTGGCCATGCCGCTGCTGATTCGGCGCGGGCCGCCGAAAAAAGCGCTGGATGAAGCCCGCGATCTGTTGCGCAAGGTGGGCCTGGGCGATCGCCTCGAACACAAGCCCACCGAGCTTTCCGGCGGCGAGCGTCAGCGCGCGGCCGTGGCGCGTGCGCTGGTCACGCGTCCGGCCTGTATTCTGGCCGATGAACCGACCGGCAATCTCGACCATCGCACCGCGTCGAGCGTGTTCGACATGATGCTCGAGCTGAATGCGTCGATGAATACCAGCCTGGTGATGGTGACCCACGACCGCGAACTCGCCCAACGTATGGATCAGGTCTGGAGCCTGGCCGACGGGCGACTCTCGCCGGCCCAGGCAAGTGCGTTTACCTGACCCGAATACCTCCGAGGCTGATTCAATACGCCCGGCGCGGTTGCGCGGTCCGGGATACACGCTAGGCTGATCCCGTGGCCTTAATCGGTGTCGCTACGCCGGGACAGGATGACGGGGCAGTCGAAGGGGGAAGTCGCACAGGACCCATACCGCGCAGCGGCACGGATCCTGGGTCGGGTGCTGCGGGCCGCGGATCGCGATCCGCGCTGGCTCGCGGTGTCGCTGATCGCGGCTGTCGCGACGATCTACCTGCTGCCGTCGCCTTTACCGCTGTGGCTGTTCGGCGCGCTGCTGCTGCCGTGTTTCCGGCGATGGCCCGGGCGCATACTGCTGTTCGTGGCCCTGGCGGGGGCGGCATGGACGAGCTACGGCATTCAACGCCAGCTGGACTCGCGCTGGCCGGTTTCACGAACGGGCGAGACCGTCGCCATGACCGGCCATGTGGTCGGCGTCGTGGCCCACGACCCTTATCGCGCCCGCTTCGAACTGGCTCGTGATACGCCGCCGTACCGGCTGCGCCTGTCCTGGTACGACCACGGCGACGATCTGTTGCCCGGCGATTGCCTGACCGGCGCCTTCAAGCTCGATACGCCCCACGGCTCTGCCAACCCCGGCACGTTCGACTACGAAGGCTGGCTCTGGCGCGAACGAATCGACGCCAGCGGCTACATACGCCAGGCCGAGCCCTGCGACACGCCGCCCCGCCTGACGGTTGATCGGCTGCGCGCGCTGGCCATGCGTCGTATCGAGCCGTTTCTGCGCGACTCGCCCATGCAGGGGATCGTCGCCGCGCTCACGCTCGGTATTCGCGACGCGATCAGCGACGAACAATGGTCGGTGCTACGCGCGACCGGCACCTCTCATCTGGTTGCGATTTCCGGCCTGCATATCGGTCTGGTCGCCGGGTGGCTTTTTGCACTAGCGCGCTGGCTGGCCTTGCGGTTCGCGCCGCGGTCGCCCGTGCCCTGGCTGGCGGGCGGCGTCGGGCTGGCCGGCGCGCTGTTCTATGCACTGTTGGCCGGCTTCGCATTACCGACCCAGCGTGCGCTGGTGATGGTCGCGGCGGGGCTGTTCGCGCTGGTGGCCATGCGGCATATCGCAGTGTCACGAATACTCGCACTGGCGGCGATCGTGGTTGTGCTCTGGGCTCCGGTGTCGGTGATTACGCCTGGCTTCTGGCTTTCGTTCGGCGCGGTCGCGTGGCTGATCTATCTGGGTCGTGTGGCCACACGGCGTCGCGTGCTCGGCTTCATCGTTCTGCAACTGGGGCTGGTGGCCGGACTGGCGCCGTTGAGCGCCTGGTTCTTCGGCCAGGCTTCGCTTATTGCGCCCCTGGTCAATGCGGTACTCATTCCCGCGGCAGTGGTGTTCGTGCCGATCCTGCTGCTTGCCACCATCGCCGCGCTGCTGCTGCCGGCCGTGGGTGGCCCGGCACTGGCGGCCATTGCGGCCGCGCTGAACTGGGCCTGGCCGGGGTTGGCCACACTTGCCAACTGGCCCTGGGCGAGTATCCACCCGGGCGTACACGGGATGATGGCGCTGGTGCTGGCACTCGTCGGCGTCGCGCTTGTGGCCATGCCGCGCGGTCTGCCCGGGCGCTGGCTGGCCCCGATATTTCTGCTGCCGGCGATCATCGGCCTGCGTCCGCCCGCGCATGAGATCGCCCCGGGCGGCCTGCGGCTGACGGTGCTGGACGTGGGGCAGGGGCTGGCCGTTGTGGTCCGGACCCGGCGCCATACGCTCGTCTACGACGCCGGGCCGGCTTATCGCACGGGGTTCGATGCCGGCGATGCGTTCGTGGTGCCCTATCTGCGCCATGTAGGGCGGACCACCGTCGATGAGCTGATGATCAGCCATAGCGATAACGACCATATGGGCGGCGCCGAGGCGATCACTCAGCAGCTCGACGTACGCCGGCGAAGTGGCGCCGACAGTGACCACCCCTGTCGCGCCGGCCAGCACTGGCAGTGGGACGGCGTGGGTTTCACGATGTTGTACCCGAGTGATCGCGACATGGAGCCCGGCATGCGCAACAACGCGCGCTCCTGCGTGCTGCGTATCGATGCGCCCGGCGGCCGGGTACTGCTGCCCGGCGATATCGAAGAGGCCAGCGAACTGGCGCTCGTGGCGCGTGATGCGCAAGCGCTTGCCGCCACGGTGCTGGTCGTGGCGCATCATGGCAGTGCCAGCTCCAGTTCCGCGCCGTTCGTGTCGGCGGTGGCGCCCGACATCGCGCTCGTCTCGGCGGGCTGGCACAACCGCTGGGGTTTTCCCGACGAGCAGGTGGTTGCACGTTTAAAGGCCGCCGGCGCCGCCGTGGTCAACACTGCCGAGTCGGGCGCGATCGAACTCACGATACGGCCGACGCCGGGGGCGCCCGAAGTCAGCCGCTGGCGGCAAGCGGCGCCGCGGGTATGGCATACGCCCTAGCAGCAGGCCCGCCTGCCAGCGCATGGGTGGCCCGCAACGATCCGGGCGCTTATCATGCCGTCTTGCCTGATATCGAAGGAACAAGGCATGGCAGAAATGCTTGCGGCCGGTGGTTGGCTGATGCTGCCGATCGCGATCTGCTCGGTGCTCGGCCTCGCCATCGTGATCGAGCGGACCTGGGCGCTGCGTACCCAGCGCGTTGCGCCGCCCCAGCTGCTCGACCAGCGCGCCCGGCTGGCGCGCGCGAGCGCGCTGTCGAACGCCGAGCGGCAGTCGCTGGAGGCGAACAGCCCCTTGGGGCATGTGTGGGCCGCGGTGGTCGGGACTCGTGATGAAAGCATCGATATTCGCCGTGAGCGTATCGAAGAGGCCGGCCGCCAGGTCGGCCACGACATGGCGCGCTATCTGAACACCCTGGGCACCATCGCCGCGATCACACCGCTGCTCGGCCTGCTCGGCACGGTCGCGGGCATGATCCAGATCTTTGCGACCATGACCGAAGCCGGCCTGGGCGACGCCCAGGCCTTGGCCGGTGGCATCGGGCAGGCGCTGGTGACCACGGCGGCCGGGCTGTGCGTGGCGATTCCCGCGCTCGTGGCCTATCGCTATTTCAATGGCCTGGTGGAGAAACGCGGGCTGTTGCTGGAGCAATGGGCGGTGCGCCTGATCGAAGACCAGCGCGATACGCCTTCGCCATGAAGTTCGTGCGCCGTACGACCGATCAGGAACCGTCGGTGAACCTCACGCCGTTGATCGACGTGGTCTTTCTGCTGCTGATCTTCTTCATGGTGTCGAGCCGCTTCGTCGACGAAAAGGATCTGCCCCTCGAGCTGCCGGCCGCGGCGAGCGCGCAGGCAATGGCCGCGACCGAAGCCGTGATCGTCGATATCGACGCCGATGGCGTATATCGCATCAACGGTCGGCAGACGCAGGCTGGCGAGCTGATCGCTTCGCTGCGCGCGCTGCATGCACAATATCCGCAACGACCGCTGCGGGTACGTGCAGACGGAGAGTCCAGCCACGCGGCCGTGGTTCGGGCCATGGATGCGGCCTCGCAGGCTGATTTCGAACGGGTCGAAATTGCGACCCGTGGTGACAAACGCTGACAATATCGCCCGGCGCCGATGGCGTCGGGTTTTTCACTTTCACGTAAAGGCCTTCATCTTGGCGCGACAGCAATTCGAAACAAACATGCCGATCGGCGAGATCTACCCGCGTCTTCTACGCTATACGTGGCGGCACAAGAAGTGGCTGGGGATCGCCGCCATCGGCATGGCTGGCTACGCGGGCGCGGATACGGCGTTGATCTACATCCTCAAGCCGCTGCTCGACGGCAGTATCGTCGACCGCGACCCGTGGATGATCCGCTGGATCCCGGCGTTCATGCTCGTACTGTTTTTGTTTCGCGGCGCCTTCGGCTTTTGTTCGAGCTACGGCATGTCCTGGGTGGCCAACCGCGTCATCTACAACGTGCGCAGCGATATCTTCGCGAAATTCCTGCGCCTGCCGTCGAGCTTCTTCGATGCCAACTCGACCGGCAAGACCACCGCGAAGCTGACCTATTACACCGGCCAGATTTCGGGTGCGGCCACCAGCGCGATCACGATCATGATCCAGGACACCCTGCGGATCGTGGGCTTCACGTTTCTGATGTTCTGGATCAACTGGTCCCTGGCCCTGATCACGCTGGTCATCGGCCCGCTCATCGCCATCATCATCAGCCATGTATCGAAGCGCTTCCGGCGCTACAGCATGCAGATCCAGCAATCGATGAGCGATATCACCCACGTCAGTGAAGAGGTGCTTACTGGCCAGCGTGTGGTCAAGGTCTTCGGTGGCGAAGACCGCGAAACCCTGAGTTTCGACCGCATCAACGAGCGCAACCGCCGTATGTCGATGCGCAAGGCCACGACAAGCGCAGCCAGCGTGCCGGTGATCCAGCTCATTGCCGCCTTTGCGGTGGCGTTCGTGGTCTCGGTGGCGGTACGGGATACCGGCGGCGGCATCATGTCGCCCGGCGATCTGGCCGCGTTCTTCGGCGCGATGATGGCCATGATGGGCCCCATCAAGCGGCTGACCAGCGTCAACGCCACCATTCAGGCGGGTATGGCCGCCGCGGGTGCGATTTTCGAGCTCATCGATGAGCCGGGTGAGCCGGACCAAGGCACGCTGACCATCGAGCGCGCGAATGGTCATATCGAAGTGTCCAATCTGTGGTTTCGCTATCCGCGCACCGAAACCGACGTGCTGCGGGATATCAGCTTCGAGGTCAAGCCGGGGCAGACGGTCGCCTTCGTCGGCCGCTCCGGCAGTGGCAAGTCCACGTTGCTGTCGCTGCTGCCGCGCTTCTATGAATACGGCCAGGGCCATATCAAGCTGGACGGCCATGACCTCACCGAATATCGCCTGCGCGACCTGCGCCAGCAGATCAGCCTGGTCGATCAGAACGTGATCCTGTTCAACGATACCGTGGCCGGCAACATCGCCTACGGTGCGCTGGGCAACGCCGACCGCGAGGCCGTAATGGACGCCGCGCGCCGTGCCTATGCGGACGAGTTCATTCAGTCGCTACCCAACGGCTACGACACCCTCGTGGGTCAGAACGGCATCATGCTCTCGGGCGGTCAGCGCCAGCGTATCGCCATCGCGCGTGCACTGCTCAAGGATTCGCCGATCCTCATTCTGGATGAAGCCACGTCGGCGCTGGATACGGAATCCGAAAAGGCCATCCAGAAGGGCCTCGACGTGCTCATGCGGGGTCGTACGACGCTGGTTATCGCCCATCGCCTGTCGACCATTCAGGATGCCGACCTGATCGTGGTCATGCACGATGGCGCGCTGGTGGAAAAGGGCACGCACAGCGAGCTGATGCAGATCGGCGGGCATTATCGCGGGCTGCACGATATCCAGTTCGCACGCCCCGATTGAAACCGTGGGCGTGGCGCGACACACCATGGCGTACCCGACGAGCCGGGATTAGCGCAGGCTGATGCGCGCGGCGCTGGAACGCAGCTGGTATGAACAAGGGCGAGGCTGGCTGGCGCTGCGCCCACTGGCCACGCTGTTCGGCGGCGTGGTGGCGGCACGGCGTCTGTTCTATCGCCGCGGCTGGCTGCACAGCGAAGCCGTTGGCGTACCTGTACTCGTGGTTGGCAATATCACCGTGGGCGGTAGCGGCAAGACACCGCTCACGCTGGCGCTGATCGAAAAGCTGCAGCAACGCGGCCTGCGGGTCGGCGTCGTCTCGCGCGGTTACGGCGGTCAAGCCGACACCTATCCGCTCGACGTCGGGCCCGACAGCGACGTGGCGGCCGTGGGCGATGAACCGTTGATGATGGCACTGCAATCGGGTGCCCGGGTAGTGGTCGACCCGCGCCGCCCGCGTGGCGCCCAGCGGCTCGAACAACAGGGCGTGGAGATCATCATCGCCGACGATGGCCTGCAGCATTACGCACTGCGGCGCGACGCCGAAATTGCCGTGACCGATGCCCGCCGCGGCCTGGGCAACGGCGCCTTGCTGCCGGCCGGGCCGCTGCGCGAACCGCCGTCGCGGCTGGACACGGTGGATCTATCGCTCGTGCATGGCTCCAACGCCGATTTCTGGCTCGTGCCCGGTGCGGCCCTGTCGCTCGACGGGCAGGGCAGACGCCGCGAGCTGTCCCAGTTTGTCGGCACGCCGGTTCATGCCATCGCCGGTATCGGTGATCCGAGGCGTTTTTTCCACATGCTGCGCGGACTCGGGCTGGACGTTATCGAACACCCGATGCCGGACCACCATCGTTATCGGGCACAGGATCTCGATTTCGGAGATGACAGGCCGCTGCTCATGACCGGCAAGGACGCTGTAAAGTGTCGCCGCTTTGCCAATACCGCGCGCTGCTGGCAGGTGCCGGTACGCGTGGCCTTCAGTTCGGATTGCGAAGCCCGTATCGACGCCTTGATTGACCGCCTGCTGGCCGCGCGGCAGGTTCGATGAGCCGCGACTAGATAAACAGGGAGCACCATGGATTTCGTCGTTATTATTCCGGCACGGCTGGCGAGCACGCGCCTGCCGAACAAGGTGCTGCACGCAATCGCCGGCGAGCCGATGCTGGCGCATGTCTGCCGCGCGGCGCGGGCAAGCGCGGCGGCAGAAGTGATCGTGGCCACCGACAGCGAGGCGGTGGCCGACGCTGCGCGGGTGGCGGGCGTGACAGCCTGCATGACCCGTGCGGACCACAGCTGTGGTACCGACCGCATCGCCGAGGTGGCGATCCAGCGCGGTTGGGGCGACGAGACGATCGTGGTCAACGTGCAGGCCGACGAGCCGCTCATGCCCCCCGAGCTGATCGACCAGGTCGCCGCCGCGCTTGAAGCCGATACCGAGGCGGCCATTGCGACCGCCTGTACCCCGATTCGCGACGCCGAAGCCTTTCATAACCCCAATATCGTCAAGGTGGTGGCGACACCTGCGGGGCGTGCGGTGTATTTCAGCCGGGCGCCGATCCCGTTTCATCGCGACAGCGGCAATACCGAGTTTGAAGCTGGCGCATTTCGTCATCTCGGCATCTATGCCTATCGTACGGGTGCGCTGAAACGCTTTTCGGCCGCAGCGCCGGGCGCCCTCGAGCGTATCGAGTCCCTGGAGCAGCTGCGCGCCTATGAATTGAACCTGCCGATCGCGCTGGTACAGGCAAAGGCCGTGCCTGGGCCGGGAGTCGATACGCCTGGAGACATCGCGCTGGTAGAGGCGCTGATGGCGGCCGGGACTTCTTCGGAGAGAGATGATGACTGAAGCGACTGTTCGCGTGATGTTTGTTTGCCTGGGCAATATCTGTCGCTCGCCGACGGCGCATGGCGTATTTCGGCACATGGTGGCCGAGGCCGGGTTAGACGATCGTATCGAGATTGCCTCCTCCGGGACCGGCGACTGGCATATCGGCAAACCACCGGATCAGCGCGCGGCCAGTGCAGCGCTGAAACGTCAGATCGATATCGACGATCTACGTGCCCAGCAGGTCACCGCCGACGATCTGCGCGCTTTCGACTACGTGCTGGCCATGGATGCCGACAACCTCGCATCGCTGCAGACGCTGTATCAGGCCACCGCCGACGCCCGCGCCGAGCCGTCGTTGTTCATGCGCTATAGCACCGCCTACCGGGATCAGAGCGTGCCGGATCCGTATTTCGGCGGCGAGCAAGGGTTCGAACGGGTGCTGGATATGATCGAGGACGCCTCCAGCGGGTTGCTTGCGGACATACGCCAGCGCTGGCCTGATCTGGACTAATCGTGCCCCATCGAGACGGCTGACCGAGTCAGCTGTTTGGGTGCCGGCTTAATAACCCTCTGCAAGGCCGGCGGGGCGAACGGCCCCTGGCTGTGTTCATTCGGGCTCTGGCTGAAGGGTGCCCGTCTTGTGCCCTGCATCGACCGACGCACATAAAAAAAGCCCGACCCCTTAACGGGACCGGGCTTTTACAGCTCGACGTCAGTCGATCAGGACGCCGACGACTTATCGGCCGGCTTGTCCTCGTCCTCGGCCGCGTCCTTCGTCTCCGACGTATCGGCCCGAGTCTCGACCTGATTGAGCGTCTGCGATTCCGACTCGGTCTCGTCACTCTCAGCAACGACCTCGTCGACGCTGGCGCGAGGCTGGGCGGCAGGGATGTCGCCTGACCCGGCCGGGTCTGTCTGTTCGGCCACCTCGGAGGCCTCGGCCGATTCGAACAGGTCTTCGGTCGGCGTTTGGCTCGCCGCGGTGGCCGTATCGTCGATATCGGCCTGACGTTTCGGCTTGCCGGTTTGCGTTTCGACCTGCTTGAGTTTGCTGCCTGCGTTTTCGTTGTCGTCGGTTTTGGCCTCCGCCGAGGTACCCGCTTCGGGTTCGGCGGCCGCATCGGCTTCGCTCTCGCTCGGCGCGGCTTTCTTGGCCGGCTTGCGACTGCGTTTGCGCTTGGGTTTCGGCGCAGGCTTTTCCTCGTCGCCTGCGTCTTGCGCCGATTTTTCAGCCTCGGCCACCGGTTCTGCCGGGTTGCCCGTGGCCTCGTCGGTGCCTTCAGCTTTCGGCTCTGCCGCGACGGCCGGCTCGGGTGAGGCGACCGGCGTTTCGGCCGCCTTGGGCGTGTCGGCCGTGGCCGGCTGTTCTGCCGTGCTGGAGGTGTCGGCGCCCGTGTCGCCCTTGGCGTCGGTCGTCGATGCTTCGTCCGCACGGTCGCTGGCGGCCTGTTCGCGGATCTCCACAGAGCTGAGGCCGGATTCAGCCTGGGCAGGCTTGTGCTGCGACGCTGCCTTGGCATTGTCGCTGGCCGTCACCGCGGACCAGGGCAGATCGTCTTCGGGTGTCGGCGCCTTCAGCGGCTTCGAAGCCTCGGCCTGTTTTTCCGTGCTCGGTTCGGCAGCCGGCGCATGTTCGCGCTCGGCCTCCTTGGCCGTGTCGGGCTCGGGGGGCGCCGCTTGCTTTGTCGGCTGGCCGGCCGTTGTGGCGTCGCCGGTATCCGGCTGGTCGGCGTTCAGCGATGCATCGTCCGCCGGTTCCGGTACGGCGGCCTTGTTGTCGTCTTTGGCCGCCACCGCCTGTGTGTCGTTTGAGTCGGCGTTTGCCGGCGCGGCGGTATCATCGGACTCGGACTGGGCGTCGTCGGGCGTGCCGGACTCGTTCTGGCCGTCGTTGCCCGTCTTGTTGCGATTGCGCCCGCCGCGGCGACCACGACCGCCGCGCCGCCGCCGACGACGGCCGCCGGTGCTCTCGTTATTGGCGTCCCTGTTTGTGTTGTCTTCGGTGTTGGCGCCGTTATCGTCCGCCGCCTCACCGGCGTGTGCCGACTTCGTCGAGTCTTCAGCGCTCGTGTCGTGCGACGCCTGCGAGTCGGACGGCTTGTTGTCGTCTTTCTTGTCGTCGTTGTTCGTCGCCTTGTTCTGGCCCGCCGACGACTTGTCCTTCCGGGATGCGTCGTCCTTCTTCGTGCCGTCGTTGCGAGCGTTCGAGCTTTCCGGCGATGCGTCGGGCTTTTTATCCTTCGGCTTGTTGCTGTCGCTGTCGTTACGCTTGTTGGCGCCGTCTTCGTTCTTGCGCGCGTTGTTGTTCTTGGACGCGGAATTGTCCTTGTCGCCGCTGTCGTTATCGCTGCGATTGTTACGCCGATTGCGGCCACCGCGACGCGAGCGCTTGTTGCCGCCGCCTTGATTGTCCTTGCCGTTGTCGCTGTCTTTATCGTTTTCGCTCTGGCCCTGGTTCTGGCTTTGGCCCTGGCTTTGGCGGCCATCGTTCGAGCGGTTGCCACGACGCGGCTTGGTCTTGCGCGCACCTTCGCTGCTGTCGCTCGTATCGCTACGCGTGTTCGCGGCGTTGCCTGTCTGTGCCTGGCCAGCACTGGCCGAGGCGGTGGCTGCTGCCGTCGTTGCCGGGCTGGCATCGCCGGCGAATATACGCCGCAGGGCATCCCATAGCTGCTGCCAGGGCGTCATCGTGGCGGTTGGCGCGGCCGCGGGGGCCTGGGCCGGCTCGCTCTTGCGTTCGATGACCGGCGCATCGGGCCGGGCCACGCGCTTGACCGCCGGCTCTTCGCGCGCGGTTGCGGCGGCGCCGTGGTTCGGTTCCACCGGCTTTTCGATCTCGACGTGGGTATCGAGGCGGTAGCTGGTGGCGTCGTTGGCGTCTTCCGAAAGCTGATCGCCGCGTACGCGCTTGATTTCGTAGTGCGGGGTTTCCAGCGTGTGGTTCGGTACCAGCGTGACCTGGGTACCGGAGCGTTTTTCCACGCCCGCGATATCGTCGCGTTTTTCGTTGAGCAGGAAGCTGGCCACGGCGATCGGCAGCTGCACGATCACCCGTCCGGTGGACGGCTTCATGGCTTCTTCCTCGAGCAGGCGCAGAATCGACAGCGACAGCGATTCCACGCTGCGGATCGAACCACGGCCCAGGCAGCGCGGGCAGGCCTGCGAGGAGTATTCCGACAGCGACGGCTTGAGGCGCTGGCGCGACATTTCGAGCAGGCCGAAGCGCGAGATGCGCCCGATCTGAACTCGTGCGCGGTCGGCCTTGGCCGCCTGCTTGAGGCGGTTTTCCACCTCGCGCTGGTTCTTGTTGCTCTCCATGTCGATGAAGTCGATCACCACCAGGCCGCCCAGATCGCGGATACGCAGCTGGCGGGCCACTTCCTCGGCGGCTTCGAGGTTGGTGTTGAAGGCCGTTTCCTCGATACCGCCGCCCTTGGTCGCACGAGCGGAGTTGATATCGACCGAGGTCATGGCTTCGGTGTGGTCGATTACGATCGAGCCGCCCGAGGGCAGGGTGACTTCACGCTCGAAGGCGCTTTCGATCTGGGATTCGACCTGGAAACGCGAGAACAGCGGCGTTTCGTCGGTGTATTGCTTGAGCTTGTTAAGCGCATGCGGCATGACCTGCTGCATGAACTCGCGGCCGGTTTCGTAGATATCGGCCTGGTCGATGAGCACTTCGCCGATATCGTCGCGCAGATAATCGCGCAGCGCGCGGATGATGACGTTGGACTCCTGGTAGACCAGGAACGGGGCCTTGCGCGCTTCGGCGGCGTCGTTGATCGCTTTCCAGACCTGGGCCAGATAGTCCAGATCCCATTGCAGCTCCTCGGCGCATCGGCCCACGCCGGCGGTACGCACGATCACGCCCATGCCATTGGGGACCTGGACCTCGTTGAGCGCTTCACGCAGCTCGTTGCGGTCTTCGCCCTCGATCCGACGCGACACGCCGCCGGCACGGGGGTTGTTCGGCATGAGCACCAGATAGCGCCCGGCAAGGCTCACGAAGGTGGTCAGAGCGGCGCCCTTGTTGCCGCGCTCCTCCTTTTCCACCTGAACGATGATCTCCTGACCTTCGGACAGGGCATGCTTGATGCTGTCCTTGCCGTTACCGCCGTTCTGGTTCTTGTTGAAATAGTCCTTGGCGACTTCCTTGAGCGGCAGAAAACCGTGGCGATTGCCGCCGTAATCGATGAAGGCGGCTTCGAGGCTCGGCTCGACCCGCGTCACGCGGCCTTTATAGACGTTGGCCTTGCGCTGTTCGCGGCTGCCGACTTCGATATCTAGATCATGGAGTTTCTGGCCATCGACGATCGCCACGCGCAGCTCTTCGGGCTGCGTGGCGTTGATCAAAATGCGTTTCATTCGAATGGGTCTCGACTGGCGCTCGACTGCCTGAAAGTGTGAGCGGCGCGCGCAAACAGGCGCCGGCCGCCGGCGTAGCCGTGGCGTCGTGGCCGGTAAGGACGGCGACGATCACACGGTGCACAGCAGCAATCAGACAGGAGCACATGAATAAATAAATGACTCTTCGCGGAAGAACACGCTGTATCCGGGGCGCATGCTAGGCTTGCCCGGCATTTTTTCAGCGTGTGACAAATGACTGTCAGTCGGCGATTGCGTGCCCGCGCGGGAAAGGCGTCGGCGGACAGATCAATCAACCCGACCTTGGGAGTGTAATCTGACTACGGCACCCGCTCAAGTTCGCTATGTCCGTGTCGATAGTAACGATGCAGGCATGCGGCTCGACAATTTCCTCTTGCGCACCTTTCGGGACGTTCCCAAATCGAAGGTCTACCGGATCATTCGCAGCGGCGAGGTGCGGGTCAATCGTGGCCGCGCCAAGCCGGGCACGCGTCTGGCCGAAGCCGACGAGATCCGCCTGCCGCCGGTACGCCAGAAAGAAAAGCCCGGTCCGGGGCGACCGCCCGACGGGCTGATCGAAAAGACCCGGCGTGCCCTCATGCATGAGCGCGACGACATGCTGGTGTTCAACAAGCCGGCGGGGCTGGCGGTGCATGCCGGCAGCGGCCTGCGCTTTGGCCTGATCGAGGTGCTGCGCGTGGCCCGGCCGGGCGAGTACGTCGAGCTCGTGCATCGCCTGGACCGCCAGACCAGCGGCTGTCTGCTGGTGGCCCGCTCGCGCGCTGCCCTGGACGCCCTGCGGGCCGGGCTGAATGACGCAGCCGCGACCAAGCGCTATCTGGCGCTGGTCGACGGCCACTGGAAAGAGGGCGCCATCGAAGTCGATGCCCCGTTGTCGCGCGACGTCGAACGCAGCGGCGAGCGCATGGTCACCGTCGACCCCAGTGGCGGCAAGGTGAGCGTGTCGCGCTTCGAGCCGGTCGCCTTTTATGGCGATGCCACCCTGATGTCGGTCGAGATCAAGACCGGGCGCACCCACCAGATCCGCGTGCACGCCGCACACTGTGGGCATCCAGTGGCCGGTGATGACAAGTACGGGTCGAACCGGCGTGCCTCGCTATGGCAAGAGCGCGGGCTGGGGCGCATGTTTCTGCATGCGGCCCATATCGATATGCGCTATCAAAACGAGACGTTACAGCTCGACGCGCCGTTGGCCGCCGATCTGCAGCAGCTACTCGACCGCCTGGACGAACAGGAATGAAACGATACGAACTGCTGGTATTCGACTGGGACGGCACCCTGATGGACTCGGCGGGCGAGATCGTTTCGGCCATGCAGAACGCGATTCAGGATCTGGGTCTGCCCGAACGCTCCCCGGATCGAATGCGTGAGCTGATCGGCCTCGGACTGGACGACGTCCTGGCGCGCCTGTTTCCCGACCTGGACACACAGCGTGTACGCGCACGCGTGCACGCCTACCGCGCGCG
Source organism: Salinisphaera sp. (assembly GCF_002729955.1). Taxonomy (GTDB): domain Bacteria; phylum Pseudomonadota; class Gammaproteobacteria; order Nevskiales; family Salinisphaeraceae; genus Salinisphaera. The sequence goes on along the minus strand of NZ_PBYA01000027.1, from coordinate 167,798 downwards.
CTATGGAATGAAACGCAGTGCCGCGAAGCTGTTCCCACCGGTGCTGGAGGCGCTCGAGACACTCAAGGCACAGGGTTTCGAGATGGCGGTGGCGACGGGTAAAAGTCGGCGCGGGTTGGACTCCGCCATGCGCTCGACCGGCACCGAGGACTATTTCCGTTGGACTCGCTGTGCCGACGAGTGCACGCCCAAACCCGCCCCGGACATGATCGAGAACATTCTCTTGCGTTCGGCCACGCTGCCCGAGCATGCGCTCATGATTGGCGACACCGAATACGATGTCGCCATGGCGCGGGCGGCCGGCGTGGATGCCATAGGCGTGGGCTGCGGGGTTCATGATGCCGCGCGTTTACTGCGCGCGGGAGCGCTCGAAGTGCTCGACAGCGTGGAAACGCTGCCGGACTGGCTCGCCAGCGAGCGGCGTAGCGCCTAGGGAATTTCGACGCCGGCCTGTGCGAGCAGGCGGCACAGGGCGATCAGCGGCAGCCCGACCAGGGTCGACGGATCTTTCGACTCGATCGACTCGACCAGGCTGATGCCCAGACCTTCGGACTTGATGCTGCCCGCGGTCGCGGTCACATCCTCGGCTTCGACATAGCGGGCGATCTGGGCATCATCCAGTTCGCGAAAACGTGTGGCCACGGTTTCCACACAGGATCGCGGTGCCTCGAATACGGGCGCGCATACACACAGGCCGGTATGGAAATATACCGTCTTGCCGGACTGATGGCGTAGCTGGGCCTTTGCCTTCTCGGAGGTGCCGGGCTTGCCGAGAATGTCGCCCTCGACGTCGGCGACCTGATCGGAGCCGATCACGATGGCCTCGGGCCGGTCATCGAATATGCGGCGCGCCTTGCCAATGGCCAGACGCTCAGCCAGGGCCGACGGGGGCTCGTTGTCGCGCGCGCTTTCATCGATGTCCGGCGAAATCGTCTCGAACTCGAGCCCCAGACGCGTCAGAAGCTCGCGCCGCCAGGGCGAGCTGGAGGCGAGAATGATCGGAGCGGGGGAGGTCGGGGCCATGCGGGGTCCTTTGTCAGCGAATCTCTGGCGGCCAAAGGATAAACGATCGGTCATACCATCTGCGGGCGTCGTGCATGGCGCCAGCCAGGAGTGAAACGGCGAAATGCTTTGACTTGGCGGGCTTTCGCCCCTATTATCGCGCGCCATGAACACGCCCCGAGCGCTGGTACCACGTGTCGATTACCGTCGACTTGCGACACAGCAGGGGCGAATCGAAGGCCGTCTCGATCTGGATCGTCTGGATCGGGTCGCGGCAGAGACGATCGACTCATCGGCCGGTGCGAACCCGGTGGTGGTGGTGGATCTCGAGTTTCGGGAGGATGCGCAACGGCGTGTCCATGTCGAGGGTGATATCAGCACCACGCTACGGCTGGAATGCCAGCGTTGTCTGAACGCTTTCGATCATCCGATGAACGTGGACGTGGCCGGTGTGGTGGTCGGCGACGACGACGCTGCCGCCAACGTGCCGCGAGAATACGAACCGGTACTGGCCGACGGTGACATGCTGGATGTGCATGCGCTGGTGGCCGACGAATTGCTCCTGGCGCTGCCAAGCGTGGCCCGTTGCAACCGGCCCGAGTGCACGTCGCAGTATGTTGATCACGACATGCCGCTTCGTGACGAACAAGACGATGAAAGACCCAACAATCCGTTCGCGGTGCTGAGTCAGCTCAAACGCGACGATTGACGATTTTCGACAACGCTGGAAGACATAGAACGCCATGGCCGTCCAAAAGAACCGCAAATCCCGTTCGAAGCGCGACAAGCGTCGCAACACGCACGCCAGCATGAACCCGCCGACGCTGTCGATCGACCAGACGACGGGTGAGACGCATCTGCGTCATCACGTTACGCGCGACGGTTTCTACCGTGGTCGTCGCGTCGTCAATACCGGCGACGACGTTTAGCGACGGATGATTCCCGGGGCGCGTAGCCTCGGGTGTCGAATCATGACGCGTATTGCAGTCGACGCCATGAGCGGCGACCACGGCGCCCCTGTGGCTGTGGAAGCCGCCATCAAGAGTTTGCAGGCCCACCCTGAGCTGGAGATCGTTCTGGTCGGGGATGCCGAAACTCTGCATCGGCAGATCGCGCGCCATAAGAAAGCCAACGTCGGCGAACGCCTCACCGTACGGCATGCCAGCGAAGTGGTGGGCATGTCGGAATCGCCGGCGCGCTCGCTGCGCCAGAAGAAAGATTCTTCCATGCGCGTGGCGATCAACGTCGTCCATAACGGCGACGCCGCGGCCTGCGTGTCGGCAGGCAACACCGGCGCGTTGATGGCAACGGCCCGCTTCGTCCTCAAAACGCTGGCAGGCATCGATCGCCCGGCGATCGTATCCCCGATTCCCTCCCGCCGTGGGCATACGCTCATGCTCGATCTCGGCGCGAACGCCGAATCCACCCCCGAGCAGCTGTTCCAGTTCGCGGTGATGGGGGCCGTACTCGCCGAAGCCGTTCACGGCGTCGACGAGCCGCGGGTGGGGCTGCTCAATATCGGCGCCGAGGAAATCAAGGGCAATATCCAGATCCAGCAGGCCGGCAAGCTGCTGGGGGATAGCGAACTCAACTATATCGGCTTCGTGGAAGGCGACGATATCTATATCGGCGACGTCGATGTGGTGGTTTGCGACGGCTTCGTGGGCAACGTCGCCCTCAAGACCAGCGAAGGCTTGGGCAAGCTCATCGCCCAGTTCTTGCGCGAGGAATTCTCGCGCAACGCCCTGACCCGCAGCGCGGCGTTCTTCGCCATGCCGGTGCTCAAGGCATTTCGTCGCCGTGTGGACCCGCGCCAGTACAACGGCGCGACCTTCATCGGTCTGCAGGGCACGGTCATCAAGTCGCACGGCGATGCCGATGCGATCGCCTTCGCCAGCGCGATCAACGTCGCGCGCATGGAAGTCGAACAGAAAGTACCGCAGCGTATTCGTTCGCTTCTCGCGCACAACCTCGGCGAATAACCCCCGCCCGCCTGCGGGCTGACCTGCGCGGATGCCGTGACTGCACGGCTTCGACGATCGATTGTGTCCGATCGATTGATTTGCTGCCCCCGTATCCTTATATCCTGCGTATAGAAAATGGATCCGATGCCGATTGAGTCTTAACAAGAGACTCGGCGGCAGGCCAAGGTAGGCACGAGATGAGTCAGTCCGACAAACCCAAGCCGACGGTGGAAGACGAAGGCGAGGCCGTTGTCGAAACCAGTCGGCCAAAAACCAAGCAGCCGCCGCTCTACAAGGTGGTCATGCACAACGACGACTTCACACCGATGGAATTCGTCGTGGAAGTGCTGATGACGTTTTTCAACCTCAACCGCGAGCAATCGGTCCAGATCATGCTGACCGTTCATACGCGGGGCAAGGCGGTGGCTGGTACGTTTACGGCTCAGATAGCCGAAACCAAGGTGGCCATGGTCAACGACCATGCACGCGCCCATCAGCACCCGCTGTTGTGTACTATGGAAAAAGCCTGATTTTCGCAATCGTCGAGGACAGAATCAGGCCTCAATCGAACATAAGGTTCGGGGACGCAAAATGCTGAGCCAGGAACTTCAAACCGCTCTCGATGCCGCCTTCATGGTGGCCCGACGCCAGCACCACGAAATGCTGACCGTCGAACATCTGCTGATGTCGCTGCTGGATAACCCGGCCGTGGCCGAGGTGCTGGAAGCGGTCAGCGCGGATATTCCAAGTCTGGAACGCGAACTCAAGAGCTATATCGATACGCATGTGCCGGTGGTGCCGGCCGGCGAGGATCATGAAGTCCAGCCCACGCTGGGCTTTCAGCGCGTTTTGCAGCGCGCGGTCTACCATGTCCAGTCGTCGGGCAAGAAGGAGGTGACCGCGGTTAACGTGCTCATCGCGATCTTCTCCGAACAGGAATCCCATGCGGTCTATCTGCTCGGCGAGCAGGGCGTGAGTCGCCTGGACGTGGTCAACTACGTATCGCACGGCGTCTCCAAGTCGGACAGCGCGGGCGAACAGCCCGGCCCGACCTCGGAGAAAGGCGCCGAGGAAGGCGGCGAAGCCGGCAAGTCGCCGCTCGAGCAGTACGCGACCAATCTCAATCGCAAGGCCGCCGAAGGCGACGTGGATCCGTTGATCGGTCGCGACCACGAGATCGAGCGCGTGGTGCAGACGCTGTGCCGCCGGCGCAAGAACAACCCGCTGCTTGTGGGCGAAGCCGGCGTCGGCAAGACCGCGATTGCGGAAGGTCTGGCGCGCATGATCGTCGACGGCGAAGTCCCCGACGTACTGAGCAAGAGCGTGATCTATGCGCTCGACCTGGGCGCGTTGATTGCCGGGACCAAATACCGCGGCGACTTCGAGAAGCGTCTCAAGGGTGTGCTGGCCGAGCTGGAAAAACAGGACGGCGCGGTGCTGTTCATCGACGAGATTCATACCATCATCGGCGCCGGTGCGGCTTCGGGTGGCGTGATGGACGCCTCGAACCTGCTCAAGCCGAAGCTTGCCTCCGGCGAGCTGCGCTGCATGGGTGCGACCACCTATCAGGAATTCCGGGGTGTGTTCGAAAAGGATCGCGCGCTGGCACGCCGCTTCCAGAAGATCGACGTGCCCGAGCCGAGCGTGGCCGATACCGTGCAGATTCTGCGCGGCCTCAAGAATCGCTTCGAGGAGCACCATCAGGTGCGCTATACCCAGCCGGCACTGGAAGCGGCTGCCGAGCTTTCGGCACGCCATATCAACGACCGCCACCTGCCGGACAAGGCCATCGACGTGATCGACGAGGCCGGCGCACGCCTGCGTCTGCGGCCCTCCGGCAAGAAGCGCAAGACCGTCCAGGTTCGTGATATCGAGGACATGGTCTCGCGTATCGCCCGGATTCCGTCCAAGACGGTCTCCCGCGACGATCGCGACGTGCTCAAGACGCTCGAACGCGATCTCAAGCTGGTGATCTTCGGCCAGGACGAAGCGGTCACCTCGCTTGCCAGTGCGATCAAGATGTCGCGCTCGGGGCTGGATAACCGCGACAAGCCGATCGGCTCCTTCCTGTTCGCCGGCCCGACCGGCGTGGGCAAGACCGAAGTCACCCGCCAGCTGGCGCTGCATCTGGGCGTGGAGCTGGTGCGCTTCGATATGTCCGAATACATGGAACGGCATACGGTGTCGCGCCTGATCGGTGCGCCGCCGGGCTATGTCGGCTACGACCAGGGCGGACTGCTCACCGAAGCGGTGAACAAGCAGCCGCATTCAGTGGTCCTGCTCGACGAGATCGAGAAAGCCCATCCGGATATCTTCAACCTGCTGTTGCAGGTGATGGACCACGGCAAACTCACCGACAACAACGGTCGCGAAGCGGACTTCCGCAACGTGATCCTGGTGATGACGACCAACGCGGGTGCCGAAGCCATGGCCAGCCGGGGTATTGGGTTCAATCCCAGCGACAGCAGCTCGGACGGCATGGAAGCCATTCGTCGCGGCTTTACGCCGGAGTTCCGCAATCGCCTGGACTCGATCATTCAGTTCCAGCCGTTGCAGGGCGAAGTCATCGAGCGGGTGGTGGACAAGTTCATCCTCCAGCTCGAAGCCCAGCTGGAAGCGCGCGGCGTCGGCCTGACGGTCGAAGCCGAGGCACGAAGCTGGCTGGCCGAGCGTGGCTACGATGTGAAGATGGGCGCACGGCCGATGGCCCGTGTGATCCAGGACCACATCAAGAAGCCGCTGGCCGAAGAGCTGTTGTTCGGCCGGCTGGCCAACGGCGGCCAGGTGGTCGTGCGTGTGGACGACGACGCGATCGAGCTCGATATCACCGCCCGGGAAACGGCCGAGGCCTGATTCGAGCGACGACACTTTAGAAAGTGCATTCAAGGCCCGGTTTTACCGGGCCTTTTTTTGGGGTGAGATAGCATGGGTCGCGCCCGGAATGCGTGTCTGTCCGCAAATGAACGCTAAGAGCACTTAATAAAAAATGTCCAATCGGACGGCCTGTTTTCTGAGTTCGTGTCGAGTGGTGCTCGACACGCCATGCAGGCGTTTGTCCTTGAGGATGTACGCTCGTTAGCTACTGACACGGCCAACGGACAACATTAAAAGATGTTTTATATAAAAATGAATTTATAATCAGATATTTATATATAATTGTTAAAGTTGGTGCGAGCTGTTCCCATTCTGGTTAATCTATGAAATCAGCGTAATCTGTGGATAGATTATTCTGCTGCTGTTTCGCGATGAGTCGGATAAGGTTCTGCTGTTCAATGGAAATCGCGGGACCAAGTGGTCAGTTTCCCGAGTCGAGCACTGTCGTCGACGATATGCCGGGCCACGCAGTGGGTGACCGGCCCATGGCGCTGCATGATGCCGTTGACCCGGAGCAGCCGGGCGCTGGTAACGGCCACGCGATAGCGGGCGAGCAGGTCGCGGTGAATGACCACGTTCACGCAGCCGGTTTCGTCTTCGAGGGTGACGAAGGTCGTGCCCTTGGCGCTGCCCGGGCGCTGGCGGATCGTGACCAGGCCGGCGACGTGGGCGGCACGACGATCGGCCAGGGCATCGAAATCGCGGGCACAGAGCACGCCCTGGCGGGCCAGCTGCGGGCGCAGCAGTGCCAGCGGATGCCGGCGCAGGGTCAGGGCGGTACTGGCATAGTCGGCCACGATATCGCTGCCTTCCTTCGGCGCCGGTAAATCCACGTCGGGTTCGGGCGCGTCGAGCCCGGCAAACAGATCGGCATGCACATGGGCGGCCGCGATCTGCCACTGCGCCTGATGGCGGTGCCCGGCCAGCCCGCGCAGGGCATCGGCCCGGGCCAGGGCATCGCGGGAGCGCTGGCCCAGCCGGGCCCGATTGACCAGGTCTGCCACCTGGGTGAACGCAGCGGTGCTGCGAGCCGCGACGATACGCTCGCCGGCGTCCCGGGAAAGCCCTTTGACCAGGCGCAGGCCCAGACGCAGGGCCACAGCCGCTTCTTCGTCGTTGCCGTGTTCGAGCGTGCACTCCCAGTCGGAATGACAGACATCGATGGGGTAGACCTGCACCCCGTGTCGCTTGAGATCGGCCACGATCTGGGCCGGCGCATAGAAACCCATGGGCTGGCTGTTGATCAGGGCGGCCGCGAAGGCGGCCGGATAGTGGCATTTGATATACGAGGAGACATAGACGAGCAGGGCAAAACTCACGGCATGGGATTCCGGAAAGCCGTAGCTGCCGAACCCCTTGATTTGTTCGAAGATCCGATCGGCGAAGTCCTCGGCATAGCCGTTGGCGCGCATGCCGCTTTTCAAGCGTTCGCGCCAGGGCTCGAGGCCGCCTTTCTTCTTCCAGGCAGCCATTGAACGACGCAGGCCGTCGGCCTCGCCGGCACTGAAGCTTGCAGCGACCATGGCGATCTTCATTACCTGTTCCTGAAAGATCGGCACGCCGTGGGTGCGTTCGAGCACGCCGCGCAGGGCTTCGCTGGGGTATTCGATCTCTTCGCGCTTCTTTTCGCGGTTGAGCAGGTAGGGATGGACCATGCCGCCCTGGATCGGGCCAGGGCGTACGATCGCCACCTCGACCACCAGATCGAAAAACCGCTGGGGGCGCAGCCGCGGCAGCATGGTCATCTGGGCACGCGACTCGATCTGGAATACGCCGACCGTATCGGCGGCCGAAATCATGTCGTAGGTGGCCTTGTCCTTGCCGGGAATGGTGGCCATGGTCAGCCGGCGACCGTGATGACGCTCGATAAGCGCGAAACAGCGGCGCAGGCAGCTGAGCATGCCGAGTGCGAGCACGTCGATCTTCATCAGGCCGACCGCTTCCAGATCGTCCTTGTCCCACTGAATGATGGTGCGATCGGGCATGGCCGCCTTTTCCACGGGCACCAGCTGCTCCAGCGGCACTTCGGAAAGCACGAAACCGCCAACATGCTGGGACAGATGGCGGGGAAACCCGATGAGCGTATCCACCAGCATGAGAATACGATCGAGATCGTCGGTGTCGATATCGATACCGCGTTCATCGAGCTGGGCGGCCAGGCTGCCGTCATCACTGCGCCGCGACAGCGCGCCGGCCAGGGTGTCGATCTGATCGACGCTCAGCCCCATGGCGCGGCCGACGTCGCGCATCGCGCTGCGCGGTCGATAATGGATGACGGTGGCAGCGAGCGCGGCGCGCTGGCGGCCGTACCGGCGATAGATGTACTGGATGATTTCTTCGCGGCGTTCGTGCTCGAAGTCGACGTCGATATCCGGCGGTTCGTTGCGATCGCGCGAGATGAAACGCTCGAAGAGCATGTCGTGGCGAAGCGGATCCACTTCGGTGATGCCCAGGCAGAAACACACCACCGAATTGGCGGCCGAGCCGCGGCCCTGACAGAGAATGCCGCGTCGATTCGCTTCTTCGACAATATCGTGAACGGTCAGAAAATAATGCGGATAGTTCTTTTCCTCGATCAGCGCGAGTTCGTGCTCGATCTGGCGACGTATCGTGGCATTCGTGCCCTCGGGCCAGCGCCGCTGGCAGCCGCGCTCCACCAGGGTGCGTAGATGCTCGAGCGCGGTCTGGCCCTGCGGCACCACTTCGGAAGGATAGTCGTAGCGGATTTCGCGCAGGGAAAACCTGCAATCGGCGGCGATACGCAGGGTCGCGGCCAGCGTCTCGTCGGGATAGAGGGCGGCCAGCGTCGAGCGCGGCCGCAGATAGCGTTCGCCGTTGGCGAACAAGGCCCGCCCGGCGTTGTGCACCGTCGTGCCCAGACGCAGGGCGGTAAATACATCCTGTAAGGCACGCCGCGAGCGTCGGTGCATATGGACATCGCCCACCGCGACCAGCGGCAGGCCGTATCGGGCCCGCAGTTCATCGAGCCGGCGTCGGTGCGCCATATCGGCGGCGCGTCGATGCAGCGCCAGTGCGATATGACTCTGGCGCGGGTAGGTGGTGGCCAGCCAGGCCAGCAGATGATGCAGCGCGGGGCCGGGCGGACAGTCGTAATCAGGCAGGACCAGAATACGGCAGTCGGCCAGGGTATCGGCCTGCAGATCGGCCAGGCCGATACGGTAGTCGCCCTTGGCCACGCGTTGCCGGGCATCGGTGATCAGCCGGCACAGGCGGGTATAGCCGTTGCGGTTGCGTACCAGCAGGACGACGGTCACGCCCTCGTCGAGGGTGAAACGACTGCCCAGGATCAGATCGATAGCGCAGGCTTCGGCGGTCTGCAGGGCCCGTACCGCGCCGGCCAGGCTGCATTCGTCGGTCAGCGCGATCGCTCGATAGCCGAGTTCGGCCGCGCGGGCGACCAACTCTTCCGGCGTGGAGGCGCCGCGCTGGAAGGAAAAACCGCTCACACAGCACAGCTCGGCATAGCCGAGCGCGCTCATCCGAACAGGCCGTGCATGTAGTAGACCGGCGTATCGCTGCTGTGGGCATGGGCCAGATCGCGATAGACCCAGAGCAGGCGCCCCTGGCCGTCGCGGGCGCGAAAATAATCGCGCCGGATGCTGTGCTCCCACCAGCCGGTTTCGATACGTTCCGGGCCGGCGATCAGGGTCAGCTCGGCCGGCGCGCGTTCGGGCACGTCGAGCAGCCACATCGGGCGTGGGGCCGACACAGGGGTATGGCTCGTGGCCGGCCGGTCATGGCGGGCGCTGGCCTGTTCCGGGCGGTGGTCGTCCACGTCATGCAGCCAGCCCACCGCCTCGTGGCCCAGCCGGGCGCGCAGGCGATCGAGCACGGCCGGCCATTGTTCGATACCGGCATGGTCGGGGTCGCGCCACAGGCTGTCCTGATCCTGTTCGAAACGACGCAGGCGATCGCTGGCCAGCGCGATTTCAAGGACCGGTGCCGCCAGCGTGACCCGGGCCAGCCGTTCGTTGGCGACGCGCTCCAGATGGTCCGCATCACGCGAGGGTGCGGCCAGGCGCAGCAGCAGGCGAGTGGGCGGCAGCTCGTCGTGAATGAGCTTGAGCTGCAGCGTCTGGATGGTGGCATCCGCGCCCTGCAGAAACGCGGCCAGCTCGGCGAACACGCGCCGCAGCACGAATACCAGGCCCTGGGTCGTTTCCACCGCGCCGGTGAGTTCGTGACGGGTGCCATAGCGTTGCGGCAGGGTATAGAAATCCAGTCCGTGTGGCCGGCGCCCGCGCAGACGCTCCAGTTCGTCCAGCGTGTGCTTGCCATAGCGACGTACCAGGGTGCCCGGCGGCAGGGCCAGCAGTTCACCGGCAAGACGCAGCCCGCTGGCCTTGAGCGATAGCGTGGTCTGGGCGTCCAGATCCAGACAGGTCAGAGGCAGACCGGCCAGGCCCTTTGCGCGATGTTTGGGCGAGGGCGCGCGTGCAAAGGCCAGGGCGGCATGCGGGCTGTCGCCCACGCCCAGGGTATAGCGATAGCCCATGCGGTCGAGGTCGGCACGTACGCGTTCGAGCAGGCGCTGGCGACCGCCGAACAGACGCAGGCTGGCCCCGATTTCGAATACCACGCGTGCGCATTCGATACGATCGCTGGCCCGTGCGATATGGACCTGGCTGCTGTAATGCCAGGCCCAGCCGCCCAGGCGTTCGAGCGCGGCGACTTCGCCGGCAATATGGCGTGTGAGCACCGCAGCCTCGGGAACGCGCATGCGTGCATCGGCCAGCAGCATGCCGCGGCGTACGCCCTGTTCGAGCGCCCAGGCGTCGGCCGCCACGACATGACGCCGGCCGCGCTGTTCGGCCACCACCAGCGTCGGGTTGGTACCCGGCGGCCGGTCGCTGGCGTCGGCGCGGCTATCGAGCGCCCAGTGGGGAAGACGAAGAGCGAGCCACATGGGGAACACGATCGGGTTGAGGAATATCGTTGCTGGCGCCTGCGCGCAGTGCTGCCAGCTCGGCACGGGGTGTCTCGAATTGCCAGACGCATTCGACACCGGGCTGTAGCCCGGCAATACGTGCGCCGGCGGGGCCTCGGCATTTGAGTATCTCGATACGCTGGCCGCCGTCCCCGGCGGTGATCGCCAGACGCAGGGCCGCCGGCGAGCGCTCTGCGGCCGCCCGGATATGACGATAGACAAACACCGGGCAGGCCGCCTTCTCGGCGGCCAGCTGCAGGCGACGCAGGGCGGTTGTATCGAGGTGATCGGCCCAGACGACGAAGCCGGCAAACGCATTCGCCCGGGCCATCTGCTCTACACACCAGACTTTTTCGCTGTCGTCGCGACAGGCCACGAGCGGCACCCGAGCACAATCGATACCGGCCTGGGTGAGCGCCGGGGCCTGCAGGGTCGGCGGCGGAGCAATGAAGGCGAGCTGGCGCTTGGGCTGTTCGCGCATGCGCCGAGCCAGGCCATGCAACAGCAGGCTCAGCTCACCCAGCCCTGCGTTCTTGCACAGCAGTTCGGTGACGGCGCCGATCGGATAGCCGCCGCCGGGCAGCTGGCGATCCAGCGTCGGTGAGCCCGTGGCCATGGCCGGCAGTTCGGCCTGCCGTGAGGCCCGATGCACGCCAAAGCGTTGCCAGTAGGCTTCATGGGCGGCCAGTCGCTGGCCGTGCGGATCTACGTTGTCGATAGGCTGCTTGTTCATAACTGTATTTATATACAGTTAATACAGCAGTGGCTACCCCCGGAAACGATTCAGCGGCGCCAACGCCCGTCAGCCCGGCGCTTCGCTAGCTGATGTGCGGGTGGCGTATGGCCGGGCTGACGATGGGGCGCGCTTGTCCTGCTGCCATGGGTCCGTGTTTTCAGCCCGAAAGCGGGCCTGTGGCGCAGGTCTGTGCGATCGATTCGATAGCGTCGCTTTCGGGCCGGCTCAGCGGCCGGCGCTGTCGCGCGCCAGGCGGGCGGCGATATGGCCCCGGGCGTCGATCAGCGCCAGACTGTCGCCGTCGATTTCGGCGTGCTGGGTGCGTTCGAGCGCGTGCGTGAAGGCTTCTTCGATATCCATGCCCTGATTGCAGTAGCGGCGGGTGCTGGCCAAAGAATCAAAGCGCAGGGTGTCGTCGCTGCCGCTATAGCGGCCGTTGACCCGGTTGCAGCCGGTGAAACCTTCGAGGCGCTGATCGGCATGCAGCAACAGATAGGGCGTGCGCCGCATGGACTGGGTATCCACGGGCTGGCCGTCGAGCTGGGTCAGCTGCCATTTGGTATCGGCCAGCTGCATGAATGTCGGCGTACCCGCACAGCCGAAGAGCGCGACGGCAATGAGCAGGGCCAGAAAGGAAAAACGGATAGCGCGCATAAGACCTCGTGCAGCAGTGTGGTATCCCGATGGTGCCTAGCCTACATCGCATGACGACGGCATGGCGTAGAATCGCGCGGCATTCTCGCATTCGCGGATTCTTTAGTTGAGCGATTTATCCTCCACCAGCGCCAGCAGCGGCACGCTGCGGCGCCAGCTGTTCGCCCAGACCTGGCCGATGGCGATCGGCGTGATGTCGCTGCTGGGCTTTCAGCTGGTCGACTCGGCGTTTGTCGCGCGTCTGGGCACCGTCCCTCTGGCCGCACAGTCGTTTACGTTTCCGATCACCTTTCTGATGATCGGTGTGCAGGTCGGGCTGGGCATTGCCATCGCCGCGCTCATCTCGCGGGCGCTGGGCGCGGGCGAGCTTGAGCGTGCCCGACGTCTGGGCAGCCTGGTGTTGTTCGGCGGGGCGATGGTGATCGGCTGCCTTGCGATCGCGCTGTGGGTCTTTCATGTACCGCTGTTTCGCCAGCTCGGGGCCCAGGACAACGCACTCGAACTCATTGGCGAGTACTGGCCGGTCCAGCTGCTGGCGAACTGGTTCGCGGCCCTGCTGTACTTCGGCTATACGCTGTTTCGCGCGCATAACAACACCCGTCTGCCGGGCCTGCTGATGGTAACCACCAGCGGCCTGAACCTGATATTCGATCCTATCCTCATCTTCGGTATCGGCGGCTGGGACGGGCTGGGGCTGCCCGGGGCGGCCTGGGCCACCACCGCTGCGTTCACGATCGGTCTGTTGCTGCTGGGCTGGCGCCTGGCCCAACGCGACTGGCTGAGTCTGACGGGCCTGGCAGGGGAGATGCGTCGCTCGACCGGTCCGTTCGCGGTAATTGCAGGCCCGGCCATGCTTAGCCAGCTGATGCCGGCCCTGTCGGCGATGGCGGCCACGGCATTGATCGCCTCGCTGGGCGAACAGGCGGTGGCGGCCTGGGGCCTGGCAAGCCGGCTGGAAACCGTGTCGCTGATGCTGGTGCTGGGGCTGACCATGTCGCTGCCGCCCTGGCTGGGGCATTGCTACGGCGCCGGCAACTGGCCGCGTATCCGTGCGCTGATGTCGATTGCCTTTCAGACCGTGCTGGTCTGGCAGCTGGTTCTGGGTACGGTCATGGCGCTGGCCGCGCCCTGGGTGGCCGGCGCATTGTCCAGCGATGCGGGGGTACGCGAGGCGCTGACCTGGCTGATTCGTGCCATGTTGCCGAGCTATGCGCTGCTCGGGCTGTGCATGCTCGTGGTTTCGGCCTCCAACGCCCTGGGCTGGCCGCTGCGCGCGATGATGATCTCCTTCGCACGGCTGTTCGTCTGCTATCTGCCCTGTATCGCCCTGGCCGTGTGGCTGGGCGCAAAGATGCCTTATGTCGGCCTGGGCGCGGCGCTGGGCAACGTACTGGCCGGCAGCATGGCCTGGCTTGTCTTCCGCCGCAGCATGGCAGACATGCCCGAACAGGCCCGCCCCGCCGCGGTCGCCGCCTCGTCATAGAAGGCGGCAATGGCCGTTAGGCGTCTGTAACCAAGACGCGTGAACAGGGTGGAAAAGCTTCAGATCGAGCGGATTTGCGGCGATTTTGAAAAATGTTGCACTGCAACGATTGAAAACAGATCAACCGGGGCAATCTTCTTCCTCAACCAATTTTTTCGTTTTTTCATTCATCTTTGAGGAAGACCCATGTCCACAACCCGCCGCAATCAACGCCGCAACGCCTTCGTTGCCGGCATTCTGACGCTGGCCGGCTTTTCTGTGCCGGCGGTCGCCGCCGAGCAGCCGAGCCGCTACCAGGACAACGTCACGCCGATGTCGGCATCGCAGAACGCGATGCTGCGCCATGGCGAAGTCACCGATGACGCCACGGCTGCGCCTTCGCATCAGAGCGTGCCGGCCAGCCGCAGCCAGATCGAAGTGCTCGATCTCAACGGCGTCCATCACGCGCATATGCGTGTGGCCAGCCACTAGGCAAGCTCCGCACAACCTGTCGCGGTCGTTGCGCGTGAGCAACCCCGGAGCCCGGCCCAGGCCGGGCTTTTTTATGCGTATCGTTTTCGTTGTTACGAAGCCCGGGCCGCTTGAAGCGGCCGATGGATTGCGCGACATTGAATAGCCCCGAGCGGTGGGGGCGAACCGGCTCGCCGAGCGGCGATACGGCATCACGATAAACCGCGCTATCCATAAGGAGGAGAGATGTCGAACCCAACTCATATGCTGGCTCGTGCCGGCCTGGGTGCTGTGCTGATGGGCTGTGCCTTCGCTTTGCCGGCATGGGCCGCAGACCAGGGCAGGGCGAACGATACGACCATGCCCGCAACCGAACACCAGGCCGAAAGCATGCGCAGCGTGCCGGATGAGGCGGCCGGTACACGCACCGGCGAACAGGTGCCCCAGGCCGGTGAAATGCCGGCGACCAAGGCACAGAAGGAAGAACTCAAGGAAGACGACCATATGTCGCATGACGGGGCCGGCACGCACAGCACGCCGGATACGAACGACGGCAGCACACAAAGCGATACGTCCGAAGGCTCGACCGATTGAGCAGCCCGTTATAATCGATGCTGGATGCCCGACCTCGGTCGGGCATTTTCGTATGTGACACTATCCGCAGGGCTCGAGGCCGCATGGTTTCACGGCGTTCGGCCTGGGCGCATGTGCCAGCTCGATATATCGTCCCGCGGGCCGCCGGCGCTTTCACGACCAACTCGCCTACCCGAAAAGGCTATGAGCGCAAGCGCCAAACGTCCATCCAGCACCCACGAGCGACCCAGCGTATTGCCGCGACGGCATGGCACGCGGCTGCGACACTACTGGCGCAGCCACGGCTGGGCCTGTCACGACAATATCGATATCGATCTGCTGCGTTGGGGGCTGATCGAAGAGGCTGAAGACAACGCGCTGGCCAGCTGTTTTCGGCTGACCGACACCGGGCGCGCGGCGCTGGGCGATACGGTGGTACACAACCGCGGTACGCGCAGCCGCCATGCGCAGGTGGTCGACGGCGTGGCCCGTCATCTGGCGGGGTTGGGGCGGCTGGTATTCACCGAGCTGTCGGTGCATACCGTCGATTCGACCACCGACAAGGCACGCTGGGCGCCATGCAAGCCGGATGTGTTCTCGCTTACCCGCAGCCTGCGCCCGGATCATCTGGCGCCGCAGGTGCATGAAATCAAGGTGCGCCGCAGCGATCTGCTGGGCGAGCTGCGTTCGGCCAAGATTGAACGCTATCGCGAACTTGCCGCCGAGGTTTATTTCGTAATCGTCGAAGGCATTGCCACGGTCGAGGAAATCCCGGCCGAATACGGCGTTATCCTCTGGCGCGCCGAGCACGGCTATACCATCGCAAGGGCCGCCCAGCGCCACGACTATCAGCTGGAAACCCGTCACTGGATGGCCATGGCCCGGGCGCGGCCCTTTAGCGCGGACGAGGATTCGATCCAGCTGTCGTTCTGATCAAAAAAACGCATGACCAGTAATATCGATGAGGCGGGTGGAATCACGACGAGCGGCGCACCATGAACAGGGCGCGTGCATGGGTCGATCGACTTCTGGATTCACCTTACGGCCTGCTCTGGCTGGGGCTGTTGTCGGCCGCCGAGACCACGGTGATGCCGGTGCCCATCGAACTGATCATGGTGCCCTACATGCTCGCTCGCCCGCGTCGGCTGTGGTGGGTGGCCGCGGTGGCGCTGGCCGGCAATATCGCGGGCGCGCTGATCGGCTATGCGGTCGGTTTTTTCCTGTTCGATACGCTGGGCCAGACCCTGCTTTCATGGCTCGATGCACAGCAGGCCTATGAACAGTTCGAGCAGACGTTCTCCGACAACGGTTTTCTGGCGATCCTGACCATTGGCATCACGCCGGTGCCGTTTCAGGTCGCCCTGCTGGCGGCCGGCATCGCCGGCTATTCGCTGCCGCTGTTCGTGGCTGCCGTGGGCCTGTCGCGCGGCCTGCGCTATTTCGGGCTGGGCCTTCTCGTGTGGTTGCTGGGCGAGCGCGCCCTGCGGCTGTGGCAACGCCATGCCCTGGCCACCGGTACGGCCGTGCTCGTGGTGATCGTAGCGATCCTCGTAGCCATGCATCTGCTGGGCGGTAAGTGAAGCCTGGCACTGGCATAGCCGGAAATAGTGCGTGCGCAATATGTCGGGCCGATGGAATGACCGCGTGCCAGGCGCATGTCGTCTGCGCGGCGTTTGTCGTACAGTGCGCACCATAGCTGTATTGCGTTCACGGAGTCCCTGTTCATGCTGGCGCTTCCCGTCATTCCCTACAAACGTCTGCCCGGTCTTTTAATGCTCGTCGCACTGCTGGTCTCCTTGACCGGCTGCGGCGTGAACAACATTCCGACCTACGATGAACAGGTCAAGGCGGCCTGGGCACAGGTGGAAAACCAGTACCAGCGGCGCGCGGATCTCGTACCCAATCTCGTGGAAACGGTGAAGGGGTTCGCCCAGCAGGAGCGCGAAACGCTGACCGCCGTCATCGAGGCCCGTTCGAAGGCCACATCGATCCAGGTCGACGAGGACATCCTCAACAATCCGCAGAAGCTGCAGCAGTTCCAGCAGGCCCAGGGTGAACTCAGCAGTGCCTTGAGCCGGCTGATGGCGGTGTCCGAGCGTTATCCCGATCTGAAATCCAACCAGAACTTCCTGGCCCTGCAGTCGCAGCTGGAGGGCACGGAGAACCGTATCGCCGTGGCCAGGCGCGATTTCATCCAGGCGGTGCAGCGCTACAACACCGAGCTGCGTACCTTCCCGGGCCGGATCTGGCATTCGCTGCTGTATAGCGACATGCAGCCGCATGCCAATTTCGAGGCCACGGCCGAAAACGCGGACCAGGCGCCCCAGGTCCAGTTCTGATGCGACGCCTGCCTGCCGTCGATACGCGCGCCCGGCTGCTGCTCGCACTTGGCCTGTGGCTATGGGTGGCGGTGGCCTGGGCGGCGCCGTCGTTTCCCGAGCTTACCGGGCGGGTGGTCGACAACGCCGACATGATCGATGCCGCCGCCGAGCAGCAGCTCACCGACATGCTGGCCGCGCACGAACAGGCCAGCGGCGAGCAGGTCGTGGTCGTGACCCTGCCGGATCTCGGCGGGGAGACGATCGAAGAGTACGGCTATCAACTCGGCCGCCACTGGGGTATTGGTCAGGCCGGCGAGGACAACGGCGCGCTGCTGCTGGTCGCAAAAGACGAACGCAAGGTTCGTATCGAAGTGGGCTATGGCCTGGAAGGCCGGCTCACCGATGCCCAGTCGTCGGTGATCATCAACGACATCATCACGCCGGCCTTTCGACAGGGCCAGTTCAGCCAGGGGATCGTCGGCGGTAGCAAGGCCATCATCCAGGTGCTCGGCGGCGATCCGCTGGCCGAACCCGAGCGCCGGTCGCGGGGTGAAGCCGGCGAGCCGTCGGTGCTGCACAGCATCGGCTTCTTCGTATTACTGGTGATCATCATCGCGCTGTTCGGCAGCGGCGGTGGCGGTGGGCGCGGCGGCAAGCGTCGGCGCGGCATGGGCATGCCGATCCTCATGGGCGGCGGTTTTGGCGGCTCCAGCAGCGGCGGTTTCGGCGGCGGTGGTTTTTCCGGAGGCGGCGGCGGCTTCGGCGGCGGCGGCGCCTCTGGCGGGTGGTAGCGATCAATGACCTTACTCAGTAACGACGAACGCAAACAGGTGGCCGACGCCATTACGGCGGTCGAGCGCAATACCGACGCTGAGCTGGTGACCGTGCTCGCCGAGCGCGCTGACGACTATGCCTATATTCCGCTGCTCTGGGCGGGGTTGGCGGCGCTGATTCTGCCCGGGGCGCTGCTGTTCTTCACCGTGGCGCTCGATGCCCGCCTGCTGTTGCTGCTGCAATGGGGCGTATTCGTTGCGCTGGCATTGCTGTTTCGCCTGCCGAGCGTGACCACGCGCCTGATTCCACGCCCGGTCCGGCACTGGCGGGCAGCGAATCTCGCCCGGCGTCAGTTTCTCGAACAGAACCTGCACCATACGGCGGACGCCACCGGCATGCTGATCTTCGTCTCGGAGGCCGAGCGCTATGTCGAGATCATCGTCGATCGCGGCATCTCCGAACAGGTGCCGGACGAACAATGGCAGGCGATTGTCGAAGCCTTCACGGCGCGTGTTCGTATTGGCGAGACGCTGATCGGGTTCACCGAATGCATTGCCGCCTGCGGCGAAAAACTGGCCCTGGCCGTGCCCGCCACCCACGAGCGCAACGAGTTGCCCAACCATCTCATCGTGCTCGAGTGACGCGTTACACCACGCATGCGAGCCGTTTGCGGAGCGAGTTGGTAGACTAGAGCGCTTTTCTGCGAGCGGGCAGGGGGCGAAATGAATAACGACAAGCCGTGCGTCGGCGTGATCATGGGCAGTACGTCGGATTGGGACACCATGAAGGCGGCCCACGAGTTGCTCGATGAGTTCGGCGTGGCCCATGAATGCAAGGTGGTATCGGCGCATCGCACGCCGGACATCATGCGCGACTATGCGCATACCGCCGAACAGCGGGGCCTGGAAGTCATCATCGCGGGTGCGGGCGGCGCGGCCCATCTGCCCGGCATGGTCGCGGCCCAGACGCTTTTGCCCGTGCTCGGCGTACCGGTGAAAAGCCGCGCGCTCAACGGCCTGGATTCGCTGTTGTCGATCGTGCAGATGCCTGGCGGGGTGCCGACCGCGACCTTTGCCATCGGCACGTCCGGTGCGCGCAACGCCGCATTGTTTGCCGTGGCCATGCTCGCCAACAGCCGCCCGGAGCTGCGCAGCGCGCTGGCCCAATTTCGCCAGAAACAGGCCCACAAGGTCGAAAACGACGAGTTGCCGCTATGAGCCGACCGATTCTTCCGGGGGCGACCCTGGGTGTGCTGGGCAGTGGCCAGCTCGGGCGCATGTTCGCACTGGCCGCGCGCCGCATGGGCTATCGCGTGCATACCTTTTCGCCCGGCGACGATAGCCCCATGGGCCAGGTTGCCGATCGCGAAGCGGTGGGCGACTACGGCGACCTCGATGCGGTAGCGGAGTTCGCCAGCCGGGTCGATGTGGTCACCTTCGAATTCGAGAACGTGCCCTTCGAGGCCGCACGCACGGCCAGCGAGCACGTGCCGGTGCGCCCGCGCGGCGAGGTGCTGCATACCGCCCAGCATCGCCAGCGCGAGAAGGATTTTCTGCACGACGCCGGCTTTCCCACCGCGCCGTTCGAACACGTGCCCGATCGTGCCACGCTGGATGCGGCGCTTGAGCGCCTGGGTACACCCGCGGTGCTCAAGACGGCCGGCTTTGGCTACGACGGTAAGGGCCAGGCGGTGATCCATACCCCGGACGAGGCCGATGCCGCCTGGGAGAGCATCGGTGCCGGCGAGGCCGTGCTGGAAGGGTTCGTCGATTTCGAGCGCGAGATTTCAGTGGTCGCCGCACGCGGCTGCGACGGCGATTTCGCCCACTACGGGGTCACCGAAAACCGCCATCGCGATCATATTCTCGATGTCTCGATTCCGGACCCGGATATCGATCCCAAGATCACCGCCAACGCCATCGAGATCGCTCATGGCGTGCTCGATGCCCTGGACGTGGTGGGCGTACTCTGCGTGGAATTCTTCTTGAAGCACGACGGCGAGCTGGTGGTCAACGAACTCGCGCCGCGGCCACACAACTCCGGTCATTTCAGTTTCGATGCCTGTGTGACCAGCCAGTTCGAACAGCAGCTACGCGCGGTGTGTGCGCTGCCGCTGGGCGATACGCGACGTCTGCGCCCCTCGGCGATGGTCAATCTGCTGGGCGATCTTTGGGAGCACGGCATGCCGGACTGGCGCGCCGCGCTTGCCGACCCCGCGCTCAAGTTGCATCTCTACGGCAAGTCCGAGGCACGGCCAGGCCGCAAGATGGGGCATATGACCGCCTTCGGCGACGACGGCGAAGACGCTGCCCGCCGCGTGATCGCTGCCCGCAACGCGCTGTTGGCCTCGCGCTCGGGCTAGCGCCGAGCTAACGCTAAGGGCAAGACGAAAAGCCGACTCGCCCGGGATGCCTCAGCCGACCGACGACTAACGGTATTTGTCGTTGAGCGCCCATAGCCGGGCAACGGTTTCCAGATCGGGAATACCGTCATAGCGGTCCGGGCGAAAATGCATCTGGAACGATACCACCACCGAATGGGTGCGCTGATCGAGCACGCCGGTGGGGTCGATATCGTAGCCATAGCGCGCCAGCGCCGACTGGATCGCCCCCATGTCGGGCATGGCATAGCGAAACCGTTCGCGATAGGCGTTGACCGTGGCCGCATCGGGCCAGGCGCCGATTCCCTGGCGATAGAGCTGTTCCCAGGGAAAGGCCGGGCCGGGGTCGATCTTGCGCCCCGGTGAAATATCGGCATGGGCGACGACGTTTTCCGGCGCAATGTCGTAGCGGGCGATGATATCGCGGGCCAGCCGGCTTACGGCATCGATCTGATCACCATCGAACCCGCGCCACACCTTGCCGCTGGGGGTATCCACCGGGCCGGGATTGACGATCTCGATACCGATCGAGCTGTCGTTGAGATGGCTGCGTCCGCCCCAGGCGCTGGTGCCGGCATGCCAGGCACGCGCCGTTTCGTCGACCAGCTGATAGATCACCGGGTCGCCGCCGCGGCGGGGCGGGTGGTCGCCGACCACATAATGCGAACTCACCGAGGGGCCGGTCAGCACCTGAAGCGCCCGCGCCTCGTCGCCGCCGGTATAGTGCATGACCAGAAAGCGTACGCGCTGGTTGTAGGCCTGTGCCGGCTGCGCCTGGTCGGCCCAGTAGCCGTTACGCTGCTTGAGCGTGGCCGGGGTACAGCCGGCAATCGCCACCGCCAGGCCGGCCAACAGCAGCAGCCGGCCCGAGGCGCGTCCGGGCCGGCAGGAATCGAGTACGGGGGCTATCATTCGTCTTCTTCGCCCTCGGCAAAGCGATCCTTGATATAGGTCACCTCGGTCTTGCCGTGCGGGCGCGGGCGGCCGTCGTCGCCCATGCTTACGAACACGATTTCGTCGATACGCAGGATGCTGCGGCGGGTGATCTTGTTGCGTACCTCGCAGCGCATGGTCAGCGAAGTGGTACCAAAACGCGTGGCCGCGATGCCCAGTTCGATGATGTCGCCCTGGCGGGCACTGGACACGAAATTGATTTCGGACATGTACTTGGTGACGATATGGTGATGATCGAGCTGAATGATCGCGTAGATCGCGGCTTCTTCATCGATCCAGCGCAGCAGGCTGCCGCCGAACAGGGTGCCGTTGGGGTTGAGGTCTTCGGGCTTGATCCACTTGCGCGTATGGAAATTCATGTCTTGCCGGCCGGTGCGTTGATAAGCGCAGGCTAACCGATGCGTAGGTCCGCGGCTATCCATGGTTCGCGTCATTACCGTCGATTCGAGGAGCAACATTGACCGCAAACGCTTACACCGAGGCCGTGCTGGCCGACGTGCAAACACGCGATCGCCATCGGCTCACCCGGGGCTGGCGGCAGGCGCGCGACGCCGAGGCCAGGGCGCGTATGGCCGAGCGGATCGAAAAGAGCGCGGCCGTGACCCATACGCGGGCCCAGGAACGTGGCGAGGTGGCGCTGGCCGAGGGGTTGCCGGTCACCGCCCGCGCCGACGAGATCCGCGCCGCGCTCGAGCGACACCAGGTGGTGGTGGTCTGCGGTGAAACCGGCTCCGGCAAGACCACCCAGCTGCCCAAGATCCTCATGCAGGCCGGTTTCGGCGCGCGCGGGCTGATCGGCCATACCCAGCCCCGGCGACTGGCTGCACGCAGCGTGGGCCAGCGGATTGCCGAAGAGCTGACTACGCCGTTCGGCGAGCTGGTGGGCTTTCAGACGCGCTTCGAGAAGAAGCTTTCGGAATCGACCCAGATCAAGCTGATGACCGACGGCATCCTGCTGGCCGAAACCGCACGCGATCGCTTTCTCAATGCCTATGAAGCCATCGTCATCGACGAGGCCCACGAGCGCACGCTCAACGTCGATTTTCTGCTCGGCTATCTCAAACAGCTGCTGCCCAAGCGTCCGGACCTTAAAGTGGTGGTCACCTCGGCCACGATCGACCCGGACCGGTTCGCCCGGTTTTTCGATGACGCGCCGGTCATCAACGTCGAAGGGCGTGGCTACCCGGTGACGGTGCGCTATCGCCCGCCCGAGGAAAACGACGACGATCTGCCGCAGGCGGTGGAGGCCGGCATACGCGAGCTCTGGCGGCCGGGCGAGGGCACGGGTGCGGGCGATATCCTGGTGTTTTTGCCCGGCGAGCGCGATATCCGCGACTGCGAACGCCATCTGTCCAAGGCGCTGGCCGGCGACAAGTTCACGGCCGAGATCGTGCCGCTGTATGCGCGGCTCACGCGCAGCGCCCAGAACCGAATCTTTTCGGCCAGCAACGGCCGACGCGTGGTGTTGTCCACCAATGTGGCGGAAACCTCGCTCACCGTGCCCGGTATTCGCTACGTGATCGACAGCGGGCTGGCCCGTATCAGCCGTTATTCCACCTCGGCCAAGGTCCAACGCCTGCCGATCGAGCCGGTCTCCCAGGCCAGCTGCAACCAGCGTGCCGGGCGTTGTGGTCGTGTCGCGCCGGGTATCTGTATCCGCCTTTTCGACGAAGACGACTACGAAAACCGGCCAGCCTTCACAGACCCGGAAATCCGGCGTACCAATCTGGCCAGCGTGCTGCTCACCATGGCCGATCTCAAGCTGGGCGAGATCGAGAACTTTCCGTTTATCGATCCGCCCGAGCGGCGCTATATCAACGATGGCCGCAACCTGCTCACCCAGCTGCAGGCCATGGACAACAAGCGCATCACCGCCCTCGGGCGCCAGCTCGCGCGCCTGCCGCTGGACCCGCGGATCGGGCGCATGCTCATCGCCGGCCAGGCCATGGGCGTGGCCACTGCGATGCGCGTGCTGGCGGCCGGACTGACCATTCAGGACCCGCGCGAACGACCGCCGGCCATGCGCGAGGCCGCCGACCAGGCCCAGCGTGAGTTTGCCGACGTGCGCTCGGATTTCGTGAGTCTGTTGAAGCTCTGGGACGCCTTTGCCCAGGCGCGGCGCGAACACAGCGGCAACCAGCTGCGCAAATGGTGTCGCGAGCGTTTCATCAACTTCATGCGCATGCGCGAATGGGAAGACCTGGCCCGCCAGCTGCGGCGTATCGGTGCGGATCTGGGGATCAGCAACGATCCCGCCCAGGGGCGCCTCGCCGAGGTGGATTTCGTCGGGCTGCATCAGGCGCTGTTGCCGGGGCTGCTCGATCACGTCGGCCAGCTCGAAGAGAAGGGCGAATACCAGGGCACCCGCGGGCGCAAGTTCCGCATATTCCCCGGCTCCGGGCTGGCCAAGAAGAACCCCAAATGGATGGTCGCCGGCGAGCTCATCGAAACCAGTCGCCTGTTCGCGCATACCGTGGCGGGCGTCGATCCGAAATGGATCGAAAAAGCCGCCGACCATCTGGTGACGCGGGAACACTACGAGCCGCACTGGGAAAAACGCCGTGGCCAGGTGGCCGCCCGCGAGCGGGTGAAGCTGTTCGGACTCACGCTGGCCGACGGCCGCAAGGTGGACTTCGGCCGCATGGACCCGGTGGTGGCCCGCGAGATTTTCATCCGCGATGGCCTGGTGGCCTTCGCGGTAGCCGATTCGCGCGGCCGGGTGCCGGAGTTTCTGCAATACAACCAGCTCATCGTCGAGGATATCGCGGCCCAGGAAGCCCGTTTTCGCCGGCGCGATCTGCTCGTAGACGAAACCACCCAGGCGCGCTTCTACGACGAACGCCTGCCCGCCGACGTGCGCGACCAGAAGACGCTGCAGAAATGGCTCAAGCAGCACGATGACAGCGTCCTGCGCTTCGACGAAGACCAGCTGCTGCGCCATGCCGGCGTCGACCTGCCGGCGGATGCCTATCCCGAAAGCATGCGCCTGGGCGATCTGCCGGTTGCCCTCGACTATGCCTTCGAACCGGGTACGGACAAGGACGGCGTGACCGCGCGCGTGCCGCTGGCCGCGCTCAAGCAGATGCCGTCCGAGCGGGCAGAATGGCTGGTGCCGGGCCTGCTGGAAGAGAAATATCGCGAATATCTCAAGGCCTTGCCCAAACGCCTGCGCCGTGCGGTCGTGCCGGTGCCGGATTTCGCCCGGGCCGCCGCCGAGCGCGCCGAATTCGGCAAGGGCGACCCGCTGGATGCGCTGCGTGAGGCTATTCATGCCATGACCGGCCTGCAGATACCGGCCGATGCCTGGGACGACTTCACCCCGAGCCCGCATCTCAAGCTGCGCTTTGAAGTCGTCGACGACGACGGCGAGGTCGTGGCCACCGGCCGCGATCTAGAAAAACTCAGCCGTGATCTGGGCGACCGGGCCCGCGCCGCGGTGGCCCAGGCCAGCGACGACGCGCTGCGCGAAACCGGTCTCACCGCCTGGCCGGAACAGGACCTGGCCGAGAGCGTCGAGCTCAGGCACGCCGGGGTGCGGGTGCAGGCCACGCCCACGCTGGTGGATCGCGGTGATTCGGTGGACCTGGAACTGCTCGACGACCCCCAGGCCGCGGCCGTTCAGCATCGCCAGGGTGTGATCCGGCTCGCGCGCCTGGCGGTGGCCAAGCAGTGCCGGCTGATCAAGCGCGATCTGCCCCAGTTCAAGAGCTTCGCGGTGATGCGCTTCGCCGATGCGCCGGCGAGTGCGCTGGCCGATCGCGAACGCCAGCGCGTGCTTGCCCTCGACAGCGAACCGCTGCTGCTGGCCGACCTGGTCAATGCGCTCATCGATGCACGTATCGATACGCCGGTTCGCGAGGCGGCGGCCTTCGAGGCCTGTGTTACGACGCTGCGCGCGCATCTGATGGCCGATGCGGTCTCGCTCTGGGACGAGCTCAAGCCGGCGCTGTCGCGCCTTGCGGCCGTGAACAAACGGCTGTCGAAGAACATCGGCCTCGACTGGATGGCCGCGATCGACGATATCCGCGACCAGCTGGCTCATCTGGTCTATGCCGGCTTTGCCGGCGAGCACGGCTATTCGCGTGATCTGGCGCGTAATCTCGATCGTTACCTGGCCGCCATCGAGCAACGCCTGGACAAGCTCGCCCGCGACGGCGCGGGCGCCGACAAGCAGCGCATGCGCGAGATTCTGCCGTACTGGCAGGCCTACAAGCAGCGCGCGGAACGCGCCCGCGCCAAGGGGCAGGATGTCCAGCCGCTGCGCGATTTTCGCTGGATGGTGGAGGAGTATCGGGTCCAGGTCTTTGCCCAGCCGCTGGGCACGGCTATCAAGGTGTCGGCCAAGAGGCTGGACGCCGCGCTGGCCGAATTACGCTGAACCCGCGACTCACCACCAGGCGGCGCGGCCGAGCAGCTGATAGGCGAACAGTTTCATCGCTTCGCTGCGACGCCGTTTTGCTGTCAGCGGCACGGGCGCGGCGGCGGAGCAGATCTCGGGCTGCTGACACTGGGCACGCGCGGTGAGATAGGCTCGGTAGCTGTGATGCTGATCGGTAACGATCACCAGCCGCCTGGCCTCGCGCACGGCTGGCAGTTCACAGCTGTTGGCCAGATTCTCATAGGTCGAGCGCGCCGCGCGTTCCACGATCACGTCGCTTTCTGCCACGCCCAGGCGTAGCGCCTCACGGGCGAGCCGTACCGCCGAGTCGCCGCCGTGGCCCGCGCCCGAGAACACGATCCGGTCGACCTGTTCAGCCTGGTAGAGCCCGACCGCGCGCTTGGTACGGCGATAGTCCGGCCCGCCGCTGAGCACGATGGCGGTCGTATCCACGCGCTTTGCCATGGCGCAGGGGCTGGGTACCGTGCCGATCCAGACATAGTCCAGCGTTGCACGGACGCCGAGCGCGACGACGATAGCTGCGACGAGCGCCAGGCCGAGTTGTCCAGCACGGGGGAGGGCGATGGCCGGCTCTCCTGTTCAAATAGCGTCACGTTTGCCGCTTGAACGGCGTTGTACGTGTGCGTATGCCACGGGGGTCGTATTGTCTAGTAAAGTATCGACAAACACATACTTCGGGTCACTCGTTATGTCTTCACGTCTTGTCCTGCCGTTGCGCGCTGTCCTGCTGTTCGTTGCCGTGCTTTGTGTCTCCACCGCCGCTTCGGCCCAGGACGGCGGCAAGGTCGAGAGCTTCCAGGACTGGGAGGTGCGCTGTCCGGAGCAGGGTGACGGGGCCTGCGAGATGACCCAGCTGGTGAACAGCCCGGCTAACGGCAAGCCGATCCTGCGCGTCGTGATGGGCTACCCGCCGGAAGTCGATACCGCGGCGATGGTGTTCATCCTGCCGCTGGGCACCCGTCTCGCGCCGGGCGTGCAGTTTCAGGTCGATGGCGACCAGGCCCGGCGTTTCCCGTTCCAGATCTGTCTGGAGCAGGGCTGTCGTGCCGATTTTCCGGTGGACGACGCGCTGCGCAACAAGCTGCGTAGTGGCAGCCGGGCGACGGTGAGCCTGATCGGCCCGCGCGGCGATCGTATCGACCTGAAAGTGTCGTTACAGGGTTTCACCAATGCCGACAACCGTATCCGCAAGTAAGGCGCGACCGCTGTCGGCTATATAAGCAGCCCCGGTGCGGCGCAGAGCCTTGCCGGGGGCGCTGAGATGGGTTTGAGCGAGAATAATCAAAAAAGGTAACGATATGGCCAAGGCACCCGAACCCAGTCCCGAGCTGCGTACGGAATATTCCTACGAGGATTTCGGTCGCGATTTCTTCGAGCACGCGGTGACCGTGGAGCGGGTCGAAAAGGCCATGGCCAACCTCACCGGGAACGCCGTGGACTTCGGTCCGCGTGAGGCCGGGCCGGCGGGTCTGGCCACGATTCAGGCCGAAGGCAGTATTCGCGAGCCGTCGGTCACGCGCCGCGAGGGCGAGCTGATCGAGTTCGCCTTGATGATTCCCATCGATCTCGATCTGACCGTACGGCTGGCGGCCCACGACCATCGCTTCGACATCCAGGTACGTGCCCACCTGAAGCTGACCGCGCGGGCAAAGCAGCCTCTGCATATCTTCATCGACATCCCGTCGCCGACCGAAAACGATATCGATGTCGAGGTGAATGCCCAGGGCCTGCGGGCCTCCGTACTCGACGTCGTGGCCGATATCGAAGGTGAGCTCAAGCATCAAGTCGCCAAATACGTCGCCAAGCAGATCGAGACGCCCGATATCCGCCGCATGCGCGATATCGATGTACGCAAACGCCTGGAAAACAACGCGCCCGAACAGCCCGCCGAGGATGGCTAGCACGGGCTCGCGCGCCGATATCGGGATTATTGCTCCGGGTCACGTGCCGACTGGTCGATACGCGCGACGAGTTTGGTCAGATCGTCGATAAGCAGGTCGAGCTCTTCGGCAAAGGCCTGCTGGCGTGCCTGAATGGCCGGCAGTGCGTCGGCGACCGGGTTGTCGCGCCGAAGTCGGGCCGCGACGGAATTGAGCGCGCGCTGAATGCCCTGGGGATTACGATAACCCTCCAGTACGTTGCCCAGCCCGCGCAGGCGCAACCGGCTGAACGGCGCGTTGGAAGGCCATTCGGCCATCACCCGGCGCTGTGCGTGGCGGGCAAATGATGCGAGCGAATCCGTGTGAAAGTCGGCCCAGTGCCGGGCTAGGGCGTGGTCGAGCCCGATATCCACGAGAATACCGGCGTAGCGCCGGTGCGGCGCCTCGAACAGATTGCGCAGGCGCCGATGCCCGTCATGAGCGTCGCTATGGCCGTCGATCGCGCGGTGCAGGCGAATGCCGTGACGTACCGGCGGCTGGAAACGATCGTCCAGACGTCCCTTGATCTCGTCGCCGAGAATCTGGCCGGCGAACGAGGTCTCGCTGCGTTCGGCAAGCAGCAGGTGGGCAAGCAGGTTCATGACGAATATCCATCTCGCATGCGCACAGCATAAGGCCCCCCGGCTTCACGCGTTCAAGAGTGTCCTTCTACCGGGGCGTTCTATGCCAAAGTAGCGGCCCAAGACCGAAACCAGAACAGGATGTTCGCCATGACCCAGGCAGACTCAGCCGTGGACCCCGACGGCTTGCTGGAATACTCGGTGGTCTATACCGACCGTGCCCTCAACCACATGTCGGCGCGCTTCAAGCACGTGCTGACCGAGGTTTCGGCGGTGCTCAAGGAAGTCTATAACGCGCCGTCGGCCGTGATCGTGCCGGGTAGCGGCACATTCGGCATGGAAGCAGTGGCCCGTCAGTTTGCCCAGGACGCGCATTGTCTGATCATCCGCAACGGCTGGTTCAGTTACCGCTGGACGCAGATCATGGATATGGGCGCCATTCCGGCCTCGACGAGCGTGCTGTGCGCGCGGCCCCAGGGCGATGGGCCTCAGTCGCCCTTCGAGCCGGCGCCCATTGCCCAGGTGGTGGAACGGATCGAGACGGAACGCCCGGCCATGGTCTTCGCGCCGCATGTCGAGACCTCTGCCGGCCTGCTGCTGCCCGACGATTACCTGCGGGCGGTGGCCGAGGCGGTGCATGCCGTCGGCGGCCTGTTCGTGCTCGACTGTATTGCCTCGGGCACCCACTGGGTGGACATGCAGGCCTGCGGTATCGATGTACTCATCAGCGCGCCGCAGAAAGGCTGGAGCGCCTCGCCGTGCTGCGCGATGGTGATGCTCAGCGAACGCGCGCGCCTGCGTATCGAGGCCACGACCAGCAGCAGCTATGCCTGCGATCTGCGCAAATGGCTGCAGATCACGGAGACCTACGAAGCGGGCGGTCAGGCCTATCACGCGACCATGCCCACCGACGGGCTGACCCGCCTGCTGGCGATGATGGAGGAAACCCGTGAGCTGGGTTTCGAGCGTGCCCGCGAACGCCAGTTCGCGCTCGGTCGCGCGGTACGCGACGCGCTCGAAGCCCGAGGCTTCAGCAGTGTGGCCGCCCCCGGCTATCAGGCCTCGGGTGTGGTGGTGAGCTATACCCAGGATCCGGAGATTCAGTCCGGCAAGCGCTTCGTCGAAGCCGGCGTGCAGATCGCCGCCGGCGTACCGCTGATGTGCGGCGAGGGCGACGATTTCCAGTCGTTTCGCGTGGGCCTGTTCGGCCTGGACAAGCTCTACGACGTCGACGGCTGTGCCGCGCGCTTTACCGATGCACTCGACAAGGTGCGCTGACATGCCACCGCGGCTCGATCGGGAAACCGCGGCATCAAGGGCGCCACGGCCGACGGGCGTGAAGCCATTAAAGCAAAGAGACGGACGCGTGCCGGCGTTTGCTTTTCAATGGCGTTGAGACCAGCGGACGCAGACTGACGTAGTCAGCTGTTTTGGTGCCGGATTGATATCGACGAACTGAAGGGTGCCAAGCTTCAAACGTTCCAGAGCTTGCTCAGCGGTAATCATGGGTTCACGCCGTTCTTTACCAGTCGATCGCACGCTAGGGGGCGCCCGCGTGACGCCTTGGGTGAGGCGGAGACACGCACTCTACAAGCGCGCGCTGACAACGAGACGGCAGAATAGGCGGGTGTGGAAAGGCGCCGATAACGGCAGGGGCGCGGACGCAGGTTCAGGAAAACGCGAGTATTTTCTCGGACTGGCCTGAACGTTCGTTCATACTGGGGCGTGGGTTGCGACTACTTTCGGGCGTGCAGACCCGGCCTGTCCTTGCGCAGAATCATCGACACGGCCCGGTTTTCAATTTATAACGAGCAAGACGTAGCGGCCGAGAGTGTCGCCGAAAGCGCAGCACGAACGAGGGCTACAACGCTTTCGTGGCGCGCTGGACGCACGGGCGGCGGTTGAGTCCACCACAGGCATGAGAAACGGGGTCGAAATGGGGGTGGTTTTCGCTGTCGGTGCGTGTAGGCGCACATCGCTGCCGCAGCCCGTCCAATGAAAAACCTTTTCCCGAAACACGATCGGTCGACCGACGTTCGCCCCTACCAGCAGACGGTGTTCACCGCTTTGCTGTGGTTTACCTGTTCGGCCGTGCTCGGCTATGCCGCGCTGCATTTCTATCTCGGGGCGCGCTGGCTGGTCATAGCCGAACTGTGTCTGGTCGCCTACGCGGCACTGCTGCTCTACGTGGTCCATGAAACAGGGCGTGCGCCGGTCACCAATCTGGTGTTCATCGTGCCGTTCTTCGTGGTCATGATGCTCGTGCTATGTGCGGAGGTAACCGGTGTTACCGTCTTTGTATGGGTCTTTCTCGTGCCCTTGTTATCTCATCTGCTGCTGGGTCGGTGGCAGGGGTTGTGTGTCGCGCTTGTGTTCATCGGCTGCGCAGGCGCGATCTTCGTATACAAGCACGGAATCTGGGATGGCTGGCTCGGTTATTTGAGCATCGCGAACGTCGTACTCTGCACGGCGTCCATTCTCGGGTTTTCGTTTATCTATGAAGTCAGCCGCGCGAAAACGGAGCGCGAACTGCGCGCGCTCGCGCTGGCCGACCCACTGACGGGCCTGGCCAACCGGTCGCGTTTTCGCGAGGTTTTTGCTCGCGAACGCCAGCGCTATCTGCGCCAGGAAATACCGCTCGCGATGCTGGTCGTCGATCTCGACCACTTCAAGCGCGTCAACGACGATTACGGGCACGATGCCGGCGATATGGCCCTGTGCTTCGTAGCAGAGCTTCTGGCTTCGCGGATTCGCCAAACCGACGTCGCCGGGCGTCTGGGCGGAGAGGAATTCGGCATCCTGTTGTCGGACGTGGATCTGGAACACGCTCGCCGGATTGCCGCCGATCTGCGCGATCTTGTTCGTGATCGGCCGTTTCGCTATCGGGGGCAGGATATTCCGATGTCGGTGAGTATCGGTATTGCCGAACTGGGGCGCGACGGCATGGATTTCAGAACGCTTTTCTCCAAGGCCGACCGCCGTCTCTACCAGGCCAAGGCCGAAGGGCGCAATCGCGTCGTCGGCTAGGGTCGACACCTTCGATTGCTCAAGCCGAGTCGAGCGCTTCGTAGCAGCCGGGCTCAAAGCGTGGCGTACAGATGGCATAGAACAGCAGCGGTTCGTCGCCCGTGTTGGTGATGCGTTGCGCCGTATCCGGCGGGATCGCCACCACGTCGCCCGCCGCGACCTTTTCTCTGAGATTCGCGCCGACTTCCACCAACCCTTCACCCTCGACGACGAGATACCGTTCGGCCGTGCCGTGCAGCCGATGCCAGGCAGTAGTCACGCCGGGTTCGACACGGGCACGGGCAATGGAAACCGCCGGATCCTGTGCGCTGTTGGCAACCTCGAGTATGGCGCAGCGTTCCGGCGTGTCGAACTCGACGCTGTCGCTCGCGCGGTAGACCTTGGGCGTTGTTGGCATGACGATTGCTCGTGGTATCTTGAATAAACTGTTATCGATCTTGAACACCGCTGCCGGCGATGTCATATCGAGCTGTATACGACCATCAGTTCTACAACCTCAACGCGATAGTGGGAGAGATCGGTGCGCGAGCGCCGGCGCCGAAGGAGCAACCGCCCCGGAAACTCTCAGGCACCACGGACCGTTATCGCGGCCATATCCGAAGAGTCGCGCGGCCGCGGGGTCGCGTGCACCGAAGGAGCAAGCACACGGTGGCTCGGCCGTGGGTGAATCTCTCAGGTTCAGTGACGGAAGGGGCGGCACCTGCACGATTGCAGGGCATCCAAGCACGACAATCGGATAAGGGCATATGAACCACATAGCAATCATCGGCGGTGGTATCACCGGGGTCACCACGGCCTACGCGCTCGTGCGTCGCGGTTATAGCGTGACGCTGTTCGACCGCAACCGCTATGCCGCGATGGAAACCTCGTTTGCCAACGGCGGCCAGCTGTCGGCCTCCAACGCGGAGGTCTGGAACCATTGGCCGATGGTGTTCAAGGGCATGAAATGGATGTTTCGCAGCGATGCGCCGCTGCTGGTGAATCCGAAACCGTCCTGGCACAAGCTGTCCTGGTTTTTGGAATTCATTGCTGCGATTCCTCGCTACGGCCAGAACACCAGCGAGACCGCGCGTATGGCGATCGAGGCGCGGGAGTTCCTTTTCTCCTGGGCCGAGCGCGAGAACATCGACTTCGACGTCAAGCGCAAGGGCATTCTGCATATCTATCGCAATCGGGCCGGCTATCGTCATGCCGAGAAAGTCTCGAAGCTGCTGGCCGAGGGCGGGCTTGAGCGGCGCCCGGTCACGCCGGAAGAAATGCGTACGATCGAGCCGGCGCTGGCCGGCGAGTATTACGGCGGCTTCTTCACCGAAAGCGACTCCAGCGGCGATATTCACAAGTTCACCCAGGGCCTGGCGAAGGCCGCGCATGCCCAGGGCGTGCAGTTTCGCTACAACCACAGCGTGGAAAGCGTCGAGACCGATGGCCGCCGCGTGACGATCGCAGCCTGCGATAACGATACCCCCGAAGACCGCGTCACGCTCGACTTCGACGGGGTGGTGGTCTGTGCCGGCACCGGCAGCCGTGAAATCGCCTCGCAGCTGGGCGACCGGGTCAACGTCTATCCGGTGAAGGGCTACTCGATCACGGTGGATCTGGAAGACGAGGCCTCCAGACAGGCCGCGCCCGAGGTCAGCCTGCTGGATGACGAAACCAAGCTCGTCTGCGCGCGCCTGGGCGACGACCGTCTGCGGGTGGCCGGTACCGCCGAGTTCAACGGCTTCAACCGCGATATTCGCGCCGACCGCATCGTGCCGCTGGTCGACTGGGTGAAACAATGCTTTCCCGATGTCAAAACCCGTCAGGTGGTGCCCTGGGCCGGTCTGCGCCCGATGATGCCCGACATGATGCCGCGCGTGGGCGGCGGAAAGGCGCCGAACGTGTTCTACAACACCGGTCACGGCCATCTGGGCTGGACGCTGTCGGCGCTTACCGCGGACTCGATCGCCGCGATCATCGACGATGCCGCGTCGGAAAAACGGGGACCGGCGGCCGTGAATAACGGGTAGAATGAGCGCCCGCGCCATTCCGGCGCAGTGTTTTTTCGGGCGCAGCTGAGCGCCCGTGCCTGCCAGGCTGTGCATGTCCACCCCTAAAGAAAACGAATCCGCCCAGGTCGCTTTCAGCGATCTGGCGCTCTCCGATGCCGTCATGGCCGCGCTCGCGGACGTCGGCTATGAAACACCGTCGCCGATCCAGGCCGCGACCATTCCGCCCCTGCTTGCCGGCAAGGACGTGCTGGGCCAGGCCCAGACCGGCACCGGCAAGACCGCGGCTTTCGCGCTGCCCATTCTTTCCGGCCTGACCGAGCGGGCCGGAAAGGCGCCCCAGGCGCTGGTGCTTACCCCCACCCGCGAACTCACCATTCAGGTCGCCGAAGCCTTTCAGCGCTATGCGGCCCATATACCGGGCTTTCATGTGCTGCCGATCTACGGCGGGCAGGGCTACGGCCCGCAGTTGGCGGCGCTCAAGCGTGGTGTGCACGTCGTGGTGGGTACGCCCGGCCGGGTGATGGATCATCTCAAGCGCGGCACGCTCAAGCTCGACGCGCTTGACTGGATGGTGCTCGACGAAGCCGATGAAATGCTGCGCATGGGCTTCATCGAAGACGTGGAATGGATCTTCGAGCAGAGCCCGGCCCAGCGCCAGGTCGCGCTGTTTTCGGCCACCATGCCCAGCGCGATCCGTCGTATTGCCAAGACCCACCTGCGCGAGCCGCAGGAAATCACCATTCAGACGAAGACCACGACGGCGGTCAATATTCGCCAGCGCTACTGGATCGTCGGTGGCGGCACGAGCAAGCTGGATGCGCTCACACGGTTGCTCGAAGCCGAACCCTTCGATGCGATGATCGTGTTCGCACGCACCAAGAAATCCACCGACGAGCTCGCCGAGCGGCTGTCGGCCCGCGGTTATGCCTGCGCGGCGCTCAACGGCGACATCGCCCAGAACCAGCGCGAGCGCACGGTCGCCAAACTCAAGAACGGGCAGCTCGATATCATCGTGGCCACCGACGTGGCGGCCCGCGGGCTCGACGTGGAACGCATCAGCCACGTGATCAATTTCGATATCCCGCACGATACCGAGGCCTATGTGCACCGTATCGGGCGTACCGGCCGCGCCGGACGCGAGGGCGATGCCATTCTGTTCGTGACGATGCGCGAAAAGCATCTGTTCAAGGCCATCGAACGTGCCACCCGCCAGGCTATCGAGCCGATGGACCTGCCCAGCATTGCCGAGGTCAACGAGCAGCGCGTGGCCCGTTTCAAGCAGCGTATTTCGGTCACGCTGGCCGAAGGCAAGCTCAAGCCGTTTCGCGAACTGCTCGATGAATATCGTGCCGAACACAACGTCGAGCCCGAAGAACTGGCCGCGGCGCTGGCCTATCTGGCCCAGGGCGACGAGCCGCTGATGCTGTCGCCGGGTAAGGCCGATCGTGCTGCAGGCCGGCGCGACATGGGCTCCCAGACGCCCAAGAGCGCGAACAAGGGGGCTGCACGCCAACAATCGTTCGGCGCGGGTGATCTGGAAACGTTTCGTATCGAGGTCGGCCGCAGCCACGGCGTCGAGCCGCGCAATATCGTCGGCGCGATCGCCAACGAGGCGGGCGTGGACAGCGCGCATATCGGCCGTATCGACATTCGCGACGACTTCAGCCTCGTCGACCTGCCCAAGGGCATGCCCGAAGACATCTTCGCCCATCTCAAGACGGTATGGGTGGGCGGGCGTCAGCTCGCGATCAGTCGTGAGCAGGGCGCACCGCCGGCGCCGCCCGCCGGGCGCCGCAAACCCAAGCCCAAACCGGGACCGAAAAAACCGGGCAAGGCCAAGGCCAAATCGGGTAAGGCCAAACCGGGCAAGCGCCGGACCAAGCCGAAAAGCGATTGATTCGCGGCGCTTGAAACGATCGACACAGCCCGCACGATGGTTCGCAGTCGCCGCTAACCGAGGGCCGTGATCCATGACGTCGAATACACCCACGCATATCGATATCGGCGGCATCGCGCTGCCCCGTGAGGAGCTGGCCCAGGTGCTGCCCGATATCGAACGCTTCGAGCAGCATCTGCCGGATGCGCTCGCGGTGGATCGCGACATGAAAGCCAGCGGCGGTGCCGTTCCTGATTATGTGCGCCAATGGCCGCAGGCGCGCATCGACGCCGTTGTACGCACGCTCAAGGAAGTCGGCAGCCTGCGCGAGCAGGCCAGCGAACAGATGCAAAGCGCCGGTACCGGTCGTAGCCGCGACTGACGACAGACGCTCGTTGTCCCGCGGTCACCGCACGATTACGGTGCGTTGATTGAAGGCGATGTTCGCTTAAGCAAGCTTTGCATAACTTCTCGCGGATTGCGGTCCAGTCCTCACCGACGACGTGGCAAGACGTCCAAGCGCAGTGCTCTGTCGCCAGGCCAAGCTTGGCAACGCGGCCGCGGCGTCTGTAAGGCCAAAGCGTTGAGCGGCCGGGGCTTTGCGCGCGCTTGATCGGCGTGAGTGTTCGCTACCCTGCAACGTGTTATTGGCTTGGTCACGCCACGCTTACTTGCCGGCCATTGCGCGCAAGTACTCGGCGCCACCGTGGCAGTTTGTGCACAGCCTGTCTTAAAGCTGGAACGCATCTTGCTGTGCACGGGTCATGGCCTGTGTCAAATTCATATCGCGAGTCCGAGCCCGGTACGGGCTGATACATGCTGAGCGCCGTCGGCAGCCGCATGGCGTCGCTTACGCGACGACGGAGGTGCGCGCGAGATGAGTGGCAGCTATCGCTATTCGCTGGGCGAGCGAACCTATCGCTTCGACAGTCTGGCCGAGCTCATGGCCAAGGCAACACCGGCGCGATCAGGCGATCGTCTGGCGGGTGTCATCGCGGAATCGGCCGAACAGCGGGTCGTCGCGCAGATGGCGCTGGCCGATCTGCCGTTGGCGACGTTCCTCGAAGACCTGCTGGTGCCCTACGAAGAGGACGAAATCACACGCTTGATCGTTGATCGCCACGATCGTCAGGCGTTCGAAACGATTTCGAGCTTTACGGTCGGCGATTTTCGCAACTGGCTGCTCAGCGACGAGGCCACGCCCGAGGTGCTCGACGCCTTAAGACCGGGGATTACGCCGGAAATGGCGGCGGCCGTGAGCAAGATCATGCGCAACCAGGACTTGATTCTGGTGGCGCGCAAGTGCCGGGTGCGCAGTGCGTTTCGCGACACCATTGGCCTGGCGGGGCATTTGTCGACGCGTCTGCAGCCGAATCATCCAACCGACGATCTGACCGGGATCGCAGCCAGTATTTTCGATGGGCTGCTCTATGGCAACGGCGATGCCGTGATTGGTATCAACCCGGCCACGGATAACGTCGCCCAGTCGGTCAAGCTGTTGCACATGCTCGATGCGGTAATCCGCAAATACGAAATCCCCACCCAGTCGTGCGTGCTCACCCATGTCACGAACACGCTGGAAGCGATCGAGCAGGGCGCGCCGGTCGATCTGGTATTTCAGTCGATCGGTGGCACCGAAGCCACCAATCGCAGCTTTGGTTTCGGCTTGGCCGAACTGGCCGAGGCGCGCGATGCGGCGCTGTCGCTCAATCGCGGCACCGTGGGCGATAACGTCATGTATTTCGAAACCGGACAGGGCAGTTCGCTGTCGGCGGATGCCCACCACGGTCTGGACCAGCAGACCTGCGAGGCGCGCGCCTATGCCGTGGCGCGCGAGTTCAAGCCATTACTGGTCAATACCGTGGTCGGTTTCATCGGTCCGGAATACTTGTTCGACGGCAAGGAAATCATCCGCGCGGGCCTGGAAGATCATTTCTGCGGCAAGTTGCTGGGCGTGCCGATGGGCTGCGACGTGTGCTACACCAACCATGCCGAAGCCGATCAGAACGATATGGACAACCTGCTTACGCTGCTGGGCGTGGCCGGCTGCAATTTCGTGATGGGTATTCCCGGCTCCGACGACATCATGCTCAATTACCAGACTACCTCGTTTCACGATGCGCTTTACGTGCGCCGCGCGCTGGGGCTCAAATCCGCGCCAGAGTTCGAGGCCTGGCTCAAACACATGGAAATCGTGCGCGACGGCGATTCGCACCGCCTGTCCGAGCGCTTGCCGCAGGCATTCGCGCGCTCCCTCGATCAGCTGCCGGAGACCGGCTCATGAGCGATCGCAAGCCGCGGACACCGGCCGACACGGCCGGCGACGATATCGGCGTGGTCGACAACCCCTGGCAGGGGTTACGTGCGTTCACTGATGCGCGTATCGGGCTGGGGCGCGCCGGCATCAGCCTGCCCACCCAGCGCATGCTCGAATTCCAGCTTGCCCATGCGCAGGCCAGGGACGCTGTCCATTGGCCGCTGAATGTGGACGCACTTAGCGAGCAGCTCACCGATACGCTCGGCATAGACGCGCCGCTTCGGCTACACAGCCAGGCCGGCGATCGCACTGAGTATCTGCAACGACCGGATCTGGGCCGGCGGCTCGATGAGCACTCGCGAAAAAGCCTCCAAGAGACGGTCGACGCCGAGGATTCACCCTTCGACCTCGCGCTGGTGATCGTCGATGGCCTGTCCGCGCGTGCGATCGAGGCCCATGCGGTGACTTTCCTCGCCGCACTCAGCCGTGAGCTGGATGCCGACGATAACGATTGGCGGCGTGCGCCGCTGACCGTGGTCGAGCAGGGCCGGGTGGCCATCGGCGATGAAGTGGGCGAAGCATTCAACGCCCGCGCGGTGCTCGTTCTGATAGGCGAGCGTCCGGGCCTGAGTTCGCCCGACAGTCTGGGTCTGTATCTGACCTGGGCGCCCAAGCGGGGTGTCTCCGACGGCCAGCGCAACTGTATTTCCAATGTGCGTCCCGAAGGGCTGAAAATCGAGGTGGCCGCGTCGCGCGCGCGCTATCTGCTCAATGAAGCACGGCGGCTCGAGCTTTCCGGGGTGAAGCTCAAGGACCGTAGCGAAGACGACGTCATCGACCACGACAAGAACGAGACGGGCAATTTCCTGACTTACTGATTTTTCTCATTCCAGGGGTGGCGTGATGGCGGGTTCGACAGTCAACGAAGATTATCTGGCCAAGCGCCAGCTCAAACGCGGTACGGCCGGCTGGCTGTTGTTGGCCGGGTTGGGTGTTTCCTACGTCATTTCCGGCGATTTCGCTGGCTGGAACTTCGGAATTGCCGAGGCCGGCTGGGGCGGATTCGCAATCGCCGCAGTGCTGATGGCAATCATGTATTTCACGCTGGTGCTCGCCCTTGCTGAGATGTCGGCAGCGATTCCCGCCGCCGGAGGCGGCTATAGCTTCGCGCGTCAGGCGATGGGGCCCGCCGGCGGTTATCTCACCGGTCTGGCGGTACTGATCGAATACGCGCTGGCGCCGGCGGCGATCGTGATATTCATCGGAGCGGCGGTCGAAGAATTGCTCGGCTTCAACGGCCCGATCGTCTATGCCGTGTTTTATGCGCTGTTCATTGGCATTCATCTCGCCGGGGTGGGCGAAGCCCTGAAGGTGATGATGGTAATCAGCGACTTGGCGGTGTTTGCGATCCTGGCCACCGCGGTCGCATTGATCGGTGATTTCGACGTCGCCAACCTGTTCGATATCGAGCCCACGGACGCGCTGGGCGCATCCACATTCCTTCCGCTGGGGTTCTACGGTATCTGGGCCGCATTGCCCTTCGGGATGTGGTTGTTTCTCGCTGTCGAAGGCGTGCCCCTGGCGGCCGAGGAAGCCAAGAACCCGGCCCGCGACGTGCCCAAGGGCATTATCGGTGCAATGATCTTTCTGCTGGGTACGGCAGTCCTGGTGGTGGTTCTGCTCGCGGGTGCGGCCGGCGCGAAGGCGATTGGCGATAGTGGCGTGCCACTGGTGACAGCGCTCAAGGATACCGACAGCCAGACGTTGGCCACCGTGGTGAACGTGCTTGGCCTGGCCGGGCTCATCGCCTCGTTCTTTTCGATTATCTACGGCTATAGCCGGCTCGTCTTTGCGCTCTCGCGCGCGGGCTATCTGCCCAAGTTCATGTCGCTGACCAGCCGTCGCAAGGCGCCAACCTGGGCGCTCGTGGTGCCGGGCGTGCTCGGGTTCATCGTCTCCTTGAGCGGCGCCGGTGATCTGATCCTGGGCATGGCGGTGGTGGGCGCGACCCTGTCGTACGCCCTCATGGCGCTGAGCCATATTCTATTGCGGGTCAAGCAGCCCGCGCTGGCGCGACCTTACCGTACCCCGGGCGGCATGGTGACCTCGGGCATTGCATTGGTGCTGTCGCTCATTGCGCTCACCGGTGTCTATGCCTTCGATCCGCGCGCCTTCGGCTACACGATCGTACTGTTCGTGCTCGGCGCGGCGTACTTCTTCGTATTCAGCCGGCATCATCTGGTCGCACAGACGGCGGAAGAGGAGTTCGCATTACTGGCCCAGGCCGAGTCCGATCTGGATGAATACGAGTCGGGCGGCTGAGTAATACGCCTCGTTCTAGTAGCGTTTGCGCTCGCGCGCGAGCAGGCGATCGAGCTGCTTGGCGAAGGCGTGACGGTCGTTCGGGTTCAACGGCGGCGGTCCACCGGTATCGACGCCGGCCCCGCGCAGGCCTTCCATGAAGTCGCGTACGCTCAGGCGTGCACGAATATTGTCGCGGGTATACAGCTCGCCGCGCGGGTTGAGGGCATAGGCCTGCTTGTCGATCACCTCGGCGGCCAGGGGAATGTCCGCAGTGATCACGAGATCGCCCGGGGCGACACGTTTGACGATTTCGTTGTCGGCGACATCGAAACCGGCGCCAACCTGTATAAAGGAAATATGCGGCGAGCGCGGTACGTGCATGGGCTGGTTTGCCACGAGCACGAGCGCCACGCTGGTACGCCGACTGGCGCGAAACAGGATGTCCTTGATTACCGTGGGGCAGGCGTCGGCATCGACCCAGATGGTCATCGACATAGGCAATCGTTCGCTTGGGTAGGAGGGGCGCGTTGCCGAGTAAAACTTACAGCCCGCCCCAAACGACAAATCGGACAGCCTCCACGCCAACCGAAGTCTCGGTCTCGACGTAGTGGCTATCCGATATGACGGTTTCGGCCCGAATGGGCCGATCCGGCGCTGTTCGGATCAGTTCATTTTCGAGCCCGACAAGCCGCTGGCAGGTCGGGTGAACGCGAGCCGATCCGTACAGGATGCCGTATGCTTAGACCGCGACGACCTTGTTGGCGCACGGTCCTTTCTTGCCTTCACCGATTTCGAATTCGACCGCCTGGCCGTCTTCGAGGGTGGCAAAACCGCCGCCGTTCTGGATCTCGGAGTGGTGTACGAAAAGGTCCTTGCTGCCATCTTCAGGGGCGATGAAGCCGTAGCCCTTCTCGGAACTGAACCACTTAACGGTGCCTTTGGCCATAATTTTCTCTTACTTAATCGGAACTGATTGTATGCAGCCATGCTGCAGGTGCAGTGTAACGGTTCACGCTCGAAAAGATACGTCCAGGCGCAAATATTTTTATACGCCGCTGTCGCTATCGCGTTGAAATATCGATAAACGCTAAAATCCATTCGCTTTGGAACGCCATAAGTTCGTCTTTTTGAAAAGATCGTAGGCGATACTCAAATAACTTTGCCGACCGGCGCTAGTCGTGCCCTCGTAGCGACACACCATCCGCGGCATCGGTGAATCAACGCGATACCATGACTGTTTGCGCCGTGTATGCGGCGCACTCGATTCAAGTAAGTCGGCAGGCAGCCGATAGACCGGCCAGGGCAAGGCCCCGCAACCCAGGAACTTTGATTCATGACGAACAGGCCCCGCTATGCGGAAATCAATAGTCCCCAGGCGGTGGCGGACGCATTCATTGAGCTGACCTGGAATACGCATGAGGTGACGATCCGCTTCGACGGAGCGATGATCCAGTATCCGGTGAGCGTGGTATCCGTGGATCGCGCGCTCGGGCGCTGCGCCGTGGATATGACCAGCACGGGCGATATCGAGGAACTGCTCAAGGCGCGAGAGAGTTTCATCCTGCATGCGCGCCAACACTCTGCAGCATTGCAGAGCAGCCCGATGCACTGTGTCGGCGTATCACAAAGCGGCGCCCGTCTGAGTGTGTCGGCCTCGCTGCCGGACAGCGTGGCCCTGCTCAAGCGTCGCGGTCAGTTCCGGGCGGCTCTGAGCAACGGCATGTCGGTGACGGTGCTGTTGTCGAATGGCAAAAGCCGGGAATGGCATACCACGCTGCGCGATCTGTCGGCCGGGGGCTGTCTGGTGAGTCTGCCTTTGGACGCGCCGGAAGGTATCGAGGTCGGCGTTGATGGTTATCGTATTCAGGCCCTGTTTCCCAACGGCGAGACGTTCGAGGTGCGAGGCAAGATCAGCCATCGGTACGTGAATGAGGACGAAGGCCTGTGCTATCTCGGTATCGCCTTCGATATCCGCGCGGACAAGACGGCCCGAGAGGTCTGGCGGTATGTACGCGAGGTCGAGCGCGAAGTGGCACGCCTGAGCTCCCTGCGTTCCGAAATGCGTCCGCTCGCGCCGTCGCCGCTGTTCAACGGTCCGCGGAAGAACGTCAAATAGCCTACCGCGGCGCGTGGGCCGGCCTGGCTGTTTGCCCCGGCTAACATTGCGCCCCAGAGCGATGGTACGCGCCAGGCTGGGCCGAACCCGCTCACCGCGGGCGGGTGTGTGCCTTCTGTCGTGCCGACGCGGTTGCAAGCGCCATAAAAAAAGCCCCGCCGAAGCGGGGCTTTTTTACGACCGCGAAAGCGTCGGCTGTCGGCAGTGCTTATGCCGCCTTGGCGAGCTGACGCAGCACATAGTGCAGGATGCCGCCGTTCTGGTAGTAGTCCCATTCCTTGGGCGTATCGATACGCACCTTGGCGGTGAACTCGCTGGTGTCGCCGCTTTCCTTCGTCGCCTTGACGGTGACTTCGGTCGCGTCCGACTTCAGCCCTTCGATATCGAAGGTTTCGGTGCCGTCGAGGCCCAGGGATTCGGCGTTTTCGCCTTCCTTGAACTGCAGCGGCAATACGCCCATGCCGACCAGGTTCGAACGATGGATACGCTCGAAGGACTGGGCGATCACGGTCTTCACGCCGAGCAGCAGGGTGCCCTTCGCAGCCCAGTCGCGCGACGAGCCGGTGCCGTATTCCTTGCCGGCCAGCACCACCAGCGGGGTGTTGTCTTCTGCGTACTTCATGGCGGCGTCGTAGATGAACATCTCGTCGCCGGAGGGCTGATGACGGGTCCAGCCGCCTTCGGTGCCCGGGGCCAGCAGGTTGCGCAGGCGAACATTGGCGAAGGTGCCGCGCATCATCACTTCGTGGTTGCCGCGACGCGAGCCGTAGCTGTTGAAGTCCGACGGCGAGACGCCTTTTTCCTGCAGGTACTGGCCAGCGGGCGAGTCCTTGGTGATGGCACCGGCCGGCGAGATATGGTCGGTGGTGATCGAATCACCCAGCAGGGCCAGACAACGCGCACCCTGGATGGTCGGGATATCGTCGACATCGACCGACATGCCTTCGAAGTAGGGCGGGTTCTGCACGTAGGTGCTGGTTTCGTCCCAATCGAAGATTTCGCCTTCCGGCACGTCCAGGCCCTTCCAGCGGGAATCGCCAGCGAACACGTCGCCGTAGCTGTCCTTGAACATCTCGGAGTTCAGCGAACTGCCGATGGTGTCGTAGATTTCCTTCTGCGACGGCCAGATATCACGCAGATACACGTCGTTGCCGTCGGCGTCCTGGCCGAGCGGATCGTTGTTCATGTCGA
Organism: Salinisphaera sp.; assembly: GCF_002729955.1. Classification (GTDB taxonomy): domain Bacteria; phylum Pseudomonadota; class Gammaproteobacteria; order Nevskiales; family Salinisphaeraceae; genus Salinisphaera. The sequence continues at coordinate 125,024 of NZ_PBYA01000027.1, read as the reverse complement.
TATCGATGGTGCCGGACAGCGCATAGGCCACCACCAGCGGCGGGCTGGCGAGGAAGTTCATGCGCACGTCGCCGTGCACGCGGCCTTCGAAGTTACGGTTGCCGGACAGCACCGAGGCCACGTTCAGGCTGTGCTCGCGCACGGCATTGCCGATCGGCTCGGGCAGCGGCCCGGAGTTACCGATACAGGTGGTGCAGCCGTAGCCGACCAGCTGGAAGCCGAGGCTGTCGAGATCGTCGTCCAGGCCGGCTTTTTCCAGATACTCGGTCACGACCTTGGAACCCGGGGCCAGCGAGGTCTTGACCCAGGGCTTGACCTGCAGACCCTTCTCAATGGCGTTTCGGGCCAGCAGGCCGGCACCGATCATCACCGCCGGGTTCGACGTGTTGGTGCAGGAGGTGATGGCGGCGATTACCACCGAGCCGTCGTGCAGATCGAAGTCCTGGTCCTTGTAGTTGACCGGCGCATGAATCGCGCCTTCGACGCTGTCGGAAGCCAGGCCGGCTTCACTTTGCTGCTTGGCCTCGGCCATGCTCTTGTCTTCGGGATCGGACTTCTCGGCGCGCGACTTGATGAAGGGCTCGACTTCGCGGCGATAGGTCTTCTGCATGTCGGCCAGCAGCACGCGGTCCTGCGGGCGTTTCGGGCCGGCCAGCGAGGGCTGCACCGTGGACATGTCGAGCTCGAGCACGTCGGTGTAGTCGGCGTCGGGCTCGCCTTCTTCACGCCACAGGCCTTGGGCCTTGGCATAGGCTTCGACCAGTTCCAGCTGTTCGGCGGGACGGCCGGTGAGTTCCATGTAACGAATGGTTTCGCCGTCGACCGGGAAGATACCGCAGGTCGCGCCGTATTCGGGCGCCATGTTGGCAATGGTGGCACGGTCGGCCAGCGGCAGATCGGCCAGGCCGTCGCCGAAGAATTCCACGAACTTGCCGACCACGCCCTTGGCGCGCAGCATTTCTGTGACCGTGAGCACCAGGTCGGTGGCGGTGCAGCCTTCGGCGAGCTTGCCGGTGAGCTTGAAGCCCACGACCTGGGGAATGAGCATGGTGATGGGCTGGCCGAGCATGGCCGCTTCGGCTTCGATACCGCCCACGCCCCAGCCGAGCACGCCCACGCCGTTGATCATGGTGGTGTGGGAGTCGGTGCCGACCAGCGTGTCGGGGTAGGCGAGGTTGCTGTCTTCGTTACCGAAGACCACGCGCGCCAGGTATTCCAGGTTGACCTGATGGACGATGCCGGTATCCGGCGGCACGACCTTGAAGTTGTCGAACGCGCCCTGACCCCAGCGCAGGAACGCATAGCGCTCCTTGTTGCGGTTGAATTCGAGCTTGGCGTTCAGATCGAAGGCCTTGTCGGTGCCGTATTCGTCGACCATGACCGAGTGGTCGATCACGAGTTCGGCCGGCGATAGCGGGTTGATCTTGTCGGGGCTGCCGCCGAGGTTGGCCATGGCATCGCGCATGGCGGCCAGGTCGACCACTGCCGGCACGCCGGTGAAGTCCTGCAGGACCACGCGTGCCGGGGTGAAGGCGATTTCGGTATCCGGCTCGGCCTTGGCGTCCCAGTTGGCGAGTGCCTTGATATCGTCGGCATCGACGTTGGAGCCGTCCTCGTGGCGGAGCAGATTCTCGAGCAGGATCTTCTGCGCGTAGGGCAGCTTGGCCACGCCCGGGAACTGTTCCTGGAGCTTGGGCAGACTGAAATAGTCGAAGCTGCGATCACCTGCAGTGAACTGCGCGCGTGTATTGAAACTGTCCGTCATAGGTTTGGTTCTCCAAAGACACTCGGTGGTTCTTCGGTCCGGTTGGGATCCGGACACTTAAAAGCGTCGCGTAGTATAGCTTTTTCGCGGCCCCGGCTGCAGGCAAAAGCGCCCGCGAGGCCGTAGCGCCGTCCATACGCGGCGATTGGAAGACGCATTTGCTAGCGCACGGGCGCCCGCGGGCCGATGTTTTCCAGCGATTTCAGCAGCGCCTTGCGCCGGAAGAACAGAGAAATGAAGCCGCCGCCGCACTGGCGCCACATGATCGCGCAGCGCACCGCAGCCATCAGCTGGGTGCGGGCACGGGCCTGGATCGCTTCGTTCTGAAGATAGCTCGGATGCCCGTGCAGCATGATGCGCGGTTTGGCCGGGCTGATGCTGTCGCGGTAGGCATCGTCGAGAATGACGGGTACTTCGGCCGGCTCGGCCAGACGTGCGCGATCGATCGCGCCGCGCAGGCGCTTGAGCGCGGCGTCGTCCTTGATCAACGCGCCGGACAGGCGCAGCAATTGACCGATATAGCGCGCGATGAGCGCCGATTTCTGGTCCGGTTTCTCGCCGGCGAGCTGGCGTTTGAGATAGGCGATACCGTCGCCCACGCTGGGCAGATCGCCATAGACGTCGATGACGCTGTTGGGATCGGTGCAAAAGATTGCATGCTTGGCGATCTCCAGACGCTGGGGCGTGTCGCGCCCGTCGGCGGCGAGTTCGTGCGCATACAGTGCGAACTGGGCAACGCCGGCCAGGGACAGGGCCTGGTCGCGAAGGCTGTGCGTGGATTGGTCGCTCATGCGCTGACAGGAATCTCGAGTTCGGAGTGGCCGGCTGACACGATCTCGGCGCTGCCGAGGCAATGGTCACCCGCATAGAAAACCGCATACTGGCCGGGTGCGATCGCCCGCGGCGGCCGATCGAACTGCACGTGAAGGCCGCCGTTCGGCCCCGCTTCGATACGGCAGTCGATCGCCCGTTGACGATAGCGTACCTGAGCCGCACAACGACGCGGCAACTGCGGCGTATCGATCAGCCAGTGCGGCGGGGCGGTCGTAAGCGCCGTTTGTGCCAGTTCGGGATGGTCGTGATCCTGGGTCACCCAGAGCGTGTCCGTATTCAGATCCTTTGCAGCGACATACCAGGGCGCCTGGGAGGCACCTTGAACACCGCCGAGGCCAAGCCCGCGCCGCTGGCCGATGGTGTAGTAGATGAGCCCGCCGTGCTCGCCGACGGTCTGGCCATCGAGCGGCCCGCCGGATACGCGCACCGGCCCGGCTCGCCCGGACAGGTACTGACGCAGAAAGCCCTCGAAATCCCGCTCGCCGATAAAACACACGCCGGTGCTGTCGGGTTTGTCGTGGATGGGCAGGCCCGCCTTGCGGGCGATGGCGCGCACGTCGGTCTTGTAGGTATCGCCCAGCGGGAACAGCGTGCGTTCAAGCGCGGCCATGGGTACGGCGGCCAGAAAATACGACTGATCCTTGCCCGGGTCCGCGCCGCGCAGCAGTCGGGTGCCGTCAACGTCGTGGACCAGTCGCGCGTAGTGGCCGGTCGCGATCGCGTCCGCGCCCAGGCGTTCGGCGTGATGCAGGAAGGCATCGAACTTGATCTCGCGGTTGCAGAGCACGTCCGGATTGGGCGTGCGTCCGGCCGCGTAGCTGTCGAGAAAGTAGCGGAATACCCGGGCCTTGTACTCTCGCGAAAAGTCGGCGCGGTGCAGCGGAATATCCAGCACCTCGCATACCGCCGCCGCGTCGTCGTAGTCGTCGGCGGCCTGGCAGCGTCCGGCTTCGTCCTCGCTCCAGTTGAACATGAACAGGCCTTCGACCTGGTAGCCGGCCTCGACCAGGCGCAGCGCGGTCACGGATGAATCCACCCCGCCGGACAGACCGACGATCACCCGCGTGTCCTGCGGGGCGCGCTGCCAGAATGCTTCGGCCATGTCAGCGGCCCCTGATATGACGCACGCGTTCGAGCGCGATCGGCTCGAAGGCGTTGAAGTCGGCGATCGCCTGAAGCACCAGCGGGCTGCGCAGATCATTGCGTGCCTGCAGCTGCTCGGCGCTCAGCCAATGGGCTGCGATGATGCCGTCGTCCAGTGCCTGGCCGGCGACGTGGCCCTCGACTTCACCACAGAAGGCAAAGCGCAGGGTGGTGCGACCATCTTCGTGTGGCCAGTGATACATGCCCACCAGGCCGGTGGGCGTGAAACGCCAGGCGCTTTCCTCGAAGGTTTCCCGAATCACGGCTTGCTGCAGCGTTTCGCCAGGCTCTACATGGCCGGCGGGCTGGTTGATTACGCGGCGGCCATGGGCGAATTCCTCGACCACGAGATAGCGGTGATCGACACATACCACCGCGGCCACGGTGAGTTCGGCGTGGACCAAAACAGCCTCCGCGTACTTGACGCTGTGCAAACGGTGGATTCTAGCAAACGGGCTTTTCACGTGGCCAAGCGGTTTTGGGGTGGGTATGATGCCGCCATCGTTTGATCACGACCTTTTCTATGTCGCGTTTGGGGATGATTTTTCCCGGGCAAGGGGCCCAGTCGGTCGGAATGCTGTCAGCGCTGGCCGAGCGCTATCCCGTCGTTGCCGAAACCTATGCCGAAGCCGGCGAGGCGCTCGGTTATGACATGGCCGATCTCATACAGAACGGCCCGGCCGAAAAACTCGATCAGACCGAGTTCACCCAGCCCGCCCTCGTGACCGCCGGCGTGGCGGTCTGGCGAGTCTGGCAACAGCGCAACGGCCGTATGCCGGAATTTCTCGCCGGGCACAGCCTGGGCGAATACACCGCGCTGGTGGCGGCCGAGGCACTCGACTTCGGCGACGCGCTGCGTTTGACGCAGATGCGCGGCAAGGCAATGCAGAATGCGGTGGCGCCGGACGAGGGCGCGATGGCCGCGGTCATTGGCCTGGACGACGACGCCGTTCGCGAGGCCTGTGCGGCCGCCGAACAGGCCCATGCCGAAGACGCACTGGTGGTATCACCCGCCAACTTCAATGCGCCGCTCCAGGTGGTCATTGCCGGACACGCCGAGGCGGTCACCACCGCCGGGCGCCTGGCCAAGGAGAAGGGCGCGAAGCTGGTCAAGCCGCTTGCCGTGAGTGTGCCCTCGCATTGCGCGCTCATGCAGCCGGCGGCCGAACGGCTGCAGTCTCATCTGCTCGAGATTCCGCTGCGCCAGCCCAAACTGACGGTGCTGCACAACGTCGACGCGCAGCCGCGCGAGGACGTGGACGGCATCCGCAAGGCACTGGTTCGCCAGCTTGCGCAGTCGGTGCTCTGGGCCGACACGATCCGCGCCATGCGCGCGGCCAACTGTCAGTTGTTTCTGGAATGCGGGCCGGGCAAGGTGCTCACCGGCCTGAACAAGCGTATCGATAAAAGCGCGACCTCGCTGGCACTGTCGGATGCCGACAGCCTGCGTGAAGCGCTGAATACAACCGAAGAAGAATAGTCAGCGCGATAAAGGCGCGAGTGGGAGAGTCATGACCAACGCCAATCTCGATGGCCGGATCGCTCTGGTAACCGGGGCATCCCGCGGTATCGGCGCGGCTATTGCCGATCGCCTGGCTGCCGACGGTGCCGTCGTCGTGGGAACCGCCACGACCGATGACGGTGCCCAGCGTATCGAAGCCCGTCTGGGCGCCGCGGCGACGCCGGGCGCTGGACGCCGGCTCGATGTGACCGACGACGCCGACGTGACGGCGCTGCTCAAGGAAGTCACCCAGACATTCGGCGCGCCCACGATCGTGGTGAACAACGCGGCGATCACGCGCGATACGTTGCTGATGCGCATGAAGGAATCCGACTGGCAGGGCGTGATCGACGCCGATCTTTCGGGCGTATTCCGGGTCACCAAGGCCGCCCTGCGGGGCATGATGAAGGCGCGCAGTGGGCGTATCGTCAACGTCGCATCGGTCGTCGGCCTGATGGGCAACGCCGGGCAGACGAACTACAGCGCCGCCAAGGCCGGTCTGCTGGGTTTCACCCGCTCGCTTGCGCGCGAGGTCGGTTCGCGTCAGATTACGGTCAACGCCATCGCACCCGGCTTCATCGAAACGGACATGACCCGCGAACTCGACGACAAAACGCGTGAAGCGATGCTCACACAGATCCCGCTGCAGCGGCTGGGTCATGTGGATGACATCGCCGCGAGCGTCGCATTTCTGGTGTCCGACTCTGCAGCTTATATCACCGGCGAGACGCTCAGCGTCAACGGCGGTTTATACATGGGGGCTTGAGCAAGCACCGAGCGGTCTTGCGAAAATCTGGCGAGGCCCACCCTTTTTCCCTAGAATGGCGCGCGGTTCGCGAGGGCGAATGCACCGCGTGCTAGACGCGTAAACCATAGTCAATCAGGAGAGAATCCGATGAGTAGCGTGGAAGAACGAGTACAGAAGATCATTGCCGAACAGCTTTCGGTCAGCGAAGACCAGGTCACGTCGGAAGCGTCGTTCGTCGACGATCTGGGCGCAGACTCGTTGGATACGGTCGAGTTGGTCATGGCCCTCGAGGAAGAGTTCGAAATCGATATTCCGGACGAAGAAGCCGAGAAGATCGTCAACGTCAAGGATGCGGTCGACTACATCAAGTCGCACGCCGAAGGCTGAACGCATTCCACGTGCGCGACCGCGGGGCAGCACCCGGTCGGTCGTAGCGAATGAACCCGCCGCTTCACGCGGCGTCATGAGTAACTAGGGGGCTGCGTTGAGACAGCGTCGCGTAGTAGTCACCGGTCTGGGAATGATTTCCCCGGTCGGCCTGGATGTCGCCTCGAGCTGGGCCGCGATACTCGACGGTCGTAGCGGTATCTCGACCATCGACAGCTTCGATGTGTCGGACTATCCGACGCGTTTCGGCGGCCCGATCCGCGATTTCGATGTTGCCGAGTACATGTCGAAGAAAGAGGCCAAGCGCTACGATCCGTTCGTGCACTATGGCGTCGCAGCTTCGGTACAGGCATTCAACGACAGCGGGCTAGAGCTCAACGACGAATACAACGATCGCGTGGGCGTTGCCGTGGGTTCGGGTATCGGCGGCATCGGCACCATTCTCAAGACCTGTGTCGGCTTTCATGAAGCCGATTACAGCGCCAAGAAGGTGTCGCCGTTCTTCATTCCCAGCAGTATTGCGAACATGGCCGCCGGCCAGGTTTCGATTCAGCTGAACCTGCACGGGCCGAATATCGCGGCCGTGTCCGCCTGTACCACGGGCGTTCACAATATCGGCTTGGCCGCGCGCCTGATCGCCGCTGGTGATGCCGACGCGATGCTCGCGGGTGGCTGCGAGATGGCCGTCAACCCGATCGGGCTGGCGGGCTTCTGTGCGGCTCGGGCGTTGTCCAGCCGCAACGACGATCCGCAGGCGGCCAGCCGCCCCTGGGATACCGATCGAGACGGTTTCGTGCTGTCCGATGGTGCCGGCGTGCTCATGCTCGAAGAGTACGAACAGGCCAAGAAGCGCGGCGCGAATATCTATGGCGAGGTCGCGGGCTTTGGCATGAGCGGCGATGCCTACCACATTACGCAGCCCAGTGGCCGGGGCGCGCGTCAATGCATGGCCAACGCCCTCCACGACGCCGAGCTCAACCCGGACGAACTCCAGTACATTAACGCGCATGGTACTTCGACCACCGTGGGCGATGTCGCAGAGAGCCAGTCGATCGAGGCCGTGCTCGGCGATTCGGCAAAGAACGTGGCGGTGAGCTCCACCAAGTCCATGACCGGCCATATGCTCGGTGCGGCGGGCTCGGCGGAGGCCATCTTCACGCTGTTGGCGATTCGCGACCAGGTCGCGCCGCCGACCATCAATCTGGACAACCCCGCCGAGGGCTGCAACCTCGATTACGTGCCGCATGAGGCCCGTTCGATGCGCATCGACGCCGCGCTGTCGAATTCCTTCGGCTTTGGCGGCACCAATGGTTCGCTGATCTTCAAGCGCGTCGACTGAGACGCGCGTTCGCCCGCGGCTGTGCGCGAGTCAACCTCCGACGATCTGCATATCGTCGAAATACCCACGGGTAGAACACCGGATCTCGCTCGGGTGGCCGCGCTGGCACCCGAGCGCTACCCGTTTCTGCTGGAAAGCAGCGCGGGCGCGGCCGCGCAAAGCCGCTTCGATCTGCTGCTGGGGTTTCCGGGCGAAACGCTCACGGTCACTGCCGACGATTCGCAGACCGATTTTTTCGCGGCCCTGGATCAGGCGGCGGCGCAGCAGCAACGCAGCCGCATACCGGGGCTGCCGTTCGTGGGCGGCTGGTTTATCTATCTCGGCTATGAAATGGCCGGCCGGGTCGAGCCGAGCCTATCGCTTGCGAGCAGGCGCCACGACACATTACCCGATGCGCTCGCAGTACGCTGTCCGGCGGCGTTCGTGCACGACCGGCTAGAGCAAAAGCTATATCTCGTGGCCGAATCGACGCATGCCGATGCGCTGCGAATCATGCGCGCGGATCTCGAGCAGGGCATGCAATCAACGCTTTCGGCCCAGTCGCTGCCGGCATGGTGGCAGGAACAGCCGCCCTCGATCTACATGGACAACGTCGAGCGTGCCCGCGAACTGATCCATGCCGGCGACGTCTTCCAGGCGAACCTGTCGCGTGTCTGGCACGGACGCATGCAGCACGATGTCGCGCCGGCGCGGGTCTATGCGGCCCTGCGGGCGGCGAACCCGGCGCCGTTTTCCGGGCTTGTGCAGTGGGGAGAGGCCGCGCTGGTGTGTTCGTCGCCCGAGCGGCTGGTATCCATCGATCTGGGTATTGCCCAGACCCGGCCGATCGCGGGCACCCGCATGCGTAGCGCCGGCACCGACGCCGGCATGACCGCAGAACTTATTGGCCATCCAAAAGAGCGGGCCGAACACGTCATGCTCATCGATCTTGAGCGCAACGACCTGGGCCGCGTCTGTCGCCCCGGGACGGTCGCGGTCGACGAGCTGATGTGTATCGAATCCTATGCGCACGTGCACCATATCGTGTCGAATATTCGCGGCACGCTGGCGCCGGGGGTGGGCCCTGGCGCTACGCTGAAGGCGGTATTCCCTGGCGGCACGATCACCGGCTGCCCGAAGGTGCGGTGCATGGAGATCATCGCCGAGCTGGAGAATGAACCGCGCGGCGCCTACACCGGCAGTATCGGCTACCTGAGCCGCTGCGGCCGCCTGGATACCAATATCGTGATCCGCTCGCTCACCCAGCAGGGGCACGACCTCACATTGCGTACCGGCGCCGGTATCGTGGCCGATTCGATCGCCGACGAGGAGCTCGAAGAAACCCGTATCAAGGCGCGTGGCGTGCTGCGCAGCTTCGTCGACGCCGATGGCCATGCCTATGGATGAGCGGATTCGCGTCGACGGCCAGGCCAGCTCTGCGGTCCCGGTGGGCGATCGCGGCCTGGCCTATGGCGACGGCGTGTTCCGTACGGTCAGAATCGACTCCGGTCGCGCGCTGGGGTGGTGGGCACACTGGCAGCGCCTGCAGCACGATTGCGCGGCGCTGGGCCTCGGCACACCCGTCGAAGACGAGATTCTGGCCGATATGCAGGCTTTGTTCGGCGATGCGGAGGACGGCGTCTGCAAGATCATGGTCACCCGTGGCAGCGGCGGACGCGGCTATATGCCGCCGCAGCCGGCACAGGTGCGACGTATCGTGAGCGGGCATGAACTGCCCGCGCATGCGCGCGGCGAGCCGGCGCCGCTGGCGCTCGAGCGATCCTCGATCGAGCTGGCCATCCAGCCGCGTCTGGCGGGTATCAAGCATCTCAACCGGCTTGAGCAGGTGCTGGCACGTGAGGAATGTAGGGCGCGCGGCCAGGCCGATGCCTGGATGGCCGACGCCAACGGCTTCGTCATCGCCACCACCATGCGCAATCTTTTCTTTTCGAACGCCGACGGCGATTGGTACACCCCGCGGCTGACGCGGGCAGGTATCATCGGAGCCACACGACAGCGGCTCTGGTGTGCGCTCGAACAGGCCGGTATGCGGGTAAGCGAACGCGATATCCGCCCGCCGGACCTCGGCCGCTGCCGTGCCGGCATCGCCTGCAACAGCGTGGGCGGCGTGGTCGCAATATCGCATTTCGACGGTCGCGAGCTTGGCGAGAGCGAATCGGCGGCCGCATACGCGCGCGGCTTATTGAACGACATGGACACTCGCGCGAATGAACGCCGCGAGCGCAACGACAAGGCAGGTAGCAGTGATTAAACGCGTGGTATGGGCGGTGATCGGGCTGGGCGTGCTCGCCTGTGCCGCCCTGGCGATCGATACGGCCCGTTTTTTCAATTCCCCGCTGGAGAACAGCCAGGGCAAGCTGCTGACGGTCGATAGCGGCATGAGCTTCAACGCCATCGCCCGGCGGCTGGTGGCCGAAGACATCATCAGCCGTCCCCGCGACGCGAAGTATTTGTCGCTGTACGCCCGCTATCAGGGCGTGGCCGGCGACATCAAGGCCGGCGAGTATGTGGTTCCGGCCCGCCAGACCCCGGCCCATCTGCTGGAACTGCTGGTTTCGGGCAAGACGCGCCAATACCGCCTGACCCTGGTCGAAGGCTGGCGTTTTTCCGAATTCCGCAAGCTCATGGCCGACAACGATGCCCTCGACCACCAGCTGGCCGGCAAGAGCGATGCCGAGGTCATGGCCGCGATCGGCCATCCGGATGAAAACCCGGAAGGGCGCTTCATGCCCGACACCTATCTGTTCCCCCGCGGCATGACCGACATCGCCTTTCTCAAACGCGCCTATGAGGCAATGCAGCGTTATCTCGATACGCAATGGGAACAGCGTTCCGAGAATACCCCGGTCGAAACACCCTATGAGGCGCTGATTCTTGCCTCGATCATCGAAAAGGAAACCGCGGTACCAGCCGAGCGGGGGCGTATTGCTGGCGTGTTCGCACGGCGGCTGGAAAAGGGCATGCGCCTGCAGACCGACCCCACCGTGATCTACGGCATCGAAGACTACGACGGCAATATCCGACGTTCGGATCTGCGCCGGGATACCCCCTACAACACCTATACCCGGGCCGGGCTGCCGCCCACGCCGATCGCCATGCCCTCGCGGGCGGCAATCGAGGCCGCGCTCAATCCGGAGCCGGGGACGGCGCTTTATTTCGTCTCGCGGGGCGATGGCAGCCACGTGTTTTCCGACACGCTTGCCGAGCACAACCGCGCGGTCGACGAGTACCAGCGGGGCTCCTGAGCGTGGCGGCCGTGGATAACGGGGCACGCTTCATCGCCTTCGAAGGCGGGGAGGGCGCCGGGAAGAGCAGCCAGATCGCAGCAGTTGCTGCCATGCTCGAGGCGGCCGGTCATGAAGTGGTGTGCACGCGCGAGCCGGGCGGTACCGCCCTGGGCGAGGCGATACGCGGTGTGCTGATGGGCGAATATGAAACGCCCATGCCGCCGATGAGCGAACTGCTGCTGGTATTCGCCGCCCGTGCCGCCCACTTGAACGAAGTGATCGAGCCGGCGCTGGCGCGCGGGGCCTGGGTGCTTACCGACCGCTTCACCGATGCCAGCTATGCCTATCAGGGCGTCGCCCGAGGGCTGGGCAACGAAACGGTCGCCGCCCTGGAAACGCTCGTACAGGGCGAACGCCGCCCGGATCGTGTGCTGCTGTTCGATCTCCCGGTCGCCCAGGGGCTGGCCCGGGCCGGCAAGCGCGGCGAGGGCAACCGTTTCGATCGGGAAACGCTGGTGTTTCACGAAACCGTTCGCAACGCCTATCTGGCCCGCGCTCAGGCACAGCCCGAGCGCTATCGTGTGATCAACGCGGGCGAAACCATCGATGCCGTAAGCGAGCATATCGAGAAAGCGCTGGCCGATCTGATATGAGCGATACCCTGTCCGACGACGCCGCCAAGCCGTCCTGGCATGCCACGCCCTGGTCACGCATGGCCCAGGCGATCGCAACGGATCGCGTAGCCCATGGGTTGCTGGTCTGCGGCCCGCCAGGTATCGGCAAACGCCTGTTCGCCGAGCGTATCGTGGCTGCCTTGCTATGCCGCGACCGCGACGACAACGGCGATGCCTGCGGGCGTTGCGCGGCCTGTCGCCAGCGCCAGGCACAAACGCATCCGGATATCTCGCGGCTGGTGCCGGAAGAGGCGGGCAAGCTCATCAAGGTCGATCAGGTACGTGCGTTCTCGCAGCGTCTGCAGCTTACGCCCCAGTACGATAGCGGCCGAATCGGCTGGATCGACCCGGCCGAGGCGTTATCGCCCAGCGCGGCGAACAGTCTGCTCAAAACGCTGGAGGAGCCCCCGCCGGCCTGTCATATCGTTCTGGTCACCGACCGCGTCTCGGCATTGATGCCGACGGTACGCAGCCGCTGCCAGCTTTGGCGCCTCGCGCCACCCGAGCCGAACGAGGCAAGACAGTGGCTTGAAGAACGACAGATCGATTGCGAAGGCCTGGATGCCGACAGTCTGCGTACGCCCTTTGCCGTGGTTGATCGCCAGGCCCAGGACTACGCCGTCCTGATCGACGGCTGGGACGGTACGCTGTCAGACGTGATACGCAATCGTGAGGATCCGGCCGCGGCCGCCGAACGCCTGGCCAAGCAACCCGCCGATCTGTTGACCGACTGGCTCTATCGGCGGGCGAGCGGGCTGCTATCGCTTGCCCTCATGAAAGAGGGCCAATCGGCCGATAACCCGGAAGCACTGCCGGAGGGCCTGGCACGGGTCGCCACGCGCATGGACCCGCATGCTTTTCAGCCCTGGTGCGCCCAGGTGGCCGAGGCCGCGCGACTGGCGCGTAGCAATGCCGACTGGCAGCTGGTGATAGAGTCGTTGTTGCTGGACCTGAAAACCCGTCTCAAGCGCAAGCCGAGTAGATAGATGCCCGAACAGAATGTTGCCAGCCAGTCCGGAATCGTACGTTTGGACGTAGCCGACCGCGCAGAGCTTTGTGCGGCCTATATGCCTTTCGTGACCAACGGCGGACTGTTCGTCAAACAGCAGTATCTGACCCAGACCACCTACGATATGGGCGCGGACGTATTCTTGCTGATGCATCTGGTGGAGCAGAACGAACGTCTGCCCGTGGCCGGAAAGGTGGTATGGGTGACGCCGCGCAATACCGGCAGCCAGCGTCCGGCCGGGATCGGAGTTCAGTTTGCGGCCCAGGACGGCGGGGCCACCCAGCAACGCCTGGAAACGTTGCTGGCCGGCATGCTCGAAAACCGACGCACCAGCTATACGATGTAGCGCGCTGGGCGCTCGCTCGGCCGTTGCCCCGGAGCGTATCAGCCCGTGGCGGCCGCCGGTTCGTCCGCCGGCACGCGCGCTCTGAGCTGTTCGGCCAGCACGCTTTCGCTGGCGATGGCACGCCATACCATGTTGAACATGGCCGGGGCCTTCTCGGCGAGCGGGCGCTTGCGGCCACGCAGCAACCACATCGCGACCATGCGATTGGCCACGCCCCAGATGAAGTCGGAAATCTCGATTTCGTCGACTTCGTTGGTGAGCACGCCACGTTCGCGACCGTCGTTGATCACCCCGAGAAATACCGACATCAGCGCCGGCTGACGGAAGGTATCGTCATCACGCCAGGTACTCAGATAGACCGAGCTTAGGATGATCTGGGCGACCTTCGGGTTACGCTCGAAATAATCGAGCAAGACCCAGAACACCTTGCGCAATCGATCCTCGAAATTCTCGATCCCCTGCAGATGATCGATCATACGATTCGCCAGGTCGCCCAGCCAGGTATCGAGGCTCGCGAACAGCACCGCTTCCTTGCTGCCGTAGTATTTGTACAGCGTTTGCAGGCTGATTCTCGCCTCGCGTGCGATGTTGATCAGCTTGACGCGATGGAATTCACGCTCGGAAAAAAGCTCCAGCGCCGCGGCTTCGATGCGCGTACGCGTCGCCGGGTCCAGACGCGAAAGTGTGCGTTCACGCTCGCTGGTGGTTCTGGGGTATCGATCAATCACGGGTAACACTCATTACACGCCAAATTCTAGGCGACTTTAACAAGAGCCGTGTGCGCGCCCAAGTTTGTACAACTGATTGAAATAATTGCGGACAACTTGAAATGGCACGGGGTAATGCGAATATCGCCGCGTCTCGAGCGCTGGCAGGATAATGGAAATTACCTTTGTGCGCCGCATCGCACGCCGGTATAGTCGTTTGAGTATAGAGCGCGGCCATGTCTGTTGAGCGAGTGTCTACCGGGCCGCGATCCCAACGCTTCGAGCCATGGAGATGCCATGTTTGCCACACTTCTGAAAAAGATCAACGACGCCAAGCTGCTGCCGAAAATTTCGGACACCGAGCGGCATGCCCTCGAGGCGGGCTCTGTCTGGATCGACGGCGAATTCTTTAGCGGTAATCCGGATTTTCGTGCCATGATGGCCGAAGCCTACCCGGGTTTGTCGGAAGAGGAGCAGGCGTTTCTGGATGGCCCGGTAGAAGAACTTCTTCATCGCGTCGACGGTTGGAAGCTGCGAGAGACGCGCCGCATCCCGGACGATATCTGGCAGTTCCTGCGCGACAAGGGCTTTTTCGGGATGATCATTCCGAAGGAGTACGGCGGTTCCGGTTTCTCGGTACTCGCGCGCAGTGCGGTCATGACCAAGACCTCGGGTCTGGGCCCGGTCGGCACCCTGATCGTCATTCCCAACACCCTCGGTGCGGCCGAGTTGCTGCTTGAGTACGGCACCCAGGCACAGAAAGACAAATACCTGCCGGGGCTGGCAAGCGGCGAATATGTGCCGTGCTTCGGCCTGACCGAACCCACCGCCGGGTCCGATGCCGCCTCGATCAAGGCCGAAGGCGTCGTATTCAAGGATGACGACGGCGAAGCCAAGATTCGACTGAATTTCTCCAAGCGCTATATCACGCTGGCGCCGATCGCCAACATCGTCAGCCTGGCCTGTTCGCTACACGATCCGGACAACCTGCTGGGCAAGGGCGAATTTCCCGGCATCACCGTGGTCATGCTCGAAAAGGGCATGGACGGGCTTGAGCTGGGCGATCACCATCTGCCGATTGGCGCGTTCGACAACGGCCCGATCTACGGCAAGGACGTGGTCGCGCCGGTGGAAAACATCATCGGCGGCGTCGACGGTGCCGGCCAGGGCTGGCGCATGCTCATGGAACAGCTCGGCGGCGGCCGTGCCGTATCGCTGCCGGCCAGCGGTGTGGCCCTGGCCAAGACGAGTGCGGCGGCCGTAGGCCCGTACAGCATCGTGCGCGAGCAGTTCGGTATTCCGATCGGCCTCATGGAAGGCGTGGAAGCGAAGATCGCGCGTATCGCCGCCCTGACCTATACCCTGGAATCGGCGCGTATCTATGTCTGCGCAGGCGTGGACAACGGCAACCATCCGCCGGTGATCTCGGCGATTCTCAAGCAGCAGACCACCGAAATCGGCCAGCAGCTGGTGACCGACGGCATGGATGTCATGGCCGGCGCCGGCGTCATGCAGGGCCCGAACAATATCCTCGGCGGCGGCTATGTCGGCGCGCCGGTGAGCATTACCGTCGAAGGCGCGAATATCCTCACCCGCACGCTCATGATCTTCGGCCAGGGCGCGGTGCGCTGCCATCCCTATGCGCTGGATACGCTCAATGCGGTACAGGCCGACGACGTGCCGGCCTTCCGCAAGGCGATCCTGGGCTGGATGGGCCATTCGGTTAAGAATTTCTTCCGTGGCATCCTGCGCGGTGTGACCCGTGGCTGGACCGTGCGTACGCCGGTCAACGATGAAACCGCCCAGTATTTCCGCAAGCTCGGCTGGGCGTCGAGCCGATTTGCCTTCCTGACCGATCTGGCCATGTTCCTGATCGGTGGCAAGCTCAAGCAGCGCGGCAAGATTTCCGGGCGTTTCTCCGATGCCTTGTCGTGGATGCTGTTCGGCGTGACCACGCTGCGTCGCTTCCAGGCCGAGGGCAGCCGCAAGGAAGACCTGCCGGTCGTGCACTGGGCGCTGCGTTACAGCCTGCAGCAGGTCCAGCTGGCCTTCGAAGGCATCTATGCAAACTTCGACGTCCCGGTGCTGGGCTGGATCCTGCGCTATCCGGGCCGCTTCTGGCTCAAGATCAACCCGCTGTCCACCGGCCCGCGTGATTCCATGGACCGCGCGGTTGCGGCCAGCATCCAGGCGCCGGGCGCGCAGTACCAGCGCGTTGCCGGTGGCATGGGTACGCCGCGCGACGACGAACCCGGCATGGGCCGTCTGCTCAACGCCTGGCGTCTGGTCAGCGAAGCGCAACAGGCGACGATGCAGGTCCGCAAGGCGATGCACAAGAAGAAGATTCAGGCCCCGAGCCTGCTCGAAGCGCTCGACTCGGCGGTGGGCGTCGGCGTGATCACCCAGGACGACGCGGCCAAAATCCGCAAGGCCGAAGCGGCACGTCTCGAGGCCATCCAGGTGGATACCTTCTCGGCAGAGGAGTACTACAAGGATGAAGTCTCGGACAATATCGAAGAGCCGCCGTTTGCGCGTGCGGCCAATCAGTAACGCGCGCAGGCGCAACGCTTGGAAAAGGCACCTTCGGGCGCCTTTTTCGTTTGTGCAGGTCAGAATCCAGCGTACGTCTGTTATGGCGTACCGACGGCGTGTGCAGTGAACGGCGCGTCGATATCGGGAGGGGCAAATCGCGGACGGGCGTGGCAGAATGCGCGCCATGAACACGACGACCCAACCCCCGCTCACGCCTCGCGTGAACAGTGCCGGCTATACGCTCGGCGAAGAGATTGCCAACGCGATCACCTCCGGCATCGGCACCGCGCTATCGATCGCGGGGCTGGTGGTGATGGTCGTATACGCGACTTTGCTGGGTAACGTCTGGCACGTCGTCAGCGTGACCATTTTCGGCATTGCGCTCATTCTCAGCCATCTTTCATCCACGCTGTATCATGCGGTGCACCCGCCGCGTGCGAAAAGCGTGCTCAAGGTGTTCGATCATCTCGCGATCTACGTGCTGATCGCGGGTACCTATACGCCGTTCACGCTGGTGAATCTGCGGGGCGTGTGGGGCTGGACGCTTTTCACCCTGATCTGGGCGCTCGCCGTTGGCGGGGTGCTGATAAAGCTCACACGGCTCAATAACGTCAAGTATCTATCCACCGCCTTCTACGTGGCAATGGGCTGGACCGTGGTGCTGGTCATCGGGCCGGTCATCGAGAACGTGGCCATGGGCGGTGTCTGGCTGCTGCTGGCTGGCGGTATCTCCTACACCGTGGGCGTGCTGTTTTATGCCTGGAACAGCATGCCGTACAACCATGCGATCTGGCATCTGTTCGTGATCGGCGGCAGTGTGTTCCACTTCTTTGCCGTGCTGTTCTACGTGATTCCGCTGGCGCCGTCGGCGGCGGCACTGCTGGGCTGACGTGGCCGCCCGGCAGGCAACGCCGCAGGGGGTTCTGCAGTCGGTCTTCGGTTACGACGCGTTTCGTGGCCGCCAGGCCGAGATCATCGATACCGTCTGCAACGGCGAAGACGCGCTCGTGCTCATGCCCACCGGCGGTGGCAAGTCGCTGTGTTACCAGATTCCGGCGCTGGTACGCGACGGCGTGGCGATCGTGGTTTCGCCGCTGATCGCGCTCATGGCCGATCAGGTCGCCGCCCTCGAACAGCTGGGCGTACGCGCGGCCTATCTCAACTCCACCCTCGATTTTGCCGACCAGCAGGCCATCGAGCAGGCCATGCGCGCCAATACCATCGACCTGGTCTATGTCGCGCCCGAACGGCTCATGCAGCCGCGTATGCTCGATCTCGTGGCCGATTGCCGCATTTCGCTGCTCGCGATTGACGAGGCCCACTGCGTATCGCAATGGGGCCACGACTTCCGGCCCGAGTACCGTGCGCTGGCCGCGCTCGCCGACCGCTTCCCCCAGGTGCCCCGTGTGGCCCTCACGGCCACCGCCGACCTGCCCACGCGGGCCGAGATCATCGAACGGCTACGCCTCGAGCAGGCCAGTGTTTTCCTGCACAGCTTCGATCGGCCGAATATTCAGTACCGCGTGGCCGAGCGCGGCAGCGCCAAGCAGCAGCTGCTTGATTTCATCGAACGCGAACACGACGGCGAGGCGGGGATCGTCTACTGTCTGTCGCGCCGCAAGACCGAAGAAACCGCGGAATGGCTCAACCAGCGCGGCAAGACGGCGCTGGCCTATCACGCCGGGCTGCCCGCGCAGCTGCGCCAGACCCATCAGGCCCGGTTTCTGCGCGAAGAGGGCGTGATCGTATGTGCGACCGTGGCCTTTGGCATGGGCATCGACAAGCCCGATGTGCGCTTCGTGGCCCATGTCGATCTGCCGGCCAGCATCGAGGCCTACTACCAGGAAACCGGGCGTGCCGGACGTGACGGCGCCCCGGCCACAGCCTGGATGCTCTACGGCCTCAACGATACGGTACAGCGCTCGCGCATGATCGAGCAGGGCAATGCCCCCGAAGAGCGCAAGCGCGTGGAACGCAGCAAGCTCGATGCGATGCTGGCCTACTGCGAACTGGCCAGCTGTCGACGGGTGAGCCTGCTCGGGTATTTCGGGGAAGAGCGCGAACAGCCCTGCGGCAATTGCGACACCTGCCTGAACCCGCCCGAAACCTACGACGCGACCCGCTTGGCGCGCATGGCGCTCTCGGCAATCTACCGGACCGGCCAGCGTTTTGGCACCGGCTATGTGATTGACCACCTGCGCGGCAGCGCGAGCGATCGGGCGGTCGAACTCGGCCACGACGGGCTGTCGACCTTTGGCGTGGGCGCCGAGGTGGAAACCAAGCAATGGCGTTCGATCATCCGCCAGCTCATCGCCCTGGGCTATGTGCGGGTCGACCCCGGCTATGGCGGCCTGGCCCTGGGCGCAAACTGCAAGCCGCTGCTCAAGGGCAGGGAAACGCTGGAGCTGCGCGTGGATCGCAGCGGCAAGCGCGGGCGTACGCGCAGCCGTCTGAAAAAAGAGCTGCCGCCGATCGAAATGGAAGACGAACCGCTCTGGGAGGCATTGCGGGAGCTGCGCCTGCGCCTGGCCAAGGAACAGGACGTGCCGCCCTACGTGATCTTTCACGACGCGACCCTGCGCGAGATGCTGGCACGCCGGCCGACGAGTACGGCCGAACTGGAGAACGTGCCGGGCATCGGCGAGAAGAAACGCGATGCCTATGGTCGCGAATTCGTGGATCTGATCGCGGAATACGCACGCTGATCGCTCGCCAGGCAAAGGCGAAGCCGTTGCGCCGCCTTGGCGTGTGAGGACACGCCCTAAGACAGCTCACCCCAGCGAAACGCAGGCTCCGCAGCGCCATAAAGTGCGTGCTCGTGGCTGCCCAGCGTGGCCCATAGCTGATCGCCGTAGTCGTAGTGCCACCATTCGCTGGGCAGGTTGACGAAGCCGGCATCGTTCATGGCGTGGTAGAGCAGGCGCCGATTGTCGCGCCAGCGAAAGCGCTGCGTATCATCTCCGGCCGCGGTTTCGAAGTACGCCGTATGCGAGGCATCGCTCATGGCATCGAAACCGCTGCCCATATCCAATAGCCGCCCCCGGTCGTTGGCGATGGACAGATCGACCGCGCCGCCGGTCAGATGATAGGGCGGGCTCTGGGCGGGATCCGGCATCGGTCGGGATACGAATTCATCGATATGCTCAAGCCCGCCGCCTTGTTCGAGTTCACGGGCAAAGCGCTCGAACAGCCAGCGTTGCAGGGCCAGCGGGCGCCACGCATCGAACAACACCAGCCGATAGCCGGAAGGCAGCAGCGCGGCCGCCTGTAGCAGCCGTTCCAGCACGCCTTCGCGTACGAAGCACTCGGGCAGGGCGCCGGGTAGACCTTCCAGATGGTAGCGCGGTCGCACCAGAAGCCGGTCCGGCGCCAGGCTTGCCGGCACCAGCGCTTCGCCGTTGTCGACGATGGGCAGGTGGCGAACACGGTCGGTATCCACCGGGTCGGCGACGGGGACCGGGCGGTCAGTCACTGAGCACTCTCCTTGCCGGTAGGCGGTGAAGCAGCGTTTGTCTGCCCCGTGCCGAGCAGCGCGGTCAGCGCCTGGTCCCGGCTCATCGCAGGCGGTGCAAGACCGTAGATGACCACGCCCAGCACAAGCCAGCCGAGCAGAATGAGGTATTCATGCGGCCAGAGCAGCGACATGCCCGTGCCCGGTAGCAGTGTGGCCAGGATGATGGCCGTGGCGGCGAGGGCGCCGATCACGGGCAACATCAGCCAGCGCACGCGGTAGGGCGCTTCGGCATCCGGCTGTCGGGCGCGTATGCGGTACAGGCTGGCCACGGCCAGCAGCCAGGCCAGGCCGATATAGATGCCGCCGGTATCCAGAAACCAGGTCAGCGCCGCTTCGCCGAGCCAGCCGAGCGCCAGCACCAGATTCAGCGTGAACAGCAGGGCGGTATCGGGCGTGCCCCGGTGCGGGTCGACGCGGGCGAAGACAGGCGGAAATATGCCGGCACGGGCCAGCGCCAGCATCACCCGCGAGCTGGCTACGAACAGCGCGATGAAGCTGGTCAGAAGCCCGAGCAGGGCGATCACGTAGGCACCCCAGGCCAGAACGGGAAAGCCGGCGATACGATAGGCATCGATCGTGCCCTGCTCGAGTTCGGCGGTGCGTTGCCAGGGGATGATCCATGCCGAGGCGGTAAGCACCACGACATAGAACGTACCGGCCAGCAGGACCGTGATCACGACGGCGATGCCGATGCGTCGCGGGGACAGGCGTGCGTCTTCGGCGAGCATGCCCACCAGTGAAAAACCGGTCAGAAAGGTCATCGCCGGCAACACGAACCTCAGCGTATCGGCGATGGGCCGGCCGTCGGCCGCATAGGCCGGCCAGAAATTGGCGCGCTCGCCATGGGCAAAGCCTACGACGGTCAAACCCAGCCCGATCAGCAGCATGGCCGCGAACAACAAGACCTGCACGCCGCCGCCCACTTTCAGCCCGCGGCGATTGATTGCATAGACGGCGATTGCCAGCACCGCGCCAATGATCAGAACCGGTGCATGGACCGTTTCGCCGGCCAGTGTATAGAGCGCGCCGCTATCGATAGCGGGAAAGACGCGTGCCAGCAGGCCGCCGGCGGCTGCAACATAGAACGCCAGTGAACTGACATAGGCACCGATCAACAGCCAGCCGGCGACAAACGCCGTGGGCCGCCCGAAGGCCACGAACGCATACACGATTTCGCCACCGGCACGCGGGTAGCGCGACGCCAGCTCGGCATAGGCCGAGGCGACACAGGCGGCCAGCACCGCGCCGATGATCAGGCCGAATATTTCGCCGCCCGCGCCGTAGGCGGCAAAGAACTCGCCGTTGGTATAAATCCAGCTCGTACCGAGTACGCCGGCCGCGCCCATCGCGATAAGGCCGAACAGGCCCAGACTCTTGTTGAGATCGGTCATCGGGGGTAACCGGGCTGTGGCGACTGCATGATGCACACAGTGTGGCCGTATTGCGCACGCATGCAAAATGCCGCGCCTTGATCATTCGACGTAGAGTCGGGCTAGGCCGTCTGCTCCGGTGCCAGCGACGACGGTCTTTCTGGAGCGCAGAAGATGCGGGCGACGGCCTTGTATTGCCGTCGCCCGCGCGGGCGTCGTACGCCTTGGCTCAAAGCCCGGCGGCGAGCTCTGCGGCTTCGCGTATGGCCCGTTTGGCGTCGAGCTCGGCAGCGAGCTGTGCGCCGCCGATGACGTGGGTCTTGATACCGCGTGCGCCCAGCGTATCGGCGAGTTCGCGTCGCGTTTGCTGGCCGGCACAGATGACCACCGTATCCACCTCGAGAACCCGGGCTTCGTCGTCGAGCCGGATATGCAGGCCGGCATCGTCGATCCGCTCGTAGGTAACGCCGCCCATCATGTGCACGCCCTTGTGCTTGAGCGAGGCGCGATGTGCCCAGCCGCTGGTCTTGCCCAGCCCCTTGCCGGGTTTGGCGTCGGTACGCTGGAGCAGCCAGACTTCGCGCGGCGAGGGTTCCGGGTGGGGCTCGGTGAGACCGGATTCGTGGCTCAAGGTCGGGTCCACCCCCCATTCATCGAAGAACTTCTGCTTGTCTTCGGCCGGCGACGGGCGTGTATGGGTCAGAAATTCGCTCACGTCGAAGCCGATACCGCCCGCGCCGATCACGGCGACGCGGCGGCCGGCTTCCACCCGGCCGTGGATGACATCGATATAGGAGGCGACGCTGGCATGGCCGATGCCGTCGATATCGGGCGTGCGCGGGTTGACGCCGGTGGCGATCACGATGTCCTCGAAGCCCATGGCCACGAGGTCGTCAGCTTCGACAAGCGTATTCAGGCGCAGGTCGACGGCGAGTCGTTCCAGCTTGCGGGCGTAGTAGCGCAGCGTTTCGTAGAACTCTTCCTTGCCGGGAATGCGTTTGGCCATGTTGAACTGGCCGCCGATTTCGCTGGCGCTGTCGAACAGCGTGACCCGGTGCCCGCGCTCGGCAAGACGGGTCGCGGCTTCCAGGCCCGCCGGTCCGGCGCCCACCACGGCGATATCCCGCGGCTTTTTCGCCGGGGCGAAATTGAGCTTGGTTTCATGCCCGGCGCGCGGGTTGACCAGACAACTCGCCCGTTTCCATTGAAAGGTGTGATCGAGACAGGCTTGGTTGCAGGCGATACAGGTATTGATTTCGTCGACGCGTGCGCTGGCGGCCTTGTTGACGAATTCCGGATCGGCGAGGAACGGGCGAGCCATCGACACCATGTCGGCCGTGCCGTCGGCCAGCAGCGATTCGGCCACGTCCGGCATGTTGATGCGGTTGGTGGTGCACAGCGGCAGGGCAACTTCGCCCTTGAGCTTTTTGGTGACCCAGGCAAAGGCCGCCCGTGGTACCCGCGTGACGATGGTCGGGATACGCGCCTCGTGCCAGCCGATACCGGTATTGATGATCGTCGCACCCGCGGCTTCCACTGCCTTGGCCAGACGTACGATTTCCTCCCAGCGCTGGCCGTTTTCTACCAGGTCGAGCATCGACAGGCGGTAGATGAGGATGAAATCGGGGCCAAGCGCCTTGCGGATGCCCTCGACGATTTCCACCGCGATCCGCTGGCGGTTCTCCACGCTGCCGCCGTACTCGTCGTCGCGGTCGTTGACGCGTTCCACGAGGAACTGGTTGATCAGATAGCCTTCCGAGCCCATCACTTCGACGCCGTCGTAGCCGGCTTCACGGGCAAGCTCGGCACAACGGATATAGTCGCGAATGGTGTTCTTGACGCCCTGGGTGGTCAGCCGTCTGGGCTTGTAGGGCGTGATCGGCGACTTGCGATCCGATGCCGACACGATGAACGGGTGATAACCGTAGCGTCCGGCATGCAGAATCTGCATGCAGATCTTGCCACCCTCGGCATGCACCGCCCGCGTGATCTTGCGGTGGGGCCAGACATGCAGCCGATGTGACATCTGGCCGGCCATCGGCGATACCCAGCCGGCCACGTTGGGCGCGATACCGCCAGTAACGATCAGGCCGACGCCGCCCGCGGCACGTTCGGCGAAATAGGCCGCCAGTTCGTCGTAATGCCAGAAGAAATCCTCCATGCCAGTATGCATGGAGCCCATCAACACGCGGTTCTTGAGCTGGGTAAAGCCCAGATCCAACGGCTCGAACAGTTTAGGGTAATCGGTATTGTTCATGGTCTTTCTCGGAGGGCGTCGCGCAAGGATTATATCGAGGGTTGGTTGGTAACCGGGATCACCGTGTCGCTTTTGATCTAAGGCGAAGGAACGATTGTCGGCGTGTAATCGCTATGCCAGTGTCGACTCGAAAGGAGAGTGCGGCATGATTTCAATAGAATCGCACGTCAAGGAGATCGAGCGCGTTACAGGAGGCGCCTGCAGCGCGCGCGACGACGCGGTGGTGCAATCGTGGCGTCGCTGCGTGAACGACTACAGGCTGGACCCGGCCAACGCCCGAAATGCCTATATCGTTCCGCAGGCACGCCTGCGCGAGCATCAGGAACAGGCAGAAGCGTTGATTCGTATCAGCCGCGCCGGCCTGGCATCGCTGTTCGACCAGGTTGCATCCGACGACTACGTGCTGCTGCTCTCCGATGCACGCGGCGTCGCCGTGGATTATCTGGGCCATCCGCGCCTGGATGACGAACTGCGGCGCGCCGGGCTGTATCTGGGGGCCGAGTGGTCGGAAAGCCGTGCCGGCACCTGTGCGGTCGGCGCCTGTCTGGTCAGCGGCGAACCGGTGGTGATCCATCAGGATGACCATTTCGATACGACCCATGCATCGCTGACCTGTACCGCCGCGCCCATCTTTGACACCCGAGGCGAGTTGGCCGCGGTGCTGGATATGTCGCAGCTGCGCTCACCCGTGCCCAAAAGCAGCCAGCGGCTGGCCCTGCATCTGGCCAAGGCCACGGCACGACGTATCGAAATGGCCAATCTGGTGGCCCGAACCGGCGACGAGTGGGTATTGCGGCTCGCGCGTACGCCCGATTTTCTGGATACCGCACCCGATGCGGCTTTGTCGCTCGACGGCGCGGGGCGTATTTCCGGTGTCACGGCCAGTGGTCTCGCAGCCCTGGGCAGTCAGCTCGGCTGGTCGGTTGGCTCAGCCCGGGCATTGATCGGCTGCCCCATTTCCTCGCTTTTCGATATCGGTATCGACGACCTGCCCGCGTTCATGCGCGGTCAGCCGGCCGGGCAGCGGCTGCTGCACGTCAACGGCGAACCATTGCTGTTTGCCAGCGCGATGTCGCCGGCCCACGGTCGCCGCTCAGCCGGCCCGGTCATATCGATGCCGCGGGCCGAGCCGGCGGCCGTGGCCGACCAGTGCGATGCGGCCGTGCAAGAACTGCAAACGCGTGCCGCCAAACTGGCGGCGCGCCGTATTCCGATCCTCATTCAGGGTGAAACCGGCAGCGGCAAGGAGGTGCTCGCCCGGGCCATTCATGCGGAATGTAGCGAGGGCGGGCGCTTCGTGGCCGTCAATTGCGCCGCGATTCCCGAACAGCTGATCGAGTCCGAGTTGTTTGGCCATGTGCCCCATGCTTTCACCGGCGCGGACCGCAAGGGCCGAACCGGGCTGATCGAATCCGCCCAGGGCGGGACCCTGTTTCTGGACGAAATCGGCGATATGCCCTTATCGCTGCAAACACGTTTGCTACGTGTGCTCTCCGAGAACGAAGTCGTGCCGGTAGGCGGGGTAGAGCCGCGGCCGGTCGAACTGCGGCTGGTGTCGGCGACCCATCAGGCGTTGGAAACGCGGGTCGCGGAAGGGCGTTTTCGCGAAGATCTTTATTACCGCCTCAACGCCGCGACGCTGCACCTGCCGCCGTTACGCGAACGCAGCGATCTCGATACGCTGCTGGACGAACTGCTCGTCGATATCGGGCGTCGCCACCAAGCGCACTATCGGCTCGAACCCGGGGCGCAGCGCCTGCTTCGCGCCTATCGCTGGCCCGGCAATCTTCGTGAGCTGCGCAATGCCCTGGAGGTTGCTGCCGCGCTCTGCGACGACGGCCTGGTTCGTGAGAAAGACCTGCCCGAGAGGATTCGCCAACCGCATGGTCAGGGCCCGTCGCTGCTGCATAAGCTCGATCAGTGCCATGGCAACGTATCAGCGCTCGCCCGCGAGCTGGGCGTCGACCGTTCGACCGTGCATCGCTGGCTCAAGCGCGCGCGAAACTGACACGCCTGCCGCCACACCTGTGGAAATACCTGTTGCAGCGCATGCGTTACAGCACGCAGGAATCGAGCGCTTAACGCATATAAAACAATGCGTTGAAAGAACGGCATGGCTATTGCTCCCAATCCGTCAACCGTCATTAGAGGGCGAAGCGATCATGGCCCTAAGCGTATGCCCATATCCATGCGTCGGTATGCATACGCGATCGCTCTCGATGACGGGTTTTCGCTGGTTCAAACAATACAAAAACGGGGTCACTCGAAACTCTCGAGCGGCCCCGAAAAAGCCAAGGAGGAGAGTCCATGCTGGACACGACCGTGGCCGTACAGGCCAACAACGTACTCAATCGTCTCGAGGACGCACTGGCACAGAATGACATCGAGGCAGCCCTCGAATTGTTCGCTGGCGAGTGTTATTGGCGGGATATGCTCGCTTTCACGTGGAACATCAAGACCGCGGAGGGCAAAACGGGGATCCGGGACATGCTCTCGCACTGCCTCGAACAGACCCGGCCGCACGACTGGGCGCTGGACGCACGCGAAACGGTCACCGAAACCGACGGCGTCATCGAAGCCTGGATTGTGTTCGAAACCGCGGTAGCCCGCGGGACCGGGTTCATGCGTATCAAGAACGGCCTGATCTGGACGTTGCTCACCACGATGGACGAGCTCAAGGGCCACGAAGAAGCCACCGGCACCAGCCGCCCGCTGGGTGCGAAGCACGGCGACGATCAGGGCAAGCCCAGCTGGAAGGAGGAACGCGAGCAGGAGCTGGCCTCGCTGGGTGTGGATACACAGCCTTATGTGCTGATCATTGGCGGCGGGCAGGGCGGTATCGCCCTGGGCGCACGCCTGCGTCAACTCGGCGTGCCGGCTCTGATCATCGAGAAGAACGAACGGGCCGGGGATTCCTGGCGCAAGCGCTACAAGTCGCTATGCCTGCACGACCCGGTCTGGTACGACCATCTGCCTTATATCAAATTCCCGCGCAACTGGCCGGTCTTCGCGCCCAAGGACAAGATCGGCGACTGGCTGGAGATGTATGCGCGTGTCATGGAGCTGAATTACTGGGGCTCGACCGAAGCCCGCGGGGCGAGCTACGACGAAGCCTCGGGTACATGGACGGTGGAGGTCGAACGCGACGGGGAAACCATCACCCTCAAGCCACGCCAGCTGGTACTGGCCACCGGCATGTCCGCGAAGGCCAACGTTCCGCAAATCGACGGCCAGGATGTCTTTGCCGGTATCCAGCAGCATTCCTCCGAACATCCGGGCCCGGACGGGATGACGGACAAGAAGGTCGCGGTCATCGGTTCGAACAATTCGGCACACGATATCTGTGCCGCGCTCGCGGAAAATGGCGGCGATGTCACCATGATCCAGCGCTCGTCGACGCATATCTCGCGGTCCGAATCGTTGATGAAGTATGCGCTGGGTCCGCTTTACTCGGAGGAGGCCCTGGCGAACGGCATCACCACCGAAAAGGCGGATATGCTCTTTGCCTCCATCCCCTACGCAATCCTTGCCGACTTCCAGAAGCCGCTGTTCGACGAGATACGCCGGGTCGATGCCGACTTCTATGAGCAACTGGAACAGGCCGGCTTCATGCTCGACTTCGGCCCCGACGATTCCGGGCTTTTCATGAAATACCTGCGGCGGGCTTCCGGCTATTACATCGATGTCGGCGCCTCGCAAATGATCATCGACGGCCGTATAAAGCTGCAAAGCGGCGCGGAGGTGGCCCGCCTGACCGAAAACAGCGTACAGCTCGAAGATGGACGCGAGATCCCGGCAGACGTCGTGATTTATGCCACCGGCTACGGATCGATGAACGGTTGGGCCGCCGACCTCATTTCCCAGGACGTGGCCGACAAGGTCGGCAAGGTATGGGGGCTGGGGTCCGACACGCCCAAAGACCCGGGTCCGTGGGAAGGCGAACAGCGCAATATGTGGAAGCCAACCCAGCAGGAAGCGCTCTGGTTTCATGGCGGGAACCTAGCACAATCAAGGTTTTATTCTCACTTTCTAGCGTTGCAGCTCAAGGCGCGAATGGAGGGTCTGGATACGCCGGTTTATGGCCAACAACCCGCGCACCATAGAAGCTAGAAATCACTTTAACGGGAAAGGGGCTTCGGCCCCTTTTTTGCGCCGCCGTCTGGATCGACCGTGCAAAGAGTGCGCAGCGGTGTTTGATCGAAGGGTTGCGCGCAATAATATGCCCGGCGATTGACACAAATGCGCTAAGTCGGCGTATACACTGATTATCTACGGTAAACTTCGGTTTGTTATCGAAGAGAACCTACCGTATGACCGAATTCTCGGTTGTAGAGCAGCGGGCCTGTGAGCGTCTGGGGAGCATCGATGCGCTCGAGTCGCGCCTGATACGGCCCGAACCACCCGAGTCGCTCGCCATGATCGGCGACGATCGTTATCTGTCGGTGATGAATCGCCGGGTATTCAGGGCCGGGCTGACCCACCGTCTCGTTGACGCCCGCTGGCCTGCCTTCGAGATTGCCTTCGCCGACTTCAACGTCGACGCGGTCGCCGCTCTTGACGACACCGACCTGCAACGGCTGGCACGCGACGAGGCGCTTATTCGTCACCGGAAGAAAATCTTTGCGGTACGCGATAACGCGATTGCGATGCAGGCGATCATTGCGGAATTCGGTAGCTTCGGCGTGTGGCTTGCAGACTGGGCAGAGGACGAAACCGTCGAGCTGTGGCTGGAGCTGCGTGCACGCTTTAGCCAGCTGGGCGGCAATTCGGCGCCGGCGTTTCTGCGCATGTGTGGCAAGGACACCTTCCTGCTCACCAACTGGGTCGTGCGGGCACTGGATGAATGGGGCGCCTATCAGGGGCGCACCAGCAGTCGTGCTGCGCTCATGCAAATTCAAAGCGTATTTGACGCCTGGCACGAAGAAAGCGAACGCCCCCTGTGTCAGATCAGTCAAATTCTCGCATTATCAATAGATTAATACGGATATCGAATGTCGAATAAAGGTTTTTGTCGAGTTGTTTCCCTGGCGGTTCTGGGCCTCGCTACGATGTTATTCGTATCCGGCTGCGGGCAGGGCAAGGAGAGCACCGTCACAGTGGCCGGCGCACTCGATCTCGGCGGGGCCCAGGCGTTGCCCGACAAAGCGACCGCACGCATCAGTATATTCGAGCACCGAGCCGGTGGCGGCGATAAGCGCATCGTGGCGGAGCGCACGCTCCATGATCTCGACGGCAAGTCGATCAAGTTCACGGTCGATATCGAACGCAACCTCATCGACCCCGATGGCGACTACGGACTGCGTGGCGAGATACTGTCGGCGGATGGAACCATCCTTTGGCATTCGGAAAAGCCGAGAAATATC
The DNA here is from genome assembly GCF_002729955.1 of Salinisphaera sp. Taxonomy (GTDB): domain Bacteria; phylum Pseudomonadota; class Gammaproteobacteria; order Nevskiales; family Salinisphaeraceae; genus Salinisphaera. The sequence continues at coordinate 96,308 of NZ_PBYA01000027.1, read as the reverse complement.
AAACCACTGGAAAATGATTCTGATATCGCGCTTAAACTGGTTCCGAATGCTACCGACGCCGACCTGAGCTTCCAACAGTTTCGTTGTGGCGACGGTTTTCATTTCGCGGCGGCGATACAGCCGGAGCGGGCAGTGGTGCGGCTGGGCAATCGGCGGCTCGGCATGCCTGTGACCGAACACAGCGATACGTTCCAGGGCGAGCATGGCAATCAGCTTATTCGGAACGCGAATGAAATCTCGGTTCGTATCGACGATAGCGCGCATCCGAACTGCTCGGTGGTTGCCGAGCAGTCGCCACCTGCCGCTGGTGAAACACGATCCGTGTCGCAGCCCGAGCCGTCCAGCGCGCCTAGGCGTGAGGGCGAGAATGCCGCAAATAAAGCCCAGCCGACTGAACAAGCAACAAACGACTGAACGCCGCGGGACGAGCGTCATCGTTTGGCGGGGCGCAGAGGCGCCTAAAGGCCTTTCTGAGCGGTACCAACGCATTCCGGGGTGGGGCGTTGATCTGGGCATAATTGGCGCGCTGCCGCTATGATTATCGGGCATGTTTGGAACGAGGCGCCCGAGGCCTGGGGGTTGTTTATTAACCCGCCACGAATATAAACGAGTTGTCGGGTTAGTAACGTGAGTGCGCGACGACGTGCTCGCCGCGGCTGACGGCCGCGAAGCTGTTGAACATCAAGGGCTGACACGTGCAGGCCTTGATTTTTATAGCATTGAAAACGGCTGATAGCGTCAGCTGTTCTGGGGGCCGGGTTAACAGCGGTTGTCAGCCGCACTTTTGCGTAGCGCGGGTGGGCGTTCAAGACAAGGGCGGGTGATGGTCGAGACCGAACGCGGTAGACGGGTATCGCGACGCGTGAGCGTGGCGCTGTATCTCGTGCTCGCCGGCCTTTTGCTGGCGTGCAGCAGCGAGCAGCAGCAGCCACCGCCTAAACCGAAACCCATCGCCTGGGCCGTCGCCGAAGTCGCGCAGAACGGCCAGACGCGATCGATTAGCGGCGTGCTGCAAATGCCGCAGCGTGCCCCCATGGCGTTCGAAGTGCCAGGGCGGGTATCCCAGGTGAATGTCGAAACCGGCGGCGTCTTTGAACGGGGCGATGTGCTCGCTGCACTCAACGACCGCAGTTATGCGCTTACGCTGGCACAGCGCCAGGCCGAGTTGGCAGAAGCGAAAGCCACGAGTGAACTCTCCCGTACCCGTTTTGAGCGCACCCAGGCACTGCGGGCGTCCAACGCGATTTCCCAGGCCCAGTACGACAGCGATGCCGCCGCGCTTGCAAGCGACCGCAGCCGGGTGGAGACGGCACAGGCACGCGTCGATATCGCGCGAAAGGACCTCGCCGATACCCGGCTGGTTGCACCCTATGCCGGGACGGTTGCCCGGCGGCATATCGAACCTGCCCAGCGCGTGCAGGCGGGAGAGATCGCGCTTGAGATCCAGAGCCGTGACGACGGCATGGAAGTCGTCGCCTCGGCACCGGAGACGCTGATCAACGCGCTCGACCGTGACGCAATGCATATTGTGACGCTGGCCGCAGCGCCGGATATGGCGATGATGGCCCAAATAACCGAAGTGGGCACCGACGCGGGCGATCGCAATGCCTATCCCCTGACGCTCGCCATCCCGGAGCCGATTGCGTTTGCGCGTGCCGGCATGACCGCCGAGGTGACGCTGCGTCTCACAGACGAGGCACTCGCCGGCGCCGGCGGCGACGACATCATCGAGATCCCGGTCACGGCATTCGCACAGGGCGCCGGCCGCCAGACGTTCGTTTATGTGGTGGATGAAAGCGATCGCCTGGTACGACGTGAGGTCATGGTGGTCGATATCAGTGGCGACAAGGCGCTGGTGGGTCGAGGTTTACGCTCAGGTGAGATCGTCGCCAGCCAGGGCGTGGCGTTCCTGCACGAAGGCCAGGCGGTCACCCGTATTGGCGTGGGCCCGCGCCAGTTCAACGAATAGCGCCCGTTGATGAATATCAGCCAGCTCGCGCTTCGCTATTGGCCGGTGGTGTTGATGCTGGTCGTGGTGGCCACGGTGGCCGGCGTTCTGAGTTATTTCTCGCTGCCGACCCGGGAAGATCCGGAGATTACGATCCGCGAGGCCGTGGTCACCACGCATTTCGAAGGCTTGTCGGCCGAGCGGGTCGAGCTGCTGATCACGAAGACGCTCGAAGAAGCGATTCGTCAGGTGCCCGAAGTGGAGCAGATCCGCAGCACCTCCATGCCCGGCACCTCGATCATCCACGTCGAGATCCAGGACAAGTACTTCGATCTGGAGCAGATCTGGGACGAAATGCGTCACAAGATCGAAGCGGTGCGCAACGACTTGCCGGAAGGGGCAACGCAGCCGCGGGTCAACGACGACTTCGGCGATGTGGCCGTGGTTACGGCTGCACTTACCGCCGACGATTTTTCCATGTCGCAGATGTTCGACATGGCGCAGCATATTCGCGACCGGCTGTATACCGTAAAGCACACCCAGCGGGTCGATATTCTCGGCGTGCAGCCCGAGCGTATCTATATCGAGACGACAAACGCGCGACTGGCCGAAATGGGGCTGGACCCGGAGCGGTTGATCGCGACACTGGCCGATCAGAACATCATTCGACCGGGCGGCGCGGTGGATACCGGCGGGCGTCGCTTCGCGATCGAGCCGAGCGGCCAGTTCGAGGATATCGAGTCCATTCGCGAGGCCCTGATCGCGCTGCCCGACAGCGATCGCGTGGTGCCCCTGCAGGACATCGCCACCGTCGAGCGCGGCTATCTCGACCCGCCCGGGCAAAAGGCGTATTACAACGGCCGACCGGCGCTGGTGTTTTCGATCGCGATGCTGTCCGGCAATAGCGTGATCGACTACGGCGCCGACGTTAAGCGCATGATCGCCACCTTGCAGCAGGACCTGCCGGCAGGCTACCAGCTGGATATCGCGACCTTTCAGGCCGAGCAGGTCGCAAACACCGTTTACGGCGTGACCGTCAACGTCTTGCAGACACTGGCCATCGTGCTGGCGGTCGTCATTCTGTTCCTTGGCTTGCGTACCGGCGTGATCGTCGGCTCGATCGTGCCGGCGGTGATGCTCGCAAGCCTCGCGGTGATGGGTTTTTTCGAGCTGTCGCTGCAGCGCATGAGCCTGGCGACGCTTGTTATTGCACTCGGCCTGCTGGTCGACAATGGCATCGTGATTGCCGAGGACTTCAAACGACGGCTGGAAGAGGGCGCCAGCCGCGACGACGCCCTCAAACAGACCGGCGATCAAATGGCGATTCCGCTGCTGTCGTCGACGTTGACCACCATTCTGGTCTTTCTACCGCTGATGCTCGCCGAGCACGTGGCCGGCGAGTACACGCGCTCGATATCGCTCGTCATCCTGATTACGTTGCTGATGTCGTGGCTGCTGGCCATGGGGCTGACCCCGCTGCTGTGTTATCGCTTCATTCGGGTAGAACCCGGCACCGCGGCGGACACGCCGCGATTCTCGGAACGGCTGTTTCGACGCATGAACGGGCTGTATGAAACCCGCCTGCGTCGCGTCATGCAGCGGCCGCTGTTGTTTGTGCTGGCCATGCTTGTACTGCTGATCGCTTCGGTGGTTGGGCTCAGCCACGCGCCGGCGAAGTTCTTTCCCGATTCCGATCGTGCGCAGATCCTGGTGTATGTCGATCGGCCGGCCGGCTCTCCGAGCACCGCCACCGACGCGGCGATTCAGCAGATGATGGCAATCGTGGGTGACGCCGAGCGTTTTCCCTACGTACGCGACTTCGCTGCCTATGTCGGCTTCGGCGGGCCGCGTTTCGTGCTTTCCCTGACCCCGGTCGACCCGGCGCCGTTTCGCGGCTTCATGGTCCTCAACATCGACGACTACGAGCATATGAACCGCGCGGAACGCGAAATTCGTGCCGCCCTGAATGCCGAAGTGCCGTCGGCGCGTGCCCGCGTCAAACGCATGTTCCTGGGCCCCAGCGATTCAAGCCAGCTGCAGATACAGATCAAGGGCCCGGACGCCGACTATATCTATGCGCAGGCGGATCGTATCGAAAGCCTCATGGCCACCGTGGCCCATACCATCGATATACGCCACGACTGGGAAAACCGGATCGATGCCATTCGGGTGGATATCGACCAGGCCAGGGCGCGTCGCGCCGGGGTCACATCCGCCGACGTGGCACGGTCGATGAGCCAGTACTTCGACGGTCGCCAGATTACGGAATTTCGCGAGGGCGACGACATATTTCCGATCGTGCTGCGCGCGGCGGACGCCGAACGGCATGATCTCGACCGGGTGAAGTCGCTGTCCGTGTTTTCCCAGTCCCAGGGGCATAGCGTGCCGCTGGAACAGATCGCGGCCTTCGAGCTCGTACCGAGGTTTGGCGTGATTGCACGCGAAGATATGGCACGCACGGTCACCGTCGAAGCCCGTAACACCCAGCTATCGGCCGAAGACATGCTGCCGCAGTTGCAGCAGGGGCTGGACGAGATCGAAGCGACGCTTGCGGCGCATCACCATATCGAGATCGATGGCGTCGTCGAGGAATCGGCCGAAGGCCAGGCCGCCTTGTCGGCGAACTTCCCGCTGTGCGCCGGCGCGATGCTGTTGCTGCTTGTTATCCAGTTCAACGGCTATCGGCGGCCATTGATCATTGTCGCGACGCTGCCGTTGCTGCTCATCGGCGCGGTGATCGGGTTGTACGCAATGCAAGCCAATTTCGGCTTCATGGAAATTCTCGGCCTGTACGCGCTCGCCGGTATTCTTCTCAACAACGGCATCGTGCTGCTCGACCAGATCGAGATCGAACGGGCCGCTGACAACACAACGGCCTACGAGGCCGTCATCTGCGCCTGCGTGCGCCGTTTGCGGCCGATCATGATGACCACCATCACGACCATTCTCGGCCTGCTGCCGTTGATCATCTTTCACGATGCCTTGTTCTACGGTATGGCCAGCGTGCTGGCATTCGGCCTGGCGGTGGGCACGCTGCTCACCCTCGGTGTCGTACCGGTGCTTTACTGCCTTGTATTTCGCGTGCGTAAGCCGGATATGGCCGGGCATGGCACCGCGCGGTGATTTCCTCGCCAGCCACGCCTGTGGGATTCCGGCGACAGCCCGGCTGCGAATGGCGCCACGGCCGGCCGATACAGACCGCATGAAAACGAGTATCAATTACTTCGCCATGGCCTTGGCGGTCGCTGCGGGCGTGTTTGTCGGCAATCTGGCAACGGACTTCACACGTCTTTGGGTCACCACATCGATGCTGGCCAAGGCGACGGGCGAACGGCCATCGTTCGCGGTTAATGAACCGCCGGAGTCCGCCGTTACGGCTGGTAACAATTACCGCGAACAGGTTGCCAGGGAGAATCGCCAGCAGGCGGCACAAGAACAGCGCCAGCGCTCCGACCAGATGCTCGAGCAACGCAAGGCGTCGCCCGAGGGTCGGCGTCTGTATGTTCAATGCGAGGCATGGCAGCGCAACTACGACAAGACACCAACGGATACCACGCGGCGATACGCGGATTTCTACTGCGGTCAGTATCGTCAGTACCTAAACACAGGCGTGATCACGAACGACAAGTCGCCGTTCTAGCGTGTCGGTCGTCCGGTTCGCGATGGCTGTATTGTGAGGCTGCAACGACCGATGCCCACGGCGCCTGCGGTCGGGCCGCGAACTTGCGTTCACAAGTCACGGCGTGGGACAGGCCAATGAATAAACGACTGACTGCGCCAGTTGCCGTGGTAATCGCCGACGATGTGCAGCGGCTTAACCACGGGGCAACGCAGGCCGTCACACACCGGACGCCCAGATATAACTGGGCATAATGTATATTATGTTAAATTAATAATATCGTGGATGATGATGGTTATGCCTGCGCAATACATTGGCGCTGCACGCGTGCCCTGTTTTATCGATACGCTGCGTCGAGCAACGCTGAGTCGCGCGCGGGTAACGGCCTCGCCCGCGCGCTCCAAATGAACAATAGCCGTCGCAGTTTCGACTACTACGCGGCAACCGTGGCCGCCTGGCGGCGTGCATTACGCGCCAGCTTCTGAGTGGCCAGAATAACCAGCGCTACGACCAGGACAGCCCACGGCGCGCCCGTGCCGGTTGCGATGCCTGCAACGAACCCCGCGATGAAGAACAGCGCCACCAGCGTGGTGACCCAGGACGCAACGGTTTGATGATGAATATTCAAAAGCATGACGTGACCCATTGAAGCGGTGACAACACAAAGCCAAAGACCGAACGAAACCTTCGCGCTGCCGGTGCTATATCGGCAGCCAATAAAACGGGTGCCGGCCGAAATGGCGCGTGAGAACGCGGTGGACAATCGGTCGGCACCCTAGTTTACGGCTTCACGTGCACCGGCTTGAGCGATTTCGCTGTGTTTTACAAGATTTTTTGTGTCTCATTGCGAAATCGCCGTTGCTTTCAATAAATCGGCCGATCATGCGCCGCGGTCGGCCTCGGCAAACCAGCGATAGATGCTGGGTAGCACGAGCAGCGTGAGCAAGGTCGAAGTCACCAGCCCGCCGATAACCACGGCCGCAAGCGGGCGTTGCACGTTCGAACCGATGCCGTTGGCAAGCAATAACGGTATCAGCCCGAGTATCGCCGTGAGTGCGGTCATGAGTACCGGCCGTAGCCGATGCTCGGCGCCTATTCGGATCGCCTCATTCATCGGCACACCTTGTGCGCGTAACTGATTGATATACGAAACCATGACCACGCCGTTCTGTACCGCCACCCCGAAGACGGCGATAAACCCCACCGCGGCCGGCACGGACAGATACAAGCCCGACAGCCACAGCGTGAAGATGCCGCCGATAATGGCGAACGGCACGTTCAGAAAGATCAGCGCGGCATAACGCAGGCTAGAAAAGGCGCTGTAGAGCAGCAAAAAGATCAATGCCAGGGTCACGGGCACGACCAGGTAAAGCCGTTTCATGGCGCGTTGCTGGTTTTCGAACTGACCGCCGAAATCGACGAAATACCCAGTCGGCAGGTCAACCTCCCGATCGATCTGTGCCCGCAGGTCGGCGACGACCCCGCCCATGTCGCGTCCGCGTACATTCATCTGCACGAACAGACGACGGCTGGCGTTGGCACGCGAGATTTTCTTGGGCCCGGTATAGGTTTCGATATCCGCCACCCGCGACAACGGAATCAATGCCCCGTCCGGCGCCCGCAAGCTCAGGTTGCGAATGGCATCGATGCGCTCGCGTTGCTCGGGCGCCAGGCGCAGAAAGATATCGAAACGGCGGACCCCGTCGAAAACCTGACCGACGCTCGCCCCGCCGATACCCATCGAAACGGTATCGAGGACATCGTCCACACTGATGCCATAACGCGCCAGCGATGCGCGATCGGGCCGGATGACGATCTGCTGCTTGCCGCCCTGCTGCTGCACGCGTACGTCGACCGCGCCCGGCGTCGTACGGGCGAGTTGTGCGATCTGATCGCCTAGCTTTGCCAGTTTGTCGAGATCATCGCCGAATATGCTGACAACGAGCTGAGCCTGGACGCCCGAAAGCAGTTCGTCGGTACGCAGCTGGATGGGCTGTGAGAAATTATTGGCCAGCCCGGGCACCCGCTCGGACAGCCTGTCCGACATGGCATTCTGCAACTGTTCATAGGAGCGCCCGCCTTGCCAGGCGTCCAGCGGTTTGAGGTTGACGGTCGTGGCCACGACGTTAACCGGTTCGGGATCGCCGCCGACCTCGGCGCGGCCGACCCGCGAATAGGCCCCCGTGACTTCCTCGAACTCTGTGACCGTACGCTGCACGCGTTTGCCATAGGCAATCGCCGAATCCAGGCTTGCGCCCGGCGGCAGCGTGGAGCGCACCATGAATGTGCCTTCACGCAGCGTGGGCAAGAACTCCGTGCCCAGACGCGGGAATATGGCCAGACTGGTCGCGAACAGCACGACCGTGACACCGAATACCCACCACGGCGCCTTGAGAGCGGCATCGCGCACGGGCCGATACCCGGCCTTGAGAACGCGGATCAGCCCTGGCTCGGCCAAAGCCTTCGTACGTGGCAGCAACAACACGGCCAGCACCGGAACCAGGGTGAGCGACAACAGCAGCGCCGCCGCCAGCGCAAAGCTGATCGTATACGCCATGGGCGAGAACAACTTGCCTTCCACGCCCTGGAGCGTGAACAACGGCAGAAACACGAGGATGACGATCGCCACCGCGAACACGATCGGCCGGCCAACCTCGCGTGCCGCGGCTGCGACGATCTCTGTCAGGCTCGCCCCGTCGGGATCGCCCCCTTCGCCGCCCTCGCCTTCGCTGCCACGCTGCGCATTCTGATCGTTCAGGCAGCGCACGATATTTTCGATCATCACCACCGAACCATCCACCATCATGCCGATTCCGATGGCCAGCCCGCCCAGACTCATGAGGTTGGCCGAAAGCCCCGACAGGCGCATGGCGATGAACGCCACCAGCAACGACAGGGGCACGCTCGATACCACGATGAGCGTTGAGCGCAGATTGCCCAGAAACAGATACAGCAAAACCAGCACCAGCACGGCGCCCACCAGCAACGCCTCGACCACCGTACCGGTGGCCTTGTCCACGAGTTCGGCCTGAGAGTAATACACGCGGGTGGTCATGCCCTCGGGTAGCGAGGCGTTGATCTCCTCGAGCTTGGCGTTCACGCGCTCGAGCACGCGTTGGGTATCCGAGCCCACTAGTTTGAGTACGTAGCCGCCGACCGATTCGTCGCCGTTGGCGATTTCGGCGCCCCGCCGGATTGCCCGTCCGTAGCCCACCGTGGCGACGTCGTGGATATACCCCGGCCCGCCGTTACGCGTGGCGATACGCGTATTGCGCAAATCGTCCAGGCCGGCGTCGCCCGCCGATACCCAGCCATAACCGCGGATGATGTATTCCTCGCCACCGCGCTCGATGAACGACGCGCCGACGTTGCGGTTGTTGCGCGCCAGCGCCTCGCGTACATCGCCAGGCGTCAAGGCGCGTGCGGTGAGCGCGGCCATATCGAGCGTGACCTGATACTGTTTTTCATAGCCGCCGATCGACAGCACGCCGGTCACGCCGTCGACGGTGCGCAGCTGCGGCTTGATCAGCCAGTCCTGTGCGGTGCGCCGCTGCATGAGCGAATGGTGAGCGCCGGGTTCGTTTTCCACTGCGTACATGAGAATCCGCCCAAGGCCGGTGGTGATCGGCCCCAGCTGGGGTTCGCCCAGGCCATCGGGCATTTCACGGCGGGCATCGGCCAGGCGCTCGTTCACCAGGCGGCGGGCAAAATAGATATCGGTGGCATCGTCGAAATAGACATCCACCCGCGACAGCCCGAAGATCGAGGTCGATTGCACGCGCTCCAGCCCCGGCAGCCCGTACATGCTGATCTCGATCGGATAGGAAATCAGGGTTTCGATATCCACCGGCGACAAGCCGGGACTGGCGGTATAGACCTGAACCAGCGTCGGCGTGGCGTCGGGAAAGGCATCGACCGGCAGCGAGCGCAACGAGAAATAGCCGCCGATGGCCAGGGCCACGACCGCGACGAGCACCAGCAGGCGGTTTGCCATGGCCAGGCGAATAAGTGCATTGATCATGTTCGCCCCGGCCCTAGTGTGAATGCGCGGCGCTGCGGCCCTTGGCCGTGAGCGCGGCTTTCAGATCGAACGCCCCGGACACGACCAGCCGGTCGCCCACGGCTAGTCCGCTGGCGATCTCCACGTCGTTCATCGTCTGTTCGCCCGTGGCGACCGGCATGAACAGGAATGCGCCCTGTTCTTCGGCAGGCACGAAAACACCTTCGCGCGTATCAATCTGCTGGATGGCATCGGCGGGTACCACGACCCGGATCTTGTTCGTATCGGACGACTTGCCGCCGTCCGACGATGCGTCGATACGTGCGGTGGCGAACATGCCCGCGCGCAGCAAGCCTTGCGGATTCTCGACGATGGCTCGCACCTGGACCGTTCGGGCCTCGGCGTCCAGACGCGGCGAAACCCAGTCGATATGGCCGTTAAAGTGGGTATCCGGTAACGGGCGCACACGGAATTCGACGGTCTGACCGGTTTGTAGCCGGGGCAGATCCTGCTCGGCGGCATCGATCATCAACCACATGCGGCTGTTGTCGACGATATGGATCGGGGTTTCGTTGGCATCCAGGGTCTGGCCGGCCACCAGATCGCGACGGGCGATCACGCCCGCTCGGGGCGCGATCAGGCGCATGCGCGATAACGGCGTATCCGCGCTGTCGTCGATGGCATCGATCGCCGTATCGTCCAGGCCGTACAACCGTAGCTCCGCGCGTTCGGCGCGGCGCTCGGCCCGGGCCTGTTCGTAGGCGGCCCGGGTTTCGGCCAGATCCGAATCGCTTACGATCTGGTCGGCGGCGAGTTTACGATCCCTGGCATAGGCCGCACGGCGGGTGCGATAGCGCGCGGAGGCAGTCAGATAGGCGGCTTTCTCCTTGCCGAGTGCCACGCTGTCGAGCACCGCTAGGGTGTCGCCTTTGTCGACCGGCTGACCAAGATCCACCGCGATATCAACAACCTTGGCCTGCAGGCGCGGGCCGACCCGTGCCACGCGATCGGCATCGAACTCGACCGTGGCCGGTGCAACGATGGTGGCACCGTTACTCGCCGCGCGCGCCTGGCCGATACCGATGTCCAGTTCGGCGCGCTGCTCGGCGCTGAGCTCGACACGGTCGGGGCTGGCTTCGTGTTCGTCGTGGCCATTGTGGGCGTGCTCGCCACCCTCACCTTCGCCTTGGCCTGTGTGGGCGTGGTCGCCCTCTTCTGAATGGGCGGTCGGCGTTGCGTGGTCGGAGTCATCGGTTGCGCTATTGCAGGCGGCAAGTAGCAGCGCGGCCGCGACAATGGCCGCCCGCGTGAGGCCCGCGATGGGACTGTTGTTCGTGTTCATGCGTCGGCCTTTGTGTTGTCCATGACGATCAGCCCGCCGGTGGCGCGCTCCAGGTCGGTGGCGGCGCGTACCAGCGCGGCCAATGCGTCGAGGTAATCGCGACGGATATCGACGAGGTTGTTCTGTGCCGAGGTAATCGCGGGCGCGCCCACCTTGCCGGCGGCAAACGAGCGACGCGTGAGTTCGAGCGTGCTCTCGGCGGCATCGAGCACCGCGTCGCTGAGCAGGTCCGCGCGTTCGCGGGCCGCCCGATAGGCGCTGAGCGCGGAAAGCACCTGCAAACGCACGTCGCGCTGCAGGTTGTCGGCATCGAGACGGGCACGCGAAAGTTCGGCGCTCGCGATCTCGCGCTCGCCTTCGTAGCGGTGCAGCAACGGTAGTTCGAAGCCGATACCGCCCCCGGTAATATCGGCCCCGCCGTCGCTGCGCCCGCCGGCTTCTTCCCGATAGAAGCCGAACACGGTCAGATTGGGCACGAGTTCGCGCCTGGCCAACGACAGTTCCGTGCGGGCGGCCAACACGCGGGCGGCCGCAGCCTCCAGATCGCCGCGTTTTTTTACGGCGCGTTCGAGCAGCCGGCTTTCGTCGGGCAGCTGCAAGCGCCGAAAGGCCAATGTGCCCTCGATACGTAAACGGCGTGCCGGGTCGATCGCGAGCAGGTTTTTCAGCTGCAGGCGTGCCTGGGTGGCCGTATCACGGGCGGCGGCGGCAAATGCCCGGGCCCGCTGAAGGCCCAGCAGCGCCGCATTGGTTTCGATCCGCGTGCCGGCGCCGGCTTCGAGGCGGCGGGCCGCATAGTCATCGAGTTTTTCGTTGGTATCGACGACCCGCTCGGCGGTGGCCACCGCCTGTTCGGCCACCAGTACCGACAGAAAAGCCGCGCGTGTGCGGGCGGCGATGCTGGCGCGCAGATAGGCGGCGTCGGCACGGGCGGCAGACAGTGCATGGCCGGCGACGGCTGCGTTCAGCCCGCCCTGGCCGGCAACCCAGAACTGCTGGCTGATACGAATACCGATATCCGTAGCCGAGCCATCGGGCTGATCGCGGCGGCCGGCCTCCAGCTCCACGCGGGGATTGGACGGTACCGCGACGTCGGCATGAATCGCCTCGCCGCCAAGGCGACGGATTCGGATATCGGCGGCGCGTACCGCGGGATTATAGGTATCCGCCCAGGCCAGCGCCGCATCCAGCGTCAGGGGTTGGGGGATTTGAACGACCGCGCTGGCGCGCACGGTCGCGAACAGCAGGCACAGACCGATCACGGTCGCACCTGCCGAAAAACGACAGAAAGACATGAGCGAACCTCATCGCAATGAATCGACAGGCGCTGGCGGGCAGCGCCTCAGGCCAATGATTCAGGCGATGGGGGGATCGATCAGTGGGGCATGCGTCAGGCTTACGTACCGTTTACCAACACCACCACGAGCCGGCGTCGCTGCCGCGAAATCCGCGCCCGCCAGATCCGAACGCAGCCCCACCAGATGCGCACTGGCATGACAGCAGTGATCGCTATGGCTGGCGTGGTCGGCATCGCCGGCGCCGGTCGCCGGGTGAACGTCAAACGCCGTGGTTTCAATATGGGCATGATCGCTACCCTGCGCGGCCGGCCAATCGATATGGCCCGCCCAGGCCTGGGCGCTGATCGCCACGAAGGCAATCAGCAAAACGGCCACAAGCCGTTGCAGGGTCGGATGACGCACGATCATCCGCGGGATGCTAGCACAGGCAAACCCTGCCTACGGCGCCGCCCGGGGCCCTGCCCGCTCGCCCACGGCCGGCGCGGCGTTGTATTGTGTGCGATCATATTGCGCGTTGAGTTCGGGGCCGGCTTCCAAGCCATTCTCGTTGGCACGGCTTGTTCACTGCCATGGTGACAGGCGTTCGTGGAAGCGGCTAATGTCGAGGCACATGACAGACACTCTCATTTCTTTCACGGATCGGCGGCGCGATACCCAGCCGGTTTCGACGCCCCGGGCGCAGTGGCCGGCCTGGCCGGTCTACGGTCTGGTCGACGACCTGTTCCCGGTCATTGCCGGCTGGCATGCGCAGGGGCGAAGAGTCGCGCTGGCAACGTTGGTCGCGATCACGGGTTCCTCCCCGCGCCCGCTGGGCAGCGAAATGGCGATCAACGATCACGGCGAAATCGCGGGCTACGTATCGGGCGGCTGCGTGGAAGGCGCGGTCGCGACCCAGGCGCTGGAGGTGCTGCGAACGGGCGAGGCGGTCATGCTCGATTACGGCGCCGGCAGCCCGGTTCTGGACGTACAGCTGACCTGCGGCGGCCGTATTGGCATATTCGTGCGCGCGCTCGAAGACCAGCAGGCCTATATTCAGCGCTGGCGTGAGGCGCGTGAGCGGCGACAGCCGCTGGACGTGGCGATCGACCTGGATACCGGCACGCATCGCGCCGGCCCGCCGCAGCCTGTCGGCGACGAACGCGTATTTCAGCAGCGTTATCTGCCGCCCGCGCGGCTGGTCATCGCCGGCGGCGACCCAGTGACCCTGGCCCTGGCTCAGCTGGCGCCGAGTTTCGGCTATGACGTAGTGCTGCTGCGCCCCTACGGCCCGCCCTCCCCGCCGCCGGACGCGGTCTTGACGCATTACGACACCCGGCCTCTGGCGCGCTCACTCGAGGCGTTGGAGCTGGATGCCTTCACCGCACTCTATACGCTTACGCACGATATCGACGACGACCATGCGGCATTGGCGAAAGGGCTGGCTTCGCCGGCATTCGCGATCGGCGCGCTCGGGAGTCGAAGCAAGGCATCCGATCGCAGCGCCCGCCTACGCGCGGCCGGGTTTTCCGAGTCGGACCTGGACCGGCTGCATACGCCGGCCGGCCTGTCGATCAATGCGCGCGAGCCGCGCGAAATCGCCCTGTCGGTATTGGCCGAACTGGTCGCGCTGCGACCGCGCGTAAACGCGGCCACGGCTTGATTGGTGCCGTCGTACTCGCCGCCGGCGCGTCCACGCGCTACGGCCATCGTTCCAAACTGCTGGCGCGTTTCAGCGGGCAGCCCGTCATCACCCGCACCCTGGCAGCGGTGGACAAGCAACCGATTCGGCCCGTCGTGATCGTCACCGGCCGTCAGCCGCAGCGCCTGCGCAAAGCGATACGACAACATAGCGGCCAGGATCGACGGTATCGCTACGTGCATAACCCGAACTACCACCACGGTATGGCTCACAGTCTGCGATGCGGGCTGCGAGCGCTGCCGGCGTCGTGCCAGGCGGCCTTGATCCTGCTGGCGGACATGCCGAATCTCGAGCGGCGTACCGTGGCACGACTCTGCCGGCTGTGGCGGCCGGGGCTGGATTATGTGCGGCCAGTCTGCCGGGGCCGACCTGGGCACCCGGTGGTGGTGGCGCGCCATTTGTTCGCAGAGCTGGCCGCCCTTGCGGGCGATCAGGGCGCGAAGGCGGTGCTGGAACAGGTACCGAAAGAGCGCTATCGGGTGATCGAATCGCCCCCCGGCTGCGTACAGGATGTTGATACGCCGGCTGCGTTACGGCATGCGCAAAAGACCTTCAATCGGGCTGATAGCGAAAACCAAACCGTCTCGATTCATTCATCGTTTATGGTGTAGAAGTATCGGTGTTACCGATGCGTCCAGACGCCGTCAGCAAACAAATAAACCAGAAAAGAATATTCCACCGAGCGACGCGCCGAGCGTTGCCACAGAACTGGAGAAATCCATGAGCAACCGAGACCCCCGCGGCGGCGCCAGCGATGCTGGCGAGGCGCCCCGCAAGGGACAACCCAAGCATTCGGCCTCTCGTCGTCGTTTCATGAAGACCGTCGGCATGTCCAGCATCGCAGCTGCGACCTCGGGTGCCGGCATCGGCCAGGCATTCGCCGACGAAGGCGACGCCCCCGCCAAGGCCGACGATACGCCGGCCGCCGGCAAGACCCGGGTCAAGTTCAAGATCAACGGGCAGATGAAGCAGATCGATGTGGCCCCGAACGTGATTCTGCTGGACGCCATTCGCGACGAACTGCAGCTGACCGGCACCAAGAAAGGCTGTGACCACGGCCAGTGCGGCGCCTGTAACGTGCACGTCAACGGCACCGTGATCAATTCCTGTCTGAGCCTTGCAGTCATGCACGACGGCGACGAGATCACCACCGTCGAAGGCCTGTCCGAAAACGGCGAGCTGCATCCGATCCAGCAGGCATTTCTCGATGAAGATGCCTACCAGTGCGGCTACTGCACCGCCGGCCAGATGATGACCGCGACCTACGTGCTGGGCAGTTCGCATATCGGCGACAGCGACGATGCCGTACGCGAAGCCATGAGCGGCAATATCTGTCGCTGCGGCGCCTACAAGAACATCCTCGCGGCGGTTCAATCCACCCGCGGCAAGGTCTAGGGAGGCTGCAATGCGAAATTTCGAATATCAGAAAGCCGATAGCGTGAATGCCGCGGTCGCCGCCCACGCCGGGCAGCCGTCGTCCTTCGTGGCTGGCGGCACCACCCTGCTCGACCTGGTCAAGATCGACATCATGCAGCCCGAGCGCGTGGTCGACGTCAACGGTCTGCCGCTCTACGACGTCGAGGAACTCGACGACGGCCGGCTCAAGATCGGCGCGATGGTGAGCAATACCGATCTCGCCTATCACCCGACGGTCGTCGAAAAATATGCCGTGCTTTCCGAAGCGCTGTTGTCGGGGGCCTCCACCTCCCTGCGCAACAAGGCAACCACGGCCGGCAACGTGATGCAGCGCGTGCGCTGCCCTTATTTTCGTGACGGCGTATCGGCCTGCAACAAGCGCGAACCGGGCACGGGCTGTGCCGCGATCGGCGGCCATAACCGTAGCGTGCATGCAGTGCTGGGTACCAGCGACCAATGCATCGCCAGCCATCCCTCCGACATGTGCGTGGCCATGGCGGCCATCGGTGCAAAAGTGCTCGTGACCGGGCCGGACGGCGAACGCGAAATCGATTTCCTCGACTTCCATCTGCTGCCCGGCGATTCGCCGGAGAAAGAGCATGCGCTGGACGCCGACGAACTCATCACCCACGTGGTGCTCGATGCGCCCATCAAGGGCAGCCGTTCGACCTACCTCAAGCTGCGCGACCGCGCGTCCTACCAGTTCGCGCTGGCCTCCAGCGGCGTGATCGTGGCGACCGAGGGCAACACCATTCGCGATGCCCGTATCGCCATGGGCGGGGTCGCCACCAAGCCCTGGCGTGCCCGCGAGGCCGAACAGGCGCTGATTGGTCAGCCCGCGAATGAGCAAAGCTTCAAGAAAGCCGCCGAGATCGCTTTCAAGGGGGCCACGCCCTACGAGCACAACGCGTTCAAGATTCCGCTCGGCCAGCAGGCGGTCGTACGCAGCCTGACCAACGCCACCGCGGCCCGAGCGTAGAGGACAAACCATCATGACCGACAAGATTCAAGCCAAGATCATCGGTGCGTCCAAGCCGCGTATCGATGGTCCGCAGAAACTGCGCGGCGAAGCGATGTACGCCGCCGATCATCATCTGCCGAACATGGCCTATGCCTATGGCGTATTCAGCACCGTGGCCAGCGGCACGATCGACAACATCGATCTGTCGAAGGCCAAGCAGATGCCGGGTGTGATCGATATCTTCCATCACGATCATTTTCCCGACCTGTATCGCACCCCGAGCAGCTTTGCCCAGGAAAACAAGGTCGACGAAACCCGTCTGCCCTTCGAAGACGGCAAGGTCTATTACCCGGGCCAGTTCGTGGCCCTGGTGGTCGCGGATACGTTCGCCAACGCGCGCGCGGCCGCCTATGCGGTAAAGGTCGATTACAGCGCCGATGCCGAGCCGATCGCCACCCTCAGCCAGGCACTGGAGCGCGGCGACGAGCCCAAGAAAGCCGACTCCAGCGGCCACAGCCGAGGCAACCCGGACAGCGCGTTCGAGTCGGCGACCAACCGGATCGACGTCACCTACGTGACTCCCATGGAAACTCATAACCCCATGGAAATGCATGCCAGCACGGCCAGCTGGGAAAACGGCGACCTGGTGCTGTATGAGGCCTCGCAGGGCGTGATCTTCGCGCGCAATGTCATGGCCAAGGTGTTCGGCCTGGCGCCCGAGCGCGTCGAGGTACGCTCGCCGTTCATCGGCTCCGGTTTTGGCAGCAAGCTCTGGATCTGGCCGCATGCGATCGCGGCGGCTGCCGTGGCTCGCGAGGTGGGCCGGCCGGTGCAGCTGGTGGTTCCGCGCCAGCAGATGTTCACCACCACCGGCCATCGCCCGCCCACGCAGCAGCAGATTCGTATTGGCGCCGACAACAACGGCAAGCTCACTGCCCTGACCCATGACTCGATCAACACCACGTCGATGGTCGATACCTATGTGGAAACCACGGGCAGCTGCACGAAGAGCCTGTACGACTGCGAAAACCTGCGGGTAAGCCATGCCACCGTCGGCGCCAACCACGGCACGCCGACCTCCATGCGCGCGCCGGGGGCGGCGCCGGGCCTGTTTGCGCTCGAATCGGCCATGGATGAAATGGCGGAAAAGCTGAATATGGATCCGCTCGAATTTCGCAAGGCGAACTACACCGAGCGCGACCAGAGCATGGACCTGCCCTTCTCCAGCATCCACCTGATGGAAGCTTTTGAAAAAGGTGCGGAAAAGTTCGGCTGGGCAAAGCGCAATCACGAGGTGGGCTCGATGCGCGACGGCGAGGAAATCCTCGGCTGGGGCATGGCCGCCTGCAACTGGGAAGCGCTGAAGATGAACTGCGATGCGCGGGTTTCGCTGCGTGCCGACGGCACGGCGTATGCCTCCTGTGCAACCCAGGATATCGGCACCGGCACCTATACCATCGTGGCCCAGGCCGTGTCGTCGATCACCGGTATTGCCCTCGACAAGATCGAGGTCGAGCTGGGCGACTCGAGCTATCCGAGCGGCCCGGTTTCCGGCGGTTCCTGGGCAACGGCCACCACCCTGCCCGCCATCGCCGAGGCCACGCGATCCGCCATCGAAGCGCTGAAAAGCTATGCCACCGGCGACGGCGGCGCCTTCGCGGGCACCAAGGCCGACGATCTGAGCTTCGACGACGGCAAGCTCAGCGACTCCAATGGCAAGTCGGTCGCTTATACCGACGTGCTCGGTCAGCTCAAACTGGCCAATGCCGATGGCGAGGCCCATACGCCGGGCGCCCCCCAGGGCGAATATTCCTTTCGCTCCTTCGGCGCGCATTTCGTCGAAGTCCGCTGGGACCCGGGTATCTCCCGCCTGCGGGTGTCCCGTGTGGTGAGCGCCATCGACGTGGGCCAGATCATCAACGAAAAGACCTCGGCTAATCAGGTCGAAGGGGCCATTGCCATGGGTATCGGCATGGCGTTGTTCGAGAACACCGAGTACGACGAACGCTCGGGGTTGCCGGTCAACAACAACTATGCCGAGTATCTGGTGCCGGTCCATGCGGACCAGCCGGATTCCGTTGACGTGATCCTGCTCGACCATCCGGACTATGCCTTCAACGAGTTCGGTGCCCGTGGCATTGGCGAAATCGGTATCACCGGCATGGCAGCAGCGGTGGCCAATGCCGTGCACCATGCCACCGGCAAGCGTATCCGCGAGCTGCCGATTCGTCTTGAAGAGCTGATGAACGCATAGCGGGAAGCGCTCTGCGCGAAGGGCGGCTGCGGCCGCCCTTCGTGTTTCTGCCCGCGCCCCGTCGATTCATCAACTTTATTCGCCTCTCGCGTTAAACCTTTGTGCCGGAACGATGTCTCAGGGGCATCGCTGCTGGCTATGAACAAGGCTTAACGTGACGATGGACGTATTGATCATCGAATCCGACGATCGCCGGGCGATCGATATCGGCGATTACCTGAGCAGTCGGGGTGACGACCCGGATTTCGCCTCCGACGGCGCCCTGGCCATTCGCCTGTGCGACGCACATCGCTACGACGCAGTCATTCTCGACCCCGACCCGCCCCGGGTCGACGGCGATGGCCTGTGCACCCGGCTGCGTGCCGGCCTCGGCTCGGGCCCGCCGATAATCGTTCTCTCCGGCAACGGCCGCGCGCCGCGTGCACCGATCGAGAATATTGAAAATTGCGTACTGGCCTCCAACGAGCTGCCCGATCTGTACGCACGTCTCGAATCCGCCGTGCACTACAAACGGCGCCGGCTCAAATCGGTTGGCAGCGCCGCCCTGCAGCTCGACCCGGACCTGGGCGTGGCCCACTGCGCCGGCGAAACCGTACCGCTTGCCCCGACGAGCTATCGCATTCTCGAACTGCTGGTGCAGGCACACCCCGATATCGTGCTGCGCGAAACGATCGAGAACGCGGTCTGGCCCGAATGCCGACCGGCGTCGGAAGCCGCCCTGCGTGGCCACGTGCACAGGCTGCGCCAGTTGCTGGCCGAAGTCGGCGGCGAGTCGCTGATTCGCACCGTACGCGGCGTGGGCTATCGCTTGAGCGACGCCGTTTAACCGCGCCTCAGCCCGCGGCCGAGGCGAGCAACGCCCACGGCATATCCAGACAGCACGGTTCGCGGCTTAAAAGCGCGTACTTCTCCATGCGGCGGCCAAGCCACGTTTGCGCCTTTCGACCCGATCGGTGCAATGTAATCTGGCGCCTGTACAAGAAATAAACATGGAGGAGACCGATGCGATATACCCTGCCCCTGCTGGTGGCGGGCGGGCTGTGCCTGCCGCTGTCCGCGCTCGCCAACAAAACCCCTGCCCATGATTACCCGACCCAGGCACGGGTCGAATATGTCTACGAATGCATGAACCGCCTCGGTGGCGAGAACTACGACACCCTCTACAAATGCGCCTGCAGCATCGACCGTATTGCCGATGAGCTGCCCTATGACGAGTACGTCACCCTGGACACCTACCAGCGCGGGCAGAATGCGGCGGGCGAACGCCCCGAGGTCTTGCGGGAGGGTTCGATCGCGCGGGACAGCCGAAGCCAACTCGCGGCGGTCAAGGCCCGGGCCAACCAGCAATGCATGATCGAAACGGAAAAAGACACGAACGACTGAGACGTCGCGCGTTTTAGCGGCCGATTGCTATAGACCTTGGTCGTACTCAACCCCCTGTAATTCCGACATTTATGCTGCATCGCAGCGCGCCGCCGGCCTGGCGGGGCGCAAGCGGCTTAACGCAGGCCTATGAGCAATTCGGCGAATGCTGCCTACGTGTGCGTGGACGTCGCATGGCGCGTGTCGATAGGGCGGTCCGGTTTCGCAAGTCTTGCCGCGCGGGCATTCGCCGACACCGGGAAAAACTCGCGTACTTCAAGATCGGGAAGCATTGCCTTGCAGAGTTGATTTGCGCCAGATCGCACCCCGTTGACGCTATCCCGGTGCCGTGCTATCGAAACCGTGAGGGGATAGACCGGACGCAGCGTTCGTAAAAGCCCCATTCGGCACGGCCAGACCCGTATAAAAAACAGTGGCCGCTGCCTCATAAAAATACGTGACGGAGGAGAAACGTCGTGAAACTACAACCCGCCAAGGGGGCTCTACGCCTGGCAACGGCTGCGGTAGCCGTATCCTCGCTGCTGGGGCCCGGCCTTGTCTTCGCCCAGAACGACAACGCCGGCAAAAACAACAACGGCTCGACAAACCAAAGCAATCAATCGCAATCGACCGACCTGGTCGAAATGCAGAAGAACCCCGATAACTGGATCATGTGGAGCGGCCAGTACAACGGCCAGCGCTACAGCGAACTCGATCAGATCAACACCGAAAACGCCGGCCAGCTCGCACCGGCGTGGACGTTCTCGACCGGCGTACTGCGCGGTCATGAAGGCGGGCCGCTGGTCAAGGGCGACACGATGTACATATCGACGCCCTTCCCCAACAAGGTCTTCGCGATCGATCTGGAAACCCACGCCATCAAGTGGAAGTACGAACCCGTCCAGGATCCGCGCGTCATTCCGGTGATGTGTTGCGATACCGTCAACCGTGGCCTGGCCTACGGCGACGGCAAGATATTCCTTCAGCAGGCGGATACCACCCTCGTGGCTCTCGATGCCGACAGCGGGAAGGTGGTCTGGAAGAGCGTGAACGGCAATCCGAGCAAGGGCCAGACCGCCACCAACGCCCCGCTCGTGGTCAAGGACAAGGTGATTACCGGTATTTCCGGCGGCGAGTTCGGCGTTCGCGGTTATCTGACCGCCTACAACATCGACGACGGCAAGCTCGCCTGGCGTGCCTACAGCACCGGCCCGGACGACACCATGCTCATCGATCCGAACAAGACGATCGATGCGATCACCCAGAAGCCGGTCGGCAAGGACTCGAGCCTGAAGAGCTGGGAAGGCGATCAGTGGAAGATCGGCGGTGGCACCACCTGGGGCTGGTTCACCTACGACCCCGACCTCGACCTGCTCTACTACGGCACCGGCAACCCCGGTACCTGGAATCCGACGCAGCGCCCGGGTGACAACAAGTATTCCATGACCCTCTTCGCCCGCGATCCGGATACCGGCGAGGCGAAATGGCTCTACCAGATGACCCCGCACGACGAATGGGACTATGACGGGGTCAACGAAAAGATCCTCGTGGATCAGGAAATCGACGGCAAGCAGCGCAAGCTCGTCGTGCATTTCGATCGCAACGGCTTCGCCTATACACAGGACCGTACCAACGGCGAGCTTCTGGTGGCCAAGAAATACGACCCGGCCGTTAACTGGGCCAGCGAAATCGATATGGAAACAGGCCGGCCGAAGCTGGTGTCCGAATACTCCACCGACGGCAAGGTCAACCAGAACGTCACCAATATCTGCCCGGCCGCGCTCGGCTCGAAGGATCAGCAGCCGGCCTCCTATTCGCCGAAGACCGGCCTGTTCTACGTGCCCACCAACCATGTCTGCATGGACTACGAGCCGTCGAAGGTGGATTACACCGCCGGCCAGCCGTACGTCGGTTCGACCGTTGCCATGTACCCGGGGCCCAACGATATCGTCAACCCGGTCAAGGAGTTCGAAGGCAAGCGTATGGGTACCTTCATCGCCTTTGATGCCACCACCGGCGAAATCAAATGGTCGGTACCCGAGCGCTTCTCGGTATGGAGCGGCGCCCTGGCGACCGCCGGCGACGTGGTCTTCTACGGCACGCTCGAAGGCTATCTCAAGGCTATCGACGCCAAGACCGGCGAGGAGCTGTACAGCTTCAAGACCCCGTCCGGCATCATCGGCAACGTCAACACCTGGAAATACGACGGCAAACAGTATGTCGGCGTGCTCTCGGGCATCGGCGGCTGGGCCGGTATCGGCATGGCGGCGGGTCTGACCGATCCGAACGCCGGCCTCGGCGCCGTGGGTGGCTATAAGGACCTCAAGAACTTCACCCAGCTGGGCGGTGTTCTGACGGTATTCACCCTGCCCGACGCCGTCGCAGAAAAAGCGCGTACCAGCGAAAAAGTCGCGTCCAAGTAACGCGTATTGGTATGCCTTAACCGCCCGTATCCGTTGTGCTTGTCGCTCGACGGGTACGGGCTTTTTCTTGGCCGCCACGCGGCTCAAGGTGCAATCGAGGAGATTCCTATGACCCCCTTTCGCCAGACGATCGCCGTATCGCTCGTCGCCCTGGCCAGTCTCGGGCTGGGCGCATCCGCGCTCGCCGCCGACGATGGCCCGATCGTGAACGATTACAGCAACATGGGCGCCGAATACAGCCCTTCCGACGACAGTAGCAAGAACGACGCTCCGCAGACCGCGGACCAGAGCAGCAACCGGTCGAGCGACGTGGATCAAGCCTCGCAACAGGCCGCGAACGACGGCGAACTCTACAAGGTCGACTGTACGGGCAGCGATTGCAAGGTCAGCAAGAACGTCATGGTCGGCTACGAGAAGTTCGGCAGCCACTGTGCCCAGTGCCATGCTCAGAACGCCGAAGGCAGCACGTTTGCGCCCAGCCTGGTGCAACGCCTCAAGGGCATGAACCAGGGGCGTTTCACCGCGGCCGTGGCCGGCGGCGTCACGCGACTGGATTCGACCACCGGCCAGTACAGCGTGATGCCGGCCTGGGCCAATAACGAAGACGTGATGAACAACGTGCAGAACATCTGGGCGTTCCTCAAGGCGCGCTCCGATGGCGAACTGCCGGCCGGCCGCCCCACGCCGATGGACGACAAGAGCTGATCGACCGTGGCGCGATCGTTTCTGCCGACTTGCCTGGCCGTTTTCCTGCTGGCGGGTAGCGCTGCGGCAGCGGCGCCCACGATGCCCGCATTCGCGGTCGAGCAGATCGCGGACGGCGTATTCGTCCATCAGGGCCTGCAGGCCGAGGCCGACGATCGCAACCATGGCGATATCGGCAATCTGGGCTTCGTGATCGGCGACGATTGCGTCGCCGTGATCGATACCGGCGGCAGTCCGAGCGTCGGCCGCGCGTTGAGGCGCGCGATCGAGGTACGGACGTCGCTGCCGGTCTGCTACGTGATCAATACCCATATGCATCCCGATCACATTTTCGGCAACGCCGCCTTTGCCGATACGGGCGCACGCTTTGTAGCGGCCGCGGGTTTCACGCAAGCCCTCGCCGCACGGCGTACGACCTATCTTGAGCGCGCAGAGCGCACGCTCGGCGTGGCAACCAACGACGGCTGGCTCGTCATGCCCGGCGACACGGTCGTCGAGCGCATGCGAATCGATCTGGGCGGTCGGTATCTGGCGCTCACCGCATGGGCCGATGCGCATACCGATAACGATCTCACCGTAGTCGACGAATCCAGCCGGACCCTGTTCACCGGCGATCTGCTGTTCATCGACCGTGTGCCGGCAATCGATGCCAGCGTGACCGGCTGGCTTGACGCAATCGAGTCGCTTGCCCAGCACGCCGCCGATATTGCTCATGTGGTGCCCGGCCACGGCCCGGTCGGAGAACAGTTGAACGCGATGCTCGCCCCGCAGACGCGCTATCTGAAGGCGATTCGCGACCAGGTTCGAAGCGCGATCGATGAGGGTTATGGCCTTGCCTATACGACCGCGCATGTCGCGCGCGCAGAACGTGATCGTTGGCTGCTGTTTGACGACTATCACGCGCGCAACGTCACGGCCGCCTACACGGAACTGGAATGGCAATGACCCTCAAGCCCGAATGCAACACGACGAGACAACGCAGCCCGGCCCAGCCATGGACCTGTGCCCCTGCGATGGTCGGCAGGCTGTGGCTCGCGACGGTATGCCTGATCCTGTCTATGAGTACGGCCACAGCCGACGTGCAACGCCGCGATCAGGACGAAGCGGCATGGAAGAGTCTGCGCGCCGAGTATTTCGGCGACCGTGCGATTGCCGACGGCCAGGATGTGGTTACGCTCGATGCGCCTTACCGCGCAGAAGACCCGGCCGTGGTGCCGATCACGATCAGCGACCTCCGAGCGGGGACCGACGAACCGCCGATCCGCAAGCTGTGGCTGGTAATCGACAACAACCCGGTGCCGATGTCGGCGCAATTCGAATTCGGCCCGGCGGCGGGTTCGGCCACCATCGCCCTGCGCGTCCGGGTGAATTCCTATACCTATATGCGCGTGCTTGCCGAGAGCAGCGATGGCCAGCTTTATATGGTCAAACGCTATGTGAAAGCCAGCGGCGGCTGCTCGGCGCCAATCGGCCGCGATCTGAATGCGGCCCGCCAGAATATGGGCGAGATGCGCCTTCGCCGTGTACGGATCGACGATGGCGATGAAACACGAAGCCAGCTCATGATCCGGCATCCGAATATCACCGGGCTGCAGATGGATCAGCTCACACGCCTGGTCGAACCGGCCCATTTCGTCGATGCGATCACCCTGCGCAAGGGCGATGCGCTGGTACTGGATTCGACGATGACCTTTTCGCTGAGCGCCAACCCCAGCCTGCAGTTCGATGTGGCCCGGAATGCCGCCGGCGAACTCACCGCCGAGGTGCAGGACAACAAGGGCAACCAGTTTCGCCAGACCTGGCCGGCCGACGCCGGCGCGAGCCAGGCAAAGACGACCGACGATGGAACTATCCGATGAACACTCACACTCGATTTTCTTACCGACTGGGGCGCACCGCGCTGGCCACCCTGCTTGCGCTGGGCGTGGCCCTACCGGCATTGGCGCAGCGCAGCCGTACCGTCGAAAACCCCGCCGCCGAAGCGCTGCGGGTCTGTGCCGACCCGAGCAACATGCCGTTCTCCAATGAAGCAGGCGAAGGCTTCGAGAACCGTATCGCCAACCTGTTCGGTGAACAACTGGGCGTGCCGGTGGAATACACCTGGATGCCCGAGCAGATGGGTTTCGGCCGCAACACGCTCAAACGCTGGCTGCCCGACGAGAATCGCTATGCCTGCGATCTGATCATCAGCGTGGGTAGCGCATTCGAAGTCGGCAAGACCACCCGACCCTATTACCGCTCCACCTATACCCTGGCCTATCTCAAGGGCCACGGCCTGGATACGATCGAACGTCCCGACGATCTGCTCGACCTGCCCCAGGCGCAAAGAGACGATTTGCGGATCGGTGTATTCACCGGCTCGCCGGCCGGCGACTGGATCATCCAGCACGGCATGATCGGTCAGATCGTCAGCTACCGCGCCCAATCCGGCGGTTACGACGTTGACCCCGCGGATATGGTGGCCAAGGACCTCGTCAACGGCGATATCGATATCGCCGTGGTCTGGGGCCCGATCGCCGGCTACTACGCCGAAAAGATCGATACGGCCGATATCGCCGTCGTGCCCTTCACCCGCGAAGACGGGCCGACGTTCGACTTCCCCGTATCGATGGGCGTGCGCTATGGCAACGACCAATGGTTGCACACCGTGCAGCAGCTGATCGACGACAACCATGCTGCAATCGACGCCATTCTCGACGACTACGGCGTACCCCGGGTGCCGCTGCGCGAAGTCGATCGCCAGGTTCAGGAAGACGACGATGATTAAAGCGCCTGCACATTTTCGCCAAACGCTGCGATGCGCATGCATGGCGCTGCTATGGCTGGCTGGCACGACCGTATCGGCGGCACCACAGGCCGAGCGCGATGCCACCGAACAGCACGACTTCTCGCAGGCGAACCGGCTGTTGTTCATGACCGACCATCTGCAGGGCGTAGAAACGCCCGCGGTTCTCGAGTATGCGTTTGCCCACCGTGAGAAGGACAACGACCGAGATTACGACGACCGAGTCACGCTCAACATCACCGACGGTGCGCAAGCCGGCAAGCATGTGGCCATCGACTTTCTCAGCGGCGAGCGTCATCGCTACATGCCGGACGTCGACAACGCCCGCGGCAATCCGGTCATCATGATGTTTTTGCAAAACGACGTGTCGACACTTGCCCAGCAGACCGGCGGGAGCTGGCGATACTTTCAACGACGGGTGAAGTTCGCGCTGCAGGATTCGGCGTCAGTGACCGAATCCACCGCCGACTATGGCGGCAGCGAGGTCGCCGTGCAGCGGATCGAACTCGAACCCTACGCCGAGGCGCAAGGCCATCGCGAGAAGATGGCGGAGGCGGTGAAGCGCCATTACAGCTTCGTTCTCTCCGATGCGGTGCCGGGCGGCATACTGGAGATGCGCGCAAGCACACCCACGGCGGATGGCCGTGGCGAAACGCTCGATCGAATTACGCTCCTGCCGGCCGAGCGCAACGCGCCGAAGACGCCGTGACCTGCAAGCGGGCCGTGCAGGTACTCCTGGCGGCGCTGATCGCGGCGGCATGCGGAGTCGGCATGGCGGGCCCGCCCACGGCGGACTCGCCCCGCACGCTGCTGATGCTGCCGTTCGATATGGTCGATTCCAGCCTGCAGGGCGAAATGAACCACGGCCCGCTCGAAGCCGATATGGCCCGTCTGGAGCGCACTCAGGGCGTCGTACGACGCGCCTTATCAGACCGCGACGAGTTCCGCCTCGTCGATGCCGCGCCGGTCACTGAGGATATTGCCCAGGCTCGACAAAGCTATCGTTATCTATACGAGTGCAACGGCTGCGAAATCGATCTCGGCCGGGCCGCGGGCGCCGAGCTGGTACTCACCGGCTGGGTGCAGAAAGTCAGCAACCTGATCATTAATATCAATGCCACGCTTTACGACGTACAGCGCGGCAAGGCGATCGCGGGCGCCTCGGTGGATATGCGCGGAAATACCGATCGCACCTGGCGTGCCGCCGCCCTCTATCTGGTCCACCATAGCCTGCCGGCAAATTATCACGCCCGTCAGGCTGCGCGTAACGAGCAGCGCTGATCGTGGCCGGGTTCAGCCGGGATCGACCGGGGCGACCATGGGGGCGACAGCAGCGTCGATGATCTGTCGAAGCTGAGTGTTGATTTGCGTGGCCAACGTATTGAAACGATCGAAATCGGTTGTCGTTGGCAATAACAGCGTGGCGACATGGATACGCTCGTTGTTTTCGAAGATCGCGATACGACAGGGCATATACAGGATCAGGCTCGGTTCGATTTCGATCACACGACGCGCATATTCGAGGTTGCAGAAGTGCACGATCGTGGCATCGCCGAATTGGGCATGCCCGCGGCGGCGTACGGCGTCGCCGATATCGTTGCGACCGACCAGGGCGAAATTGTGCTGGCCGATCGACTGCTCGAGATCGAGCACGACATCCACAAACGCCTTATCCGCCGGCGCCGTTCGATCGTATCGTGCACGCTCGCTCGCGCCGGCGGCAGACGCGATACCAAGCGCCACCAGCAAGAGCAGACGAGCAGGAAAAACGATTGCGCGCATCAAGCGAATCTATCACGGCGCGCGGGTTAGTTACTCATGATAGACGTATAGGCGCGCTGCCTGGCGAACATGTGATGACGCCGTTTGCGTCGCGCGCAGGTCACGCCCTATCGGTCTCCCCCGCTTTTCGAGTTACGAAGTGGCGTCGACGAGCCGCGCAAATCAGTTTTTCCGACGCGCGTCGACAAGCACATACCCGATCCGCTCGGTAGCGCCTGCGATCCCGGGCGCAGGCGCGACTGCTGAGAGCTGCGTTTTCGGTGTATCGCCCCGGCGGGCATTCGCGCCCACGCCGGGGCACAGACATACCCGGGCGGACGCAACAAGCGCCCAATGCCGAGGGCGCCCACGCCGCGTCGCGTGGAGCGACGTGTCGACGCGGCGGCGTCGCTTGGCAGAGGGCGTGGCCGCTGGCTGTTACGCGCGAAGGCCGGTTATGGCGAACCGGGGCCGTCGAGCCGGCGATGGCTGTACTACGCCGCGGTCGTCACAGACGACTGTTGTTGAAAGCAACCGGTCATTCTCCACCGATCCACACCGTTCGCAGCCAGTAGCCGGGCCGTACACCGAGTGCCAGACGACCTCTCAGGGCGTTGTGGAATCTCCGTTGGCCTTGAACGCTGCCCAGCCCCCGTGCTGCGAGATATCGGGCCACCCATGTTCGTCGATCGTGGCCTGCGGGCATAGCATGGCCGTGATCGTTTCGCCGCTGTCCATCTCGACAGTGGATTGCACGAGATCGGGCGGCTCGCTGGCAAGCAGCGCGTCGAACTGAGCATCGCTCAGGGCATAAATCTCGCCGGCAATGGCGATGCCCTGCTCATCTGCCTGTGCGAGCCGAATCGCCGGATGCCATCCTTCGTTCGCATCGTGCAGCCGATAGTGTGGCGCGGTCTTGGCGGCCTTCACAAAGCGCGCCTGACCAAGCGTGTGGTGATCCGGTTGCCCCGACAGCGCCGAGCCGCAGATAAAAAAAAGCGTGTCGTTCTGCGTCATCTCTCTTTCCATGGATAAACCGTTTCCTTTTCCGCGCGACAAGATGCCGGCGGTATGAAACTCAAGTCGGCCGAACGCGAACCCGTCGATCGTCGAAGCGATCGATTGGCGATCGAAAAAAGGCAGAAATCGCCGCTTCGTGAAGACGAAATCATTCGATACAAAGGCGGCAACTGGATACCGTTTTATCGTCAGGCACGCGACGCTCGCTTGATCTTGGCAAGGTTCTCGCTTTGTCTACACGCAAGATGCTTACCAAGGAGTTTGAATGTCCGCGTCCTATACCACCGCGGTTCACCGTATCGCGACCGCCGGCCCCGCTGATACGCGCGGGTTGGAACGCATGATCGATAAGGCGGAAATCGACCCGCAGCGGATCGTTGCGATCTTCGGCAAGACCGAAGGCAATGGCTGTGTAAACGATTTCACCCGTGGCTATGCCACGCAAAGCCTGCGCCAACTGCTCGCCGGGCATATCGGTGCGGCGGCCAACGAGATCGCCATGGTGATGTCCGGGGGCACGGAAGGCGTGCTGAGCCCGCATATCACCGTGATTACGCGCACGCCGAGCGCATCGCCGCCGGCCGCCGACGGCGCAAAAGCGCTGGCGGTAGGCGTTGCCCGCACCCCGACGATCGCCCCGGCCGCGCTTGGGGGCATGGCCCAGGTCGAGGCCGTGGCCGCGGCGGTCAACGATGCCCGTCGCCAGGCCGGTATCGAGGCCTCCTCCGATGTTCACTATGTGCAGATCAAGTGCCCGCTGCTGACCAGCGCGCGGATCGCGAAAGCCGAAGCCGCCGGCGGCGTGCTGGTGACCACCGATACCTACAAGTCCATGGGTTATTCCCGGGGCGCGAGCGCGCTCGGTGCCGCGCTTGCACTCGGCGAGATCGAAGCGGACACGCTTGCCGATGATCACGTACTGAAAGCCATGGATCGCTTCAGCCGGGTTGCCTCCGCTTCTGCCGGCAGCGAACTGAATTATTGTGAAGTGATCGTGTTCGGTAACAGTGCGACCGCCACCGGCGATCTCTATGCCGCACACGACGTCATGAACGACGCCATCGACGCGCGAGCCGTCGGCCTGGCTATCGGCGGCGAAAACGCCGATCACCGGCTCGTCCAGGTCTTCGCCAAGGCCGAAGCCAATCCGAGCGGCCAGGTCCGTGGGCGCCGACATACGATGATCGACGACTCCGATATCAACCATACCCGGCATGCGCGGGCGGTCGTCGGCGGCGTGATCGCTTCCATCGCTGGTGATCCCATGATCTATGTCTCCGGCGGCGCCGAGCACCAGGGGCCGGCCGGGGGCGGTGTCGTTGCGGCGATCCTGTCTCGCTAGAGACGGTTAGCGCGGTAGCGGCTTGAAGTGCGGCTTCTCTTGTACGCAGGTGTTCGACGACGTCTGCGTGCAAGGCACGCTGCAAGACAGTAGATAATCGCGCCGCCTTCGATTACACGGCACACGTTCACGCGACCCGAAGCCTCTTATATGGGGGGCGCTGGCGCAGGGCCACGATCCGTAGAATTCGCCCCTGATTCCGATTTGTCGAGGGACGATTATGCGCACGGATCGCTCGGTAGTTGCTATATCGCCGGCCATAGGCACGTCCGCCGGTTTGCCATGATCATTGCTGCATGAACGGGGACAAATATGCTTTCGAAGCCTCGGCTATCGCAGCACCGACCCGGGCGCACCATGCCGGCGCAGCTGCACTGTAGGCGCGCATTGGCGAGCCGCCGGTACGCATCGCATACTTGCGCCTTTGACTCACGTGGATGACGTTTCATGCCTCGAATCCAGACGATTGCCGTTTTCTGCGGCTCCAATACCGGCCGTGGCGATCGTTACGCCGACGGCGCCGCTGCGCTCGGCAGCGCGATCGCGCAAGCCGGCCTGGGTATCGTCTATGGCGGTACGCACAAGGGGTTGATGGGCGTACTCGCCGATGCGGTAATCGACGGCGGCGGGCACGCGCACGGCGTGATCACCCAGCGGCTGCACGACAAGGGCCACAGCCATCCACGTTTGCATGAAAGCGAAATCGTGGATTCCATGCGTCAACGCAAGGCGCGCATGGCGCAGGTCGCCGATGGCTTCATCGCCCTACCCGGCGGTATCGGCACGCTCGAGGAATTCATGGAAGTCTGGACCCTCAATCAGCTTGGCGAGATCGACAAACCGGCCGGTCTCTATAACATCGCCGGCTTCTATAACCCGCTCATGGCGCTGATCGACCACATGATTGCCGAATCATTCCTGCCTGCCGCACATCGCGACTCCATCGTCGTCGACGGCGACCCGGATTCGTTGATCACCGGATTGCGGGAATTCGAGCCGGTCACGGTTTCGAAATGGCTCTAATCAAGATCTGTTGACAGCGGCGTTGTTGCCTCCGGGCGCTACGCCAAGGGTCTGCTGTCGACCCGATTAGAGCCCGTGATCAAGGAGTGGCCCCATCCAAAGGGGAGCAAGCCAGGCGAATCGATCCTTACGCTGTCCGCTTCTGCCCGGCTGTGGAGGCTTCTAAACCTGATGATCCAGCTCCTCTTCTTCCGGCCTGCTGGTTTGCGTCGTTCACTGCTTCATGGCATCCAGCGCGCCGACCACCTGGTTGGCAAAGCGCGCTGCGGCAACGGAAAGACTGCGGCCCTTGAGTTGGGCACAGACCATGGGGGCGGCCGATATATCGCGTTCGTCGATAGGCCGTGCCACGACGCGCGGGTCGGTTTGGGCGTCGGGTGTGCCGATAGCCACCTGAAAACCAATATTCGCGGTATGGGCTATCAGCCCCCGCATCATTTCGAACGAGTCGGTTTCCACTGCGATGGTGGCCGGCACGGAGCGGGCATTGAGTACGGCATCGATGAGTGCGCGGGTTGCCAGCGTCGCGCGCGGGAGTACGAGCGGATAACTCAGGCAGTCGCCAAAGCGTAACGATTGGGCTGCCGCGAGCGGGTGGTCGATATCCATCATCGCCATGACCGGCTGGGCGACGACGATGAGCGGGAGTAACTCCGCGGTGCGCAGCGGCGAGATGACCAGGGCAAGATCGGCTTCGAACGCGGTGAGCGCACGCATGGCTTCGCCGCGATCGGTGATACGCACGTTGAAGGTTACGCCGGGATGGTTCTGTTGGAACGTACGCACTTGCTGTGAAAGAAAACTCACGGCCACCGCTTGGCTGGCCACGATTTCGACGTGCCCCCGCTTGAGCCCTTTCAGACTCTCGATTTCGGACTGCATCCGATCGAGGTCGGCCAGATGGCGGCGAACATAGCCCAGAAATATTTCGCCCGCCGCGAGCAGGCGCATGCCGCGCGCATGGCGCTCGAACAGCGGCGTGCCGAGGTCTTTCTCGAGATCGTGGATACGCCTGTCCAGCGCGGACGGCGTGATATAGAGCTGCTCGGCCGCACGCCGAATCGAGCCCGCGCGAACCACGGCGTCCATATAGCGAAAGTATCGAAAATGCTTCATCGGCGTCGGTCGGTTGGTACAAGCATGGTGGGGTAATCCCTTGGCAAGGAAGAACCATGCCAAGCGTTGACTTTTAGGCAACGCTGAACCGGAAAGAAAGCAATAGTCGGCGACGGTGTCGCCTGCGAGGCTGTGCCCATCGCTTATCGACGGTATTGACCTTGGCCGATATCCCCCGCCAACCGGTGCATGCGCAGGCCACTGCGGCCTGGCCGCGAGACGAACTCGGCATATCGCTGGTACGCCCGTCGCGACCGGCGCGGCCCCTGGCACTGGCAGAAGCCGCCCCCGAACCGATCACGATCGATGCGGCCCGTACCGCGCTCGTCGTGGTCGATATGCAGAACGATTTCTGTCACGACGAAGGCTGGTTCGCGGCCCGCGGTGTAGATATCGGTGCGATTCAGGCTGTCGTGCCCCACGTGCGCCTTACGATCGATGCCGCGCACGACCATGGCATGCCCGTGATCTTTCTCAACTGGGGCATTCGTGCCGATGCGCTGGAAATGAGCGTCGGCCAGCTCGCCTTCGGGCGACTGTTCGGCCGTGCCACGGGCTACGCCGAAGCGTATCGCGCTGCCGGCGAGCCTGCGCTCGTGACCGGTACCTGGGGCGCGGCCACCATCGATGCACTCGCGCCGCAGCCGCGCGACATCGTGGTGCACAAGAATCGTTTCAGCGGGTTTTGGCATAACGAGCTGGATGCCGTATTGCGCCGTCTGGATGTCACGACGCTGTGTTTTGCCGGCGTGAACACCGACCGCTGCGTGCTCGCGAGCCTGCAGGACGCCACGTTTGCCGGCTACGACGCCGTGCTTATCGACGATGCCACGGCCACGCCCTCTTCCGCCATTGTGCGCGAAGCCGCCTGCACGATCGTGCGCCAGCTCTACGGTTTTACCACCACTGTCGACGCTTTCGTCGATGCCCACTGATTTCGTCATTCCGAGGATTGCCGTCATGGTTCCGATATCCGTTTCGAAACGCCTTGTCCCCCTGCTCGCCGCAGCGTTCGCGGTGCTTACGATCGCTACCAGCGTCCAGGCCGCCACGCCGATCCGCATGGTGCTGAACTGGAAATACGAAGGGCCGCAGGCCTGGTTCTTTCTTGCCAAACAGCGCGGCTATTTCGCCGATCAGGGGCTCGACGTGACGATCGACCAGGGCTCGGGCTCGAGCGCGGCGGTATCGCAGGTCGCGACCGGCGCCTACGACGTAGGCTTTGGCGACGTCAATACGCTCATCGAGTTCGTCGCCAAGAGCCCGGACGATCACCCCTACGCGGTCTATCAGATCTACAACCAGCCGCCGTTCACGATCGCGGTCAACGCCGATAGCGATATCGAAAAACCGGCTGATCTGGAAGGCAAGACGATCGCCGGGCCCGCGAACGACGGCGCGCTGAAGCTTTTTCCAGCGTTTGCCAAGATCGCCGATGTCGATGTCTCCAAGGTCGATATCCTCAATATCGAGCCACGCCTGCGCGAACAAATGCTCATTCGCGAGCGTGTCGACGGCATGTTCGGTTATGTGAACACGATCCGGTTCTCGGCCATGCTCGCGGGTATCGATGCCAACGAGGATTTTCGTTTCATCCGCTACGGCGATTACGGGATGGATCTGTATTCCAACGCCATTCTCGTGTCCTCCGACCTCGTCGAGAACAATCCGAAAGCCGTGCGCGGGCTGGTCGCCGCGATCAACCACGCGATCGCCGATACGTTGGCCGATATCGATACCGGTATCGATGCGGTGATGCAGCGCGAGCCGCTGCTCAACCGCGACGTGGAAACCCAGCGCCTGCTGGCCACCCTGCGCGACGAGATCGCGTTCGACAATATCGGCGAGCTGGGCCTGGGCAATATCGATCGCGCGCGTTTTGCCAAGGCGATCGATATCGTCGTCGATGCCAAGGACCTCGAGCGCACGCCGAGCGTGGACGAGGTCTTCGATACGCGTTTTCTGCCGCCCGAGGCGGATCGTATCCACGCGCTCGATTACGAAACGCCGTAGACCCCTCGCGCGCTCGCGCATTTCGCATCTGAAACGACCCGATACACGCGCCCCGATTCTTGCATGCGAGGTGCGAGGCGCGCGCGCCCACCATCCGCTCTCACGAACGAACAAGACACCGACACATGAACCTGGAACTCGAGAACAAGATCGTCGCCCTCACCGGCCCCGCCAAGGGCATGGGCGAAGTCATTACGCGCGCCTTCGCCGCCCACGGCGCACGGCTGGTACTTCTCGCCCGCGATACGGCGCCGGTCGAACGCCTGGCCGACGAACTCCGCACGAGCGGTAGCGAAGCCTTCGTGGCGGGCTGCGACATCACCGATGCCGAGGCTACGGAGGCTGCCGTGCAGGCCGCGATCGCCCACTACGGCAGGGCAATCGATGTGCTGGTCAATATCGCCGGCGGCTCTGGGCCGATCGGCAAGACCGGCACCCAAACCACGGCTGAGGAATTTCGCCAGATCGTGGATCTGAACATGATCGGTTGTTTCAACACCATCCATGCGGTGGCGCCCGGCATGATTGCGCAGAAAGCCGGTCGCATCGTCAACGTCGGCGGCACATTCGGGATGCGCGGGCGCGCGGGGCGCATGGCCTATTCTGCCTCCAAATGGGGACTGCGCGGTATCACCAAAAGCTTCGCGCTGGAGCTGGGCGCCCACAACATCAACGTGAACACCGTTGCCCCCGGCATGGTCGACGGCCCACGTTTTCGCGACAAGGTCTGTGCCGATATCGCCGCGCGGGAACGCATCAGCCTGGAAGACGCGGCCGCCCGCCACGCCGCCGATTATGCGCTTGCACGCGTGTCCACGAGCGCGGACGTCGCCGATGCCTGTCTGTTTCTCGCCAGTGCCCGCGCACGCCAGATCACCGGCGTGGATCTGCCCGTGGATGGCGGCTGGGCCGCGCTCTAAGGAGTATCAGCATGAACAAACCACAATCCGTCGATCTCGTCATTCACGGCGGCACGATCGTTTCCGATACGCACCAGTTCGCGGCAAGCGTGGCGATCGACAACGGCCTGATCGTGGCGGTCGGCGCCGACCACACCATGCCGGCCGCGACCGAACGCTTCGATGCGAGTGGCCTGCATCTTCTGCCCGGCGCGATCGACGTACACGTACATTTTCGCGATCCCGGCTACGACTACAAGGAAACCTGGGAAAGCGGCACGGCCGCGGCCGCGATGGGCGGCACGACCACCGTGTTCGAAATGCCCAACACCCACCCACCGACAGCCGACCCCGCGGCCGTCGCCGACAAACTCGAGCGTGCCCACAGCAATGCCTACGTGGATTTCGGCGTGTACGGTCTGCTCGCCGAGAACAACGTCGACCAGCTCGAAGCGCTCGCCGAAGCCGGCGTGATTGGCTACAAATGCTTCATGGGCAATACCTTCGGTAACCTGCCCTCGCCTTCGACCGGCGCGATGCTGGAGGCGTTCGAACGTATCGCGCCGCTTGGGCTGCGTACGTCGCTGCATGCCGAAACGGCCTCGATCATGGCCTGGCGCTATGAACGCCTGAAAGCCGCGCAGCGCAACGATGCGCTGGCTCATGTCGCCGCGCGGCCGTCGGTGGTCGCGGTCGAGGCGGTTGCGCGCGCCGCGATTCTTTCTGAATGGTCCGGCGCACGGATTCATGTATTACATGTCTCGTCGGGAGCCGAGCTGCGTCCGATGGCCGAAGCCAAGGCGCGCGGCGTCGATATCACCGCCGAGACCTGCCCGCATTATCTGCGCTTCAATACCGACGACTATGCGCGCCTGGGCAGCGTGATCCGCGTGAACCCGCCGGTCCGCGAGGCTCACGACAGCGACGCCCTCTGGCGCGGGTTGGCCGACGGCACTCTGGACATGATCGCCACCGACCATGCGCCGCACTTGCCCGAAGAAAAACACAACGACGTGATCTGGGATGCCGACTGCGGTTTCCCCGGCGTCGAGACCCAGATGTCGCTGATGCTGGATTCGGTCAACGCCGGCCAGCTGTCGCTGTGCGACTACGTGCGCATTTCGTCGGTCGCGCCGGCCCGGGCCTGGGGCTTGCACCCGGCCAAGGGCCGGATCGGCGTCGGCGCGGATGCCGATATCGCCCTCGTGGACATGGCGCGTGCAGAAACCATCGACCAGAACATGCTGCACTCGGTGAATGCACGCATCTCACCTTTCCACGGCATGCGGGTGACCGGGGTGCCGGTGCATACGCTGGTAGGCGGGCGATTCGTCATGCGCGATCGCCGGCTCGTGGCCGAAGCGCGCGGCCAGGGTCGCAACGTCAAGCGCATCCAGAACATGCCCGCAGCCGATGTCCGCAACGCCGATCGTACGCTCGCCGCCGAACTCGCGCGCGCGCCGGGGGCGGCATCATGAACGCGGCTGCACAGACCAGGCCCGGCCGCTTCGACAACGCTGCGATCGTGCTCGAAGACACGGCGGTGACCTATGGCCACGGCGCGCATGCCACGCACGCGCTGACCACGACATCGCTCTCGCTGCGCGACGGCGAATTCGTCGCACTCGTGGGCCCGTCCGGCTGTGGCAAGTCGACCATTCTCAAACTCGCGGCCGGGCTACTGCCGGCCTCCGAGGGGTATGTATTCGTCGGCGGACGCGAGATCTCGGCCCGCGCCGCACGCGTGGGCATCGCGTTTCAAAACGCCACGATGCTGCCGTGGCTGAGCGTGCGCGACAACATCATGCTGCCGCTCAAGATCGTGTCTCCCTTCAAGGGCGATTACCGAGCCAAGAAGAACGGTGACTATCGCGCACGTGCCGACGCCCTGCTCGCCCAGGTCGGGCTGACCGGTTTCGGCGACAAATTCCCCTGGCAGCTTTCCGGCGGCATGTTGCAACGCGCCTCGTTGTGTCGCGCGCTTATTCACGAACCCCGGGTATTGTTGCTCGACGAGCCCTTCGGCGCGCTCGACCAGTTCACCCGCGAAGAACTGTGGGGCATTCTGCAAAACCTCTGGATGGACAAGAAACCCACGGTGCTGCTGGTCACCCACGACCTGCGCGAGGCTGCTTATCTGGCGTCGCGGATATGCATCATGAGCCCGCGACCGGGGCGTATCGTCGAAGACCGGGCGGTCGAATTCGCCCGGCCGCGCACCGTCGATCGAACCTACGACAACGATTTCGTCGAGCTCATGCAGAGCCTGCGTGCCAAGATCACCCACGACGGCCCGAATGCCGTGGGGAGCACGGCGGCATGAAAACGACTCTGTTCGGCCCCCGGGCGCGTCAGCGTGCAGCATCGCTGGCATTCATCGTCGGCTTCTTTCTACTCTGGGAAGCGGCCTGCGTTGTTTTTTCGATCTCGCCGTTCGTGCTGCCGCGCCCGAGCGCGGTACTGGTTACGCTCGTCGAGCGTTTTCCGGCACTCATGCCACATATCATTCAGACGTTGATGACCACGATGGTCGGTTTTGCCGCCGGCGTGCTCACCGGCGTGATTCTCGGCGCCGTGGTCGGGTCATCCCGAATCGCCTACGACACGGCCTATCCGCTGCTGGTCGGATTCTCCTCGATCCCGAAGGTCGCCGTGGTGCCGATCTTCGTGCTCTGGTTCGGCAGCGGCACGGTGCCGGCGATTCTAACCTCGTACGTGATCTGTATCTTCCCGATCGTGGTCAATGTGGCGACCGGGCTGGCCACGACCTCGCCGGAACAACAGGACGTGCTCAAGGCACTCGGCGCCAGCCGCCGCGAGATTCTGTTCAATATCAGCCTGCCGAGTGCGATGCCGTATCTGTTCGCCGCGCTCAAGGTGGCGATCACACTGGCCTTTGTCGGCACGGTGCTCTCCGAGACGGTGGCCGCCAATCGCGGTATTGGCAACGTGATGATGATCGCGACTTCCAATTTCGATGTGCCGCTGGTGTTCGCCGGCCTATTCCTACTCGCGGTGATGGGCGTAGTGCTCTATGGCCTGTTTTCGCTGCTCGAACGCCGTATCTGCGGCTGGGCATCGCGCGGCGCCGACACGCCGCTGGCCTGATTTTCGCTTACCAAGGAGCTGCTATGACAAACCGTTTACTACCTACACTCACCGGCGCGGCCATGCTTGCGGCAACGCTGGTTGGCGCGACGGCTTTCGCGGCCGAGAAGCTGCCGGTTCGTTTCACCCTGGACTGGAAGATCCAGGGCGTGCATGCCCCGTTCTATCTCGCGCAGCAGCGCGGCTATTTCGCCGATAACGGTCTGGATGTGACCATCGACCAGGGCGAAGGCTCAGCGGCCACGGTCAGTCGTGTGTTATCGGGCACGTATGACGCCGGTTTCGGG
The DNA here is from genome assembly GCF_002729955.1 of Salinisphaera sp. Taxonomy (GTDB): domain Bacteria; phylum Pseudomonadota; class Gammaproteobacteria; order Nevskiales; family Salinisphaeraceae; genus Salinisphaera. The sequence continues at coordinate 57,948 of NZ_PBYA01000027.1, read as the reverse complement.
GACATGAACGCGATCATTCAAACCGCGGCCAAAACACCCGATACCGCGCCGGTGATGGTGTATCAGATCTACAACCAGCCGCCGTTCGCGGTGCTGACCAAGGCCGATAGCCCGATCCAGTCGGTGGCCGATTTTCCCGGCCATACTTTTGGCGGGCCGGCTGGCAGCGCGGCGACCAAGCTGTTTCCGGCCATGCTCGACGCTTCGGATATCAATACCGATTCGGTCCATATCACCAACGTAGCGCCGCAGTTGCAGGAACAGTTGCTTAATCGTGGTGACGTAGACGCGTCGCTCGTGTTCAACGTCACCAGTTATATGAATCTCGTGTCCCAGGGCAAGGATCCGGACGCCGATTACCGCTGGTTTGCGTATGGCGATAATGGGCTGAATATCTATTCCAACGGCGTGATGGTCTCGCAGGCCATGATCGCCGACCACCCCGGCGCGGTCGAAGGGCTGGTCACGGCGATCAACCATGCCATGCAGGACATCATCGCAGACTCGCAAGCCGGTATCGATGCGGTCAAGGCCCGCGAGGCGTTCATCGACGCCAGCGCCGAGCGCAAGCGCCTGGATTTCGCCATGACGCGTCTGATTGTTTCCGATGAAAGCCGCGCGATTGGTATCGGCGATGTCGATAAACAGAGGCTGTCGAAATCCATCGACACGATCGTCGATCTCTACGATCTCGAGCGTACGCCCAGCGCCGATCAGGTGTTTACCGATCGCTTCTTGCCGCCGCGCGATCAGCGCCTGCCCTAGTCCGTGTCCGCAGTCATAGCCCAAAAGGCCTTGTTCGGGCCCGCTTGCGAAAGCGACGGGCCTGTGCGCATCGGCCACGAGCATGGGCGCATCACCGCGATCGAGACGCTGGCCAACCAGCCCGTGGGGCCGCGGCGGCTGGCCATGCCGTGCTTCGCCAATGCACACGATCATGGTCGAGCGCTGCCGACGCTCGCCTTCGGCGCGCACGACCAGCCACTCGAAACCTGGCTGCTGCGCTTGGCGGTCGCGCCCTCGATCGACCCCTATCTCGCCGCCTGCGCCAGCTTCGGTCGAGCGGCACTTGGCGGCTCGGGCGCAGTGATGATGCACTGCACGCGCGCCCAAGGACTCACCGACCTACCCACCGAAGTGGCAGAAGTTGCCCGTGCGGCGGATACCGTCGGTATTCGGGCGGCGTTCGCGGTCGGCCTGCGCGATCGCAATCCGCTGCTCTATGGCGATGACAGGTTAGTTCGTGAATCGATGGATATTGAAACCCGTCGTGTTGCCGATCGTTATTTTCGTATCCCGACGCAGTCGATCGAGGCGATGTTGAAGAGCGTCGATGCCTGCGCCCAGGCCGTAGCCGATCGTGGGCTGGACGTGCAGTACGGGCCGACCGGCGTACAGTGGTGTTCGGATGCGCTGCTCGCAGCGATCGCCCAGGCCAGCGCCGACAGCAACCGGCGGGTGCATATGCATCTGCTGGAAACGCGCTATCAGCGCGACTGGGCCGATCGGCATTACCCGAACGGCATCGTTCGCCATCTGGCCGATATCGGCCTGCTCGGCCCGCGGCTGACCCTGGCCCACTGTGTCTGGGCACGCGACGACGAGCTCGATCTCATCGCCGAATCGGGCACGACGATCGCGGTCAATACCAGCTCGAATTTGACCTTGCGGTCCGGTATCGCGCCGCTGCGGCGAATGCTCGATGCCGGCTGTCGGGTCGCACTCGGACTGGACGGATCAGCACTCGACCAGGACGATGATGCGATTCGCGAGATGCGGCTTACCCGGTTGCTGCACGCCGATCGAGGCTTCGAAGACTGGAACGGTGATGAAGCCATGCTGCGTAGCGCCTTGGGTCATGGCCGGCACTGTATCGGCGCGCCCGGCAGCGGCATGCTTGCAATTGGCGAGCCCGCCGACTGGCTGCTGCTGGATCTGGACGCCATGCAGAAGTACTGCCTGGTCGACAATCCGCTGTCGAGCTTACTCTTTGCCCGCACGCGGGCCGCCGAGATCAAGGAGCTATGGGTAGCAGGACAGCCCGTGGTACGCGACGGCTGTTTAGCGAATCTTGATCTGGACCTGATCCACGCCGAACTTATCGAACAGTATCGGCGCCACTGGCACGATCGCCGCGATCTACAGAACGTTTGGCCGTCGATCGAAAATCATCTGCGCCGCTGGTATCAGCAGGCAGGCTGTTGCTAGTAGGGAACCGCAACGACGACCGCTTCGCGTTCAGCGAAATGACCGGCTGATGATTTGGGGGATATTTGGGGCATGCCAGGTCACGCATAGTCGAACCATGTCGTACCCTGCTCGTCGTACGTGCTGTTTTAGCCCGTAATCGACTGTTCTTAATGGTGCCGTCGGAGGGACTTGAACCCCCACAGCCTTTCGGCTACTAGGACCTAAACCTAGCGTGTCTACCAATTCCACCACGACGGCGCGCCGGCTATGCTAACCGATCCCGGCCGCGCACGCAGCCCCCGCCCCCGCACAAGGCGGGCAGCGGTACGGCCGAGGTACGGCGATCCCGCGATAAAGGGATGCGTTCATCCGTCGAGCACCGATGACTCGACATGGTGCTCGACATCGAGTTCCTTGTTCACGCTATAGTCGACCGGGCAGTCAATCAGGACAACACCGCCCTGTGCGTAGGCCTGTTCGAGCACATCGTGAAGCGCGTCCTCGGGGCCGAGACGTACGCCGCTGGCCCCGTATGCCTGTGCATAGGCAACGAAATCCGGATTGCCGAAGCCCATGCCGAAGTCCTCGAAGCCCGCCCCGGCCTGTTTCCAGCTGATGAAGCCATAGCCGTCGTCGCGTACCAGGAGCACGACCAGATCAAGGCCGAGGCGCACCGCGGTTTCCATGTCCTGGCTGTTCATCATGAAGCCGCCGTCGCCACAAATCGCCAGCACGCGACGGTCCGGGTGCACCATCTTGGCGGCCATGGCCGCCGCCAGGCCGGCGCCCATGCTGGCCAGTGCGTTGTCGAGCAGCACGGTGTTGTGTTCGAACGCCGGATACATGCGGGCGAACCAGATCTTGTAGATGCCGTTGTCCAGGCTGATGATGTCGCGGCGGCCCATCACCTGCCGTACTTCGCGGACCAGGCGTTGCGGCGTGGGCGGAAAGCTGTCTGCCGGTTCACTTGCATGTAGCAGCTGATCGACATATTCGCGCAGCCGCGCCAGACGGCTGGCGTCGAACCGCGTGCCCTCAAGGCGGGCGCGCAGGGTCTGCAGGGTATTGGAGATATCGCCCAGCACTTCGTGCGAGGGGCTGTAGTACTCATCCGGCTCGGCCGGCACGAAGTCGATATGCAGAATGTCCTTGCTCTTGTCCGCGTTCCAGACCGAGGGCGGATATTCGACCACGTCGTAGCCGAGCGTGATGACCAGATCGGCCTCGTCGATGGCGCTGTGAACGTAGTCGTGCTTGTGAATACCCATGCAGAACAGGCTCTGCGGGTGATCGTCCGCCAGCACGCCCTTGCCCATCTGGGTGCCAATCGCGAACAGACCGGTGGCCTCCACGAACGCCTGCAGCTGCTCGGTGATGCGTTTTCGATTCGCCCCTGCCGAGTAGATGATGATGGGCTGGCGCGCTGCCCGAATCATTTCCGCGGCCTGGTCGGTCGCCTGTTCGTCGGCGTTGGGACGACGCAGCGTGACCCGGCGTTGCGGCACGCTGGGTTCGATTTCTTCGCCGGCGATATCCTCGGGCAACTCCAGGTGCACGGCGCCGGGGCGTTCGGCCTCGGCCACCTTGAAGGCATGCCGCACGCAGCGCGGGATTACGCCGCTATCGGTGATCGAATAGTTCCACTTCGTGAGCGGTTTGAACGTATCGACCACATCGATGAGCTGGAACTTGCCCTGACGGTTGTCGCGCAGTGCTTTCTGGCCCGTGATCGCGAACACCGGCATACCGCCGAGCTGGGCATAGGCAATGCCGGTCAGCAGGTTCGTGGCGCCCGGCCCCAGCGTGGAAAGACACACACCTGCGCGCCCGGTCAGACGCCCATAGGTGGCCGCCATGAAGGCGGCGTGCTGTTCATGCCGGGTGACGACCAGCTCGATATCGCTGTCGCGCAGCGACTCGATCAGGTCGAGATTCTCTTCCCCCGGCACGCCAAACACATACTCCACTCCCTCTTCTTCGAGACAGCGGACAAAAAGATCCGATGCTTTCAAAATAATTCCCTGTGTGGCGGTGTCGGTTTCGACTATAGCCCATCGTAACGAGCGTTACCTGCATGCGTGCGGGCGGATGCGCTCACGGCATACACCCCGGGCCGAGCGCTCAGCGGGGCTCGGCGGCGACCACGGCGACGGTGAGACGCGATACGCACAAATGGCGATCCTGTTCATCGAACAGGTCGGTCTGCCAGACCTGGGTACTGCGCCCGACGCGGATCGGCGTGCACCGTGCGCGTACCGTGCCGCTGGATGCTCCGCGCAGATGGCTGGCATTGAGCTCGATGCCCACGCACACGAAGCGCTCGCGATCCACGCACAGATTCGCGGCCACGCTACCCATGGATTCGGATACCGCACAGGAAATACCGCCGTGGAGCAGCCCGAAGGGCTGGCGCGTACGTTCGTCGATCTCGAAACGGGCTTCGATCATGTCATCGCTGAAATCGGTATAGACCATGCCGAGCCGCGAAATCATGTCGCGATCGTTGACCGCGTTCAGCAGTTCCAGGCTTACGGGCTCGTACCAGTATTTCGACATCGCGCTCTCCTGTTTCGTGTGGGCATGCTGCTCGTGCATAGTACAGGCCACACATTCTCAACGACCCAGAGGACAGGCAATGGCCTTCAACACGGAAGACGGCCCCGGCGTGCATGCCGAGGTGCCGAGCGAAACCCGCGGCTTCATCTTCAACCACACCATGGTGCGCGTCGTCGACCCGCAGGCCTCGCTGGCTTTCTATACCAAGGTTTTCGGCATGCGTCTGTTACGCAAGGTCGATATGCCGGAAGGCGAATTCACGCTCTATTTTCTGGCCTGTACCGGCGACGACGACGTGCCCGAAGACAAGGACGCACGCGCGAAATACGTTAACGGCCGTGAAGGCGTGCTCGAACTCACCCACAACTGGGGTACGGAGAACGACCCGCAGGCGAGTTACCACAACGGCAACGACGAGCCGCAGGGCTACGGTCACATCTGCTTTACCGTGCCGGACCTGCAGGCTGCCTGCGAATGGATGGATGCCAACGGCGTGGCCTTCAAGAAACGCCCCGAGGATGGGCGCATGAGCCATATCGCCTTCGTGCTCGACCCCGACGGTTACTGGATCGAACTGGTCGGTCGCAAGTAGTCATGCGCGGCGGCTGCCGACGCGATCGGCAGCTGCCCGCCGGCCCGAGACAACGCGATTTACAGGCAACAAAAAACCCGCGCGATGGCGGGTTGAATGGTGGGCCGTGCAGGATTCGAACCTGCGACCAATTGATTAAAAGTCAACTGCTCTACCAACTGAGCTAACGGCCCGTATTGGGCGCGCATCATACCCGATTCTTTTCGGAAAATCAGCGCTCGGATTGATAAATCGTGGGATCGGCCACCCCGGCCTGTTCAAAACCCGCGCGCCGCAGCTCGCAGGCGTCACAACGCCCACAGGCACGGCCCTGTACATCGGCCTGATAACAGGACACCGTGCGCGCATAGTCGACGCCCAGCGCGACCCCCTGGCGGATGATCTCGGCCTTGCTCAAATCGATCAGCGGCGTTTTGATGGAAACGCGGTCACCGTCCTGTACGGCAGCCTTCGTAGCCAGCGCGGCCATCCGCTCGAACGCATCGATGAATTCGGGACGACAATCCGGATAGCCGGAATAATCCACCGCGTTCACGCCGATATAAATGGCCTGTGCGCCAAGTACCTCGGCCCAGCCGAGCGCTATAGACAGAAAAACGGTGTTGCGGGCCGGTACATAGGTCGAGGGGATACCCTCGCCACCGGCATCGGGCACATTGATCGCCGGATCGGTCAGCGCTGAACCGCCCATGCCGTCGAAGTCGAGCCGCACGCATTTGTGCTCGGCGATCCAGTCGTGCTCGCTGACATAGGCCCGGGCCGCCGCCAGTTCTGCGGTATGGCGCTGGCCATAGTCGAAGCTCAGGGCGTAGCACTCATGGCCGTCGGCATGCGCCTGCGCCAGACAGGTGGTGGAATCCAGGCCGCCGGAGAAAAGAACGACTGCGCGATTGCGTATCGGCTGGCTCATAATCGCAGGTCAGTTGGTTGGCGGCACCAAGCGCTTTCGAGTACGAAATGCCGTCCATGGCGCGTGGCGCTACGCCCGGCTGTGCAAGTTGGCGCTGGGCACCGTGAGGAATCAATTAGAAGGCAATCGCTCTACCAGCAACCGTATGCGCTGGGGCCAGCCGACCAACACGAGGCGATTGCTTACACCGTCTTCCGATAGCTGATCAGCCGTCCTGCCGCACGATTCGGCTAGCGCGCCACGAGGTCAACGGGAAAATGCCGGCGCGCTGTGTCGCGCCGGCTGAGGTCATACTTCTAGCCGTCGATGCCCTGAAGGCGCTTGCGTGCCATTTCGGCCACGTTGCTGTCGGGATACTGATCGACGACCCGCTTGAGCGTGCCGTAGGCGTTGTCCGTTTCGCCACGCTCGTCCTGGATCACGCCGATCTTGTAGAGCGAGCCCGGTACCTTGCTGCTGGCACGGAAACGGTTGACCACCGTCTGGAATGCCTCCAGTGCGGCGTCGTAGTTGCGCTTGACGTAGTTGGCTTCACCCAGCCAATACCAGGCGTTGTCGCTGTACGTGCTTTCCGGGTTCTGTTCCAGAAACCCTTTGAAAGCGCCGATGGCGGCGTCGTAGTCGCCGGATTTGAGCTTGTCGAAGGCGGCCGTATAGGCCTGTTCGATCGCCGGATCCTGGCTTGAGCTACTGTAATCCGACTGGCCGCTGGACCCGCCCGTACCGCCTGCAGCGCTGCTGCCGGCGGAGCCGCCGCTCTCGACGGCGCTCAAGCGCTTGTCGAGATTTTCGTACAGATCACGCTGGCCCTGTTCGTTCTGGCGCAGCTGATACTTGAGGGTATCGACCTGCCCCTGCAGATCACGAACTTCGGATTGAAGCCGCTGAACCGTCTGAAACAGCGAGAACAGGTTCGGACCGCCGTTGTTATCGGCCTGGGCGAGCATGATCTGCTGGTTCTGCGCGGCGTCCGCCGATGCGGCCGACGCCGGCCGGGAGGTGATCCCGGCCGACGCGGATACGGCAAACGTCACGAGTGCTATCGGTAGTACGTGACGCATGATGGCTGCTTACTTGGTGTAGATGAACTCGACGCGACGGTTCTTCGAGTAGGCCGATTCGTTCGATCCCAGCTCGGCCGGACGCTCTTCACCGAACGACAGGGTGGACAGCTGGCTCGAGCTCGCGCCCGACAGCTGCAGCGCCTGCTGCACGGATTCGGCACGACGCTCGCCGAGGGCCACGTTGTACTCACGCGTACCGCGCTCGTCGGTATGGCCTTCCAGACGCAGCTTGACGTTCGGATGCTGGCTCAGATAGCGGCCATGGGCCTGAATCGCCTGCGAGAAGCGCGACGGAATCGCACTCTGGTCGAGATCGAAGTAGATGATACGGGTCGACAGCGGGTTGTTCGGGTCCATGAACATGGCGCGGTCGGCCGGGTCGATACCCTCGAGGCCGCGTACGTCGATATCGCGACCGGAGTTCATGCCCATGCCCTGATCACCGCCCTGGCCACCCATGCCGGCAGCCGGCAGGTCATCGCCATCGCGCAGGTTCTTCTTGCCGCCACAGGCTGCAAGTACGAGCATGGCCGCAACCAGTACGGCTATCAGCGAAAACCGCTGCCCCATTTTAAACGTCATTTTATTCATTTTTTCCAAAAGCTCCTTGTGAACAGGTCGGCTCGAAAACATTCGAGCCCTTTCTTGAACGGATCGATCGACGGCATCAATAACCGAGCGGGCCCCAGGCCGGTTCTCGCACTTCGCCACTCTGGGAAAGACGCGAGCGGGTCTGGCCGTCCGTGGATACCGTGGCCAATTCGTTGTTGCGGCCCTGGCGGGCATAGATGATGGCTTGGCCGTTCGGCGCGAAATCCGGGCCGTCGTCGAGCGGGCCTTCGCTTACGATACGGATATTATTGTTCTGCAGGTCCATAACTGCAATACGGAAACCGTTGCCACTTTTCTGAACCATGGCGATTTCGCCGCCGTCCGGCGAATAGGTCGCGCGCTGATTGCTATCGCCCTCGAAAGTCAGGCGCTGAACCTGACTGCCATCGCTACGCATCTGGTAGACCTGCGGCTTGCCGCCGCGATCGGATGTGAAGGCGATGCGACTGCCGTCGGGCGACCAGCTGGCTTCGGTATCGATGGCACCGTTGTTGGTCAGCTGGGTGAGCTGATTGGTGGTCAGATCGTAGCTGTAGATATCCGGATTGCCGCGATAAGACAGCGTCATCGCGAGTTTGCGCCCATCCGGCGACCAGGCCGGCGCGCCGTTGATGCCTTCGCGCGACGAAATCTCGCGGATGTTTCCGCTGGCCAGATCCTGCACGCGCAGGCTGCTGCGACCGCGGTTGATATCAAAGGCCACATAGGCCAGCTTCGAACCGTCCGGCGACCAGGCCGGCGACATGATCGGATCGCGCGAGGAATACACGGTCGCCGGGTTGTTGCCGTCGTAGTCGGATACGATCAGGCGATAGCGTAGCGCGCCGTTTTCCTTCGCCATGGTGATATAGGCGATACGCGAGAGGAAGTACCCCTTCTCGCCCACGAATTTTTCGTAGATCAGGTTGGCAACGGTGTGCGCGGCGTCGCGCAGTTCGTTGCGACCGGCGTTGATCTGGAAGCTGGCGACCGAGCGCCCCTGGTACACATCCAGCAGATCGAAGGTGATCCGATAGCCGCCCTGCCCGTTCGGCGCGGCCGAGCCGACCACGAGATTATCCACGGACGAACTGCGCCAGGTCTGATAGTTGACCTGGTTCGCGTCGCTGGGCGTTTCCGCCATGTTGCGGCGTTCCGTGACATCGAACAGGCCGGTGGACTTGAGATCGTCGCTGGCCACCTGGGCCACGTCGACCGGCAGAGTGCCACCACTGGTGCCGAACGGCGAGATCGCGATCGGGATCGCGCTCTGTGCACTGTCGGTGATATCGACCTGCAGGGCGGCCTGGGCCGGCGCCGACGCCATGACCGCCAGCACGATCAGGGCGGCGAACGCCGCTTGGGTTCTAACGAGAATTTGTTTCATTGATCCGGCTCGAAATTGAACTCGATTTCAGAAGAAAAGACGCTGTCCGACGGGGCACGCGGTAACGGGTCGGATTTGCGAATCGCCTGCTCAACCGAGCGATCCACTGCCGCGCTTCCACAGGACCCGATCAGACGAAAGCCCGTGATCTGTCCGCCGGGCAACTGTTTCACCCGTACTTTACAGGAAATGTCGCGGGCGCCCGGCGGACGCACCCAGTTCGATTCCACACGATCCTTGATCGCCTGCACATAGGCGCCGAGAGCTCGCGAATTCGCTGCGTCGCGGCGGCCGGCGGCTTCCTGTTGCATCGCTTCGCGCATGGCTGCTTCGCGAGCCGCCTGTTCTGCCGCTGCCTTGCGTTGTGCCTCGGCACGGGCCTTGCGGGCGGCTTCCTCGCGTGCCTGTTTTTCTGCTTCGGCCTTGCGTTGGGCGGCTTCTCGGGCCTTACGCTCTTGTTCGGCCTTCGCCTTGCGCTCGGCTTCTGCCTTGGCCTTGCGTTCGGCCTCCGCCCGCGCCTGTTTTTCTGCTTCGGCTTTCTTGCGCGCCGCCTCGGCCTCGGCCTTGCGCTGTGCTTCGGCTTTAGCCCGAGCCTCGGCCTCGGCTTTTTCCTTCGCTTCGGCCTGGGCCTTGGCTTTACGTTCGGCTTCTGCCTTGGCTTTACGCTCGGCCTCGGCTTTCGCCTTGCGTTCGGCTTCGGCTTCGGCTTTGCGCTGCGCCTCGGCCTTGGCTTCGCGCGCGGCTTTCGCGTCCGCCTCGCGTTTGGCCTGGGCTTCCGCGGCGGCCTTCTCGCGCGCGGCGGCCGCTGCGGCCTCTTCCTTGGCCTTGCGTTCGCTTTCGGCCTTTTCGCGGGCCGCCTTGGCCTCGGCGGCCTGCTTCTTTTCCGCCGCCGCCTTTTCCTCGGCTGCGCTATTGTCTTCCGGCTCGGGTTCGGGCTCCGGTTCGGCTTCTGTCGGCGGCGCCTCGGGGGCAGCGGCCGGCGAAACCGCATCCGGCATGTCGGTGCTCACGGAGTCCGGGTTGATCACGGAGGCGTTGACGATCTTCTGGCCATGATTGCCGCGCGACGAGGCGTCGGTGACGAAGTTCACGCCCACGACCAGCAGCAGCGCGATCAGCACGTGCAAACCGATCGCCAGGATGACCGCGCGCCAGTTCTGCGCGAATGACTGCCACATCGTCAGCGTTCGCTCGTGCTGTCGTCGATGTTATCGGTCAGCAGCCCCACCTGCGAGGCACCCGCGCGCTGCAGCATCACCATGCCGCGCACCACGTTGCCGTAGCTGCCGGAGCCGTCGCCGCGTACGGCCACGGGGGCGTCGGGCCGCTCACGAATCACGCGCGAGGCAATATCGGTGACTTCGTCGCTGGACAGCGGCTGGTCGGGATTGGCGCCCACGTTGAGATACAGCTGGCCATCCTGGGTGACCGAGAGCACGATCGGATCGTTGTCCTCGGTATCCAGTACCTGGGCGGAGGCGTCCGGCAGGTCGACTTCGACGCCGGTGGTCAACAACGGTGCGGTGACCATGAAGATGATCAGCAGCACGAGCATCACGTCGATATAGGGCACGACGTTGATCTCGCTGGCCAGCCGACGTTTTCCTCGAATAGACATAGTCAGTAATTCCGAAGACAGGCGGCAGGATTAAAGCTCGGGCGGCGTGCGCGTGGGTTCCGGCGCCGGACGTGGTTTTTCCGGCGCGGGCGTGGCCGCATTCACGCCGCGTTCGACGATGCCGGACATCTCTTCCATGAAGGTCTGGAAGCGGTTCTCGATGAAGTCGACCTTGTTGCTGAAGAAGTTGTAGGCCACGACTGCCGGGATGGCCGCGAACAGGCCCATGGCGGTGGCGATCAGCGCTTCGGCGATACCGGGGGCAACCATCGACAGGCTGGCCTGCTTGACGTTACCCAGGGCAATGAAGGCACTCATGATGCCCCAGACGGTGCCGAACAGGCCCACATAGGGGCTGATCGAGCCGATCGTGGCCAGGATCGCCAGGCCGCGTTCGAGGCGCTCGAGCTCGCGCGACAGGGCCACGCGCATGGCGCGCTGTACTGAAGGCACGATCTCTTGCGGGCTGGCATTGCCGGCACTGCGCTGGCGGCGGAGTTCGTCATAGCCGTTCTTGAACAGCGACGGCATGCCCCGGCTGGTATCGGCCTGGGCCTGGGTTTCGGCGTAGATATCCTTGAGGTTGCCGCCCGACCAGAAACGGTCCTCGAACCATTCCATGTCGTTCTGGGTCTGGCTGAGCAGGCGTCGTTTGCTGAAGATGAGGATCCAGGACACAACGGATGCCAACAACAACGCAAGCATGACGAGTTTGACGAGCAGGCTTGCCTGCATGACCAGCCCCCACAGGGACATGTCCGTCGCAACGTTCATTGCATCTCCTTTTGCAATAACTCCGGCAGCGCACAGGGCCGGAAATCGTGAATTCTGACACACGCGACAGTGAATCGTGCCTGAATAAGCACGGTTTTTTCGCGGCGAATGGTTTGCTCGAAAATGATGCGGGCACGGCGGTGTTCGGCGACCGTGGTGAGCACTTCGATATCGTCGTCCAGGCGTGCGGGCTGCTTGAACTTGAGGTTGGCGTCCGCCAGCGTGAATGCGATGCCGTGGCTGTCGGCAAGGGCGCGATGGCTGTGCCCCTGGGCTTCCAGCCAGAGAGTGCGCGCGCGTTCGAGGTACTTCAGATAATTGGCGTGATAGACCACACCACTCGCGTCGGTGTCTTCGTAGAAGACCCGCAGCCGATAGCGCATGGCGGTTTGCTCGAAGAGCTCTACGTCACTCATCGCCGGGCATCGGGTTGAACAGATCCGCCGCGCCGGCATCGCGGGCAGCCGGCTGTGGCAGTCCGAAATGGCGATAGCTGGCCTGGGTGGCGAGCCGGCCACGCGGGGTGCGCATCATGAAGCCCTGCTGAATCAGATAGGGCTCGATGACGTCCTCGATGGTCTCGCGTGCTTCGCCGATCGCGGCCGCAAGGCTTTCCACGCCCACCGGCCCGCCGTCGAATTTTTCGAGCAGTGCGCCGAGCAGTTTGCGGTCCATGATGTCGAAACCGTTGTCGTCCACCTTGAGCATGTCCATGGCCTGGCGGGCCACGGCATGGCTGATACGCCCATCGGCCCGGACTTCGGCATAGTCACGGACGCGCCGGAGCAGGCGATTGGCCACCCGTGGCGTACCCCGGGCGCGTCTTGCGATCTCGGCCGCGCCCTCCTCATCGATCGACACGTCGAGAATGGCGGCCGAACGGGTGACGATATGCGCCAGATCGCTATGCGAATAGAACTCCAGCCGCTGGGCGATACCGAAACGATCGCGCAGCGGCGAGGTCAGCGCACCGGCGCGGGTGGTCGCCCCCACCAGGGTGAAGGCCGGCAGATCGAGCTTGATCGAACGCGCGGCCGGGCCTTCGCCGATGACGATATCGATCTGGTAGTCCTCAAGCGCCGGATAGAGCACCTCTTCGACGACCGGCGACAGCCGGTGGATTTCGTCGATGAACAGCACATCGTTGGGCTCGAGGTTGGTCAGCAGCGCGGCCAGATCGCCCGGGCGTTCCAGTACCGGCCCCGAGGTCTGGCGAAAACCCACCTGCATCTCATTGGCGATCACGTGTGCCAGCGTGGTCTTGCCCAGGCCCGGCGGGCCGAAGATCAGCACATGGTCGAGCGCTTCGCCACGGGCCCGGGCGGCGCTGACGAATATCTCCATCTGTTCGCGTACGCTGGCCTGGCCGATGTATTCGGCCAGGCCGCGCGGGCGCAGCGCGCGATCGAAACGCACCTCGTCGCCCTGTGCGCTGGCGCCGATCAGTCGTTGTGCGTCTTCCATGTCAGCGCACCGCCCGGCGCAGGGCTTCGCGAATCAGGGCTTCGCTGTCCATGCCCTCGGCGTCGATGCCCTTGAGCAACCGGTCCGATTCGGCCGGCTTGTAGCCCAGAGAGGTCAACGCCTGGCGGGCGATCGACTGCACGTCGCCAACGCCGGCTTCGCTGCTGGCCGCCGGGGCCAGCGCCGGCGCGATCGCGGTGCCAGAGAGCTTGTCACGCATTTCCACCAGCAGGCGCGCCGCCGTCTTCTTGCCCACGCCCGGCAGCCCAGTCAGCCGCGCAGCGTCGTCGGCTTCAATGGTGGCGACGAAATCCGCCACGCTCATACCGGAGAGTACGGTCAACGCGAGCTTGGCGCCGACGCCGGAAACCTTGATCAACTCCCGAAACAGGCTGCGTTCGTCGGCGGTGGCAAACCCGTAGAGCAGCATGGCGTCTTCGCGCACCACCATCTGCGTCAACAGCGTGACTTCACCGTGGCTGGCGTTATCGCCCGGCCGGCGGCCCTCGCCGAGAGCGAAAAAGGTCGACAACGGGGCTTCGACTTCATAGCCCACCCCGCCCACGTCGATGACCAGCCGTGGCGGCTGTTTTTCGATGATGCGCCCGCGTAGCTGTCCGATCATGCCCGGCGCCCGGTGGTGTTCGCAGCGATCTTCATGCGCGCCGCGCTACGGCTGTGGTGGATATGGCATACGGCCACGCCTGCGGCGTCCGCCGCATCAGCCTGCAACGTGGAATCCACGCCCAGCAGCACGCGCACCATGTGCTGGATCTGCTTCTTGTCGGCATGGCCACGCCCCACGATGGCCTGCTTGATCTGGGTTGGCGTGTATTCCGAAACAGGCAGTCCGTTGGCCGCGCCGGCACAGATGGCCGCCCCGCGAGCCTGACCGAGCTTGAGCGCGCTCGCGGCGTTGCGCGATACAAATACATCCTCGATCGCCATCTCGTCGGGGCGGTACTCGTTGATGACCGCGCTCAGCCGTTCGAAGATAAGGCCCAGCCGAACCGGGAACGCCTCGCGCGGCAGGCGAATACAGTCGATAACGATCGAGCGCGGCTGGGCGCCGCCCTCGATCACCGCGAAACCCGTGACCGTGGAACCCGGATCGATTCCGAGAATACGTGCCATGCCGCCGTCAGGCCGGCGCGTCGGCAAGAGTTTCTGCGTCCAGCTCGACGTTGCTGTAGACGTTCTGTACGTCGTCCAGATCCTCGAGTGCGTCGAGCAGCTTGAGACAGTTCTGTGCGTCCTCGCCCTGCAGTTCGACGGTCGTTGCCGGACGCATGGTCACATCGGCCGCATCCGGCGCGAAGCCGGCCGCTTCCACCGCCGCCTTGACCTGGGTGTAGTCGTCGGGCGCGGTGAGCACGTCGAAGGAGCCGTCTTCGTATTCCACGAGGTCCTCGGCTCCGGCATCCAGCGCCGGCGCGAGCACGTCTTCGTCGTCGTTGTCCGGACCGTAGGTGAGTACGCCCTTGCGATCGAACAGATAGGCCACCGAACCGTCGGCACCCAGATTGCCGCCGTTGCGGTTAAAGGTGTAGCGCACCTCGGAGACCGTCCGGTTCTTGTTGTCGGTCATGCAGTCGACCATGATCGCGACCCCGTTCGGGCCGTACCCTTCGTAACGAATCTCTTCGTAGTTGTCGCCCTGCCCGTCGCCGGTACCGCGCTTGACCGCCCGTTCGATGTTGTCCTTGGGCATGTTGGCGGCCAGCGCCTTGTCCCAGGCCAGCCGCAGCCGCGGGTTGTCGTTCGGATCGCCGCCGCCCATGCGGGCGGCCACCGTGATCTCGCGAATGATCTTGGTGAAAATCTTACCGCGCTTCTTGTCCTGGGCGTTCTTGCGGTGCTGAATATTCGCCCATTTACTATGGCCTGCCATAATGCCTCGTGGTTGCGCTGCAAACCGTGCCGGGATTCTACCAGCCGTAGGCCGGGGCGAGCGGTCTGACTGTCTTCGCCCTCGCCGCCGGCCCGGTCAGATTTCTATCTGAATACCGAGTTCCACCACCCGTTCGGGCGGAATACGGTAGTAGGACGTCGCCCGCGTGGCGTTGAGGGCCATGAACGCGAACATATGCTCGCGCCATACCATCATGCCCGGCACTTCGCTGGTGGGGATGAGCGACTCGCGGCCGACATAGAAGGTGGTGTGTTCAAGGTCTACATCCAGGCCGAACTCACCGGCGAATCGCAGCGCCACCGGCACGTTGCTGGCCTGCATGAAGCCATAGTAAACCTGCACGCGATAGACGCCGCGACCGAGGTCTTCGATCTTGAGCCGATCCGCTGCCGGTACCCGCGGCACGTCGAGCGTATTCACCGTGAGCAGAATCACCTGCTCGTGCAGCACGCGGTTGTGACGCAGATGATGCAGCAGCATCGGCGGCGTCTTGTGGGTCGCCTCGGTCATGAACACCGCGGTGCCCTCGATACGCATCGGCAGTTCGTCGAGCGATTCGATGAACTCGTCGAGCGGTTCCGTATCGTCCTGGAGCTGGCGACCCACCAGCTCACGGCCGCGCCGCCAGGTGCCCATGATGAAAAAGATCACGCCGGCGACCACCAGCGGATACCAGCCGCCGTCCGGAATCTTGAACACGTTGGCGCCGAAGAAGGCGAGGTCGACCACCAGCAGTACCGCCGCGATGACCCCTGCGATGCGCGGGAACCAGCCCCAGCGATACGCCACGAAGAACGCCAGGATCGTGGTGATGACCATATCCATGGAAACGGCCACGCCATAGGCGGCGGCCAGATTGCTCGACGAGCCGAACCCCAGAACGAGCCCGATGGTCGCAGCCATCAACACCCAGTTCATGAACGGGATATAGACCTGGCCGTAGGACTCGTGCGAGGTCTGCACGATATTTAGCCGCGGCAGCTGGCCGAGCTGAACCGCCTGCCGGGTGAGTGAAAACACGCCGGAAATCACCGCCTGGGAGGCGATCACCGTCGCAAGCGTCGCCAGACCCACGACCGGATAGAGGGCCCAGTCGGGCGCCATCTGGTAGAAGGGCTGGGTGATATCGGGGTTTTCCAGCATCATCGCGCCCTGGCCGAAGTAATTCAGCAACAGCGCGGGCAGAACCAGAAAGAACCAGGCCAGGCGAATCGGTGCCAGGCCGAAGTGGCCCATATCCGCATACAGCGCCTCGCCACCGGTCACCACCAGGAAGACCGTGCCGAGCACGAGAAATCCGGCGAGGCCGTTATCGGCAAAGAAGCTGGCGGCGTACATCGGATTGACGGCCGCGAATACGCCCGGGTGATGAACGATGCCGTTGATGCCCAGCAGGCCGAGCACCGTGAACCAGGTCAGCATGACCGGGCCGAACAGGGAGCCGACCGTGGCCGTGCCCCGTTTCTGAATCAGAAACAGGCCGACCAGAATGGCGATGGTGATCGGCACGATATACGGCTTGAACGCCGGGGTCGCAACTTCCAGCCCTTCGATCGCGCTGAGCACGGAAATCGCGGGTGTGATCGTGCCATCGCCGTACAACAGGGCCGCACCAAACAGGCCCAGCAGCATGAGCATGTAGCGACGGCTTTTCTTTTCCGTCTTCCACGGATTGAGCAGGGCGACGAGGGCGATGATACCGCCCTCGCCGTTGTTGCTCGCGCGCATGACCACCGCAAGATACTTGATCGAGATCACAATGATCAGCGACCAGAACAGCAGTGACAGCACGCCGAAGATATTGGCCGGCACGACGGAAATACCATCGTGGGAATAGAACGCTTCGCGTAGCGCGTAGATCGGGCTGGTGCCGATATCGCCATAGACGATGCCCAGCGCCGCCAGGCACAGAAACGGCAACGACTGCTTGCCCTTGTCGTTGCCGTTCGAGTGCGTGTGGTCACCGTTATGCGAACCGCCGGCGCTCGTGTCGTCGGCGGATTCGTCGGTACCGTTCTTGCTGCCTTTAGCTAGCGAGCGATCTTCTTCCTCGGCGGCCATTCAGCGCTTACTTCTTGCGCTTCGGCGGGAAATGAATCGGTCGCCCGTCCACCGCCAGCGCGGTTTCATGCACCGTTTCGCCCAGCGTGGGATGCCCGTGGATGATTCGGGCGATATCTTCGCTCGACGCCTTGTACTCCATGGCCACGACCATTTCCTGAACCAGCTCGGAGACATACGGCCCGATCATGTGCACGCCCAGAATCTCGTCGGTCTTGGCATCGGCGATCATCTTGACGAAACCGCCCTGCTGAGCCAGCGCCTTGGCACGACCGTTGGCCGCGAAAGGCACCTGGCCAACGCGATACTCGGTACCGGCCGACTTTATCTGGGCTTCGCTCTTGCCGACCCACGCCATCTCAGGGTGGGTATAGACAACCGAGGGAATCACGTCGTAGTTCAGGTGCGGCTTCTGGCCGGCCAGAATCTCGGCAACGGCGACGCCCTCTTCCATGCCCTTATGGGCCAGCATCGGATTGCCGATCACGTCGCCGACGGCATAGACACCCGGCAGGCTGGTACGAAAGCTCTCGTCGACGTCGACAAAACCTTTGTCGTCGAGCTCCACGCGCGCGCCCTTGGCACACAGGTCTTTCGTATGGGGACGCCGGCCCACGGCGACCACCAGGCGGTCGAAGGTGGTCGTATGCGATTCGTCACCCTGCGTGTACTTGACCTCGACGCCGTTCTTGGTCGCCTTGGCTTCGGTGACGCGGGCACCAAGCTGGATATCCAGGCCCTGCTTCCTGAACGACTTCAGGCCTTCCTTGGCCACGTCGCGATCAGCGATCGGCATGAATTCGTCGACGGCTTCCAGCAGCGTCACGTCGCTGCCCAGGCGCGACCAGACACTGCCCAGTTCCACGC
Organism: Salinisphaera sp.; assembly: GCF_002729955.1. GTDB lineage: Bacteria > Pseudomonadota > Gammaproteobacteria > Nevskiales > Salinisphaeraceae > Salinisphaera. The sequence goes on along the minus strand of NZ_PBYA01000027.1, from coordinate 39,962 downwards.
CGATATAGCCGGCGCCGATGACGCCCAGCTTCTTCGGCACCTCGTCGAATTCGAGCGCGCCCCAGGAATCGACGATGCGATCGCCGTCGAAGGGGGCGATATCGAGCTCGACCGGCTCGGAACCGGCGGCGATGATGATCTTGTCGGCCTTGAAGGTGGCTTCCTTGCCATCGTGATCGACGAACAGCACTTCGCCGGAATCCACCACCTGACCGCTGCCGGCGAACGACTTCACGCCGTTGGCCTTGAACAGGCTGGCGATACCGCCGGTCAGCTGGGAGACCACGCCGGCCTTGCGCTTCTGCATCTTGGCCAGGTCGAGTTCGACCTTGCTCGCCTTGATGCCGTGATCGGCGAACTCGTTGTTCGCGCGATCGTAGAGCTCACTGGACTCGAGCAGCGCCTTCGAGGGGATGCAACCCGCGTTCAGGCAGGTACCACCCAGCGACGGTTTGTCGTCGAGGTCCAGCCATTTGTCGATACAGGCGACGTCCATGCCCAGCTGTGCCGCGCGAATGGCCGCGACATAGCCGGCCGGACCTGCGCCGATAACGACGACATCGAATTCCTTGCTCATGCTTTTCCTTGCAATTACGTGTGGCGGTTACGACTGTGGGCCTAGACCTGCAGCAGCAACCGGGCCGGATCTTCGATGAGTTCCTTGATCGTGCGCAGGAACAGCACCGCATCGCGGCCGTCAATGAGACGGTGATCGTAGGACAGCGCAAGCTGCATGACCGGGCGGATCACGATCTCGCCGTCGACCACCACCGGTTTTTCGTTGGTCGCATGCATGCCCAGAATCGCAGCCTGCGGCGGGTTGATGATCGGCGTCGACAGCAGCGAGCCGAACACGCCGCCGTTGGTGATCGTGAAGGTGCCGCCACTCATTTCGTCCATGGTGACCTTGCCTTCCTGGGCGCGCTTGCCGAGATCGCGGATCGTGGACTCGATCTGGGCATAGGACTGCTGATCAGCGTCACGCAGCACCGGCACGAGCAGGCCACGCGGCGACGATACGGCCACGCCGATATCGTAGAAACCGTGATAGACGATATCGCCTTCGTCGATGGAAGCGTTGACGATCGGGAAACGCTTGAGCGCCTCGACCGCGGCCTTGACGAAGAACGACATGAAGCCGAGACGGACTTCGTGGTCCTTCTCGAACTTGTCCTTGTACTGGTTGCGCAGCTCCATCACCGCCTTCATGTCGACCTCGTTGAAGGTCGTGAGCATGGCGGTATTCTGGCTGGCATCCAGCAGACGCTCGGCGATGCGCTGGCGAATGCGCGTCATCGGCACGCGCTGTTCGGTGCGCTCGCTGGGCGCGTCGGCCAGGGCCTGACGGTCGGCCTGTTCGGAAACGGCCTGCTCCTCGCGCTCGGAACGGGATTCGCCGCGCGACTCCGATTTTTCCTCGCCCTGGGCCGGCTTGGAATCGCCCTTGTTGTCGATCGCCTTCTGTACGTCCGCCTTGGTGATACGGCCGTCCTTGCCGGTGCCGTCGACATTGCGCGCAGCGATGTCGTTCTCGTCCATCAGCTTCTTGGCCGCCGGACTGGCGATCGCTTCGTCGTCGCCCGAGTCGGACTCGTCGGCGCCGTCGTCTTTGCTGTCGTCGCTCTTGGCGTCGTCGTCGCTGTCTTCGTCGGCCTCGGCCTTCTTGCCGTCGTCGGAGGCGTCTTCGTCACTGTCGTCACCGGCGTCCGCGCCGTCGCCTTCCTCGACGATGGCCAGCACGTCGCCCGCCTTGACCGTGTCACCCGCGGAGACCTTGATTTCGGCGAGCACGCCCGCCGAGGTGGAGGGCACCTCGAGCACGACCTTGTCGGTCTCGAGGTCGACGAGGTTCTCGTCGCGGCCGACCTTGTCGCCCTTGTTCTTCTGCCACTCACCCACGGTGGCTTCACTGACGGATTCCGGAAGCTCCGGGACTTTGACTTCTGTGGCCATGCTTGGTGTTTCCTAACTTGTCGAGATCGTTGACGTGAATCCGCGTGCTAGTGCGCGGCCAGTATCACTTCTTCTTGGAACGGGACTTGCGCGTCTGCGCCTTGCCCTTGTCCACGAGGCGCTCGCCGCCGGTCAGGCCCGCGTCGACCACCGCTTCCTGCTGCTTGACGTGCAGCTTGTGGTAACCCGCCGCCGTGGTAGCGGCACCCGGGCGCGTGGCATAAAGCAGCTCATGGCGCTCGGCCAGCGGCACCTGCAGGCGATGCTTGATCTGATACCAGGCGCCCTGGTTCTCCGGCTCTTCCTGACACCACACCACTTCCTCGGCGTTCTTGTAGCGCTCGAGCACCGCGGCATAGTCGTTGGCCGGGAACGGATAGAGCTGTTCGATACGCACCAGCGCCACGTTGTCCAGCTCGCGCTCTTCGCGGGCCTGATAGAGGTCGTAGTAGACCTTGCCGCTACAGAACACGACCCGCTCGATGGCGTCGTCGTCGATGCTGTCCGGCTCGTCGATCACGAAGTTGAACTGGCCTTCGGCCAGGTCTTCCAGCGTCGAGGTCGACAGCCGGTGACGCAGCAGGCTCTTGGGCGTAAGCACCACCAGCGGCATGCGCAGATCGCGCACCATTTGCTGGCGCAGCAGGTGGAACCACTGCGCCGGCGTGGACGGTACGCACACGATCATGTGGCGCTCGGCACAGAGCTGCAGGAAGCGTTCCAGGCGCGCCGAGGAATGCTCCGGCCCCTGGCCTTCATAGCCATGCGGCAGGAACATCACCAGACCACATAGCCGACCCCACTTGGCCTGGCCGCTGGAAATGAACTGATCGATGATCACCTGGGCGCCGTTGACGAAGTCACCGAACTGGGCTTCCCAGATGGTGAGCGTCGACGGGTCGGCGGTAGCATAGCCGTATTCGAAACCAAGCACGCCCGCCTCGGACAGCAGCGTGTCATTGACTGTGAACACCGAGCTTTCACGACCGACATGCTTCAACGGGACGAATTTCTGACCGTCCTTCTGGTTGTAGAGCACCGAGTGGCGATGAAAGAACGTGCCACGACCCGAGTCCTGGCCCGACAGACGCACGTTGAAGCCATCGTCGAGCAGAGTCGCGTACGCCATGTGCTCGGCAAAACCCCAGTCGATACGCGAGGCGCCGGCCGCCATCTTGCCGCGATCGTCGATGATGCGCTGGGCACGCTTGTGCAATTCAAAGCTGTCGGGCAGTTCGTGCAGGCGGGCCGCGAGCCGCTGCAGGGTTTCCACCGGCACCGACGTATCCACGATATCCGACCAGCGCTGCCGGCTGTAGCGCCCCCAGTCCACGGTATGCTCGTTGCCGACCAGGCCCAGCGTGGTACGCGAAATGTTCTTGCCCTCGTCCAGGCCGTCGCGATAGGCGTCGGCGAACTGCTGGGCTTCGTCCTTGTCGATCAGGCCTTCGGATTCGAGCTTGCCCGCATACAGCTTGCGGGTGGTCTCCATCTGCTTGACCTTCTGATACATCAGCGGCTGGGTGACCGCCGGTTCGTCCGCCTCGTTATGACCGTGGCGGCGATAGCAGATCATGTCGATGATCACGTCCTTGCCGAACGTCTCGCGGTAGTCCATGGCCAGGCGCGTGACGAACACGACCGCTTCCGGATCGTCGCCGTTGACGTGAAACACCGGCGCTTCGAGCATCTTGGCGATGTCGGTGCAGTACTGCGACGTACGCGAGACTTCGCCGAGCTTGGCGGTGATCGGGTTCTGCATGGTGAAGCCGAGCTGGTTGTTCACCACCAGATGCACGGTGCCGCCGGTGGCATAGCCTTCCGCCTGCGACAGCTGCAGCGTTTCCATGACGATGCCCTGGCCGGCGAACGACGCATCGCCGTGGATGAGCACCGGCAGAATGGTTTCGCCTTCTTCGTCGTGACGGCGTTCCTGGCGTGCCTTGACCGAACCCTGCACAACCGGGTTCACGGCCTCGAGATGCGAGGGGTTGAAGGCCAGCACGAGATGCACGCGCTCGTCTTCGATCTCGATATCGGTCGAGAAACCCATGTGGTATTTCACGTCGCCCGACATTTCGAGTTCGTCGAGGTCGTAGTCGCCTTCGAACTCGGCAAACAGTTCCTTCGGCGACTTGCCGAGAATGTTCACGAGCACGTTCAGGCGGCCGCGATGGGCCATGCCGATGACGATCTCGTCCACGTGGCTGCGCGCAGCCGAACGCACCACTTCATCCAGCGCGGGGATCATGCTGTCCGCGCCTTCCAGCGAGAAACGCTTCTGCCCGACATACTTGGTATGCAGATAGCGTTCAATGCCTTCGGCGGCGGTCAGCTGGCGCAGGACTTCCCGCTTTTCCTTTTCGTTCAGGCGCGGCTTGTCGACGCTCGCCTCAAGCCGACGCTGAATCCAGCGCTTCTGGCGGGTGTCGGTGATGTACATGTACTCGGTGCCGATGGTGCCCGTGTACACGCGCTTGCAGATATCGATGATATCGCGCAGCGGCAGCTCGTCCGCTTCGGTGAACAGCGACCCGGTATTGAACACCGTGTCCATGTCCGCCTCGCCCAGACCATGGAAAGCCGGGTCGAGATCGGGCACGTTCGGACGCTCGTAGAGGCCGAGCGGATCCAGATCGGCAGCCTGATGGCCGCGCATGCGGTAGTAGTTGATCAGACGCAGCACGCCGGCCTGCTTCTGGGCCGCACGCTGCGACATGCTCGCACGTGGGCGCGCACCCTGCCCGGCCGACGCCTGCGTATCCACGAATGAATCGCGAATCGGCCCGTGCGCGATGTCTTCCGCGCCGTCGCCGTTGAGGCTTTTGAAGTATTCGCGCCAGCTCGGCTCGACCGAGTCGGGATCCTTGAGGTACTGCTCGTAGTAGGACTCGACGTAGGCCGCATTGCCGCCGAACAGAGGGGAATTCTCGATGAACTTGTCGTTAAGTTCGCTTTTCATAGACTAAGGCCCTGTGGCCGTGTCGAGGCGCCGGGATCGCCTCTGTCAAACCGTGCCGATGCGACGCCTGCCGGCGGGCGCCGCGATGGCCGCTTATGATAACAAACCGTATCGTTGCCCGTGACCGAACACGGGCCGATATCAGCCCGTCTTCGTCGCGTCGTCTTCATCGTCCCAGCCGGCGGTGAGGTTTTTCAGGTAGCTGCGAAACTCATCGCCGATCTCGTGATGCTGAAGCCCCATTTCGACGTTGGCCTTCAGGTATCCGAACTTGCTGCCGCAGTCGTAACGGGTGCCTTCGAATTCGTAGGCCAGCACGGTCTGCTCGCCCATCAGGGCTTCGATGGCGTCGGTGAGCTGGATTTCGCCACCGGCACCGGGCTTGGTCTTGTCGAGCAGCCGGAAAATCCGAGGGGTGAGGATATAGCGGCCGACCACGGCCAGATTCGACGGCGCCTTGTCCGGATCGGGTTTTTCGACGATGCCGCGAATCTCGGACAGTCCGGGGCCGATCGGCTCGGCTTCCACGATGCCGTATTTGTAGGTTTCCTCCCAGGGCACGCGCTGTACCGCGAGTACGCTGGTGCCGTATTCCTGATACACCCGCTGCATTTGTGCCATGCACGGCTGGAAGGAGCCGGCGATCAGGTCGTCGGCAAGGATGACGGCGAAGTCCTGGTCGCCCACCGCCGGCAGCGCACAGCTGATGGCATGCCCAAGACCCATCTGCTCGGGTTGGCGAATATAGACACAGCTGATGCCCGGCGGCAGCACATCCTTGACCGCCTGCAGCAATTCTTCCTTGCCCTTGGCCTCGAGGGTGGCCTCCAATTCATAGTCCCGATCGAAATGATCCATGATCGAGTTCTTGGTGTGGCTGGTGATGAACACCATTTCCTCGGCACCGGCAGCGATCGCCTCCTTGACCGCATACTGGATCAACGGCTTGTCCACCACCGGCAGGATCTCTTTGGCGCTGGCCTTGGTTGCCGGCAGAAAACGCGTGCCCAGCCCTGCGACCGGGAACACCGCCTTACGAATACGCATAGTCGATCCTTTGGCTATTCAGCCCATGGAATTGAAGTCTAGAGATAGCGGATATCGCCCAGCAGATGGACGATATCGCCTTTGGAATTGGTCAATGCAAAATCCGCGCCCTGTGTGCCGAGGCTATAGGCAAAGCGAGCCTTGCTCGGCAGGAACACGGGCTTCTTGAAACCCAGCGACAGCGTATAGGCGGCCTGCTCGAGCTTGGGTTCGAGCTCGGCGGCGGCGCGTGCCTTGGTCCACATGCCGGTCGCGATGGCGCGCGGAAAACCGAACAGCTTCGCGCTCCAGGGGCTCAGATGGATCGGGTTGTAGTCACCCGCCGCGCTGGCATAGCGACGTCCGATGTTCTCGGGCACATCCCAGGTGACTTCTTCCTGGATGTCGAAGCCCAGCCCGTCTTCGTGTTTCTTCTTCGGCGACTTCGGCACGTTGGTCTTCTGGCGCGACAGCATCGTGCTGTCCTCCTGCCAGAGCAATTCGCCCGCGCGATCGCGCACGCGCGTGACCAGATCGAACTCGACGCCCTTCTCGACTTCGCGATGGCCGCCCACACTGACCTCGATATGCAGCTTCTCCGCGACTTCGATCGCCCGGTGCTGGGTGATCTGGTTACGCAGGTGAATCAGGCCCAGCAGCTTGAGCGGGAAACGCTTGTGGGTAAGCACCGCCATATGCATAGGAAACGCCAGCACATGGGGATAAGTCACCGGCAGATAGGGCGAGTGCTGGAAGCCGCAGACCTTGCGATACTTGGCCAGTTCTTCGGCCCGCACCTCGAGATCCGGCAGTTCCGCGACGATCGGCGGTATGGTTTCGTCGCCGGACAGTCCGCCCGACAGCGTTGTCGCTGCCCGCAGATAAGACGGCGCAACCGCCGGAAGAGAGTCGTATTCAAGCCGGGTTTCGTTTGCCATCGCCTAGGGGGTTGGTTTGGTTTAGCAGCGACGTTAACCCCTTTACTGGGGCGAAACAACACGCTTAGTCATTCGATAACGTCGGTTTCTCACCGGCCAGTTCCGCACGCCGGTTGGCCACCATCGTGGCGAAGTCTTCGGGCAGATCCTGGGCCAGCAAACGGTCCCAGTAGTCGATGGCCGCGCTGCCCTCGCCGCGTTCTGCAGCGGCCAGACCCAGATACCACAGCGCCTCGCGGCTTTGCGGTTCCAGCTCGAGCAGCTGTTCATACAGGGTTTTCGCGCGGCCCTGCAGATCGTCGGTCGCCGCCAGCGTCGCCTGTGCTTCGGCCGCGATGATGGGCGGTCGCGGCGCCGGCATGGCCGCATTGAGCGCCCGATATTGCTCGGCGGCCGCCGCATAATCGCCCCGGGCCTCGCTCGCGCGCGCAAGCATTGCCCGTGCCTGCATGTCATCGGGGTGATCGCTCACCCGCTGCTCAAGCTCCGCGACGATCGCGTTCAGGTCGGGGCTGTCCTGTTCAACGAAGGCCTGATAATCGCCAATCTTCCAGTACACCGCGGCCGAGCCGCCGACCATCACGACGAGCACCAGGATCGTGGCCACCCACGGCCGGCGCGGCGCCCGGGGCGATGGCGCGAGCTCGGGTGTTTCGTCGATATCGGCGAGCAGACGGGCACCGAGCTCGTCCTTTTCGATCTCCGCTTGCTGTCGAGTCAGCGCCCCCGTGGCGACCTCGCGCTCGATTTCGGCGTAGCGCTGGTGATAGATGGTGATATTCGCGGCCCGGCGCTTGTCCGCCGAGGGCGTACCCGCGCGCCATAGCGGAACCAGAACGAATACGAGACTGGCAGCGACGAGCACTGCCGCAAAGACGAGAAATTCGGTCATGAACGCTCTTCAGACGAGTCGGGGTCCGCGTCTCTTGCCTGTTCGTCGAGAACACGGTCAAGTCGCTCGCGATCGAGCGGCGGCGATGCCGTCGGCGCGCCACGGCGCCGGCGCATCAGCAGGAAAACCACCAGCAGGCCGATGGCCAGCATGACGAACGGCCCTGCCCAGAGAATGATCGTGGCCGAATCCAGCGGCGGGTCGTAGAGCACCCACTTGCCGTAACGATCGACCAGATACTGCTTGATCTCGGCGTCGCTGCGCCCGTCCGCGATCTGACGTTCGACGATGGCGCGTAAATCCTGTGCGAGCGGCGCGTCGGATTCGGCAATGCTGCGGTTCTGACAGATCAGACAGCGCAGCTCGGCGTTGAGGGCGTGATAACGCGCCAGCTCTTCGCCCTGCAAGTCCACCGCATGGGCAGCGGACATCGCGAGCAACATCAGGATGCCGACCAGCAGCGCACGCATCACGAGCCCTTCGCCTTGAGCTGCTCGAGCTTCGGAATGAGCGATGCGTTCATCTCTTCGCGCGTGATCGGCCCCACGACCTTGTAACGGATGATGCCCTCGGCATCCACGACGAAGGTCTCCGGCACGGCCGACACACCCCAGTCGATACCGGTCGCCCCGGTCGGATCGAATGCCACCACCGCAAACGGGTTGCCGTAACGACCCAGCCAGCGCTTAGCATTCGCCTCGGTGTCCTTGTAGTTCAAGCCCACCACGGGCACACCGGTACGCCGCGATACAGCGGTGATCAGTTCGTGCTCGGCGCGACAGGCGACGCACCAGCTCGCCCAGACGTTCACGAGGGTCACCCGGCCCTTGAGATCGTCGACGGTGATACGTTCCTGGTCCGATGCGAGCGTGGGCAGATCGAACGCCGGCGCGGGCTTGTCGATAAACGCCGAGGGCAGGATATCCGGGCGCCGCGTGAGCCCGTAGCCGAGCAGCACGATCAGCGCGAATACGATCAGAATCGGCAGAACCAGGCGCCAGCGCATCACGCGGTCGCCGTCGTCAGGCCGCGATCCGTTGCCACCGGCTTGTCGGCGGTGGCACGGCGGCGGCGATAGCGCTTGTCGGTCAGCGCGATCAGGCCACCCAGTGCGGATATGAAGCCGCCAGCCCAGATCCAGCGCACGAACGGCCGGTGGTAGATGCGTACGCTCCAGGCATCGCCGGAGAGCGGCTCACCGAGCGATACATACAGATCGCGCGTCACGCCGACATCGATACCGGCTTCGGTCATGCTCTGGCCGCCGGCGTTATAACGACGCTTGGAGGGATATAGCTCCGCGATCTGCCGGCCGTCTTCACGGACGATGAAATCGCCGATTTCGGCCACGAAATTCGGCCCGTCCACGTGCCGGGTACCGACGAAGGTGAACTCGTAGCCCACCATTTCGGTGCTCTGCCCGGGCGCGAGCCGCACATCATGCTCGCCGCCAAAGCCGCTCACCAGGCTGATACCGATCACGAAGATACCCACGCCGGCATGGGCGATGGCCATGCCGACCACGTTACGCGGCAACATCACGCGACGGCCGCGGCTACGCCGCACGATATCCTCGAAGGCGGTCACGATCGCCCAGCAACCCAGCACGCAGCCGGCCACTGCGGCAACCGCGGTGGTGCCGACCGTGAACAGCGGCAAGGCCACGCCGGCGACGATCGAAATGATCAAAGGCAGCCACAGCCGCGAGCGCAGCACATCGGCACGGGTACGTTTCCAGGCCATGACTGCGGCGGCACCGATCAGCACCACCAGCGGCGCAGTGAGCGGAATGAAGACCTTGTTGAAATACGGCGGGCCGACCGAAATACGTCCCATCCCCAGCGAATCCGCGAGGATCGGATACAGCGTGCCCAGCAGCACGCCGGCGGCTGCAACCACCAGAAAAATGTTGTTGAGCAGCAACAGCCCTTCCCGCGACAGCGCCGCGACCGGCTCGCGCCCGGCCTCGAACTGGGCCGCCCGCAGGGCGTAGAGCAACAGCGAGCCGCCGACGACCACCGCGAAGAAGGTCAGGATATAGATGCCGCGGGTCGGATCGGTTGCAAACGCATGCACCGATATCAGCACGCCCGAGCGCACCAGGAAGGTGCCAAGCAGTGACAGCGCGAAGGCGGTGATCGCCAGCAGCACCGTCCAGCTTTTGAAGATGCCGCGTTTTTCGGTGACCGCCAGCGAGTGGATCAGCGCGGTGCCGACCAGCCACGGCATGAAGGAGGCGTTCTCGACCGGATCCCAGAACCACCAGCCGCCCCAGCCCAGCTCCTTGTAGGCCCACCAGCTGCCAAGCGTGACGCCGATGGTCAGAAACATCCAGGCCGCGGTCGTCCACGGTCGCGTCCAGCGTGTCCAGGCGCTGTCCACCCGGCCGGTGATCAGCGCGGTTATCGCAAAGGCGAAGGCCACCGCGAAGCCCACATAGCCCATATAGAGCATAGGCGGATGCACCACCAGCCCCGGGTCCTGCAACAGCGGATTGAGGTCGCGGCCTTCCATGGGCGCGGGGAACTGGCGCTCGAACGGGTTCGAGGTGAACAGGGTGAACAGCAAAAACCCCACGCTGACCGCGCCCATAACCGCCAGCACACAGCTGGCCACGTCACGCGGCAGGGTACGGCTGGCCAGGGCAACCGCCAGGCTCCAGCCGGCCAGCAACATCATCCACAGCAGCAGCGAGCCTTCATGCGCGCCCCAGATCGCGGACAGCCGATAGAACCACGGCAGCTGGGTATTGGAATTCGCCGCGACGTAGGCCACCGAGAAGTCGTTGGCGTAGAAGGCGAAACCGAGAGCAACGAAGGCGATGCCCATCATCACGAACTGGCCGATCGCCGCGGGTGCGGCCACTGCCAGACAATCCGCCCGCGAGCGCCATATGCCGTACATCGGCAGCAGCGTCTGGAGCGTGGCCAGCCCCAGCGCCAGGATCAGCGCGAAATGGCCAATCTCCGGAATCATCGCTTGGCCTGCATGTTACTGGGCATGCAGCTTGTACCCGAGGCGTCCTTCATCGCTTCTGCCACGTCCGGCGACATATAGTTCTCGTCGTGCTTGGCCAGTACTTCGTCGGCCACGAACTGGCCCGCGTCGTTGAGCTGGCCGTAGGCGACGATGCCCTGCCCTTCGCGAAACAGATCCGGCAGGGTGCCGCGGAACTGCACCGGCACGCTGGCTTCACAGTCGGCCAGCGTGAAGCGCACCAGCAGGTCGTCGTTGTTGCGCTCGACCGAGCCGGTTTCCACCAGCCCACCGATTCGAAAACGGGTATGCGTCGGTGCTTCGCCGCCCACGATTTCGCTCGGCTGATAGAAATAGAGGATGTTTTCGCTGAAGGCGGTCAGGGCAAGCGCCGTGGCCGCGGCCAGGCCGACGAACAGCCCGCCCACCAGCATCAGACGACGACGTCGTGTTCTAGTCATCGAATTCCTCGTTCTTGATCCGTCGGGCGATATGACGGTGGGCGATGACCGGCGCGACGATATTGCCCACGATCACCACCGCGGCGATGGCATAACTGCTCCACACATAGCCGGCATAGCCGCCCATGGCCCAGAATTGCTGCCAGCTTTCATGCATCGGAAAACACCTTCTTGACCCAGCGACTACGCCGCTCGCGCCAGAGCAGTTGCGCGCGCATGTTCCAGAGCGTGAGCCAGCCGAACATCAGGGTGAACCCGAGCGCCGCGCACAGCAGCGGCCAGAGCATGGCCATTTCCATGGCCGGGCGCCCGAAGCGGGTCACGGTCGGGCCCTGATGCAGGGTGTTCCACCATTCGACCGAAAAATGAATGATGGGCACATTGATCACGCCGACCACCGACAACAGGGCACAGGCACGTGCCGCACTGCGCGGTGATTCGATCGCGTTATGCAGGGCGATAACGCCCAGATACAGAAACAGCAGGATCAGCTCGGAGGTCAGGCGTGCGTCCCAGACCCACCAGGTGCCCCACATCGGCTTGCCCCAGATCGAGCCGGTCACCAGGGCCAGGAAGGTAAAGCTCGCCCCGACCGGCGCCGCCGCGACCACGAAGATCTCGGCCAGCTTGAGCCGCCACACCAGGGCCACCGCGCCCGCGATCGCCATGCTCGTATAGCCGAACAACGACAGCCATGCGCTCGGCACGTGAATATAGAGAATACGAAACGCGTCGCCCTGCTGATAATCCACCGGCGCGTTGACCAGTCCGCCGTAGACGCCATAGACGGCCAGCAGCACCCCGGGCACCGCCAGCGCGAGCGCAATCGGCCGACTGACCCGGTAGAAATACGGCAGCGATCCGAAACGGTGCAGCCAGAGCATGAACGCAGACTTCGCCAAAACGTCTAGACCGTTGCGTAGCAAATGAATTGTGGATTGAGTCGACGCATAGTGTGTCTCGACCGTGCAGGCAATGCATTGATCTGGCGCAATCGGGCCGCGCCCGCAAATATTCGACCCCGAGCGCGCTTGGGGTTCCCTACTCCATGCTGATTTTCAACGCCGCGGCAATGGCAAAGGGTGCGGTGCTGATGCCAAGCATGAGCAGCGCAGCCAGCAGATACAGCGCGCCCGCAGCCGGCAGACCTTCGATCGCCGCGCGCATGGCCCCCGCGCCGAAGATAAGTACCGGCACGTAGAGCGGAAAAATCAGCAGACTCAACAACAGCCCGGCACGCGGCAGGCTCAACGTCAGCGCCGTCCCGATGGCGCCCACCAGCCCGAGCGTGGGCGTACCGAGCAGCAGGCTGGCCATGATAACGGGTACCGCGCTCGCAGGCACGCCGAGCAGCAACACGAGCAGCGGCGATGCCAGCACGAAGATCAGCCCGCTCGCCAGCCAGTAGGCCAGGACCTTGGCCAGCGCGATGAGTGCCAAGGGTTCGGGTGACAGCAGGTACTGCTCGAGGGTACCGTCTTCGTAGTCGGGCTTGAACAGCCGCTGCAACGACAACAGCGCGGCCAGCAGGACCGACATCCAGATCAGCGCGGGCGACACGGTCACCAGAATCGCCGGACTCGCCCCCGTGCCCAGCGGAAACAGGGCCACCACGAGCACGAAGAACAGCAGGTGGTGCACCAGCACGCCCCGCTGGCGAAACGCCAGCAGCAGGTCGCGTCGCAGTACCGCCCAGAACACGCTCAGCATGGCGTGAGCTCGATCGAGCGCACTGGCACGTCGGCCAGGTTCAGGGTCTCGTGGGTGGTGAACACCGCGATGCCGCCGGCGGCTACATGGGCCGCCATCCGTGCACACAGCAGCGCGCGCGAATCCACATCCAGCGCCGAAGCCGGTTCATCCAGCAGCCACAGTGGCGCATCGGTCAGCCAAAGCCGCGCCAGCGAAACACGCCGTTTCTGGCCGGCCGAGAGGCGGCCGCTGGGCCGGTGCGCCAGACGCTTCAAACCGAGTTCGGCCAGCGTCTCGCGAATACGCGGCTGGGCCACCGGACGTCCGCACAGACGCATGAGCACGTCCAGATTCTCGACCGGTGTGAGCGCGGCGTTGAGTGCGTTGTCGTGGCCGACGAAACACAGCTCATCCTTTAGAAGAACGGGGTCATCCGCGTCGCGCTTTTGCGCCGACTCCCAGACGATCTCGCCCGACAACGGCGTCTGCAGACCGCCGAGCGTGCGCAGGAGCGTGGTCTTGCCGGCGCCGTTTTCGCCCAGCACGCGCGCGGCCTCGCCGCCCACGAGGCTGATATCCAGGCCCTGGAACAGAGCCTTCTCGCCGCGCCCGCAGCTCAGGTTTCGAATGCCGAGTCGCGGCCGCTTCATAACTCGCTTGTATAAAGGCCTTGCGGCCGTTGACTGGTGCCCGGAGCCGGACTCGAACCGGCACGTCCCGAAGGACAAGGGATTTTAAGTCCCATGCGTCTACCAATTTCGCCATCCGGGCGCGAGCGCGGAATTCTAGGCGCTGTCGACGGCCCAGTCGAGGCGCAGGCGCGTGCGTTGCGGACTCCTGCGGGCACGCGTGGGGGCGTCCAGGGCGGGCGGCATACCGGTACTACCGATTGTTATATAGCTGGATCAACTCGATGGGCGGTCGAGTCTGGGTGCATCCCGATCGCCTGCCCTCTAAAGAATATGCATTCAGAACATAATTGCCCGGCCGGTAACGTCTTCACGCGCCAAAGGGCTTGGCATTTGCACTAGACTAAGCGCGGGGGACAACACGGGATGGGCGCTTTGCTGACGAAAATTCGTATCGTAGGGGCTGTGGCTGCCTTGGCCATGCTGCTCGGAGGCTGCGCGAGCGCGCCGGCCACAGTCGACGGAACAGACCGGGCGCCAGTACCCGCCGCGGCTTCGTCGACGCCGTCCGAACCGGCCACGTCACCCGACGCCGTACCGACCAACGCAAACACACCGCTGCCTGCGGCAAGCGATACCGACGCCGAGGCCGCCCAGGGCGTGGTTCTCGGGCCCGGGGATATCGTGGAAATGCGCATGTTCGGCCAGCCGGACATGAATACCCAGGGCTTCATTGCCGACAATGGCGAGCTGTCGCTCCCACTGCTGGGCGCTGTCGATATCGGCGACCTTACCCCCAACGCGGCCCAGACCCGGATCGAATCCGCCTACCGCGAACAGGGTTATTTCCGTGATCCGCAGATCAGCCTCACCCTGGTGGAGCACCGCAGCCAGCAGGTCGCGGTGCTGGGGGCGGTCAACCAGCCGGGACGATTTTCGCTGTCGAGCCGTACCACCGTGCTCGATGCGCTCGCCGAGGCCGGCGGCATCACCGCCCGCGGCGCGCGCTCGGTGGTATTGATCCACCGCGGCGACGCGCCCCGCCAGCGCGTGGATATCGATGCGCTGGTGGCCGGTAGCGGCGCTGGCGACAACGTACTCAAGGCCGGCGACACGATCTACGTGCCCGAGGCGCCGCTGTTCTATATCTACGGTCAGGTACAGCGCCCCGACGCCTATGCCATCCAGCCCGGCATGACCGTCATGCAGGCAATCTCGACCGGCGGCGGTTTGACCGATCGCGGCTCCAACTCGCGCTTCACCATCCATCGCAAGTCGCCCGACGGCGCGGTGCACGAGGTGGATGCGCTACCGACCACGCCGGTACAGCCGGACGACGTGATCTTCGTCAAGGAGCGCTTCTTTTGAGCACAGCCATCGATCGCCCGCTGATTCCGGGCATGCGGGCCACACCGACCGTCGGCCAGATCGTACGCGCGCTGTACGCACGCTGGCGCACCGTGGCGGCGGCCGTCGCGGTGTTCGTGGTGCTTGCCCTGATTGCCGCTCTGCTGATGAAAAGCTATGAGGCCCGCGCATCACTCGTCATCGAGTTCCCCAGTCTCGACCCGGTCACCGGCCAGGCCCGATCGACCGCACTCGCGGATAGCTATCGCGCGACCCAGATCGATCTGATGACCAGCCAGAACGTCATGCTCGGCGTGGTCGATCAGCTCGGCCTGGCCGAGGATCCCGAATTCAGCGCCGAAGTCGACGGCGACGGCGGTGAAGGCACCCTGCGCCAGCGGCTGGCCTCCAAACTCAGCGAGCAGGTCCAGGTGCGTGCCGGCCAGGTCAGCCAGCTTCTCGTGCTGTCCTATCGCGGCGATGATCCCCAGCGCAGTGCCGCCATCGTCAATGCCGTGATCGACCAGTACATGAAGGCCAGCGAGACCATGGCGACCGACCCGGCCCGCCAGCGCCTGGGCCAGTATTCGACCTTTCTCGACGGCCTGCGGGCCAAGGTCGACGAGGCCCAGGACGAACTCACGGATGCACGCCAGCGTTTCGACGTGATCGACTCGAGCGCCGCCGAGGGCGTGGAAACCAGTCGCCTCAACGATCTCGGCACGCGGCTCAACGCCGCCCAGGCCCGGTTGCAGGCGGCCCAGGCCGAAGTGGAGCAGATCAACGCGGCGCGCTCAAGCGGCCAGCCGGTGGTCGCACAGGCCGATATTCTGGATAGCAACGTTGTGCAGACGCTCAAGAACCGGCTGGTGGAATTCCAGGCCGAGCGGGCCGACGTGGCCGAATCGCTGGGCCCGAACCATCCGCGAATTCGGGCCATCGACGGCCAGATCGCCACGGTTCGCAGCCGCCTCGCCGACGAGATCGATGCCTATCTCGCCGCCGCGCGGCAAAATGTGCAGGCGGCCGGCGCCGAAGTGAACGCCCTGCGCGAAACCTACGACGCCGCGCGTGCCGAGGTCATGGACAAACAGGCCAAGCGCAGCCAGCTCGACAGCTATCGCCGACGTCTGGATAGCGCATCCCAGGTCTATGAAGCCGCCCTGTCGAGCTACGACCAGGTCCTGGGCGGCAGCGAGTTGACCGCCCAGAACGTCTCGGTGATCACCCGGGCCAGCCCGCCCACCAACACGGCCGGCCTGAGCTTCAAGCGCAAGCTCGCCGTCGCGCTGGTTCTGGGCGCGATCGTTGGAACGCTGATCGCCCTGCTCCAGGAACTGCGCGATCGCCGCGTTCGCCATCCTGAAGACATCGAACGCGAGCTGGAACTGCCGGTCCTCGGCGAACTCGATCTCGGAGGCAGCCGATGAATCAGGCGCCACAAACCGCATCGCGAATTCACGCGGACGTATTCGCCGCGCATGCGCCGCATTCGCCCAAGGCGGATACGCTGCGCGCCACGCTTGCCCGTATCGCTCTCGGCGACGCCCACGCTCGATGCCTGGCCGTGGTCGGCTGCGGGGCGCATCGGGATCGCAGCGCGGTGGCAGCCAATCTGGCCGTACTGCTTGCCCGTTCCGGCGAGCCGACGGCACTGATCGACGCCGCCCGCCAGCGCGCGCGCCAACAGGAACTGTTCGGCCTCGCCGATACCGGCATGGCGGATATCGCCGCGGTACCGGGACTCACCGTCATGCGCGCTACGGATACCCAGCCATCGCTGGCGGAAACGCTGGTCGAAGCGCCGGGCCGGTTCGGCCAGTTCGTGGCGCGTCTGCGCCAGGACTACGAGTTCGTGGTGATCGACACGGCTGACCACCCCGAGGATCTGGATGCGATCTCGGCGGCCGGCGTCAGCGACGGGGCGCTGCTCGTTGTCGAGCGTAACGTCACACCGCTGCACCGGCTGCGTCAGTTGACCGACGGCTTGCGTGAAAGCGGCGCCGCGCTATTGGGCGCCGTGCTCACCGACCGTTGAAACCCGTGCCGCTGCCGGCGACCGACGATCGACGCTTTGCCTGGCTGCTCCTTGCCTTGTTCTGGGCGACACTGGCCTTCGCCCTGTTGCCCGACGGTCTGGACTGGGCGCGCGACACCGCGCTGCAAAACGCGCAGCAGGGGTCGTTCGTACGCCGCATGCAGTGGATGCCGCCGTTCCTGCTCAGCGCGCTGATCATCTGGCTCAGGCGGGGCGTGGCACTGCAGGTCGCCCGCCAGATCGACCCCTGGCTGGCGCTGTTTCTGGGCTGGGCCATTCTCAGCTTGGCCTGGTCGGACTACCCCGCCGCCACCGTACGCAAGCTGGTATTGCTCGTCGGCACGGTTCTCATTGCTCTGGCCTTTCAGGTCGCGTCCTGGCGGCCGGAGCGCCTGCGCCGCCATAGCCGGGCGTGCATCAGTGCCCTCGTCCTGGCCTCGATTGCGGCCGTGTTCCTGATGCCGGATATCGCCCGTGTCGCCGGCTACGACAACGCCTGGACCGGCATCGCGCGCAGCAAGAATCATCTCGGCATGGCCGCCGGCCTGATGATGGTGCTCTGGATGCACGGACTGGCCATTGGCGAAGTGCGTGCCCTGCCGGCGCTGGCCTGGACGGCGATCGCGGCGCTCACCCTGATCATGGCGCGCAACGCCACCGCCCTGCTCTGCGTGCTGGCGGTGCTGCCGCCGCTATGGCTGTTCTTTCGACCGATCGTATCGTTGCGGCGCGTGGCCTTGAGCGGTGTGCTCGCGCTGGCCGCGATCGCGGTGAGTCTGTCGTTCGTCATTCTGGTCGGCCACGGCATACCGACCTGGGGCGAGCTGGTGAGCCCGGTCGCCACCGCCGTGGGCCGCGATGTGACCTTTACCGGGCGTCTGGAAATCTGGCGGCTGGTGTATGCCGAAGTCGTTCAGCACCCCTGGTTGGGCACGGGTTTTCAGGCCTTCTGGCTGGGCGCGGGCGGACCCGCGCCCTGGGTGACCCAGAATCTCTACGGCGGTCTTTGGCAGGCCCATAACGGCTATCTGGACGTTGCCAACGAGCTGGGCATTCCTGGGCTGCTGATCACCCTGGGTTTCTGCGTGAACACGGTTCGGCGTGGTCTGCTTTTGGTGCCGCGCTGGCGCGCCGAAGCGACCTGGCTGATTGCCTTCATGGTGTTCCTTGCGATCACCAATATCGCCGAGTCCACCCTGTTCCGGCCCATCCATTTTCTGTTTTTACTCTCGATTCACGCCAGCCTGGCGCTTGCGCGTCTGCGTGCCGTCGAGCCGTCGGAGCAAGCACGATGAGCGCGCCCAGAGCGTTGATTTCATACGGCCTGCTCGCAGGCCTGTTGCTCGCGGCCGCGAGCGCGGCCGCTGCCGCCGTTCGCGCCGAGGTCGTGCTCCCTGCGATTCCGGTCGCCGCGGCCAATGCCAGCGTCTTCGCCACGCCCATCGCTGCTACGGACGACAGCGTCTATACGGTCAACGTCGAGCCGGGGCCGCGCCCGGTGCCGACCCATGGTTTTGGCTTTCATACGGTGGTACGCAAGGGCGTACGGGGCGGCGACGGGGACTGGGAATGGCAGTCGCACCTGCTCGACGGGGATACCGCCAACGATCCCTATCACACCGCGGCCTCCATCGGCCTCGACCGTAAAGGCTTCGTGCATGTGGCCTACGATATGCATAACCTGCCCTGGCAGTATTCCGTATCGGCCGCCCCCGAATCGATCGATCGCTTCGTCTTCCGCGGCCAGCGTGTATCCCGGAAAGCCCGTTGGGGCAGCCAGAACCGGCGGGTGGAATTCCCGGCGCCCGGCACGGCGGCCATTCCCGGCACTCAGATCACCTATCCGTCGTTCTTCAACGATCGCGACGGCCAGCTCTACGTGACCTATCGCTACGCGGTGCGCCCGGCACGCACCTGGTCGCAGCGGCTGTTTTCGGGCGGGCTGGCCCGCTACGACGAGGCCAGCCGCAGCTGGCAGCCGATCGGCGGCGAGGTGCGCGCCGACGGCAAGGACATCAAGCTGCCCCCGGGCCGCTCGGAATACATCAGCCGCCCCTTCATCAGCGAACCCGGCTGGTGGGTCTATCAGATGCGACTGGCCTTTGATGCCGACAACGGCATGCACGTGGCCTGGCTGTGGCGGCGTGGCGATTCGGGCGTCGATCAGAACTTTGCCAGCTACGCCTATCTACCACCGGCGCGCGATACGGCCTACAACGCCGCCGGCGAACGCTATCAGCTGCCGATCGATCTGGCCGCGGCCAGCCGGGTCGCGCCCGAACGGATCGCCCGACTCGCGCCCGACGGCCTCTACAGCCCGGCCCGTATCAGCGTGAGCGCGGACGGCCACCCGGTGGTCTCGCTGCAGTCGGTGCACGGACCGCGTTATCGCAGCCGCCTGGACGACGGCCAATGGTCGGACCCCGAGCCAGTGCCCCGCCAGGCCTTCGAAACGCACTATGACGACAACGGCCACGAATGGGCGTTCGCGACCGGGCTGACGGTGCTGCGCCGGCCGGTTGAGGCCGATGGTCGCCCCACCGGCGCCTGGCAGACCGTCTACACGGGCGACGCCAAGCGCGGTACCGCGCTATGCCATACCCGCGCGATACCGGCCCCGGCCGACAGCGGCGCGGCGTTCTATATCCATGCCAACGTGCTGGATAACGGCCGTTGCCGCGACGACCGCGTCACCGTCCTGCGGCTGAGCGAGGGCTAGCGTGTCCATGCGCGTTGTCATCCATGCCCCCTGGCCGGCCGAATATGTGGCCGAACTGGCCCGCGCGCTCGCGGCCCGCGACGACATCGAGCGCCTGTGCCTGATCGTGCGCGCGGATTTTGCCTATGCCGAGGCCGCGAACTGTACGATCGCCCGCTGCTACCCGGCGGCCCGCGCCAAGCGCAATCGCTGGCAGCGCCTGAGCGCCCATGCCAAGGCGCTGGTACGTACCGCCAAGCGTATCTGGCAGGAGCGACCGCAGGTATTTCACGTACAGGCACTCCATCAGCCGTTGCTCGACTGGCCGCTGCTGCTGATCGCACGCCTGCGCGGCGCGCGCCTGGTCTGGACCGCTCACAACAGCCTGCCGCATGAGAGCACCCGTTTTGATGCGGTGTTGTTCCGACGCATCTATCGCCATGTGGATGCGGTGATTGCCCATACCCGTTTCACGGCGAGCACGCTGGTGGACGAGCTCGACGTACGCAGCGACAAGGTGCACGTGATTGCCCACGGTCCACTCACCCTGGGCGCGGCGCCGGCGCCGGCGCGTTCTGCCGCCCGCGAAGCGCTCGGCGTGGACGACGATACCTTTCTGATGCTGCTGTTCGGCCGGATTCGGCCTTACAAGGGGCTGGATCTGCTGTTGTCCGCACTGGATCGCACCGCAGACCCGGACATGCACCTGATCGTGGCCGGCGAAGATACGTTCGGCGAAGGCCGGCGTCTGCTTGCCGACCGCGATGACGTGACCGCCGATCTGAGCCGGGTGGATGACGACACCACCGCCCGCTATTTCGCCGCAGCCGATCTCGTGGTGTTGCCCTATCGGCGTATCGATCAATCGGGCGTGCTCATGCTGGCGTTGACCTATCGCTGCGCGGTCTTGGCAAGCGATATCGGCGGCCTGGCCGAGGTCATCGACGATGAACGCACGGGTTTTCTGCTCGCGCCGGTGGATGCCGAGACACTGGCAGACCGCCTCGCGGATTTGAAGGCACGCCCGGACGCGCTTGAGGCCGTAAGGCAGAACGTTGCCCGCGCGCAGGACGGCGAACAGGGCTGGCCGCAGCTCGCCGCGCATACCGCCCATCTCTACCAACGCGTGATCTAGCATGCGCCTCGCCTTACAAAAATTCAGACAGCGCCAGAAACGCACGGCGGCAGCGGCCGCCAGTGCCGAGCGCGGCCAGGCAGCGGCGTCCGCCCACGTGCTCATCATCGTCGAGAACCTGCCGCTGCCCTTCGATCGTCGCGTCTGGCAAGAGGCCTCTGCGCTGCGCGAAGCCGGCTATGCGGTATCGATCATCTGCCCCACCGGCCCGGGCTATCGGCAACGCTACGAACGCATCGACGGCATTGAAATTCATCGCCACCCACTGCCCACCGTTGCCGATAGCGCCTGGGCCTATCCGCTGGAATACTCGGCCGCGTTGTTCTGGCAGCTTGCATTGACGGCGCGTATAGGCCGGCGCAAGAGGATCGACGTCATCCATGCCTGCAACCCGCCGGATACCATCTTTCTGGTGGCGGCCGCCGCCCGCCCGTTCGGCGTGCGTTTTCTGTTCGATCATCACGATCTCTGCCCCGAATTGTTCGTGGCTAAATTCGGCAGTAACGGCGTCATGTATCGCGTAATGCGGGTGCTCGAACGCACCACCTTCGCCCTCGCCCGCGTTTCGATCGCCACCAACGAATCGTTCAAGCGCATCGCCTGCACCCGCGGCGGCATGGATGAGGCGGACGTATTCGTGGTCCGTAGCGGCCCAAACCTGGATCGGGTCCGTCGGGTGGCGCCCGACCCTGCCCTGCATAAGGGCCGCACCTATCTGGTGGGCTATGTCGGTGTGATGGGCGAACAGGAAGGCCTCGAGGATCTGCTGCAGATGATCGCGGATATCGTTCATCGGCGCGGCCGCCGCGATATCCAGTTCTGCCTGGTCGGCTTCGGCCCGTCGCTGGACGGCCTGCGCCGGCTGGCGCAGAAGCTGGCGATCGAGGCTTATGTGGATTTTCCGGGGCGCCTGGCCGGCGACGACCTGATGCGTGTTCTCTCTTCGGCCGATATCTGTGTCAGCCCGGACCCGAAGAATGAAATGAACGACCAGTCCACGATGAACAAGATTCTCGAGTACATGGCGCTGGGTAAAGCCCTCGTGCAATACGACCTCACCGAGGGCCGGGCGTCGGCCGGCGAGGCGTCCTTGTACGCGCGTCCCGGTGATCGTGACGACTTCACCGACAAGATACTCGCACTGCTCGACGATCCCGCGCTGCGCGAAAAGCTTGGCGAAACCGGGCGACGCCGTATCGAAGAACGCCTGGCCTGGCATCACGAAATTCCCCAGCTGCTGGCGGCCTACGAACGGGTGCTGGCATGAGCGAAACGCCCCAACAGGCGATGGGTCACCCGCGCATTCTGGTCATCTCGCCGGTGCGCGACGAGGCGCGATTCATCAACGCGGCCATCGACAGCCTCAGCGCGCAGACGGTACGCCCAGCGGCCTGGGTGATCGTCAACGACGGCTCCAGCGACGATACCTCGGCGATCGCCCGTGCACGGGCTGCGCAAACCGACTTCATTCATGTCGTCGACAAACCCGACCGCGGGCGCCGCCAGGTAGGCTCCGGCGTGATCGAGGCGTTCAACTACGGCCTGGCTGCCGCGCCGATTGCGGACTGGGACTATATCGTCAAGCTCGATGCCGATATCACCTACGGGCCGCGCTATATCGAACGCATGCTCGCCGAATTCGCGGCCGACGAGCGCCTGGCCGCGGTATCCGGGCGCGTGTTCCGGCCCGAGCCCGGCGGCGATGTCGAGGAGCGCAAGAGCCCCGATATGGTCTGCGGCCCCTTCAAGTTCTATCGGCGTGCCGCCTTCGAGGCCATCGGCGGCTTCGAACAGACGCTGCAATGGGATGGCATTGATATCCATCGTGCCCGCATGAACGGCTGGCGTACCCGCAATATTCCCGATCCCGAAGCGCGTATCCACCATCACCGGCTGATGGGTTCATCCGAGGTCAGCATCGTGCACGGCAGACTGCGCTGGGGGCGCGGCATCCATTTCATGGGCTACGACCCCGCCTATGCGGTGGCATCGGGTATTTATCGCATGCGTGACTGGCCCTACGGCGTAGGCGGGCTGCTCATCATCGCCGGTTATTTCGGTGCCGCAGCACGCGGCGTGCCGCGCTATCCGGACCCTGCATTCCGGCGCGATCTGCGCCGCTGGCAACGTCGCCAGCTCGCAGCGCTGCCGGCGCGTCTGCTGCGCTCGTTTCGCGGCCGCCGCCACGCGGACAAGGCAGACCAATGAACCTCGGCAAACGCACGTTTTCGGCGCCGGTGTTCCATGGCCTGGCCTATGGCGGGCTCAGCACGGGCTTGCTGCTCACGATCGCGGCGCTGTCGCCCCAGGGCATCAGCGAAAACGACCGCGAGCTGGCGGTGCTGGCGCTTGCGGTCATCGGCGTCGTATTCAGCCGCTACAACCTGATCTGGAAATGGCAGATGGGCCGCCCCGGCTCGATCGGCACCGGCGTAATGGTGAGCTGGCTGCTGTGTGCGGCAGGCTTTGTGTTCCTCGGCTTTCTGACCCGTCGCTCGGGTGAGTACGAACGTCGGGTCATCCTGCTGTGGCTGGTATTCACGCCCGTGCTTTTCGTCATCGCGCATCACATCGTGCGCTATGTCTTCTTTCGCTTTTTCCCCGACTCGATGAAATCGCGCAGCGCGGTGATCGTGTTCGTCAACGAGGGCGCCCAGCGTCTGGCGCATATCCTGTCCGCGCTCGACGTGCCGAAATTCCGCCTGCTGGGTTATTTCGAGGATCGAAGCCCGGAACGAGTCGGCCACCGTCAGGAAGACCGCCCCGTGCTTGGCGGTACCGAAGACGTGGTGGATTACGTGAACAACCACAGCGTTAACGTGGTGTTCGTCGTGCTGCCGCTGGAAGGCGCCGAGCGCGCAACCCATATCGTGCGTCAGCTCGGCGACACCACGGCATCGATCTATTTCATGCCGACCTCACCGCTGTTTCGCAGCGACCAACTCCAGTTCGCCAATATCGGCGGCGTGCCGGTGTTCTCGTTCAGCGACAACCCGTTCTTCGGCGCCGACGGCGTGCTCAAGCGCTTCATGGATATCCTGTTTTCGGCGGGCGTGCTGATTGTTCTCTCGCCGCTGTATCTGCTGCTCGCCGCGCTGATCTGGGCCACGTCGGGCCGCCCCATTCTATTCAGCCAGGAACGCTACGGTCTCGATGGCCGTCGTATCCGCGTACACAAGTTCCGTACCATGCATACGGCCGCCCCCGGGGCCGGTGTTGCCCAGGCCACCCGGAACGATCCGCGCGTGACGCCATTGGGGCGCATCCTTCGCCGCATGTCGCTCGACGAACTGCCCCAGTTCTGGGATGTGCTGCGCGGTGACATGAGCGTGGTCGGCCCGCGCCCGCACGCCATCGAACACAACGAAACCTACCGAGGGTTGATCGAACGCTATATGCTGCGCCACAAGGTACGCCCCGGCCTGACCGGGCTTGCCCAGGTCAACGGCCTGCGCGGCGAAATCCACGAGCTGGACTGCATGGAACGCCGGGTGGACTACGACCTGCGCTATATCCGCACCTGGTCCCCCGGGCTCGACGTCTACATCATATTGCGCACGATTGCGCTGATCTTTCGCGACCGTGCGGCCTACTGAAGTACGCTACATTCTGGCGGCCTCGCTGGTGGCACTGCCCTGCGGTGCGCACGCCGGCGAGCTGCGTCTGTCGCCCTATATCGAAGCCGGTGTGAGCCGCGACAGCAACCTGTTTGCTTCACGCGAAGAGACCCGCGAGGCCGATACGCAGCGCCGGGCCACCGTCGGCGCCGATGCGCGCTGGGGCATGTCGCGCCAGCAACTCTCGCTGCATATCGATCTGAGCCGCCTGAACTACGTCAAGAACGAGCGCCTCGATCACACCGCCTACAACGGCAACTTCGTCTGGAACTACGAAGTGGGCCATGCCCTGCGCGGCCGGCTCTACTACAACCGCTCCCGCGAACTGACCGACTTCGAGAACCGCGGCACGCGCGAGCAGGACTTCATTCGCCTGAGCAACCCGGGCATCGAAACCACGCTGGCCGTGACCCCGCACTGGCAGGTGGTCGGCGGCGTCGATTACCGGCTGCGCCGGCACAGCCTCGACAGCGAGCGCCGCTACGACCGCGACGAACTCGAATCCCGCCTGGCACTGCGCTATATCGGCGCACCACAGACAAGCCTGACCGTCGGCGTGGAGCGTATCGACGGGCGCTACCCCGAACGCGACCCGAACGACCCGCTCGCCCGGCGCTTCGTGCAGCACGAACCGTTCGGACGACTGGACTGGCGTATATCCGGGATCTCCCGGGTTCAGCTACGCGCCGGCTATGCCCACCGCGACAACCGCGGCGGCCAGTCGGAGGATTATTCCGCACCCACGGCCCGGCTGAGCTATATTCGCGACGTCTCGGCAAAGACCCAGCTTCGCTTCACCCTCTCGCAGGATATTTATTCTGCCGACAATATCGACGCCAACGCCCTGCGCAGCCGCGGCGCCGAGGTGGCCCTCGATTGGGAATACAGTCCGGCGATCGAACTCACCGCTCGCGGCGCCTGGAACCGGCGCGACTATCAGCAGACCTCGGTTGCCGACGACTCCCGCCAGGATGAGGTTCGCAACTACGGGCTGGATCTGACCTGGCGGCCACGCCCACAGCTGGCCCTGATCGCCAGCGGCGAGCGCGTCATCCGCGACTCCAGCGAACCCGTCTTCGACTATCGCGAATGGGTCGGCGGCATTGCGGTTCGCGTCACCCTGGATCCGCAGCCGCAGTAGCCGCGTTCAGGCGGGCAGCCCCGGTTTACGCCCACGCAGGGCGTTGAGCACCGAGTAGAGCAGCGCGCGCTGAAAAAGCAGCGCAAGGCCGGCATAGATGAGCACACCGACGCTGACCTGGGCGATCAGCACCAGCGCGGACGACGTGTCCGGCCCGAGCAGCCGCGCAACCCCAACCACCAGCACCGCCATGAGGGTCGCGCTGAGCAGGCTGGGCAGCACCGAACGCAAGAACGCCTGCCGGTCGATCCCGAACACCGGCCGGGCCACGGTGAGATAGAAGCCGGCCATGGCCGAAGTCGAGACCATGCGGGCCACGCCGATGGCGATCAGCCCGAGCGGCGCCAACAGCCAGAGCGCGATCGCGACGCAAACCAGCTCAGCGGCCAACGCCAGACAGCACAGGCGGGCCTCGCCCCGTGCGGCCAGCGCGGTCATCAGAAAATGCGTTGTCGCGCCGACGCCGCCGGCCAGCGCAAGCCCGGCCGCGATGGGCCCGGCCGCGGCCCAGCGTTCGCCGCCGAGCAAGGCGATGAGCGTGGGCGCACAGGCCGCCAGGCCAAAGAACACCGGCAGCAGAACCATCGCGGTATGCGACACCGTGCTCGCCACCGCGGCGCGCAGGCGCTGCGGGGCATCCTGGGCGCGCACGAAAAACGACATCGCGATGTTGTGGCTCACCGAGGCCGTCGGCCCGCGAACCGGTTCGATAATGCGCAACGCCATATTCAGATAGCCCGCGCCTTCGAGGCCGAACAGGCGGGCCACGACCCCCTGAAAGACCGCGTCGCCGGCCTTGTCCACGCAACGCGCGGCAAAAAACCAGCCTGCGACACCGGAGAGCTCCCCCAACCCGCCGAGCGACCAGGCCGGGCGCAGCCGTACCGGGTTGTCGACGACCAGCCATGCCAGCGTGACGAAACGCGAAACGAGCCGTACGGCCAGCAGCGACCACACGCCGACGCCCGAGAACACCAGGCCAAGACCCACACCCACGCCGAGCACATCGCCGGCCAGATTGGACCAGGCAATACGGGTAAAGGCCCGATGGCGGCGTGCCATGGCGGTAAAGATCGCCACCCCGGCATGGGCGAGCAGGATAGGGCTGAAACCGGCCACCAGCCAGGCCAGCGTGACCGTCTCGCTGGTGGCCGGATAGACACGCGCGATGACCGCGGCGGCCGCAAAGCTGGCCGCGATCAGCGCCACCGAGCCGGCCAGCACCAGCGCCAGTGCGCCGGCGAACTGCGAGCGCGAAATCACGCGCCGTTGCACCAGCGATTCCTCGAACGGCGCCGTGACCACGATCGCCAGCAGGCTGACGATGACGATGGTGAGCGAGGCTCGGCCGAATATCTCCGGCGACAGCCAGTAGGCGAATACCACCGTGGTGACGAGCTTCAACAGAATACGCCCGACCGCGTCCGCCAGCGACGAAGACAGCCATTTCAGCATGGCGCCCTCTGCGTTTTGCGGCGCGAACGCGCGACAATACGCGCATGACACGCGATTACCCGCTGGAAGAACTCATCGCCGGCCTTTTGCCGGCAGGCGCGGTCGTACGGGCCGGGCCGATCGCCCCGGCCGGCGCCCTGCCGCCTGTCGAGGCAGCGCTGGTCGAGCGCGCCGTTGAAACGCGGCGTGCCGAATTCGCGAGCGCGCGTACGCTCGCCCGCGCGGCCCTGGCGTCCCTCGGGCGCCCGGTCGCGGCACTGGGCGCCAGCCGCGATGCCGGCCCGGCCTGGCCGGGGGGCGTGACCGGCAGCCTTACCCATGCCGATGGCGTGGCGGCCGTGGCCGTGGCGTATCGACATGCGATCGCCGCGATCGGTCTCGATATCGAAGGGCCGCGCGCCCTCGCTGCGCCTGCCTGGCCGAGCGTGTTCACGGCCAGCGAACGCGCGGGCCTGGCCGACGAGCGCGATGCGGTGCGCCTGTTCTCGGCCAAGGAGGCGGCCTACAAATGTCTCGCCGGGCTCGGTCGGGCAGCGACCGACTTTGTCGATTTCGAGTTGATCGCCGCGGCGAATGGTTATCGCCTGCAAATGGCCGACCTTCCGCCACGTCTCGATATCGTGGTGCGCAGCCTTGTTCAGGGCGAACGCATCGTCTGTGTGGCCTGTACTCATTCGCCCGAGGGCCAGCCGGCCTGAAGCCAGGCGATCAGCGTTTCGATCAACACCATTCGCTCGGCGTTACGTGAAAACGTGTGGTCGGCCGACGGCAGAAAATGTTCTTCCAGATGCCCGCCCAGGTCCACGCCGGCCTGTGCCAACGCACGGCGTAGCTGCCCGGAATGGTTGTAGTAGCTGTGGGTCGCGCCCGAATAGGCATAGAACAGCCGCACGTCGCGTTTCGCGAGCAGGGCCAGATCGTGGGCCAGCGTGTCGCGTTCCGGCATCTGAAAGAAATCGACGCCTTCGAGCACTGCTCGATCAGCGTCGGCCGGGGCGCCGAACTTGCGTTCGAACCAGTTCTGCCAGCGTCTGGGCGAGGCCAGACGATGTGCGACATAGCGCCATTTGAAGCCGGCCGTGATCGCGCCATGGCCGTCGATCTGGGCCATGCCCAGGACTGCGTCATTGGCCATGGCCACCCGGTGCGCATCGTCGGCACCGCTGCACAGGCCGAACAACACCACGCCCGCAGCGCCGGTGCGAGTCTGCAGCAGCTCGATGGCGGCCGCGCATTCGGCCAGAAGTTCTTCGTCACGCTCGGCGGCAAGCGGACGCTTCGGCTTGCGGCTTTCTCCCATGCCGGCATAGTCGAAGCGCAGGCTGGCAAAACCGGCATCGCCCAGCGCCCGCGCCACCGCAACCGACAGGCCTCGCGGACCGACCCGGTGCTCGAGCCCCGAGTTGAGAAACAATACCGCAGGCCGCTCGCGCGCCTGTGGTGCATCCGGCTCGCAGAACATGCCCACCAGATGGGATTCATGACCGAAACGCAGCGGTATCTCAGGCATCTCAGGCAAGCACCCGGTCGAGCATTGGCTGGGCGGATTGCGGCAGCGCAACCCGACGGTATTGCGCACGTATGTCCATCCAGTCCATCGCCTCCGGCATTTCGACGATATGCCCGCCCCGGGCGGCGACCGTATCAATGACCGGCTGCCGCACTTCGCCGGGGCTCAAGGCCAGATCCCAGTCATCCGTTCGCGCCTGGGCATAATCCATGAGCCGTGCGCCGGCCAGTTCGTCCACGACGGCCGACGGCCAGTGAAAGCCCAGATACTCATCACCGCCACGCTCGGCGTGATGATGCCGACGCGGCCGATATCGGTTCATGTTGTGCGTCTGGCTTTCGTGCATCACGCCGATCTGCTGCAGATAGGTTTTGCCGTCGACCACCGGATCCCAGAGCAGCAGGCGACGGCGCTCGCGGGTCTGAGCACTCGCCGCCGCCGCGATCAATGCCCCGGTCCGCACGCCAACAATTCGAACATGGGACAGCGCGGTCGTATCCCGCAGCCATGCAATGGCTTCGCCGGTATCGGCGATCCAGCGCGCCCAGCTGGCCTCGTGCTGGCGACCGTGGCTTTCCCCGGTACAGCCATAGTCGAAGCGCAGCACATGGGCATTGCGGGCGGCCGCTGTTTCGGCGAGCTGCCAGCAGGCCCGATAAGCCCGCATGTACTCGTAGCCGATGCCCTGGCAGATCAGCAGCGCGGTTTCCGGGCCGGGCGCATCTGCTGGCGGCTGATGATAGGCGCCATAGAGCGCGCCTCCGGTACCGAAAAAGAACGGCTCCATCGCCACCTCAGGAAGACCGCGACAGGCCCAGACGTGCCATCAGACCGTCGCGACGCCCGCCCTCGCCGTTTCTCGTGTCATCGTTTTGCGGCTCGGGCTCCGCCGGTGTTGCGCTCGAATCCGCCGACGCCTGTGTTTGATCAGCGCCGCCCTCAGCGGGTTGGGCCGGATTCTTGTTGGCCAGCCGCATGGCGAGCTGGGCCAGGCTATCAAGCATCATTGCCCGTACCGGCACCTCCACACCATGACGTTCGCGGGCTGCGGCCACCGCGCGTACCGCCAACAGGGAATGGCCGCCCATGTCGATGAACGTGTCCTGTGCCCCGGGCGCTATATCGTGGCCAAGCGCCTCTGCCCAGAGCGCGGTGATCGCGCCCATCGCATCGGCATCCACGGCCGGGGCCGCGGCCTCGGCTCGCGTTTTTTCGAACGGGTCGACAAGCGCATTCCGATCGATCTTGCCGTTGGCCAGGCGTGGCCATTCGTTTTGGACCACGAACTGCTGGGCGACCATATGCAACGGCAGACGTTCGCGCAGATAACGGCGTAGCGCGGTCGGTTCGATCTCTTTATGACCGACCGCCGGCTTCCACCAGGCGACGAGCTGATCATCGCCCTCGCCGGCCGAGCGTACGCCGACCACCGCCTCTTCAACCGCCGGATGCGACGTAAGCGCGGTTTCGATTTCGCCCAGCTCGATACGAAAGCCGCGCAGCTTGACCTGGGTATCCGCGCGACCGATGAATTCGATGCGGCCATCGTCGCGCCAGCGGCATAGGTCGCCGGTGCGATAACGCCGCGCGCCGGGGCCACCGTCGGGGTCGGGCACGAAGCGCTCGGCGGTCAGTTCTTCACGGCCGACATAGCCCGCGCTCACACCCGCGCCGCCAACCAGCAGTTCGCCGGTTTCGCCGACCGCGACCGGCCGGTCCTGGGCATCGACGATACAGGCGCGCCAGCCCGCGATCGGCGGGCCGATAGTCGGCGGGCCATCGGCGCTCGTGTCGCCCACCGTCGCGAATACGGTGGTTTCAGTCGGGCCATAGCATTCCACGACCCGGCTCACCCCGGGCTGGGCCTCGAGTTTCGCGACCAGATCCCGACGCAGTGGTTCGCCGCCGACGAATACTGTTTTTACGCTCGCGGGCAGTTCAACGTGGCGCAGCAATGCGGCAAAGGCCGAGGGCACACCGCTGACCAGCGTGGGGGGCGTGGCCAGCGGGTTCACCAGCGCAAGCAGATCGTCTACCAGCACCACCGTCTTGCCGCGCGAGAGCGGCACGAACAGCTCGAATACCGAGAAATCGAAACAGATCGAAGCGGAGGCCAGCATGCGCTCGATCTCCGCGTCCGCCAGCGCCTGTTTCGCCCAGGCCAGGAATGCCATGACGTTACGATGACGTACCGACACGCCTTTGGGCCGGCCGGTCGAACCCGAGGTATAGATCACATAGGCCTCGCGTTCCCCGTCGACGCCCGGCTCCGGTACCGGCCCGGTCGCGGCCATCGCCGTCTCCAGGCTCAGCGTCGGCGTATCGCCCAGTACGCGATCCGCCTCGTCGACCAGGGTCAGCACGACCGCGCTGTCCTCGGCGGTGAAACGCAGGCGCTCCGCGGGGTAGTTCGGGTCCATCGGCACATAGGCCGCCCCGGCCTTGAGTACGCCCAGCATTGCCGCGATTACGGCCGGCGTGCGCGCAGCGCACAGGCCGACGCGATCGCCGGCGCCGACACCCTGCGCTGCCAATGCGGCCGCGATACGATCCGAGGCCTGCGCCAGGCGCGCATAGTCCCAGTCGCCGCTGGCATGGGCGATGGCGATGCTCGTCGGCGCGGCCGCGGCTGCCCGGCCCAGCGCCGTGACCAGATCCGCGTTCGGATCGAGCGCCAGCGCCGGCGGGTTGAAGCGTGCGCCGGGGTCGTCGCGCTCTGCCGCCGTCACGGGCAGCGCATCGAGTGACACATCGATATCGTCAAGCGCGGCGGCGAGCACGGCCTCGTAGTCGGCCAGCCAGGCGCCGATCATGTCGGCATCGAACAGTGCGGTCGCGTAATCGCAGTCGATCCACCATTCGTCGTCACCGATTTCCAGATCGAAATGCAGGTCGAACTGGGTCGTGGTCTTGACCGGCTCGTCGAGCTTGCTGGTCAGCTCCGGCATGACGGGATGCCCATCTTCCGGGGCACAGTTGAACACGATTTCGGCCAGCGGCAGGCGTGAAGGATCACGCGGACCGGGCACTTCGCGCAGAATCTGACCGAAGGTCGCCCCGGCATGCGCGCTCGCGCTGCTGATCATGCTGCGTACCGTGGCGAGCAGATCGGCGAACGACGCATTGTCGGCCGCCGTGAGTCGCAGCGGCAGGGTCTGCACACAGTGACCGAAAAGCTCCGTCTTGCCTTCCAGCACCTGCCCCGCCACCGGCATGGCCACGACGATATCGCGCTGGCCGGTCAGGCGCATGACCAGCGCTGCGAAGGCGGCGAAGGTCACGGCATAGCGGGTGATCGAACGCTCGGTGGCAACGGCGGTAACGCGTTCGGTCACCGCGTCCGACAGGCGATGTCGCAGGGTCGAACCTTCGGCCCGGCGTGGCACGGGGCGAGCGCTCAGGGTTGGCAGGCTCAGCGGCGGCGGCGCAGTTGCATAGAGTTCGCGCCACCAGGCCAGATCGGGTCCGGCATCGCGGGCGACGAGTGTCTGTACATGGTGCGAAAACGGCACCGCGGCGGGCAGCGCCGGCGCTCGGTGTTCCACCTTGGCAGCGTAGAGAGCGCTCAGGTCGCGGAAAAACAGCATCGACGACCAGCCGTCGCAGACCAGGTGATGCAGCATCACGCCGACGTCGTAGCGATCGTCGGCCACGCGATGAACCGCCACCTCGGCAAGCGCTGTGTCCGGATCGGACAGATCCAGTATGCGTTCACTCATGGCGCCGATCGCGGTATCGGCTTCGTGCTGGGGCTGCGCACTATCGCGTTGATCGATCCAGTGCAACTCCACCAGCCGCGCACCGTCGGCCCGATACTGGCGTTCGCCGTCGGCCGAAAAACGCAGGGACAGGGCCTCGTGCCGCGCGGCGGCGGCCTCGACGGCCGCAGCGAAGGCGCCATGGTCGAGCGAGCCCCGCAGCCGCAGGCGACAGACCTGGTTATAGGCCGCGGCCACGTCCGGATCCACCTGCTGGGCCAGCCAGATTTCACGCTGGGCCTCGATCAGGGGCATCGATTCGCCCACCGCGAGAGCCGCCGGCTCGGCGGCGTCGTGGCCAGGCCGCGCGTTCACCGCCGTACCCGAGCCGCCCGGCAAGGCACCGGCCTGCACCATGGCGTCCACACCGTCGAGAATCGCTCGTTCGACGGTGGCGATGTCCTTGTCGGTATGAGCGATCGAGAAGAAACAGTTCTGTGCGGCGTCGCGCACATACACACCGTGTGCGACCAGCCAGGGCGCCAACAGCACGGCCAGCGGCTGGTCCGGGGGCGAATCGAAGCGGAACCACGACGAGAAGTGACGAATACGAAGCGGTACGCCGCGTGCCTCCATCGCCGTATTGATGCGCTGGGCGAACCCGGCGGTGGCGGCATCCAGCGCGCGCTGAGAGGCGCCGGCATCGCTTTCGATCCAGTCGAGTACCACGTCGGCGGCCGCCATGGCCAGGGGATGGCGGACATGGGTACCCGCAAAGAAGGTCATCGGGGTTTCCGGGATCGAATCGTCGTCAAAGCGCCAGCGCCCGCCGTCGATTGCGTCCAGCCAGCGCGCGCTGCCGGCCAGCGCGCCGATGGGCATGCCGCCGCCGAGGATCTTGCCGTAGGTGCACATGTCCGCGCCGATCTCCCAGCGCCGGTTGATACCGCCCGGGGCACAGCGAAAGCCGGTAATCATCTCGTCGAGAATCAACGCCGTGCCTGACTGGGCCGTAATACGTCGCACCTCTTTCACGAAGGCTTCGGGCTGGCGGTCCGGATAGCGGCTCTGAACCGGCTCCACCAGTACCGCCGCAATCCGGTCGGCATGTTCGCGCAGAATCGACAGCGATTCCTGCGTGCCGTAGTCGAGCACGATGACGTCGTCCACGCCATGCCGGGCCGCACCGGGCACGCCCGGGCGCGTACGCAGCTGATCACCGGTTACATGGGCACGGCCCAGGACTTCGTCGAAGGTGCCGTGGTAATCGCCGGTGAAATACACCACGGTATGCCGCCCGGTGACGGTACGAGCACAGCGCAGCGCGGCCATGACCGCCTCCGAGCCGGTGGTGGTGAACGTGGCGCGCTCGTGTCCGGTCAAGCGACACAGCCGCTCGGCAATCCGCGGGGCCGTGGGCATCTGGGGGCCGAGTTCGAAACCGCGATCGAGCTGGGCGTGGACGGCCTGTCGAACCGCGGGATGCCCGTGGCCGAGAAACGCCACGCCCAGACTCATGGTGACGTCGATATAGTCGTTGCCGTCGATATCGGTGAGCCGGGCACCCTCGCTGGCCTGCATGGCAATCTGGTACGTCAGCCCCTTCCAGTCGCGATGAAACCCGACCACATGGCGCGGGTCGGCCATGTATCTCGGCCCGCTTTCTGCCAGCGCGCGCGACGAGGGCGTGCGTTCGCTCAGGCGCGTGGTCAGTGTCGCGATGAATGACCGCTGGGCGGCGGTCAGCGACGCGTCGCGGCCGGTCGCCACGGGTTTATAGGGCCCGAACCGGCCGCTGTACGCGTTCGACTGATCGGCCTGCCGGCGGCCGTGAAGCGCTATGCCCGTACCGGTGTCATCGCTCGAATGGCTTGGCGCGGCGGCCCTGCCATCGTGGGTCGGCTGGGCGACAGGCGGCGCTGACGGAGCGGCGCCCAGCAGGGCCAGCTGCTGCTGCATCAGCGCCAGCTGCTGTTCGACGATACGGTGCGTATCGCTGCCCGCGGACGTGCCCGCGGCCTGCGACTGCGAGGCAGGCGGCCAGGCCGCCGGCTGCGACGGCGCGGCGGGCGCCGATGCGCTGGATACGCTCGCTGGCTGCGTTGACGCAGGCTGTGCCGCGGCGGGCTGGGTGGGTACGGCTGGAGCAGGCGCAGGCTCCACCGGCGGTGGCATCTGCGCGTCCAGATGGGCAGCCAGCGCATCCAGCGTTTCCAAACGTTCGAGCAGATCCCGAAAGCGAATCGTAACCCCGAAGATCCGGGAAATCTCGGACGCGGCCTGGGTGAGGAACATCGAATCCATGCCGAGCCCGGCAAAGGTGCGCTCGGCGAGTTCCTGGTTGATATCGATGCCGGAAAGGTCATGGAACAGCGTGCGCAGGCGCTCACGCAGTTCGGGTACGCGATCGGGTACGGGCATGACGGTCTCGTTGGAGGAGATGGGCAAGCTGTCGGCAGCCGCCAGCGGCGCGGCCTGCTCCGATCCACGCTGCGGCGGATCGATCCAGTAGCGCTTGCGTTCAAAGGGATAGGTCGGCAGATGCAGGCGTCGGCGCGGCGATTGTTCATGACCAAACACGCCGGCCCAGTCCGGGGTCACCCCCGCCTGCCAGAGCGCGCCGAGCGCCTTGAGCAGGGCCACGTCGGCCGGGGTGTCGTCGCGTGGGCCGGCCTGGCTCGGCACGGCCGACAACGGCGAACCGGTGCCGCTCTGCTGACCGATCGCAGCCGTGAGCTGGCCGCCCGGGCCGCATTCGACAAACACCGGCTCGAGCTGTCGTTGCGCGGTTTCGATCGCGGGGGCGAAGCGCACCGCCTGGCGCATCTGGCGCGACCAGTAATCGGGGGCGCACATATCCTCGTCCGCCAGCAGCGCGCCGGTCAGCGTCGATACGACCGGCCGGCGTGCCGGGGACCGAGTGATCGCGGCGACCGCCGCTTCCAGGGGCGCCATGGCCGGGGCCATGGCACGGCTGTGGAATGCATGCGATGTGGCCAGCCGGGTGTTGCGTATACCGGCGTCATCGAGTCGCTGGGCGAGCATGTCGATCGCGCCGTGCGCGCCCGAAACCACGCACAGTTCCGGGGCATTGATCGCGCTGACCTCGACCGTGTCGTCAAGGTATGCATCGAGTCCATCAGCGGCTGCATGCACCGCCAGCATGGCGCCCGGTGCCTGCTCCGCCATCAGCCGCGCACGGGTGGCAATCAGCTGGCAGGCATCGGCTTCACCGAATACGCCGGCGAGCACGGCCGCGGCGAATTCGCCCACGCTATGGCCCAACAGCATATCGGGCTCCACCCCCCAGGCCCGCCATTGATAAGCCAATGCCAGCTCTATCGCAAAGATCGCCGGCTGGGTCGTGGCCGTATCGTTCAGCCGTTGTGCTGCGGTTTCGAGCGTCGTGGCGTCGGGCGTGATCAGGGTTCGGATATCGAGCCCGAGCGGCTCTTCCAGACCGCCGGCAAGCCGGTCCACGCTGTCGCGGAATACGCCGGGCGTTTCGTACAGCGCGCGGCCCATGCCCGGGTACTGCGCGCCCTGCCCCGGAAAGACGAACGCCACGGGCGGCGCGTCGGCCTCGGTGGCGGGCTGGTTCGCACTGCGTCGCGCGGCACCGGCCAGCGCCTGTGCCGCCTCGGCAA
This sequence comes from Salinisphaera sp., assembly GCF_002729955.1. GTDB lineage: Bacteria > Pseudomonadota > Gammaproteobacteria > Nevskiales > Salinisphaeraceae > Salinisphaera. Next base: position 4,147 of record NZ_PBYA01000027.1, on the reverse strand, counting down.
CGGTCGTGGCCACGATCGAAATACGATGACTCATTGCCGCGCGCCCGACGGCCAGTGTCCAGGCCACATCGGCGAGCACGGCGTCGGGATGCTGCTCAAGCCATTCCGCCAGCGCGGTGCAGCGGGCGGCCAGCGCCGTGGGCGTACGCGCGGAGAGCACCAACAGCTGCGGTTCACGTACCGGTGCGTGGCCGACTGCCCGCGGCGGGGCTTCGGCCACGATGACGTGGGCGTTGGTGCCGCCCACGCCGAAGGACGACACCCCGGCAATACGCGGACGCTCGGGCTCCGAGGGCCACGGCGTGAGCTGTTCGACCACCTTGAACGCGGTCGATGCAAAATCGATACGCGGATTGGGCCGTTTGTAGTGAAGGGTCGGGGGCAGACGGCCCTCGCGGACTGCATGTACCGTTTTTACCAGCCCGGCAAGGCCGGCCGCGGAATCCAGGTGGCCGACGTTGGGCTTGACCGAGCCCAGCCATACCGGCGCGCCCTGGGCGCCGCCGCTGCGCCAGGCCATGGCCAGCCCTTCTACTTCGATGGGGTCGCCCAGCGGCGTACCCGTGCCGTGGGCCTCGATATAGCCGACCTCGTCGGGGCTGACCCCGGCGGCGCGCTGGGCCGCATGAACCACCGCCGCCTGGCCGGCCGGGCTGGGCGCAGTGAAACTCATCTTGGCTGCGCCGTCGTTGTTGATCGCGCTGCCGCGGATCACGGCCAGAATCTCGCTGCCATCGGCCACGGCATCTTCGTAGCGCTTGAGCACCACCGCGCCCAGGCCGCTGGAGAAGACCGTGCCACAGGCACCCTCGTCGAAGGTGCGTACATGCCCGTCCAGCGACGCCATACCGCCTTCCTGGGCGAAATAGCCCTGCGCCTGCGGCAGGCCGATGGACACGCCGCCCGCGATGGCCAGACGTGATTCGCCGGCCAACAGACTCATACAGGCCTGATGAACCGCGACCAGCCCGGTGGAACAGGCGGTCTGTATGTTGAGCGCGGGGCCGGTCAGCCCGAATTTGTAGGCGGTACGGGTCGGCAGGTAGTCCTTGTCGTTGGACACCATCGCGGTAAAGCTTTCCACCCCGCGAATGCGTACCTGATCCTCGATCGCGGCCCGGTCATGCAGGATGTTGTGGAGCAGATAGGGCTCCAGATAGCCGGCGCCGGCAAATACACCGACATTGGCGCCGTCGCGGCTCGGGTCTACGCCGGCCTGTTCGAGCGCCGCCCAGGCGGTCTCCAGCCACAGCCGTTGCTGCGGGTCGATCAACGCGGCTTCGCGCGGGGTGATGCCGAAAAACGCGGCGTCGAAATATTCGATATCGTCGAGTACGCCGCGGGCGGCAACGAAGCCGGGCTGGGAGAACAGCGCGTCGATATCGGGCTCGTGGGGACGCAGCGCATCGGCGTCGAAATGGGTGATGGATTCGACCCCGGCCACCAGGTTCGCCCAGAAGGTGTCGGTATCGCCCGCGCCGGGGAAACGCCCGGCCATACCCACGATCGCGATTCGCCGATCCCCTGTTGTCACGGGCGCATTGTCGACAGGCGTCTGCGCTGCGACCGCGGCCACGCGGGTGGTCGCGTCGGTGAGGCGTTCGGCCAGCTTGCGAATGGTGGCGTACTGGAACAGCTCCGCGATCGACGGTGCCTCGCCGTAGGTCTGGGCGATGCGACCACGAGCGACCACCAGCGAAAGCGAATCGCCGCCGATATCGAAGAAACTGTCGTCAATGCCGGGGCGCGGCACGCCGGTGACCTCGGTCCAGATTTCGGCGAGCGTCTTTTCGATATCGTTACGCGGCGCGATATAGCTGCGGGCACTGGCCGAATCCACCGCGAGATCCGGCATCGGCAGGCTGCGCCGGTCCACCTTGCCGTTCGCGGTCAATGGAAACGACTCCATCGGCATATACACGTTTGGGCACATCACCGACGGCAGGCGCGCGCTCACGTGCGCACGCAGGGCATCTTCATCGAAGTCCGTTTTCAAGCGTAGATAGGCGACCAGCCGCGGGGCCTGATCGCCGACCAGGCGCACCACGGCCTGGGCGACGCTGGCATGGGCGGTAAGCGCGGTTTCGATTTCGCCGGGCTCGATCCGGTGGCCGCGAATCTTGATCTGGTCGTCGCTGCGGCCCAGGCATTTCAACCGCCCCTTGCCCTCGGCGTCGACGTCCCAGCGCGCGAGATCGCCGGTACGGTAGCTACGCTCCGGCGCAACCCCGTCACCCGGAGACCAGTCGATGAACGCCGCCGCGGTGCGCTCGGGATCGTCGAGATAGCCGGCCGCGACGCCGGTACCGCCGATATAGAGTTCGCCTACCACACCGGGGGCGACGAGCGCGCCGCCACTATCGACCACATGACAGCGGGTATTGGCGATGGGCGTGCCGATACCGATATCCTCGCTGTCCAGAACACGCTCGCAGGTCGACCAGACGGTGGTTTCCGTCGGCCCGTACATATTCCACAGCGCGAATTCGCCCCGCGCGCTGGCCAGCAGATCGCGTGCCAGCACGGCATCCATGGCCTCGCCACCCACCATGGCGGTGAAGCCGTCCGGCGCCCGCCATTCAGCCAGGCGCAGCAACCGCCACGTCGAAGGCGTGGCCTGCAGGCGGTTCACGTGGTGGGCCTCGATCAGCCGTGCCAGACGCAGCCCGTCGAAGATGTCCGGATCGCGGGCGATCACTACGCGCGCGCCCACCAGCAACGGGCCGAACAGTTCCAGCACCGCGATATCGAAGGAGAGCGTGGTCACTGCCAGCAGGCAATCGTCGCGGCCAATGCCCGGGCGCTCGATCATCGACTGCAGGAAGTTCATCACGTTGGCATGGGTCAGTACCACGCCCTTCGGCTGACCGCTCGAGCCGGAGGTAAAGATCACATAGGCGGTGTCATCCGCCGCGACCCGCGCCCGGGCCGGTGCCGGGTCGCCCGCCGGGCTCTCTGCCTCGGCCTCGATATCGATAAGCGCCGGCGCGTTGTCCGGCAGCGCCGCGATGACCGAGCTTTCCGTGATCACGCATACCGGCCGGGCAACGTCGAATACCCGTGCCAGCCGCGAGCTGGGGTGGGTCGGATCGCAGGGCACATAGGCCGCCCCCAGGCGTTGTACGGCCAGGGCCGCAATCACCAGGTACTCGGAGCGCGGCAAGAAGATGGCAACGTGGTCGCGTGGCTTGACGCCACGGCGCGCCAGCCGCGCTACCAGCGCATCGATTGCAGCGTCGAGCGAGGCATAGCTCAGCTCGCGGTCCTCGCAGCAAAGCGCGATACGATTCGGTTCAGTGCGAGCCCGCCCTGCCACGGCTTCGTCGATGCTGCGTTCGGCCGGCAACGGGGTCGGCCGGGGCTGCCATTGCGTGACAAGACGTTCGCGATCGACAGGCGCAAGCCAGTCCAGCGAGGTCAGCGGGGCGTCGCCGCCCTGCTCGCCTGCGGACTCCGCTAGCCGAACGAGACGCTCCACCAGTCGGTTGGCCGTGTACGCATCGAAATGGGCCGGGTCGTAGCTCAGATCGAGCATGAGACGGTCGCCACCATAGGCGAACAGCGCAAGCGGATAGCCGGTATGACCGCGCAGGTCGAACTGCCAGTCGTAACCACGCTTATGCGGCGCGACGGCCGCGTCGATGGTCTTGTGATCGTAGATCACGATCGAGTCCATCGACCCCCGGCCGGTGCCGGAGGCGCGCTGAATGCCGAGCAGGCCCAGATGCTGGTGCGAATGCGTTCGACGCTGATCCTGCCGGCGTTCGCGCAGGAAATCGCGCAGCGACATGTCGGGGTCCACGCTGGCGCGCGCGGGGGTGGTATTGATGAGCAGAGCGATCACGCGCTGGGCATCCGGCAGACCGCCCTGGCGACCGGAGCGCGTCACGCCGAAGGTCAGATCGGTTGTGCCGGTATGGCGCCAGAGCAGAATGGCCCAAAGCGCCTCGATCAGCGCCGACCAACCGATCCCGCGATCGCCCAGGAGTGCGTCCAGGCGTGCCGTCGTCTCGCGACTCAGATAAGCCACCGCCCGTTTCGACCGCGGTGCAACGGCGCCATTGGGCGGCGCCTGACCATAGATGCTGGTCAGCATCGGCGCATTGGGTACGCCCTGCAGATACTCGCGCCAGAACTGCCGATCGGC
>NZ_PBYA01000026.1 GCF_002729955.1 Salinisphaera sp. | reverse complement strand
GCCTGATCACGCCCATGCTGATCGTGATGATCGCCATCGGCGCCACCGATATCCTGTTCGCACTGGATTCGATCCCGGCCATCTACGGGCTCACCAAGGAGCCCTATATCGTGTTCACCGCCAACGCCTTCGCCCTGCTCGGGCTGATCCAGCTCTACTTCCTGCTCGGCGGGCTGCTGGACCGGCTGGTCTATCTGTCGCTGGGGCTTGCCGTCATTCTCGGCTTCATCGGCGTCAAGCTGATGATTCATGCCCTGCATACCAACGAGCTGCCCTTCATCAACGGCGGCCAGGAAGTGCATCTGGTGCCCGAGATTCCGATCTGGCTGTCGCTGTCGGTGATCATCGGCATTCTGGTGGTGACCACGGTCGCCAGCCTCATGAGCAGCAAGAACAAGTAGGCGCTCAAGCCCACGATCGCCGCGCCGGCAGGGCTGCAGGCCAAAAAAAAGCCGGGGCGCAGACGCCCCGGCTTCCGGCTATCGGTTTGCCTTGCTCAAGGCACCACGCAGGCCGCCACGCCCGGGCGGGTCGCCGTGGTGAACTGACAACCATAATCAGCGCTCGAAACGGCGGTACGTGCGACGTCGTCGCCGGCCGGTTTCACGCTGTTCTGTTCCCAGTCGATCATGGCATCGAATGCTTCCTGACGCTCGGCCTGGGTGAAGTCGCAATGACCGGGGGCCCTTACGGCGCGTTGCACCAGCATGTCGCCACTGCCGTTGGCATCGGCGCGTTGCCGATAGACCTGCTCGTGCACGAACGGCACATACAGATCGCCAAGGCCATGCAGCGTCACCACCGGCACGTTGAACTCGCCGTTAACCCGCGGAATCCAGCGTACGCCGTCGCTGCGGGCCGGATTGGCATTCGGGTCAGCTGACACACGCAGGATCGATTCGTTGAAGGCGGTCTCGTCGACGCTGCTGTCATCGGGATCGTTGTCGAAATTGTAGGTCACGCCCTGATTGCCGCTGAGATTGCGCGCGAGAATGCCGTTGACCGTGCCATCGCGCCCGCCGGTGCCCATCACCACGTTGTAATAGCCGCCACGAAAGCCCTGCTCGAAGACCGGCCGGTCGCCGCCGCTGAGCGTGCGCACGATGTTTTCCAGGCGCTGCCCGGCCACGGTCGGCACGCCCTGCTGGGCAAAACTGGGCGGCGTGGTCCAGAGCACGGCATCGATTTCAGACTGGTCGAAATCGGTCGCCGGATAGCTTGTCGGCCCCAGGTCGGCCACATGCTGGGCCGCGAAGGTGAAATTGAGCAGGTAGTCGAACTCGTAGGTGCCACCCACCACGCCACAGCGTGGCACCGCCCCCGCATAGGCTACCTTGTTGGCGGCCTCGCGCTGCGTTTCGGCCTCGACCGCCGCGGCAGCGACGTGGCCACCCATGGAGTCGCCGACAATATAGATCTTGCTCGGGGCCATGACGGTACGGCCGTTCTGCTCGGCGATCGCCACAAACGCATTCGCCAGCGCATTGGTATCTTCCACGCCAGCGCGAACGTCGTAAAAGTTCTTGCTGTAGCTGGATGCCGCCCAGGCATAGCCCTGGCTGATGTAATAGTTGCGCAGCGCCGGATTGCTGACCGTCAGTTCACTGCCTTCGCCGCGATAGCCATGGGCATACATCACGAGCATGCCGTTCCAGCTGCCCTCGGCCGGCACTTCGATTCGATAGCCCGCACCGCTATCCATGACGCCGCTCCAGCGGTCTGTGTCGACCCCGGTAATCGCCTCAAATGCCAGTGTTTCGCGATTAACGGAGAACTCACGGGTATCCTGCTGCCGCGTTAGCGTCTCGTTATCGGGGTTTGCGGTGTCGATACTGTCGCCGCTATCGGAACAGCCCGCCACCAATGCGCTCGCGCAGGCGAGCGCCAGGACCTGCAAGGTCCAGCGTCGGTCTTTCATGTCTCCTCCTGGGCACCGTCGAAGGGGGCCGGGTCCGGTCAAACGGACACGGGATCGCACGGGCCGTATTTATTGTTTTAGGTTTATTCTGGTTCTTTGCCGTCGGCGCGACGAAATCGAAACGTCATTTCACCGACGCATTCCAGTAATCCACCGTACCGTGGCGCGCGTCAAGGGGCTCGACCGTACGTGCACGGCACCGCCCCACGGCCGCAGTTCATCGCTGCGGAGGAAGAAAGACCAATAGACAGAAAAGTCAGTCGGTTGCACGGCTTTTGCCAAACTGGCCGAAGACCGTGAGCAATGCGCGCATAACCCTAACGTCGAATACGTGGGTCAGCTTGGGGCAGCGCCGTCCTGCGCAACCTGGAACGCTCACACCCCCGGGGCCTGACCCGACGTATTCACTCACCCGGCAGCAGGGTGTTTCCTGCCGGGTGAGTGACCTCAGCCTAGGCGCCGTCGCGAAAGAAGGCGCTGGTGCCGCGGGCCTCGGCCGCTTTTTCGAGTTTTTCCAGCGCGATCACGTAGGCGGCGGTGCGATAGTCGATATCCAGCTCCTCGGCGCGGTCGGCCACGCGTTGGGTGGCATCGACCATGCGCGTTTTCAGGTGCTCGGCCACGGTATCAGCATCCCAGTACCAGGCCTGGCGATTCTGGACCCATTCGAAATAGCTCACCGTCACGCCGCCGGCGTTGGCGAGGATGTCGGGCAGCACCTGAACGCCGTTTTCAACGAGCGTGGCATCGGCCTCGCTGGCCACGGGTCCGTTGGCGATCTCGACGATCACGCCGGCCTGCACGTTGGCGGCGTTGTCTTCGTTGATCACGTTTTCCAGGGCGGCCGGCGCCAGCACGTCCACCTCGAGGGCAATCAGATCGTCGTTGGACATCTGCTCGCCGTCGGCGTCGGTAACCGAGCCTTTCGACTGCTTGGCCTCGGCCACGGCATCGATATCCAGACCGTTGCCGTCGTAGATCGCGCCGCCGGAATCGCTGACCGCCACGACCGTATAGCCGGCATCCGCGCATAGACGCGCGAACTGCTGGCCGGCATTGCCGAAGCCTTGCACGGCCACGGTGGTGCCGTCGGCGTCGCGCTCCCAGCGCTTCATCATCGTTTGAAGCGTATGAAAGGCGCCGTCGCCGGTCGCCGTGGTACGACCTTCGGAGCCGCCCATTTCCACCGGCTTGCCGGTGATCACCGCACGTTCCTCGGCCCGGTTGATGATGCGGTACTGGTCCATCATCCAGCCCATCACGCGCGGGTTGGTATTCACGTCGGGCGCGGGAATATCGGAATCCGGGCCGATGAAATCGGCGATCTTGTCGATATAGGCCCGCGAAAGCCGTTCCATCTCGGCCGGAGACAGCGCCTTGGGGTCGATCGAAATACCGCCCTTGCCGCCGCCGAACGGCAGGCCGAGCACGGCGCATTTCATGGTCATCCAGAACGCCAGGGTGGAGACTTCGTCCGCGTTCACGTCCGGATGAAAACGAATCCCGCCCTTGGCCGGACCCAGGGTCGTGTCATAGCGCACCCGGTAACCGGGATAAAGCTTCATTTCGCCGTTATCGTGGCGCAGCGGTACCGACACCTTGAGCGCGGTGTCCGGCTGGGCCAGCTGCTGGGCGATATCGGCAGAAATATCGATATGTTCGAGCGCGGCTTCGATACGCGCGCTCGCACCGTCGAAAAGACTCGGCATAAGACAATACGTTTGCGGGCAATACGTATTAGCTGTGTCCGATCGGCCGCGGATACAAGAGCGGGCGGTCAGTTCAGGCAACGGCCGGCTGACTGCGCCATGCCTGCGGGATGGCCTCGCGCAGATAGTCGAGCAGACAGACCGTGCGCCGGGGCAGACGACCGTAGGGATAGGCAAGCGTCACCGGCAGCGGCGTGACCGACCAGTCCGGCAGACAACGGCTGAGCGTGCCCGGATGCGCCTGGGAACGCTTGGCCGCGGCCCAGTCCGGCATGATGCCAAGGCCCTGGCCACGGGCGATCGCATCGGCCTGCAATACCAGTTGATCGGTTCTTACCCGGGCCCGAACCGGTGCCAGCCGATAGACCGTGCCCTGGCCGTCGTTGCGCAGTTCCAGCGGCGTGCGCCGGTCGCCGAGCATATCCACCCAGCAATGTTCGGCCAGCTCGCGCGGATGCGAGGGTGCCCCATGGGCCGCCAGATAATCCGGATGCGCATAGATTCCGCGGCTGAGCTGGCCCACGACTTCGCTACGCAGGCCGCAGTCGGGGAGTTCTCCCGGCCAAAGGCACAACGACACCCCGGAGCCGTTGCCAGGCGGCTGGGTGAGCGTGAGCAGGTTGAGCTCGATCTCGCCAAAGCGCTGTAAAAACGCCTCGACGTTGTGCATGAACCAGCCGCGCATGAACAACGGATGCGCATGCACGGTCAGCTTGCCGGCCACCCGCTCGCTGAGCTGTTCCAGCGCATAGCGGCTTTCCCGGTCGATATCGAGCATATCGCGGCAATAGCCCGCGAACACCCACCCCGCGTCGGTCGGCTCCAGCCGGTTCGAGCGCCGGCGCAGCAGCGGCTGGCCTACCCGTGCTTCCAGCCGCGCAAGGCGCCGGCTCAGCGTGGACTTGGACAGCGACATACGGCGTGCCGTGGCGGTCAGGCTGGCGCTGTCGACCACGGCCACGAATGCCGCGAGTTCGCTCAATTGATGCATTCAGGCCTCTTCCCTCGGGCACCGAACACCACGCACACACGAGCGTGTTGCGCCCGGCGCAATGACTCGTTCGGTCTATTGCAACGGCATTTATAGCACAATCTTAATAGGAATGATTCGCATTTAAATGAGCGAGGGGAATAAATGACACGTATCGGGCATGCCTGTCTGGCATTGGGGTGGGGTATGGTTGCAGGCGGCGTCGCCACGGCGAACGCCCAGGAGGCGATGTCGCTCGGCGAAGTCGTCGTCACAGCCTCCGGCCATGAACAGCAGATCGAAGACGCGCCGGCCTCGATCAGCGTGATCGATCAGGAAAAGATCGAAAAACGCTATTACCGCAACGTCACCGATGCCCTGCAGGACGTGCCCGGCGTCATCGTGACCGGCGGCGGCGCGGGCGACAACGGCCGCGATATCAGCATTCGAGGCATGCCCAGCGCCTATACGCTGATTCTCGTCGACGGCAAGCGCCAGAACACCCGCGAAACGCGTCCGAACGGCAGCGCCGGCTTCGAACAGGATTTCTTGCCGCCACTGCAGGCCATCGACCGCATCGAAGTCATCCGCGGGCCGATGTCCACGCTCTACGGCTCCGATGCCATCGGCGGCGTGATCAACATCATCACCCGTAAGGTGCCCGACGACTGGGGCGGCGCCGTGCAGGCCGATGCCATCATCCAGGAAGACGGAGACTCCGGAAATCGGCAGAGCGCGAACTTCTATGTCGGCGGCCCGCTCAAGCAGGACCTTCTGGGCCTGCAGCTCTACGGCAAGGTCAGCCGTCGCGCCGAAGACGAGATCATCGACGGCTATGAAGGCAAGGACCTGCGCAACCTCACCGCGCGCCTGGCGTTCACGCCCACCGATAACCAGGACTTCACCCTCGAAGCCGGCGCCGAGGAACAGACACGCGAGCAGAACGTCGGCCGCTCCGGCCGGGTCACCGGCTGTCGCGGTGGCTGCACCGATTCCTTCAACCGCTATTCGCGCGAGCATTACGCCCTGACCCACCAGGGCCGCTGGGACTTCGGCACCACCGATACCTATATCCAGCGTGAAACAGCCGAAAATTCGAGCCGCGAAATCGAGATCACCAACACGGTGGCCAAGACCAGCGTGGTCGTACCCCTGGGCATGCACGTCGTCACCCTGGGTGCCAGCGCGGAACGCCAGGAACTGGCCGACGACACCACCAACCAGATTTCCGATCTCACCGATGTCGAAAAAGACATCTGGGCGGTGTTCGCCGAGGACGAGTGGATGCTCACCGACACCTTCGCACTCACCGGCGGGCTGCGCCTGGATCACGACGAGAACTTCGATTCGCACGTCAGCCCGCGTCTGTACGGCGTATGGAACCCCACCCGCAACTGGACCCTGAAGGGTGGCGTGTCGACCGGCTTTCGCGCCCCGGACCTGCGCGAGATCACCCCCGACTTCGGCCAGGTCAGCCGGGGCGGCAATATCTACGGCAACCCGGACCTGGAACCGGAAACCTCGGTCAACAAGGAAATCGCCCTGCTCTATGCCAGCGACTGGGGGGCCAACGCGAGCCTCACGCTGTTCCACAACGACTTCGACGACAAGATCACCCGCGTGGCCTGCCCGATCGATATCTGCAGCGACGGCCCCAACCAGTTCGGCTCCGACCCGACCTATCGCATCAACGTCGACGAAGCGATCACCCAGGGCGTGGAAATCGCCCTGTCGGCCCCGGTGAGCGCCACCGTGGACGTATCCGCGAGCTATACCTATACCGATTCCGAGCAGAAGTCCGGCGAATACAAAGGTGAACCGCTCACCCAGCTGCCCAAGCATCTGTTCAGCGCCTCGGCCAACTGGCAGGCCACGCAGAACATCGCCTCCTGGGCGCGCCTGACCTATCGCGGCGAAGAAAGCCAGCCCACCACCGGGCCTTCGCAGCGCTCGCTGGTCGCCCCCTCTTACACCTTCGTGGACGCGGGCATGGGCTACGACCTGACCGACGCCACCACCCTCAACGTCGTCGTCTACAACCTCTTCGACGACGACGTGAACTACGAAGAATACGGTTTCGTCGAGGACGGGCGCCGCTACTGGCTGGGCGTGAACGTCGAGTTCTAGAGCCGCCCCACGACCGCCCACAAACCTTTCGCAAGCGCCGCCGCTGGCTCCAGGCGGCGGCGCGCATTATCCTGCACGGTCGCGATCCCGACCGTGCGCCATCACGGAGCTTCACCATGTCGTTTTTCAATGCCCCGCGCACCGCGCTCGGCGTCATCGCAATCCTCGTTCTGGCCGTGTTTGCCGGCCCGGCGCTGGCCGCCCGCACCCTCGATACCGCCTATGGCAAGGTCGAGATCGACGGCACCCCCGAGCGTGTCGTGACCCTGTATGAAGGCGCGCTCGATACCGCCGTGGCGCTGGGCAGCAAACCGGTGGCAGCCGTGGCCACACGCGGCGGCGACAGCGTCGCCCACTACATGCAGGAACGCGTGCCGGGTATCGCCATCGTCGGCACCGCCCGCGAAACCAATATCGAAGCCGTGGTCGCCCAGCGTCCGGACGTGATCCTGGCCTCTTCGAATCTGTCCGAGCCGCAGTACCGGCTGCTGTCGAAGATCGCACCGACCGTGGTGCCGAAGCACTCTTATTTCGCGCCCGACGCCTGGCAGAACGAAACCCGGCTGTTCGCACGCGCGCTCGGTCGCGAAGACAAGGCCGAACAGCTCATCCAGGCCTTCGACGAGCGCGCCGACAAGATCAGCGCCGAGGTACCGGCCGGCACCGAGGCCACGCTTGCGCGCTGGATGCCCCAGGGCCCACTGGTGATGTCGTCGAAGATCTTTGCCGGCCGGGTGTTGGCCGCGGCCGGGTTCGAGTCGCCCGAGCATGGCGACATCGCCGACGATCGCCCGCATAGCGATCCGTTGAGTCTGGAAAACCTCGACCGGATCGACAGCGACTGGCTGTTTCTGGCCACGCTCAACGCCGACGGCGAATCCGCGCTGGCCAAGGCCCGCACCTCGCCGGCCTTCGAACGCCTGGACGTGGTTCAGCGCGATCAGGTCGTGCCCGTCGACGGCCAGCTGTGGACCAGCGCCTCCGGCCCGCTTGCCGCTCACGCGATTCTCGACGACATCGCCCGGGCGCTGGGTATCGCCAGCCAGCCTTGAGCGAGCGGCCACGCATTGCGACCGACACGCGCGAGCGCCGTGTCGGCCTGTGGTTCGGACTTCTGTGCGGTGTAACGCTGATCGTGTGCACCGCCAGCCTGCTGTTCGGCGCGGGTGCGATCGGCCCGGCTCAGTCGCTGGATACGCTTTTGCGCGCCCTAACCGGGCGCATGACCGACGACAACGCCTGGTTCGCGATCGAATCGCTGCGCGCGCCGCGGACCGCTATCGGCGTACTGGTGGGCGCAGCACTCGCGGTGGCGGGCGCCCTGCTGCAGGCGGTCACCCGTAACCCGCTGGCCGAACCGGGCCTGCTGGGGGTCAGCGGCGGGGCCACCTTCGCGGTGGCCATCGCCATCGCACTCGGCGCGGATGCAGCCACCCTGCGCGTACCGGTCGCCCAGTTCGGTGCGCTGGCCGGCTGTCTGGCCGTACTCGCGGCCTCGCGCGTGCGCGGCGCCGGCGAAGATCCGGTACGGCTCGTGCTCGCCGGTGCTGTGCTCTCCGGCCTGCTCTATGCGCTGACCTCGCTGGTGCTTTTGTTCGACGAACGTACTGCCGACGAAATTCGGTTCTGGGTGGTGGGCAGCTTTGCCGGTCGTCGCCCGGCCGACGTGATCGCGCTGCTGCCCGGCCTTGGGGTCGCCGGTCTGATGGTCATCGGCATCGCCCGGCCGCTGGCCGCGCTGGCGCTGGGCGAACACGTGGCCAGCGGGCTGGGGCATCGACCGCGGCTGGTTCGCCTGCTGGTGGTCGTGGCCGTCGCCCTGCTGGTGGGTTCGGCCACGGCCATTGCCGGGCCGATCGCCTTCATCGGCCTGGTCGCGCCGTTCGTGGCCCGGGCCCTGGCCGGCCCCGATGTACGCGCCACGCTCTGGCTGTGCCTGCCCATCGGTGCCGCGCTCACGCTCGGCGCGGACGTGGTATCGCGGCTGGTCGTGCGCCCCTCCGAACTGCCGCTGGGGGTGCTCACGGCCCTGATCGGCGCGCCCGTGCTGGTGGCCGTGGTGCGCTCGCGACGTCTGCCCACGCTATGAGTCGCGCGAACGCGCATCCAGCGCATGCACTCGCGCCGGCGGGGAGCTGGCGCCTCGCCTTGGGCCCGGCCCGAAGCGGGCGCTCGATACTGCTCGACAAGCGCGCCTGTGCCGCCAATCTGCTGCTGGCCGTCGCACTTCTGGCCGCCTGTGTGGCATCGCTGTGCCTGGGCGAGGTTTCGATCGCGCCCCGCGCCGCGATTGCCGGGCTGTTCGGCTACGGCGACGGCATGGACGTATTCGTCGTTCAGCAGCTGCGCGCCACACGGCTGCTCGCCGGGGTGCTCTCGGGCGGGGCCTTCGCGCTGGCGGGCTGTCTGATGCAAACACTTGCCCGCAACCGCCTGGCCACCCCCGGCATCATCGGGCTGGACAACGGCGCGACCGCCTTCGCCGTGGCCTCGGTGCTGGGCGTGGGCCTGGGCATCGCGCCGCCGGCGATGGCGCTGGTCGGCGCCAGCGTGGCCACGGCCATCGCTTTCGGTCTGGCCGGCGGCATCGGCACCCAGGGCTATCGTTTCCTCGTGGCCGGCATCGGCGTGGGCGCAGCCTTCGATGCCATCACGCGGCTCATGCTTGCGCGCAGCGCGATCGACGCCGCCAATGCCGCTTACCCCTGGACCGTGGGCAGCCTCAACGGCGTGGGCGCGCTCGCCCTTAACATGCTCGCCGTCGGCCTGGTGATCGGCTTGATCGGCGCGGCGGCGCTGGCGCGGGCGCTGGGGGTGGTGCGTTTTTCCGAAGGTGTGGCCCAGGGCCTGGGCATTCGCGTGGGCCATATCCGCCTGGGCGCGCTCGTGCTGTCGGTGGGCCTGACCGCGCTGGCCGTGGCGGTGGCCGGCCCGGTGGGGCTGATCGCGCTCATCGGCCCGGAAGTGGCCCGACATCTATCCTCGCGCCGGGGCGTGCCGCTGATGGGGTCCACGCTGGCGGGTGCGCTGCTCATGGTGGTGGCCGATCTGGCCGGGCGGGTACTGTTCTCACCCATCGAGATTCCGGTGGGCCTGATCAGTACCGTGGTCGGCGCGCCGGTGCTGCTCTGGATACTGCTGCGTCCAGGCCACAAAATAGGCGTATGACCGTGCCTTTCGACGCGCCGCCCCTATCGCTGACCAGCCCGCTGCAAGCCGAAAAGCTGTGCGTGACCTATGGTCGGCGCCCAGTGCTCAGCGGGCTGGATATTGCCTTTCCACGCGATCAGGTCACGGCCATTGTCGGGCCCAACGGCTGCGGCAAATCCACGCTGCTGTCCGCGCTGGCACGTCTGCATACGCCGCAGGCCGGCCGTATCGCCCTCGAAGGCCGCGATATTCGCAGCTACGGCGCCCGCGAACTGGCCCGTGCGCTGGCCCTGTTGCCCCAGAGCGTGACCGCGCCGGAAGGGCTGACCGCGGCCGAACTGATCCGCTTCGGGCGCCAGCCGCACCAGAGCTGGCTGCGCCAGTGGTCAGCCGAGGACGGCGCCGTGGTGGACGCCGCGCTGGCCGCCGCCGATCTGCAGGCGTTGGCACATCGACCGCTGGAAGCCATGTCGGGCGGCCAGCGCCAGCGCGCCTGGATTGCCATGGCAATCGCCCAGCAGACGCCCGTGCTGCTGCTCGACGAACCCACCACCGCCCTCGATCTGGGCCATGCCATCGAGGTGTTCGAGCTGGTGCGCGATCTGGCCGCCGAGGGCAAGACAGTGGTGATGGTGCTCCACGATCTGGGCAACGCCTGTCGCTATGCCGATCATCTGGTGGCCATGCGCGACGGCTGCGTGGTCGCCGCCGGCCCGCCGTCGGAGATCGTCAGCCGCGAGCTGGTACGCGAACTCTATGGCGTGGACTGCACCCTGGTTACGGATACCGATACCGGCGCGCCCCTGCTGGCCAACGTTCGCCGCGCACGCTAACTATCGAAGTTATCCATCACCCGATGACGTTCGGCGTGATAGGCCTCTTCATTGGCACGCGCCTTCCAGTACGGCACCGCATAGATCTGTTGACGCGTCAGCCCCCAGACATCGCGCAGGTGGGCGCGCATGGCCAGTATCGAGGCGTTTTCGCCGGCCACCCAGGCCGCCACCGGTTCGGTCGGCGGCTCCAGCGCTTTCAGGGCTCGCACCATCGGCGTATCGCCGTGATCGACATGGGGCGCCTGTAGCCAGTCGATCGTGATCGACGCAGCGTAATCGAGCACCGGCCGGTCGGCGTCGTCCGGCAGCTGCACGATTGCATGGCCGCAGACATGAGCCGGCAGGCTTTCCAGCAGGGCCGCGATCGCCGGCAGCGCGGTGATGTCGCCGGCCAGAAGCACCCGATCGACAGGTGCGAGCATGGGGCTCGGCCCGCCCGGGCCGGCCACGCCGATGGTATCGCCCACCCGGGCCCGTCGGGCCCAGGCCGAGGCCGGGCCGTCGTCGCCGTGCAGCACGAAATCCACGTACAGGCGCTGGCGATGCTTATCGAAGTACCGGGCCGAATAGGTGCGCGTGATCGCCCGCGCGCGTGACTGCGGCCAACGCGGCCCGTCGGGCGTGAACTCCGGCAGCGCGGGTGTGGCTTCGCCCGGCTGCGGCAGAAATATCTTCAGATGGGCGCCGGCCCGATCATCGGCAAAGCCCGCCAGCACGCCGTTTTCGCCGGCCAGCTCCACCCGCAGCAGGCTGGGTGACAGACGCGCCACGTCGGTGACCTGTACCGGCCAGGGTCCGCGCGCACTCATGGCGTGCGCTGCTCGGCCACGTGGGCGCCCAACCAGCGGTCCAGCGCATGGAACATGCCGCCGTCGAGGGCCGCGCCATGCCCGGCGCCGGGAAGCAGCCGATAATCCACGTTGAAGGCGGGACAGGCGGCCAGGATTTCGGCTGCCTGCGCGGCGTTGTCGACCATATGCCGTCGTGCGAGCTTGGCGGCACGCTCGGGGTTGTCTGTCTGGCCGATGTTCAACGGTTGCTCCTTGGCGCCGACGGTAATGATCACGGTTTTCGGCTCGCTGCGGTTACAGGCATCGCCCTGCACGGCCTGCTGCAGTTGCGGCATGACGAGGCCATCGTCCCACCACAGCGACGGACTGGCGGCGAAATAGGCCGAAAAGCGGGCCGGATGATGGGCCAGATCGAACAGCGCGGCCAGCCCGCCGAGCGAATGCCCGTAGAGCGCGGTGCGCGACGGGTCGAGCGGATAATCGCGGGCGATACGCGGCTTGACCCGACTTTCGATAAACGCCAGAAACGCAGCCGCCTGGCCGCTGCCGGCCCTCTCGGCCACCGCGCTCGGCGTGAGGTCTTCAAAACGACGGGGAATATTGAAGGTGAGGGTATCGGGATAGCCCAGGCCGACCACGAGCACGCGATCGGCCAAGCCGTGTTCTTTCAGCCAGGCGAGCGCGGCCGGCGCCGTGCGGTTGCCGTCGAACAGAAACACGGCCGGATAGCCGGCCGCCGGTGCGGGCTGGCTCGGCTGCGAGATCAACAGCTCATACACCCGCCCGGTTCCAGGGTCGACGATCGACTCATTGCGCAGCGCTGCGGCGGCCTCGGGGTGGGCCACGGTCTCCAGATCGGGCTGGGCCAGGGCGGGTAGAAATCCACTCATCGCGGCCAGTACGCAACCGAACACGAGGCGTGCGCGGCGCCTCGTGTTCGGTCTGGAAGTCGCCCCTGTTCGCACTAGAAGTCGTAGCGCAGGGAGCCGACCACGCTCGTGGGTTCGCCATAGAAGTTGAACGTGCCGGTGCTGCCGACGCGGTTGTAGTACTTCTTGTCGAGCACGTTGTTCACGTTGACCGCCCCCGAGAGCCGGTCGGTGAACTGGTAGCCCACCATGGCATCGACCACCGCATAGCCCGGCGCTTCCACGCCCTGCAGGGAGCTGAAGTCGCTGAAGGCGGTCACCCCGGCGCCGATGCTCACCCGATCGAGCAGGCCGGAATCGAAGGCATACTTGGTCCACAGGTTGAACATGTGATCGGGCATGAGCACGAAGGTGGCCTCGTCGGCGCCACGTTCGACTTCGGTATCCAGATAGGTATAGCCGGCGATGATATCCAGCTGGTTGAGCGGCGAGCCGTCGAGCTCGAACTCGACGCCCTGAATTCGCCGCTGGCCGATGGCCTCGTTGTAGTTCTCGCCCGGTACGCCGGCCGCGTAATTGCGATCGTACATGCGAAACAGGCTGGCACGGGCGTTGAGGTCGCCGTTGAAATAGCTGCCCTTCACGCCGGTTTCGTACTGGGTGCCTTCGCGCGGCTCGATGAGATCGCCGTTGATGTCGTAGGCGGTCTGCGGATTGAACACCTTGGAATAGCTGGCATAGAGCGCGTGGTGACGATCCACGTCGAGCACCAGGCCCGCATAGGGGGTGAGCTTGCCGCTGTCGTCGCGGGAGCCGGTGGTGCCGGCGCTGTTGTCGGTGAGCTCGACCTTGTAGTCGCTCACCCGCACGCCGCCGATCAGGGCCAGCGGCTCGACCGGGCGAAAAGTCAGCTTCGTATAGAGGCCGATTTCTTCGAGCTTGGTCGTGTTGTCCGATACACGGCCGCTCTCGAGCACATCCACATAGGCCAGATTTTCGAAATTGTCCGCATCGACCGGTGCGCCGCGATAACGACCGCGAACGGTGTCGGTGTCGTAGTGCTTGTAGTCGGCGCCGGCCACGAATTCGCTGACGTTGCCGAAGGTTTCGAACGGCTGGCTGTAGCTGGCGTCCACGGCGAGCGTGTTCTGGTCGATATCGCCGGCCGTGGCAGATACCGGCACGGTGCCATCCGCGGCCAGCGGGCCACCGCCGAAGGCATAGTTATAGTCGGCGTTGCGGTTGGAATAACGCGCGCCGACGCGGCCGAAGCCCCCGGATTCAAAGCGGTGGGTCAGCTCGAAGATGAAGTCGTCGGTCGTCGATTCGAAATCGTTCCAGTCGGCGCCGAAGAAGGTCGAGCGATCCACGTCCAGCAGGCTGCCGTTCGCATCGGTGGCCAGGCCGTTGTTGACGGTGATATCGCGTTGCTGGCGCAGATAGGCCACTGAGACCATCGTGGCCGGGTCGATATCGTATTCGAGCGTGCCGTAGAAGGTCTGCGCGTTGTTGTCGTTATTGTCGACAAAACCGTCGGTATCGCTCTGTGCGACCACCGCGCGCCCGCGCAGGCGGCCGTCCTCGGTGAGCGGGCCGGAGGCGTCGCCTTCCAGATAATACTGATTGAAACTGCCGTAGCGGCCGGTCAGATGGCCCTGGGCATCTTCGGTCGGGCGCTTTCTTACGAGGTTGACGATACCGCCCAGTTCGCTGGTGCTGTTGAACAGCCCGGAGGGGCCGCGCATGACCTCCACCCGGTCAAAGGCAGCCAGATTGGGCAGCGTACCGTTGATGCTCGCCATGGGCGCCGGCAGGCCGTCGATATTGAACTCGTCGTATTCATAGCCGCGCGAATAGATCGACGAACGCCCGGCGTCGTTGGTGAGCACGCGCAGGCCCGGCGTACGCCGCGCCAGTTCGTCGAGCGTATCCACGTTGCGATCCTCGATCGACTCGCGGGTAATCACGCTGATCGACTGCGGAATATCCTTGAGCGCGGCCGGCGTCTTGGTGCCCACGGTTGCCGCATCCACGGCATAACCGCCGGTCTGTTCGGAGGGCAGCATGTCGTAGAGCTGGTTGCCTTCGACAGTGACCATTTCGAGCTGCAACGGCTCGCCCTCGGGCGCTGACGCGTCCTGTGCCAGCACCGGCATGGCCGAAGCCAGGGTGACCATGCCCACGATCCAGCATGTGTGTCGTGATCGATTGTTGTTGCAGCCGTTCATTTCTTCCCCAAGTGACAGGACGCACGGCGTGGCCGGCATCGTTCAAACCAATCTTATGCGAATGCGAATCTTTTGCATTTACGCTTTGTGCCGCGCATTATTCCAGAGGCTTGCCGCCCAAACCTTTGCGAAACGCTCAAATGTCTTTGCATTCGACTACCGCCGCCGAATCCGTGCATCCCGAACGCTTCATCGGCGCGGTCGAACTCAACCGGCATGCCGCGCATCTGGGCCGCGACTACCAGACACGTGTTGCCGACGACTCGCCGCCGCTGGAAGGCCGCTTCGGCGTCGATGCCCTCCCGGGCGGGCTGGTGTTGCGCCATGCCAGCGTGCGCAACCGCCAGGACATGTGTTCCCGGCTGCAGCTGTGCCCGGGCCTGAAGCTGATCTTCGTACTCGGCGGCGAAGTGGACGTACGTTTTGGCGATCGCGCGCTGCCGACCGGGCCGGGCGAAAGCTATGCCTATGCCGTACACCTGCACGAAACCACGACGTTCGAGCGCCACGCACGGCACGGCCAGTCGGAGCACAGCCTCACACTGACCGTGCCGCACGAGTGGCTACGCCAGCGGCTGGTTACGCTCGGCGACGGCCGGTCCGGTACGCGCCTGCCGATCCGGGCGCATCTGTGCATGCAGCCCTGGCAGCCCAGCGCGGCGCTGCGTAGCAGCGCGCTGGCCCTGATCGCTTCCGACAGCGACGGCGCGGGGGCCGGACCGGCGCGGCGGCTGCGCAGCGAGGCCCTGGCCCTGGCCATGGTGGCCGAAGCCCTGCCGGCCCTGCTGGACACGCCCGCTACCCAGGAACCGCCGCAGCCGATCGACGCGCGCCGTTTACGTCGCATGCGTGACCTGGTGGAGCACCCCGACGGCGCTGCCCTCACGGTGGATGCGCTGGCTCGCGAGGCCGGCATGAGCCGCAGCAGCCTGCAACGCCATTTTCATACCTGCTATGGCATGAGCGTGCAGAAGTTTCTGCGCGAGCGCCGGCTCCAGATCGCCGACCGCGCCCTGCGCGAAGACGGCGCCAGCGTGGTGCGCGCTGCGGAGCTGGCCGGCTACAGCAGTGCAGCCAACTTCGCGACCGCCTATCGACGCGTCTACGGCGTGCGGCCCAGCGAGCACCGCCGACGCGTTGCCCAGGCGCAGCAGCTGCGGGATTGAGCCCGGCCAGCGGTGCGAAACCGCCGCGGCCGAATCGAACCCGCCCGACCCTGGCCGACCCGGGCCGATCCGGGCCGACTTTGGTCGACCCTGGCCGTACTCTCGCGTATTGATTACGCGAAGCGCTAAGCTCTTTGCCATACGCAGCAAAAGAGATCGCGCATGGATACTCGAATGATGGACCACGCCCACGGTTACGGGCTGATCAGCCGGCTGTTCCACTGGGTCATGGCGCTGTTGATCGTGTGGCAGGCGACCTCGGCGATCCTGCATTACCTTGTCGACGACACCGCGATCACCGATTTCTTCTTTGGCTATCATTTCTCCAACGGCGTGCTGATCCTCATCCTGGCCGTGCTGCGCGGCGTCTGGGGGCTGATCAACCTTTCTCGCCGACCGGCCCACGACGGCGGCCTGCAGCGTCTGGCGGCACTGGGCCATGTGGCCATGTACGCATTGCTGATCGCGGTGCCCGTGATCGCCATCATCCGAGCCTATGGCAGCACCCGCGATTTTTCCGCGCTGGGTGTCCAGATCTTCAGCGGCATGGATAACGAAATCGAGTGGATGACGAACCTGGGTAACCAGTGGCACGGCTTTGTCGGCTGGATTCTGTTTGCGCTCATCGCCGGCCATATCGTCATGGCCTTCGTGCATACCTATGCCTGGAAGCAGCCACTGATCGCCCGCATGACCAAGGGCGACGAACGCATCTAGCGTCGTCGGCGCCCGGGCCAGAACGGGCCTCGTCGTGAGCGCGGCGAGCTGCGGCTCGCCCATGGCACGGTCGCGCGCCTAGACTCCGGCCCGCGAATCTCACCGCGAGTACGTCTTGGATATCGTTCTGCTCATCGGCGCCGCAGTCACGGCCGGCGCGATCAACGCCCTGGCCGGGGGCGGCAGCTTCATCACGCTGCCGGCCCTGCTGTTCTACGGCCTGCCGCCCACCGCGGCCAATGCGACCAGCGCGACGGCGGTCCTGCCCGGCTATGCCACCACGCTGTTTCGGTTTCGTCGCGACGTCGCCCCGCCCGCCGCGCTGTCGCTGCCGGCAATGGTGGCGATTGCCGCGGCCGGCGGTATCAGCGGCGCTTCGCTGCTGCTGCTCACCGGCGACCGCGCCTTTGCTGCGATCGTCCCCTGGCTGATGGGCGTGGCCACGCTCATCTTCGCGGCCGCCCCCTGGCTCAAACAGCGTATGGCCGAACGCGAAGCCAGCACCCCGGTGGCGACCATCGCGCTCTATCTGGCCTGTACCTACGGCGGTTATTTCAACGGCGGCGTGGGCATCATCGTGATCGCCCTGCTCGGCCTGCTGGGCCAGACCCGGCTGCTGACGTCGGTGGCGATGAAGGCCGTGATGTCGGCCACGCTGACCACGATTTCGGTGTCGGTGTATGCGGCGTTCGGCCTTATCGACTGGCCGCTGGCGGCCCTGATGGCCGGCGGCGCCATGCTCGGCGGCTGGATCGGCGCGGCGTTCGGCTATCGCATCGCGCCGCGCTGGCACCGGATCGGCATCGTGGCGATCGGCTCGATCATGACCGTGCTCATGTTCCTGCGCGTATGACCGATTGGGTTGCGTGTAACTGACCGCGTTACGGGCAAGCGTTACCCTGTGGCCATCATTCTCTTCAGAGCTGAACCATGGATAAAGTGATGCTCGTCACCGGCGGCAGCCGGGGCATCGGTGCGGCCACCTCCCTGATGGCGGCCAAATACGGCTATGCCGTGGCGGTGAACTACCACAGCAACCAGGAAGCCGCGGACGCCATCGTCAAGGCCATCGAAAAGGACGGCGGCAAGGCGATCGCGGTGCAGGCCGACGTGGCCAACGAACAGGACGTGGTGCGCCTGTTCGCGACCGTGGACGACGAGCTCGGCCGTATCACCGCCCTGGTGAACAACGCCGGCATCGTCGATCAACCGTCCAAGGTGGCCGATATGTCCGCCGAACGCGTGGCGCGGATGATGTCGGTGAACGTGGTCGGCCCGTTTCTGTGTGCCCGCGAGGCGATCCGGCGCATGGGCACGTCCTACGGCGGCCCGGGCGGGGCGATCGTGAACGTCTCCTCGGCGGCCAGCCATGCGGCCGGCGGCGGCGGTGCCGGTACGTATATCGACTACGGCGCCTCCAAGGGCGCGATCGATACGCTCACCGAAGGACTGGCCAAGGAAGTCGCGGCCGATCAGATTCGGGTGAACGCCGTGCGCCCCGGCGTGGTGGACACCGAAATCCATGCCAGCGGCGGCCTGCCGGACAAACCCGAGCAGGCGAAATCGGCCATTCCGCTGGGCCGGGTCGGCCAGCCGGAGGATATTGCCGAGGCGATTCTGTATCTCGCCGAGGCGAAGTTCACCACCGGCGCGTTTCTGGACGTGAACGGCGGCGTCTGAGGCGCCCCGGTCGCCACCGGCGCCGAAGGCCCAGGCCCGGCGCCGGTGGCGCCTACTTGCCGCGTGCCGATCTGCGCCAGAAGCGGATACGCGGCAGGTCCTGGTGAATATCCTCGGTCTGGCCGGCGATGCTCTCGATCTGACCGCCGAGCGCTTCCAGAAAGAAGGCGATCCGGAACACGGTCAGCACGAATTCGAGCATCACCCGTATCGTGACCACCAGGGCCAGAAACATGGCCGGCCCAAGCAGGCACAGCCAGGCCAGGCCGCTGATCCAGGATTGCTGAAACGCCCAGAAGATGACGTAGACGGTCGCCATCCCCGACAGCAGCTGGCCCAGCGTATAGATGGTGGGCACCATCTGGGTGGTGATGACCGTGGTGAAACGGCGATCGAACAGCCCCGTAATCAGGCTGTCGCCGTCGCTGCACATTTCGTGAAGTCGTTTCATTGCCTCTACCTGCAGATTCTGGCGCCGAACACGCATGCCGTGCGCCGTAAAACCGATCCTATGCCGATTTGCTGCGCTGCAGCAAATCGAGGCCGCCGTTCGTACCTTGGCACCGGTCGATTCAGATAGACTGGCGCAGTGGCCGCACGGCCGCCCGTTTGTTCAGGAGTCTTCATGCCACGCCTTGCTCGGCCCTTAATCGCTGTCGGTCTACTGCTTGCCACGCTGCCGCTCATGGGGGCGGCCGCCGCGCCGCAATGGCCGGCGCCGATCCGCAATCTCGAGGGCAAAGGCCTGACCATCGTGGAGGCCTTCGACGCCCCCGGCGGCATGACCGGCTATGCCGCACGCGCCGGCAATCGCCCGCTTACGCTCTATCTCACCCCGGACCGCGAGCACGTGATCATCGGCCCGATGCTGGACGCCGATGGCAACAACCTCAGCCAGCAAGTGCTGGATGCCACCATCACCCAGCCCGATATCCAGAGCGCCTGGCCGAAGCTGGAAAAATCCAACTGGGTGGCCGACGGCGACGACGACGACGACGCCGACCGCGTGATCTACGTCTTCACCGACCCCAACTGCCCGTACTGCCACAAGTTCTACGAAGTCGCCCGGCCCTGGGTCGAATCCGGCAAGGTCCAGCTGCGCCATATTCCGGTGGGCATCATCAAACCCTCCAGCCCGGGCAAGTCCGCCGCCATTCTGGGCGCCGACGATCCGAGCGCGGCCCTCGCCCGGCACGAGGAAAACTACAGCCGTGGCGGTATCGAGCCGCTCGAGGACATGCCAGCCGAGCTGCGCGAGAAAGTCGCCGCCAACAACATGCTGATGTCGTCGCTGGGCATTCAGGGCACGCCGGGTCTGGTCTATCGCAACGCCGAGGGCAAGATCGACATCAAGCAGGGCATGCCCCAGGGCGCCCTGCGCGAGAAGATTTTCGGCAAGAAATAACCGCCTCGGGCACTCGTACGGCAAATGGTTGTCTGTAGCCTGCAACCAGATACGCCAAAAACGAGCGAGGCCCCATGACCCGTCTACGTCCCCTGCTGCTGCTGTGCCTGTGGGCGCTCGCCCTGCCCGTGCTCGCAGCGCCTGACCAGGACAACGCGGTACGCCGTACGACGCTGGATAACGGCCTGCAGGTGATCGTGGTACCCAACCGCCTTGCACCCACGGTCACCACGATGATGAATTACGACGTGGGTTCGCGGGATGCGCCGGACGGTTTTCCCGGCATGGCGCATGCGCAGGAACACATGATGTTTCGCGGCACCGACGACCTGTCCGCCGCCCAGATCTCGGCCATCGCCGCGGCCATGGGCGGCCAGTTCAATGCCGATACCCAGGACGAGGTCACCCGCTACTACTTCACCGTGCCGGCCCAGTATCTCGACGTGGCGCTGCGCCTGCACGCCGAGCGCATGCGCTCGGTCGCCAACACCCAGAGTGACTGGGAAAAGGAACGCGGCGCCATCGAGCAGGAAGTGGCCCGCGATCTGTCCAGCCCGTCTTATGTGGCCTATACTCGCCTGCGCGAGCAGCTGTTCGCCGGCACGCCCTATGCCCACGACGCCCTGGGCACCAAAGCCTCTTTCGACAAGACCACCGGCGCCATGCTCAAGGCCTTTCACGAGCGCTGGTATACGCCCAATAACGCTACCCTGATCGTGAGCGGCGACGTCGACGCCAAGCAGACCCTGGACACCGTGGGCCGCCTGTTCGGCGATATCGAATCGCACGACGTGCCCAAAACCGCCGCGGTCGAGCTTTCGCCGGTGGATGCCGAGCCGATCCGCATGCCCACCGATGCCGGCTATGGCCTGGCCTATCTCGCCTTTCGCGGCCCCGGCAGCCACAGCCCCGAGAACTATGCGGCCGCCAACGTACTCGCCACCATCCTCAACAACCCGCGCAGCGCGCTCTATAGCCGGCTGGTGGCTACCGGCAAGAGCCTGGGCACCCAGTTCGCACTCGACGGCATGCGCGATGCCGGCATTGCCTATGCGGCCGCGGCTTTTCCCAAGGGCGCCGACGCCGATGCCCTGGTGGCCCAGATGCGCGAAGTCCTCGGCGATATCGCCGACAAGGGCGTGAGCGCCGAGCAGGTCGAAGCCGCCAAACGCCAGCTCGCGACCCGCAACGCCGCGGCCCGCGACTCCATTGAAGGACTCGCCCGGCAGTGGTCGCAGGCGGTGGCGATCGACGGCCTGGCCTCGCCGGATGCCGAGCTCGCCGCCATTCGCCGCGTCGATGCCAAGGCGGTCAATCGCGTGGCACGGCGCATGCTCGATCCGGACCAGAGCGTGCTGACCGTACTCACGCCCGAAGGCTCGGGCGCACCCGCCGCCGGCGACGGTTTTGGCGGCGGCGAATCCTTCGCGCCAAGCCATGCAGCCGATGTGAATCTACCCGACTGGGCGGCCAAGCCGCTGGCCAGCATCGACACGCCCACGCCCCGGGTCGCCCCGCAGCAGAGCACGCTGGACAACGGCCTGCGGCTGATCGTGGTGCCCACCGATGCCACCCATGCGGTGCATGTCTACGGCCATATCCGCAACGAGCCGTACTTGCAGGCGCCCAAGGGCAAGGAAGGCATCGACGGCGTACTGTCGAGCCTGCTCGATTACGGCACCCGCAAGCACGACCGAGTGGCCTATCAGGCAGAACTCGATGCGATCGGCGCCCGGGCCAGCGCCGGCAGCGATTTCTCGCTGACCGTGCTGCCCGAGCACTTCGACCGGGGCCTGGCACTGCTGGCCGAAAACGAACTCGCCCCTGCGCTGCCCAAAGAGGCCTTCAAGGTGGTACAGGCCCAGACCGCCGGCGCGGTGGCCGGCCAGCTCACCAGCCCGGACTTTCATGCCGGGCAGGCGCTCAAGCACGCGCTCTTGCCGAACGACGATCCGACCCTGCGCCATGCCACGCCGGAGACGGTGAACGGCCTGTCCCTGGCCGAGGTCACCGACTACTACCACAAGACGTTCCGCCCCGATCTGGCCACGCTCGTGGTGGTCGGCGACGTCGACACCGCGCAGGTACGCAAGGCGGTAGAAAAGAATTTTGGCGCCTGGAAAGCCAAAGGGCCAACGCCCGACGTGGACCTGCCTGCCGTGCCGGCCAATAAAGCCGCCACCGTGCACGTGCCCGACAGCGCCCGCGTGCAGGACACGGTCCAGGTCGCCGAGACGCTGGGCCTGCAGCCGACGGACGACGATTATCGAGCGCTCGAACTCGGCAACCAGGTGCTCACCGGCGGTTTCTATGCCAGCCGGCTCTATCGCGAACTGCGCGCCGAGCGCGGGCTGGTGTACTACATTCATTCCGGCCTGCAGGCTGATCGCACCCGCGCCCGGCTGGCCTTCGAATACGGCAGCCAGCCGGACAAGGTGGCCGAAGCCAATCGCCTGATTGCCGATGCACTCACCGATATGACCAAGGCCCCGGTATCGGCCGCCGAACTTCATCGTGCCCAGGCCGGGCTCGTCCGCCAGGTTCCGCTCGGCGAAGCCAGTGCCGGCGCGATTGGCATGGGGCTGCTTTCGCGCGTGGAAAAGGGCCTGCCGCTGGACGCGCCCTATCGCGCCGCACGGGCATACCAGACGCTGGACGCGAAGGCGATCCAGGCCGCGTTCAAACGCTGGATACGTCCCGATGCGCTGGTGCACGTTATCCAGGGGCCGGCCCCGGCTTCCTAGCCCCCGGGCCCCAGGCGTCCGACCGCGCGAAACGCCCAAAGCGCGACGGGCGTAGTGGTAAGCGGCGGGCCATGGCGGCGCCCTCGCGGTCGCCGCCCGAACGTCCCGCAGAACGGGCAAGCGTGCGGGCGTCGCGTTGCGCTATCGACTTTTGTATAAGCCAACCACCGGGCCGGACAATCCGGCCGGTACGCGCGTTAGACTGGCCGGGTTGCCGCCTGCCCCGGCCCCCACTCGCTCGCGACTTTTTCGGAGAGCCCATGCAAATCGGCCTGTTCGTGCCCTGCTTCATCGATGCTTTCTACCCCGGCGTGGGCATTGCCACGCTGGAATTGCTGGAACGCTTCGACTGCAAGGTGGACTACCCCTTCGACCAGACCTGCTGCGGCCAGCCGATGGTCAACTCCGGCTGCCACGACGAAGCACGGGCCACCGAAGCGCTGTTCGTGAAGAACTTCGCGAAATACGACCTGATCGTCGCGCCCTCCGGCTCCTGCGTGCACCAGATCCGCGACAACCTCACCGCCATCGAGCAAACGCCGGAGGTAAAACACGTGCGCGAAAACACGCTCGAACTGGTGGAATTCCTGCACGACGTGCTCAAGGTCGAGGCCTTTCCCTGGGCGCGCTTCGAGCATCGCGTGGGCTATCACGACTCCTGCAACACGCTGCGCAACCTCGGCCACGGCAAGCCCAGCGAACTGCACGGCGAATATTTCTCCAAGCCGCGGGCGCTGCTGGAAAAGGTCGCCGGCATCGAGCTGGTCTCCATCGATCGGCCGGACGAATGCTGCGGCTTTGGCGGCACCTTTTCGGTGACCGAGCCGGAAGTCTCTACCCGGATGGGCCAAGACAAGATCGCCGATCACGGCCGTAACGGCGCCGAATACATCGTTTCCGCCGATTCGTCCTGTCTGATGCACCAGTCCGGCTGTGCCGCCCGCATCGGCGCGCCGATCCGCTTCAAGCACATCGCAGAAATTCTCAACGGGGCAAGCCAATGAGCGGCAACGAACCCAATCCCGCGGCCACCATGGCCCGCGCCACACCCGAACCCCAGCCACGCCCGGCGAAGGCCGCCGACGGCAAGCGCGTGGACCATGCACGCTCGGCCAAGCAGTTTCTGAACGCGCCGGAACACGCCAAATCGCACGACACCCGCGTATGGGCCATGCGCACCAAGCGCGACAAGCAGGCCCATACGATCGAGGAATGGGAAGAGCTGCGCCAGCTGGCCAGCGACATCAAAACGCATACGCTCACCCACCTCGATACCTATCTCGAGCAGTTCGAAGCCAACGCCAAGGCCAACGGCATCCACGTGCACTGGGCGAAAGACGGCGCCGAGCACAACCGCATCATCCACGAGATCTTCACCGATCACGGCGTGAAGAGCGTGATCAAGGCGAAGTCCATGCTCATGGAAGAGTGCGGCTTTCGGCATTACATGGACGGCGTGGGCATCGAGATCGTGGAAACCGATCTGGGCGAGCGTATCCAGCAGCTCGACGGCGAAGACCCGAGCCATATCGTGGTGCCGCCCGTACACAAGATGCGTTCGGACGTGGCGCGCCTGTTCGCCGACAAGCTCGGCTCCGATCCCGAGAACGACGATGCCCACTATCTCGCCGGTGCCCAGCGCGATGCCACCCGCCCGCTGATTCTGGACGCCGATGCCGGCATGACCGGTGCGAACTTCGCCGTGGCCGAAACCGGCGGCTTCGTGGTCTGTACCAACGAAGGCAACGCCGATCTGTCGGCCAACGTGCCCAACCTGCACGTGGCCTCTATCGGCATCGAAAAACTCGTACCGCGCGTGGAAGACATGGGCGTATTCATTCGTCTGCTGTCGCGCTCGGCCCTTGGCTCGCCCATCACCCAGTACACCTCGCATTTCCGCGGCCCCAAGCAGGGCGGCGAGATGCATGTCGTGCTGGTCGACAACGGCCGCTCCAAGCGGCTGGGCATGGAGCAGTTCTGGTCCTCGCTCAAGTGCATTCGTTGCGGCGCCTGCATGAACACCTGCCCGGTGTACCGGCGTTCCGGTGGGCTGAGCTACGGCGCGACCTATGCCGGCCCGCTGGGGCTGATCCTCAACCCCACCTTCGACGCCCACCGCTATTCCAACCTGCCGTTTGCCTCCACGCTCAACGGCAGCTGCACGAACGTGTGCCCGGTCAAGATCAATATCCACGAACAGATCTTCGGCTGGCGTCAGGTGTTGGCCGAGAACGGCCACCTGCCGTGGACCAAGAAAACCGGGCTCGCCGCGGCCGGCAAGGTGCTGGCCAGCCCCAAGGGCTATCGGGCCGCCATCAAGGCTACCAACTCCGCGTTAAAGCATTTGCCGCGCTGGGCGATCTACAACCGCATGAACGCCTGGGGCGAGGGCCGCGAAATGCCCAGCCCGCCCGACAACGGCACCTTTCACGACTGGTACAAGCGCCATCGTCTCAACCGGGATGGCGCAAGCCATAACACCCCGGAGAACTAACGCCATGGCCCACGACACCCAGAGATTGCCTGCCGAAAACGCCATTCTGGAAGCGTGGCACGACAACGCGGCCGCCTGGGTGCACGCCATTCATCAGCACGGCATCGCCAGCCGCCGCACCACCGACCGCGCCATCGTGGATACCGTGCTCGACTGCGGGCCCGAGCGCGTGCTCGATATCGGCTGCGGCGAAGGCTGGCTGCTGCGCGCACTGGCCGCCGAAGACATCGCCTGCACCGGCATCGATGCCGTGCCCGAGCTCATCGAAGCCGCACGCGAGAAGTGCGTCAACCCGAACGTCGAACTCAAGGTCTGTGCCTACGAAGACCTGGTCGACGCCGAGTTCGACGAACCCTTCGATATGGCCGTGTGCAACTTCTCCCTGCTCGGCGAAGACAGCGTGGACGATGCCCTGGCCGGCGCCGCCCGCGCGGTGGTACCCGGCGGGCTGCTGGTCATCCAGACGCTGCACCCGCTCACCGCCTGCGGCGACCGGCCCTATATCGACGGCTGGCGCAGTGCCAGCGGTGCCTGCCTGGGCAGCGGCTTCCAGGACGACGCGCCCTGGTATTTTCGAACCCTCGGGCGCTGGCTGGAACTCGTCAACAGCGGCGACTGGCATCTGGCCGCGGTTGAGGAACCGCTCGACGACAATCACTATCTGCCGGCCTCGCTGATCCTCATCGCCATCCGCCAGCCGACCGACGACGACCCGGAGCTTTAATCCATGAGCAGCCGCGACGACATCCTCGGCGCCGTTCGCAGCGCCAAACCCGGCCTCGATGCCCCGGCGCCCACGGTGCCGAACTACGACGATAGCTACCCGCAGGAACGCGCCGGCCTCGTCGACCTGTTCGCCGAGCGCCTCACCACGATGGGCGGCACGTGGCATGCGCTCGGCGAAGGCCAGAGTATCGAGGACGCCGTAGAACAGGCGCTGTCCGAAAAACTCGGCAAACCGTTCGCCGACGCCGTGATTGCCTCCAACGTGCCGGAAGTAACCGGCAACCGCACCCTCACCGACAGCGACGACCCCGCCAGCGTCCACGACGTGGATATCGCCGTGCTACGTGCCCGCTTCGGCGTGGCGGAAACCGGCAGCGTGGCCTTCACCGAAGCCGAACTCACCGTCAACGCCATCGCCTATCTCGCCCAGCACCTCGTCGTACTGATCGACCCGGCCGAGATCGTCACCAACCTCCACCGCGCCTACCAGCGCGACGATTTCGTGAGCGCGAACTACACCGTCTTCCACACCGGCCCCTCGGCCACCGCCGATATCGAAGGCGTGCTGGTGCGCGGCGCACAGGGCGTGCGGTCTTTGACGATTATTCCTGTTTCGGCGAACCCGGCCTGAGCACTAGCGACACCGCATCTGGATCGTCACCCCATGATGTACGATTGAACCATCTGCAACATGGATGTCGCTCATGCGTGCGACGATCAATCTAGATGATGCATTACTCGCCGAGGCGCAACGCCTGACCGGCCTGTCAGAGCGCACCGCACTCGTACGCGAAGCGCTCTCGGCGCTGATCCAACGGGAAAGTGCCCAGGGCCTGGCACGCCTGGGCGGCAGCGAACCACAATTGCATAACTCGCCGCGACGCCGCTCTGAACTCGAGTGATTCTTGTCGATACCTCAATCGGAATCGACCATTTCCGACATGGCGGCAGACTCCCGTCGAGCCGGTCGGCGGCCGCGCCCACCTGGAGGCATAGACTCTCAGCCGGTATCGTCTGCTCGCATTAGAAATTCGCAAAACGGATACTCATCGATGAGCGATATTGTCCTGCGTATCGAACTGATGGATACCGCTCCCGTCGTCTGGCGCCAGATCGTTGTGCCGCCGCAGATCAATTTGCGACGCCTGCACGACGTCATTCAACTGGCGATGGGCTGGGAGAACTGCCATCTCTACGAATTCGAGGCCGACGGCCGATACTACGGCGAACCCGATCCCTACGGCCTTGGCGACGTCGATCTGGCGAGCGCCGTCAACCTCAAGCTCTACAAGCTCGTACCGCGCCTGAGCGAAGGCGAATTCCGTTATCTGTACGATTTCGGCGACGGCTGGGAACACCGAATCGTAGTCGAGCAAAGCGCGCTCGACGCCGCCGACCCCTGCCCACGGCTGCTGGACGGCGCGATGGCCTGCCCGCCGGAGGACATCGGCGGCATTCCCGGCTACCAAGCCCTAAAAGCCGCCCTAGCCGGCCAAGCCGACGAACACGGCAAGATGCTGCTGGAAGTCATCGGCAGCGACTTCGACCCCACCGCGTTCGACAAGGAAACGGCTGCGGCCTCGCTGCGACCGATTCAGGCGGGGTTTCGGCGGGTTTGACCGAACCGAATCTCCGCTCTATTGCCCGTTTCGTTTATTGCGAATAGAATCTAAGGCCAATGTTGGCATGAACAGGAGGCGGGCATGTCTACAGATTCGGCAAACGGCGCCCTACCCGACGAAGAATCCGTCGCTTTAGCGCGTGAAAGTGCACAGGCATTGGCCCGGCTTCTGCGGGATCGGCCTGACTCCGATCGCGCCCGTGTAAAGCTGGACGGGCAGGATCTGGTGCTGCCGCGGCATGCCCTTGCGCTTCTACGCGATCTATTGACCGACATGGCACAAGGCCACGCCGTAACCGTCGTGCCACGACACGCCGAGCTCACCACCCAGCAAGCGGCGGAGATGCTCAATGTTTCGCGGCCCCATTTGATCAAGCTTTTGGAAAACGGGGACATTTCGTTCACAAAAGCCGGTTCGCATCGGCGAATCCGATTCGAAGACGTGGCTGCTTACAAGGCGCAGCAAAAAGAACGCAGCCAGGCGCGGCTGGCCGAGCTGGCACGTCTCGCCCAGGAGGACGATCTGGGTTACTGATGTTTGTCGTGGTTTACGATGCCTGCGTTCTGTGTCCGGCGCCGTTGCGCGATTTCCTACTGCATCTAGCGACCACCGACCTGTTTGCAGCCCGATGGACCGGCCAGATTCACGAAGAGTGGATAAGGAACCTGCTCGAAAACCGCAGCGATTTGTCGCGCGACAAGCTTGAACGTACGCGAGCAGCAATGGACGGCGCCATACCCGACTGTCTGGTCATTGATTACGAACCGCTGATCGAAGGCTTGAGCCTGCCCGATCCGAATGATCGCCACGTGCTGGCGGCGGCTATCAAAGCCGGCGCGCAATTAATCGTCACCTTCAATCTCAAAGATTTTCCGGCATCCATTCTTGAGCCCTTCGGCATCGAAGCATTGCATCCGGATGTATTTGCAGAGCATCAAATGACTTTGCACGAAGGCTCCGTGGTCTCAACGGTCAAGAATCAGCGGAGCTTGCTATCTCGGCCATCGATTACCGCAGATCAGTTGCTCGAGACACTCGCAGCCAACGGGCTGGTTGTTACAGCGGAGCGGCTCGCCGAGTTCAAGGATGTAATCTGAACCTTACCTCTGGAGCCACCGCCGGATAGCCAACCAACCTTACCACCAACGGCGCACCCAGCTATTCATATCACGGCGCCCGCCCGCGCCTCTTGCAACGCCTTCAGCGTGCGCCCGTTTTCATCCTTCCAGCAGACACGGCCATTCGCACTGCCGCCGACCAACACACCGGCCGCCAGCGAGGGCGAATTGAAGCGAAAATCCTGGGTGAATCGAAGCCCCTGGCCGTCACGCACCAGCACACCGCGATCCTGCAATTGCTGACGCAAATCCCGCATGTGCTCATGGATCGAGCCAGTTTCGTCGATACGTGCGGTCGAGCCCTCCATTACGACGAACCCATCGGCCACTTCGCGGCCACGCGCCTGGGCGCCGCGTTCCTTCAAGTACAGCGCCACCGGCTCAGGCTGACTGGGCGTTGGTTCCGCCCGTGCCTGGCCAGCCGCGGACTCGAACGCATCAATACCCAACACGGGGAAGATCACCAGCATTTCGTCCAGAAACCATTCCGCATCGGCCTGATCGGCTTCGGACAGCGGCGGCACGCCCGGCGTCGTGCCGTTTTCCACCGCCCATTGATTGGCGCGCTTGGCCAACTCGATCAAGCGGGATTCTAGATAGCGCACATCCGCCTTGTTCAAGCCCTCATTGGTGCTGGTGAACGCCACCACGCGGGTCCAGAACTCCTTGCCGGCCACATGCTGCTTGAGCCGCTCGCCCAGCACATCCGCCTCGCCCACATACAAACGCGGCGCACCATCTTCCGCCGGACCAGTGAGCACATAAACACCCGGCTGGCCAAGCTCGCCACGCGCAAGCGCCCGACCGATCTCCGACCGACTCACCACGACGGCCCGACCGGTCCAGTTGGATTTTTCCACCACGCGCAGGCCGTCCGGCGTGCCATCGGCCAGAAAGATACGGATTGAGGTTGGTCGCGACTGTGTCATGGCGTCCTGGTATCGATGCACGAGGCGATGCCCAGCCTAGCGCGAACCCATATCAACGCGCGCGCGAATCGCTGACCGCGGACAGAATATCCGCCGTAGAGGCTTTGGCCTCCACGCCGGGCACGTCGAACGGCGACGCGTTTGGATCAGCCTCACATCTAAGTCTCTGTCTCTGCATCTTCTTCCCGATAAGTGGCGCCAAAGATCGTATCCGCGAGCCATTTCTTGAAAGACGGATTATCGCTGAATTGCTTGAATAGCTCCGTGTGGTCCGCCAAAAGGTCAACAACCACGCGTTGCAAAGCTGCATCGTGCTCGATACGCGCCGTTTTCTTATCGTTATTTTTCATGGCGTTCTGATACGCGGGGTCGGCGCTCACCTTGGCCGGGATTTCTTCGGCGATCAGCTGACGAATCTTGTCGCCATCTTTCCATTCGATATTGCCGAACTGATCATTGAACGCCTTGATGATGTTGCTTAGCTGATCGAGTTCTGGATCAGACATACGACCGCCACCACCAGTCGGCACGGGTTCTAGCTCACCATCTTCGTCCGAAAGTCCGATCGTAAGACTCGCCTTCATCTCGACGCGATAGCTATCCATGTCGATCGCTTCAAGAATACCTGCCGATAGATCTTCCTCCTTCGGTGCGGGTAGCTTGGGGATCAAGAAATTCAGGAAAACCGAGAGCTTCTCCCACTCCACGTTGGAGTACGGAAGAATAGATGCAAGAAAACCATAGGTTCGGACAAAGGTCTTGGCCTTACCCTTGAAATCGACTTGGCTATCTTCGTTCAATTCAGCGTTGTACGTGGCAACGCAGGCGTCCAGGATCGGGTCGAGCTTATCCCGATCGGCGCCATTCAAATAACGCGTAACGAGATCGTTAATTTGAGCCGGTGAATACACTTGATGCGCATCGAGTTCGGCCTTGAGATCGTGCAGTTTGTTTGGGTCCGTTTCATCGCTGAGAATCGTCGTCCGGTAGTACGGCTCAAACGCTTTCTCAATTGTTTCAGAATCATTGTAGAAATCGAGCACGAACGTGTCGTGCTTCTTGGGGTGGGCGCGGTTCAGACGGGACAGCGTCTGCACTGCCTTGATCCCCGACAGCGGTTTATCGACATACATGGTATGCAGTAGCGGCTCGTCATAACCCGTCTGATACTTATCGGCCACGATCAAGAACCGATACGGATCCTGTTTGACCTTGTCCGGAATCTGATTACTTG
The DNA here is from genome assembly GCF_002729955.1 of Salinisphaera sp. Lineage (GTDB taxonomy): Bacteria > Pseudomonadota > Gammaproteobacteria > Nevskiales > Salinisphaeraceae > Salinisphaera. The sequence continues at coordinate 65,189 of NZ_PBYA01000026.1, read as the reverse complement.
GAAAGCCGTTCAACGTAGCTTCGTTTATCTTCTTGCCACCATATTCTTGGTCACCCGAGAACGCGATAACGGCCTTATAAGGGCTCTTTTGATCCCGGAGATAATCGTTGAACGCGTGGAAATACTGAATCGCTCGTTCAATCCCATTCGTGATCACCATCGCGCGGGCATGACCACCGATCTTGGGCTTGTGGCCCAGCACCTGCGAGTGGAAGTGATCCACCATGATTTCGGTCTTCTGCCGGATAGCATGCTCGTGCGATTCGACGTAGCGCCGTAATTTCTTCTGCGCCTTGTTGGCGTCGTAGTACGGGTCGTCCTCGACCGTTTTCGACAGCCGGTAATAGCTCTCGACGGGCGTATAGTTTTTCAGTACGTCCAGGATGAAGCGCTCCTGGATCGCCTGCTTCATCGTATAACTGTCGAACGGATGATGTTTGACTGCGCCGTCCGGCTGAGGATCCGGCTCGCCGAATATCTCGAGCGTCTTGTTCTTCGGCGTAGCCGTAAAAGCAAAATAGCTGGCGTTGGTCACCATTTTCTGGCTTTCCATAAGCCGGTTGATCTTGTCCTCAATCGACTCTTCTTCGTCGCCGTAAGCTGCCGGATCTTCAAGCACACGATTCATGGCCGCACTGGTCTTGCCGCCCTGACTGGAATGCGCTTCGTCGATGATGATCGCGAATTTCGCACCGCGCTGCGCGCCGCCAATTTCATCGAGCACGAACGGAAATTTTTGCACCGTCGTGATGATGATCTTTTTCCCGGACTTCAGAAACCCGCGCAGATCACCTGAACGCTGCGCATGCCCTACGGTGGCCGAGACTTGAGCGAACTGCCTAATCGTGTCGCGAATCTGCTTATCGAGTACGCGGCGATCCGTGACGACAATGACGGACTCGAATAAAGCGCTTCCATTACATTCCAGCCCTACGAGTTGATGGGCCAACCAAGCGATGGAATTACTTTTGCCACTGCCCGCGGAATGCTGGATGAGATACCGTTTGCCTGCACCGCGGCTTTGCGCATCGCCGAGAAGCGCCCGCACCGCTTTCAACTGGTGATAGCGTGGAAATATCTGTTTGTATTTCTTGCGACCAGTCGTCTCGTCTTTTTCCTCGACGATCTGGGCATAGTTTTCGAGGATGTCGGTCAGCCGCTCCTTGGCCAGAATCTCTTTCCAGAGGTAGTCGGTTGCCAATCCCGCCGGATTGGGTGGGTTGCCGGCGCCGTCCTTGTAACCTTTATTGAACGGCAGGAACCACGACTGCTTGCCTTTGAGATGCGTGCACATCCGCACTTCGTGATCATCCACGGCGAAGTGAACCACACAGCGACCAAATTGAAATAGCAGCTCTTTTTCGCTGCGATCGCGCTTGTACTGCTGTACCGCATCATCCACGGTTTGCTTTGTCAGCTTGTTCTTCAGCTCGAAGGTCGCGACCGGTAGACCATTGATGAAAACGACCATGTCCAGCGCGAGGGACGTCTCGTCGCGGCTATACCGCAACTGCCGCGTCACGCTGAATATATTTGTTGCGAACCGCGCTACGGCCGCCTCATTGCCCCGACTGGGCATGCCATAAAATAGATCGATATGCGCCGGGCCATGCTTGATACCGCTGCGCAGCACCTCCACAACGCCCCGCTTGGCGATCTCACCCTGGAGCCGGTGCAGAAACTGAACGCGTTTGGGGCCATCCGCATCGATGCCAAGCCCTTCGTAGATCTCGGGCTGCGTTTCGGCCAAGAATTGCAGCAGCTTGGCCAAGTCGACCGCGTGCTCGCGGTCGAAATCCTGCGGATCACCCTGAACATATTCGGCATCGTCGACCAAGGAGGCGACGATGATCGATTCCAGGCCCTTTTCGCTGGCGTCAGTCGGCTTCACCCAGGGTCCCCTCGTCCGCTATCACACCACTCAGTTCGCCAGCTTCCGCCGTCAACGCGGGCAACTCTTCCTCTGCGACGTTCAGCACGTCGACGCCACGCACATCTACCTGCCCCGTGACCACATCGGAAACCAGCCGGGTATAGTATTCCTTTACCAGCTCTATCTCGCGCTGCGCATGTGCTACCGCCGAATCAATGGCTTTCGACCACACATCGATATAACGAAGAATCTTTTCCTGCTCCCGAATAGAGTCTGGATAGGCTACGTGCAAGCTCCCTAATACCGTTTCAGCGATCGCTGGATAAGCTACTCCTACCGACTCTCTAATTACTCGCTCAATAAAATTATTACTTTGAATTAATAGCCCCAAAAATTTGGGGTGAATTTTCGGCCTGGGTGTTAGGGAGGCAAAGCCTGTTGATGCGATCCAATCCTCTACTTCATCAGCAATATAGTAAACCGCCTTTAAATACGTTCTAACTGTAGAAAGAATCGTATCGCCTTTCTGCAATACTCGCCGGGCGCGCGAGGGCGCTGAACCGAAATAAAAAGTCTGCGGCTCTTTGATAAGCCGGCCGGTGCCTACTGTGCTTATATCGAAATATTTAAACGCATAATCTTCGTCGGTCGACGCGGGTAGAGTTCGGGTGTTTATATCCGATACTTTTTTTAGCGGCGCTATTTCCCAATGCGCTGGAATACCGCCGATCCAATCCACGCCGCTAGACTTGAGCTTAACGCTCGAATCAAGCCCTCGCGTCACAGCTTGATTTATGACGTACTGTCTTTGCTCCTTGAGCAATTCGACCAGTCGACGCTTGTTGTGAATAAAGCGTTCAGCTCTCGCCTCCACCGAATCCAGGTATTCGACGATCTGTTGCTGCTCGTGGATCGGAGGAACAACAGAAGGCATGCGTTTGAAGTCTTGCCAATAAAGACGATTCCGGTCTTTGACGATGCCACGCGAGTAGGCGTCGACTTCGTTCATGTAAACCGGGGTACGAAACAGGTAAGCGAAATACCGGCTGCTCGCTTCTGGGAGAGGCTTCGCAACGACATAGGCAGGACTGACTAGTCCATCCACAGGCGCAATTCCAACGGCGCCCTGCCACATCCGCATCATGTTGTAGGCAATATCGCCCTTCGCCGCTCTTTTGTATTTGTCTGGATCGGACATCACCTGCTTGCGCTTCATGTCGTCCATGTCGCGCACGCGGACGCCTGTCTTTAGGGATACCTCCAGGATCGGCAGATGCGCAAATCCTGTTTCATTGCGTGGCGAAAATAGCCGACCATTTCTTAAGACACGCCAGTGCGCAGGTATCCTGCCGAGAAAGGGCTCGCCGGATTCTTTGTATTCTGAATAAGGGGCCAAGCGTTTCATTCGGATTCGCCGACGATTTGCTTGAGCAGCCCGTCCGTTTCCCGTTCCAGCGCGTTGATGTCGCGCTTGATTTCGTCGAGAGTCCGCATCGGAACAGGCCGATAGAAATGCCGGGTGAATGAGATCTCATAGCCGATAGCGGTCTTCGAAACGTCGATCCACGCATCCTGGGTGAAAGGCAACACCTCACGCCGGAAAAACGCCTCAACCCCGCCCTCTTCAAGAAAAGGTACCTGCTCGCTGTCGCGTAGCGCCGTATCCGGTTCGTACTCGACTACACAAGACTTACCGCCCGTTTGTACCTCGAACCGGCCGTGAAACGGGTCGGGGTTCGCCTTACCCGGCTTGTACGCTTTTTTGACGACGGGTTCGGCGTTCTCCTTCACGTCGCAAAGTTCTGCACGCAAGAGTTTTTTATGAGTAGCATTTAACTTGATACCACTACTGCCCGTCTGTGCTTCGCAGGCGTTGATGAAAGCGTTGAAATCCAGATGTGGCCCCTCGCCCAAGCGTTGGGCCACCTGCCGGACTAGCTCCGCGAGCGGCTTTTGTCTTTTCTTCTCGCAAATCTTTTCGAACTGGTGCAACCGAGGCGAGCTGAGATCGACGGCAAGCCGCAATGGCCGTTCGACCGTAATCTTCCAGTAACCAAAAGCGTCGTTCGAAAAGATCTTCGATTTTTCGGTTTCCACCGGTTTCACTATCAAGTCGCAAATCGTCCTCATTTGCTCCTTCGAGAGTTCACAATTGCGTTTACCGAGGTTGCGGCGCAGCGGCTCAAACCATTCACTTGCATCGATCAACTGAACCTTACCTTTCCGCTCTTCGCTTTTACGGTTGGTGAGCAGCCATATGTAAGTTGCGATGCCCGTGTTATAGAAGATGTTCTGCGGCAGCGCGACGATCGCTTCCAGCCAATCGTTTTCGATGATCCAGCGTCGGATTTCGCTTTCGCCTTGGCCAGCGTCGCCAGTAAATAGCGACGAGCCGTTATGAACTTCGGCGATACGGCTACCGCTCGCCTTCATCTTGGAGAGCTTGTTTACCAGGAACATCAGTTGCCCGTCGCTCGAACGGGTGATCATCTTGTATTCCTGATTACCGCCATGCTGGGTGACGAACCGTGGATCCTTGATGTCGTTCTTACCGCCCAGGCGATTGAGATCGCTTTTCCAGCTTTTACCGTACGGTGGATTGGATAGCATGAAATCGAACTCCTGCGACGAAAACGCGTCGTTCGATAGCGTAGAACGGTCCTTGATGTTCTTGGCTTCTTCCCCCTCGCCCTTCAGCAGTAGATCCGCTTTAGCGATCGCATAGGTTTCTGCCTGTATCTCTTGTCCGTAGAGATGAATAGACACGTCCTTACCTAAGCCACGTGCCAATTCAGCCAGTCGCTCTTCGGCAACAGTCAACATGCCACCCGTGCCGCATGCGCCGTCGTATACTAGGTAGGTTCCGGACTCGATCTCATTTGCGATCGGCAAGAAGATCATATCCGACATCAACTGGACTACGTCGCGCGGCGTGAAATGCTCGCCGGCTTCTTCGTTGTTGTCTTCGTTAAACAGTCGGATCAATTCCTCGAAAACCGTGCCCATGGCGTGGTTGTCGAGTGCTGGCAGCAATTCATCACCATCGCTATCGGTGACCGGCTTCGGGCTGAGGTTTACCGTGGGTTCAAGAAATTTTTCGATCAGATCGCCGAGAATATCCTCATCGACAAGCGTTGGTATTTGATTGCGGAACTTGAACTTGTCGAGAATCTCTTGGACGTTCGACGAGAAGCCATCCAGGTATGCCTCGAAATCGGCTTTCAGCTGCTGCTGTTTGGCGCGATTTTTCAATGTCCGAAGAGTAAACGGGGAGACGTTATAGAAAGCTTCCCCTGCCGCTTCCCGTAATGCAGCGTCCTGATTCGCAACGCCGGCTTCGTCAAGCCGCGTCTTCATCGCCGTCACCGCGTCTTTCGTTGGCTCCAACACCGCGTCCAGGCGCCGGATAACGGTCATCGGCAGTATCACGTCGCGGTATTTGCCACGCACGTAAATATCACGAAGCACATCGTCTGCGATGCCCCAAATGAAATTGACGATGCTGTTGTGAGTGGATTGGTTCATTCTTGCGGACTCAAGCGTATTAATCGATTGGCTGACGTGCGGGGACTGCGCCGCTATTCGCTGGGACTGCAATGAAGTTCCGGTGCACGACGCGGCTCGACGGGAAGATTACAGCGGCGTGGTGCCTTCACTCAAAATATCCATGAACGCATCGTAACGATACACGCGGCCACGTTGTCGGCCCGTGACTTCGCTCACAATCTCCAGCTTTTCCAACACCTTGAGCGCGTCGTTAACCGGCGGTGCAGTCAAGCCAGTCGCGGCGACGAGCTGCTTTGTATTCGCAAAGGGAAGCCGCTGCATCGCTTCGTGAACCCGCAGCGCGGAGCCCACTCGATCGCCGACTGTGCGGATCATGTCGCGGTCTGTTTCAAATAATCGGACAATTCGATTGGCGGCGTCGAACGCCTGATTCGCGGTATCGGCAACGCCTTCGAGGAAGAACGCAAGCCATTCCTCCCAGAGGCCGTTCTCGCGTACATCCTGCAGCAGCTCGTAGTAGCGGGCGCGATGGGTCTTGAGATAGAGGCTGAGGTATAACAGCGGGCGCTGAATTTCGCCTTCCATACACAGAAATAACGTGACGAGCAGCCTGCCCAAACGGCCATTGCCGTCGAGGAAGGGATGAATGGTCTCGAACTGCACATGCAGCAACCCCGCCTTGATGAGAGCGGGCAAGCCTGACGCGTCTTCGTGAATGAATCGTTCGAAGCGATCCAAGCATCCGAGCATATCGTCGGGCGCGGGCGGCACGAACAGAGCGTTGCCGGGCCGCGTTCCGCCAATCCAGTTCTGTGACGTTCTGAACTCGCCGGGATTCTTCGAAGCGCCTCGACCACTGTCCAGCAGCTTGGCGTGCATTTCCCGCATGAGCCGAAGCGATAGCGGCAGAGTCTTCAGGCGCTCCAAGCCATACAGCATGGCATCGACATAGTTCGAGACTTCGCGAATATCGTCGATCGGCTGACCGGCACTGGCTTCACTTTCGTAGCGCAGCAGGTCGTTCAAGGTCGACTGAGTACCCTCGATCTGCGAGGAAAGTACCGCTTCCTTGCGCACATACATGTACAAGAACAGATCGTCGCCGGGCAAAAGCGTGGTGATCCCGTCGAGCCGGCCAATGGCGCTTTGCGCTCGGGCAAAGCGCTCCAGCAGTCCCATGATGTTCACGGGTGGCTGCGGCGGTAGATCGGCCGGGATGAAAGCCTTCACCGTTTCGCCGCCCGCGACGGTTTCGCGATAACGGCCGGCCCGTGTTTCTTTCGCTGCGTTATCGCTCATCGCAAGAGCTTAGGCGGCTCGGCCTTAATAAAGCAAATCGGCTTTTCGTTTAATTAGCATGCTGCTAATTAAGCTAGCTTAAATTAGCGTTGAGCAGCAGAGCGCGCATTCGCAGAACTCAATAGTGCCCGCGTTCAACGGCTTTGTTACGACCCTCACCCGTGCTAATCGCGACCGTGTTAAATTGATTGCATTGATATCACTGCAATCAATTCGATGGCTTCGATTACGATCCGCAACCTGGACGACGAGCTGAAACAGGCGCTACGGCTGGCCGCGGCCGAGCACGGCCATTCGATGGAAGAAGAGGTTCGCGTGATCCTGCGTCGCTCGCTTGCGAGTGCGAAGAAAGGCGGCCTAGGCAGCCGGGTGCAGGCACGATTTCGCGACGTGGGTGGGGCCGACCTCGACCTGCCGGCGCGCCGTGAAGCACCGCGCGCCGCGGACTTCGACTGATGATCGTTCTGGACACCAATGTGTTGTCCGAACTGATGCGTCCCGCGCCAGCGCCGACTGTGATCGCTTGGCTCGATGCTGCCAGCAGCGGTGAACTGATCGCGACCACGGCGATTACAGTGGCCGAAATTCTTTACGGCATCGAACGGTTACCCGACGGCCGCCGCAAGCAGCAGCTCGGCGAAATCGCAGCTGCTATGTTCGAGGAAGATTTCGCCGATGCAATCCTGGCATTCGATGCTCAGGCTGCCGTGTTTTATGCCGAACGGGTCGCCGCCAGCGAGGCGGCCGGCCACCCCTGCGCGATGGCCGACGCCCAGATCGCGGCCTTATGCGCGCAGCACGATGCGACCCTCGCCACCCGCAATACGAAGGATTTTCGTTCGCTCGGCGTTGCGTTAATCAACCCGTGGGAAGACGGCTGATTCAGCCGACCAAGCTTTAAAGCCTCCTACTCGTCACCAAGTCCGTCGTATTGGTCAGCCCATAGCGACACGACATGCCGCACGAACAACCCGAAACCCAATCCACCCACCTCCACCACCTGCGCGTGGGCGATTTCGTCGTCACCACGATTCAGGATGCCTATCTGCAGGGTGGGTTCGGGCTGATCTCGAATCTGGACGCGGCGACGGTGCAGGCATTGCATGCGGAGAGCCGGCGGCCGACGCCGCCGAAGATCACGCTGAACTGTTATCTGGTGGATACGGGCGATGAGCGGATTCTCATCGATACCGGGCTAGGCGGTCTTGTGGGCGATGAAGGTGCGCGGCTGGGCGCGGGGCTTGCGGAAATGGGGTTAACCGCGGCCGATGTCGACTGCGTGATTCTCACGCACAGCCATCCGGACCATCTGGGCGGGTTGATCGATGGCGACGACAATCCGGCCTTTCCCCGGGCCGAGGTGCTCGTGCCGGCCGGCGAGCTGGCGTTTTGGCGCGGCGCGGTGCCGGACGATGCCGGTGACATGCTCCGTAGTCATTTCGCCAACGCCCGGCGCGTGTTCGATGCCTGTGCGGCGAATCTGCGCGCGATCGAAACCGACGAAATCCGGCCCGGCGTGACGCGTTATCCGCTGCCCGGCCATACGCCGGATCACAGCGGTTATCGCATCGAATCCAACGGCGAGCATCTGCTCATTGCGGCCGATATCGTGCACCTGCCGCAGATCCAGTTCCCGCGCCCGGATGCGCAGGTGATGTTCGATATCGACCCTGAACAGGCGGTGCGCTCGCGCCAGGCGCTATTCGCCAAAGTCGCGGCGAGCGGCGAGCTGATCGCCGGCCACCATATCGACTTTCCCGGCATCGGCCACTTGGTGGCCGACGGCGCGGGTTATCGCTTTCTGCCGCACGTGTGGTCGCCGTTCGTTTGAGACGAGCCGGCGGCGGGCACGGCAGCTAATCCGTATCCCGAAACCGGGTCATCTGTTCCAGCGTGGCCTGAATGGCGGCCGGTGAGGGGCCGTCTTCGCGGGGGCGGTAGTCGCGGTCGAGCGCTTCGGGGCGGCCGATGGCCGGGAAGTCGATGAAGCCGTTTTCGGTCATCGCTGCATGGCCGCGGTACTGGGCCATGATCATCGGCAGGCGCTCGGCCGGTTCGAACAGGTCGTGGCCGGTGCTGGTGGCGTCGTAGGCGTTGGTTACGCCCAAGGCGTGCTCAAGCAGCGTGGGGGCGACATCGAGGCTGCTGGTCAGGTATTCGGTCCGGGTGCCGGGCTCGGTGCGGCCGGGCCAGTGCACGATCATCGGCACCTGCGTCTGGTAGCGGCTGTAGTCGCCGTTGTGGCCCCAGTAGTTCAGGCCCAGGTCGTTGAACTCCTGGCCGTGATCGCCGGTGATGACGACGATGGTGTCGTCCATCAGGCCCTTCGCTTCCAGCGTATCCAGCGTTTTGCCGACGAGGCCGTCCACGAAGTGCACGGAGTTGCGATACAAGTTGTGCAGGCCGGTGGGGTCGGTGTCTTCATCCAGCGATAGGTAGTTGACGCTGTCCCAGCTGGGCTGGAACGGGCGCGGGGCGTCGTCCGGCAGATCGTAGGCGTGCGGCGAGTCGTAGAACACCATGCCGAAGAAGGGTTGTTCGGCGTTCGGATCGCGTTTTTGCAGGTAGTCGATGAAGTCGCGGTTGGCGTCGATATCCCGCGTGGGCGAGTCGTTGCCTTCGGATTCCATACGCAGCTGCTTCATGCCGGAGAAGATGGTGCGATGAAATTCGGGCGAGGACAGCGGCGCGCTGCGAAAGATGCCGAAGTCGTAGCCCAGATCGAGCATACGGCTGACCAGCACCGGCCGGGTGTTCGTTTGCAGCATGCTGTGCCAGTAGGTGCCGGGAATGCCGTAGAAGAGCGTGAACATGCCAATACGCGTGGCGTTGCCGCCGCTGTAGTGGTTCATGAAGCGCTGATTGTTCGCCGCGAAACGCGCCATATGCGGCGATACCTGTTCGTTCATGGCATCGAAACGCCAGGAGTCGATGACGATGAACACGATGTTCTTCGGCTGGCCCGGCTTGGTGGTTTGCAGCGGCACCCGCGGGTAGTCGATGGAGCCATCGAGGGCGGTATCGCCGCCCCAGCTGGCCTCGGCCACGTCGAAGCCGCGTTCTTCGAGAAAATCCTTGGCGGTGAGCGGCTCGTAGCCTGGCAGCAGGCGCGTCTGGCGCGTCACGTTGCCGTCGCCCATGGCATCGGCATAGGCATGAAACAGGTTGGTGGCCAGCAGCAGTGCCACGCATGCCGTGGCCACGCCGTAGCCGAAGCGGCGCTCGCGGGTGGCCGCGACCAGCCGCCATACCGCCCAGCCCACGCCCCAGAGCGCGACGGCCACGCCCAGGCCGATGAGGGCGACCTGGATCTTCATCGCCAGCGAGAATTCAAAGGTTTCTTCCGAGGCGCCGGAGAAGAACAGCGACACCAGCGCGCCGTTCAGATGAAACCGGTATTGCTGGAATACCAGCGTATCCACCAGCAGCAGGCAGGTGAGCACCACCCCCACCGCCCAGGCCAGCGGCACGATGAGGTGCCGATAGGGCAACAGCAGGGCGAGCAGCATGACCGGCAACAGGCCGATGAGCGCGACCGACAGGAAATGTGCAAAGAACATCGCCACGCCGAAGCTGCGGGCCACCCCGCCGCTGGCCAGATCACCCACATCGAGATAGCGCAGGGCCACCAGCGACAGCACGAGGGTATAGGCAATCATGAGCCAGCCGAGCCAGCGCAATAGCGCGCCGCGCCCGGCGCCGGATGGAACGGGGTTGAGCATCGGGTACGAGTTCATCTGCAAAGTCGTGGAAGGATATCGGACATATATCAGCGCAAACGTTCCGCGCTACGACGTTATAAAGCGCAGGACATAAGGCCTCAGGACGTCGCGGGGCCGGTCGCCGCAAGCGCTCGTGGCGCGACGATGATGACGCAGGTCACCGGCGCCTGTCTTACGACTGACATACTGTGCGCCGAGCATGAACCGTCGCCGCATCCGGAGCCCGTATGGATCCCACCAAGAACAGCCCGTTTCCCAGCCTGTTCGGCAAGTCGCCGTTCGGGGCGCTGACCGAGCATATGCGCCAGGTGGAAAAAGGCTCATCGCTGCTGATGGAATTCATCGAGCGGAGCCAGGCCGGAGACTGGGACGCGGCCGAGGCGCTGCATCAGCAGATCAACGACTGCGAGCACGAGGCCGACGATCTCAAGGATCGTATCCGGCTCAACCTGCCGAGCACGCTGTTCATGCCGATCTCGCGCGCCGACCTGCTGGTGCTGGTCGAAGCGCAGGACAAGATCGTCAACAAGATCAAGGATATATCCGGCCTGATGACGGGTCGGCGCATGCAGTTCCCGGATGCGCTTCAGGCGCCCATTCGGGCCTATCTGGAAACCACGCATGCCAGCGTGGCGCAGGCGCGCAAGGTGCTCGAGGAACTGGGCGAACTGCTGGACTCGGGCTTCGGGCGCAGCGTGGGCGAGCTCATCGCCGACATGGTCGCCGAGCTGGGCCGGCTGGAAAACACCTCGGACGAGCAGCAGGTGGCCATCCGTCGCCAGCTGCTGCCGCTGGAAAGCGAACTGCCGCCGTTGGAGATGATGTTCATCTACCGGGTGATCGATGCGATCGGCTCGGTGGCGGATCGCGCCGAGCGCGCCGGCTCGCGCCTGCAGATTCTTGCCACCCGCTAAACACTTTCGGGCCCACGCCCTCGTTACAAGGATCGCCTGATGTCGATCATCGCCCAGAACGCCGAATTATTCCTGATTCTGGCGTGCGTTTTCGGTTTCTTCATGGCGTGGGGCATCGGCGCGAACGATGTGGCCAATGCCATGGGCACGTCGGTCGGCTCGGGGGCGATCACCATCACCCAGGCGGTGATCATTGCCGGCATCTTCGAGTTTTTAGGCGCGTGGCTGGCGGGTGGCGAAGTCACCCAGACCATCAGCGGCGGGCTGATCCGGCCGGAGGTATTCGCCGATACGCCGCAACTACTGGTCTACGGCATGCTCGCGGCGCTGCTCGGTGCGGGCTGTTTCCTGCTGCTGACATCCACCCTGGGCATGCCGGTATCCACCGGTCAGTCGATCGTGGGCGGTATTCTCGGCTTCGCCCTGGTCTCGGTGGGTACGGAGCCGGTGAACTGGGCAGAAATCGGCAAAATCGTGGCCAGCTGGATCGCCTCGCCGATCATCGCCGGCACGCTGGCCTTCCTGCTGTTCGAGTCGATACGCCGGCTGGTACTCAACCACGACAACCCGGCCGAGGGCGCGCGCCGCTATATCCCGTTCTATGTGTTTCTGGCCGGCTTCGTGATCTGTCTGGTCACGCTGGTGAAGGGCTTGAGCCATGTGGGCCTGGAACTGTCGACGCCGATGAGCATTCTCGGCGCGGTGGTGCTGGGCATCGGTGCGGCGGTAATCAGCCGGCTGTTGCTCAACCGCGTACAGCTGCTCGACACGCACCAGCGCTCTGATCGTTATCGCAACGTGGAGCGGGTGTTCGGCTTCGCCCAGGTGTTCACGGCCGCCACCATGGCGTTCGCGCACGGCTCCAACGACGTGGCCAATGCTGTCGGCCCGGTCGCGGCCATCATCAACGTGCTGAACAATCCGGGCCAGATCGGCGGCGAATCGGAGCTGGCCAGCTGGGTGCTGGTGCTCGGCGGCGTGGGCATCGTGTTCGGGCTGGCGACCTACGGCCACCGCGTAATTCGCACCATTGGCGCCAAGATCACCTCGCTCACCCCCACCCGCGGGTTTTCGGCGGAGCTTGCCGCGGCCACCACGGTCGTGCTGGCCACCTGGTTCGGTATTCCGGTATCCACCACCCAGACCCTGGTCGGTGGCGTGCTCGGCGTGGGCCTGGCCCGCGGCATTCGCGCGCTGGACCTGAGCGTCCTCGGCCGCGTATTCCTTGGCTGGCTGCTCACCCTGCCCGGCGCGGCGCTGTTCACCGCGGTGTTCTATTTCATCCTGCGTGCCGTGTTCGGCTAGGCAAGCGGCACGTCTTCGGGCGCTAGCGACAGGCCCGGGTCAGTCCGTGGCCAGCGGGCTGGCCAGAAACGCGCTCACACGATCGAACAGCTGGGGCGCACGACGCTCCAGCAACAAAAAATGGGTGCCGCGGCCGATTTCGTCGTACTGCTTGTAGGCGCTGCCCAGCCGGTCGTAGAGGCCCAGCCCATCTTCGCGAATCGCGGTGGCGTCCTGGCTGGCCCGAATCACCAGCGTGGGCACGTCGATATCGCCGGCTTCATAGCGGGCGCGGCCGTTGAAGGCTTCCCACAGGTCCACGAGAACGCCGTTGGGCGCGCGTACATAATCGGCCGGTTCGTCGCGCAGCATCTGCTCGTACCAGCGATCGAGAATCGCCGGGTCACGCCAACTGTCCGGATCCTCGACGGTGATTTCCGCATCCCAGCGTTCGCGGGCCTGCTCGATGTTTTCCGTGCGGTAGGCGCCCAGCGGGCGAAGGCGGTGGGGGTTGTCGCGATCCTCCAGGGCGTTGATGCGATCAAGCCGCTCGCAGCTGTAGACGGGGGCGAACAACACGAGTCGGTTGATGGTGCCCGGGCGGCTGGCGGCATACATGCCGGTGGTCATCGTGCCCCATGACCAGCCCACCAGGTCCACGGTCTCCAGGCCGGTGCGCTCGCGAATGGTGGCGATGGCATCGGCAATATCGGCCACCGCGCTTTCTGCCCGTGCAAACGGCGGATTGTCCTGGGCGGGTGCATCCAGCACCGGGCTGCGGGTGGAGGCGCCGTAGCCGCGTACGTCCAGCGCATAGGCGCTATAGCCGTCGGCTACGGCATGCTCGAGCCAGCTGCTGGTAGGCACGTCGAACATCACCCCAGGATAGGTCGCACCGTGCACGAACAGCACGGCCTTGGCCGGGGCATCGCTGGCGGGCGCATCCGCCCGCTTTTCGCGCAGATGGATACGCTCGTCGGGCGCCTCGGAACTGGCAATGAACAGATCTTCGCAGCGTGTCATCAGCCCGGCCCCGGTTTCTTGTCTTCAAAATCGATATCGTCGGCGCGCTTGGCGATATTGTCGGCCACGAAAGCGCCGCGCTCGCCCATCGGCTTGCCGCCGGAAGTGGTGGTGTCGTGCGCGGTCTGAAACTCCAGCTGGGCGTTGAGCTCGCCGCCCATGAGCATGATCAGCACGGTGATATACATCCAGGTGAGCACCACCACCACGGCCCCGAGCGAGCCGTAGGTGGCCGAATAGGTGTTGGAAAACGATACATACACCGAGAACGCGAGCGAACCGAGAATCCAGAACACGGTCACGATGGCCGCGCCGATGAATACCCAGCGCCATTTCGGCGGGCGACGACTGGGCGCATAGCGATACAGCCCGGCGATGCCGGTCATGAGCACCAGCGCCGCGCCGCCCAGACCCAGACCACGGCCGACCGCCACCATCCAGTCGCCAAACCCCAGGGCGGCGAACAGCAGCGGCACGCCGGCGGCCATGATCGCGACCGCGCTCAGCCCCAGTACGATGGCAAAGGTCAGCGCTAGCGAGACAGCGATCTTGACGAAGAAATTACGGGTTTCGCGCTCGGCATAGACCACGTTGAGCGCGATCATCAGCGCCGTGGTGCCCTTGCGTGCGCTCCACAGCGCCAGGCCCAGGGTGAAGAACGCGGCCAGCCCGAGCGAGGCCTGCGGCTTGGCGGCGATCTGCGTCATCTGGCCGGTGACCGTGGCGATCACATCCGGCGGCACCACCTCATCGAGCTGGTTGAGCTGCTCGACCACGCCGGCCGGGTCCAGAAACAGTCCGTAGATGGCCACGAACGCGGCAATACCAGGAAAGATCGCCAGCAGCCCGTAGAACGAGACCCCGGCGGCGATGATCGACAGATTATTGTCGTTGAAGGCGTGATAGACGCGCATGGCCACGTCGCGCCAGCCCTTGAAGGGAATATCCACGGGCGTGGACGCACGCCGGCCACGCCCGTCGGCGGGCGGTTGCTCCTGCGACGAAAGCTGCTCGGCATTATGACGGTGCACCATGTTCTCCCTGACCTCGATACCTGCCAAACACGAACGACGCGACCCGGACCGGCCCTGCGTCAGCATGACAGCGCCGATACACGCGGCGTAGCATCGCGCCATGCCTCGCCCCAGCCGCTACTCTAACCCAACGCTGCCGTGGTCACGATGCTTGAGCGCATGACGCTCAAGCAGTATCTGCTGGTCGCCGCGGCCGCGCTGCTGTTCGTACTCGGCCTGCTCGGGGTGTTCCTGCCGCTGCTGCCCACCACGCCGTTCATGCTCGCCGCCGTGGCGCTGGCCTCCCGCGGCTCGCCGCGCTTCGCGGCCTGGATACGGGCCAACCGCTATGCCGGGCCGGCCATCGTCAACTGGGAACGCGAACGAGCGCTCACGCTGCGTACCAAGCTCACCGCCCTGGCGATGATTGCCGCCAGCGTGGCCATCGTCTGGTGGCATATCGATTACCGGCCGTTGGCGATCGGCGTCACCCTGGGGCTGGCCTGTGTCGCCACCTTTCTGGCCACGCGGCCGACGCCCCGGCCGCAGGCTAGTCGAAGCGCAGGCTCTCGAGCATCGCCTGAATCCGGTCGCGATAACGGCCCGGAGCACCGCTGACCGTCGCGGTGACCTGATACTGGCGCTGCTCGCCGATGCGATACAGCCAGTGGGACACCGTATCGCCCATTTCACTCTGCGTGCTGTAGTGCAGCGCCTCGTAATCGCCGACCCGGCGGGTGTCGGCGCTGGGGGCGCCGTCGGCACGCACCGCTTCGGCGTATTCGGCCAGGGTCGCAATACCGGGCCGATGATCGCGAATGACGGTGAGCACAAAACCGTCGCTGATCTCGCTGGCGGCGGCATTGTCCGGGCCCAGCACCTTGAACGACACGCTGTCGGCGCCGTCACGTGATACCTGCGCGCCCTTCGGCCGTTCGATGGAAAAACCCAGCTCGGGGTTGCGATAGCGGGCCTCGGCATCGGTTTCTTCCGGGTCGGCCGCTGCCGCCGATACCGGCACGAAGCTCGACAGAATGGTATCGCTGACCGCCTCGGAGGCGCCGTCGACCACCATCACGGCGGCGCGCTCATCGGCCAGCGCGATCGCCTTGACCGCGCGTTGTGCGCCCGGCTCCTCCTGTACGAGCACCACGCTGCCGTCGGTATTGCGGGTTTCGCTGGCCGCACTCGGGTCGTCGAGCGCGTTCATGGCCAGCGCCCGTAGCGAACGCCCGCCCAGCGCCGTGGTGGATACGCGCAGGCTCAAACCGTGGCCCTGCAACAGCCGGGTATCGTTGTTGCCTTCTGCTTCGGCCGGCTCCAGTGCGCGCGGGTAGTCGAAGGCATAGCCGGCGCCGGCATCACGATAGTGGGCGAAGTTGTCGGAAGCGACGGGCTGCTCGGCCACGAGGCCGGACTCGCTCTGGGCCGCGGCCAGTACCACCCCGGCCGTGCATGCCAGCATCAGCAGCACGAGCGCGCCGATCCGGATGACGGGACGGTTGATCTTGCCCTGGTATCGCATGGCGTCGTTTCCCATTCGAGAGTGCCTTATCAACGACACCCGAGCGGCGCCAAGGTTTCCCCGCGAACACGACCTTGGTTGCGTTGACAGTCTCGTCGCGGCGCGCGCAGGGTCGATTGCGACGGTGCCAGAACCCAAGCAACAAGCCGGCACCGCCCCTAATCGATACCGGAGGAGAGCATGTACGACCGCAAGAATCTGGAACGCCTCGGCCAGCTCGACAGCGGCGCGCCCCAGGGCATGGACGCATTCTGGGCATTCGACAAGGCCGCCTTCGCCGAGGGCGCGATCGATGCCAAGACCAAGCAACTCATCGCCCTCGCCGTGGCCATGACCACCCAGTGCCCCTATTGCCTGGAACTGCATACCCAGGCGGCACGCGATGCCGGCGCCAGCGATGCCGAACTCAGCGAAACCGCGGTAGTGGCAGCGGCCATCCGTGCCGGCGGCGCGATCACCCATGCCACGCATATGTTCGACAAGTAGAAAAGCGCCACGAACAGGCTCGGCGGCGACCGCCATGGACGCCGCCGAGCCCGTGCACATGCCGAACACAGGCCGTGCGAGGCTTCGGATGAGGCCGCGGTTGCTGTATACTCCACACACCTCAGGACGGCCGCCAAACGGCATGCCCAGCGAAGCGGGCCACCCACGCCCGCTTCATGCGCGACACCCGTCGCCGCGGCGGCCGACTCGACGCTCAGCAAAGCAGGGATTGCATTGGCCCGGTCGCGCACTATCGAACGTTCCAGCCTCGTACTCAGCCTGCTGGCCGTGTGCGTGGGTGTGGCCGCCGGCTACGGCGCCTCGATATTCCGCGACCTGATCGCCGTATTCCACAACCTTGCCTTCTTCGGCGAGCTGTCGCGCCTCTACGACGCCAACGAACATACCGCGGCAAGCCCGTTCGGGGCCTGGATCATCATCGTGCCCATGCTGGGCTCGGTGGCGGTGACCTTTCTGGTGCAGAACTTCGCCCCCGAGGCCAAGGGCCACGGCGTACCCGAAGTCATCGACGCCATCTATTACAAGGGCGGGGTCATCCGCCCGAGTGTGGCCGGGGTGAAGGCGCTCGCCTCTTCCATTTCCATTGCCACCGGCGGCGCGGTGGGGCGGGAAGGCCCGATCATCCAGATCGGCTCGGCGCTGGGTTCGAGTATTGGCCAGGTCACGCTGTTACGGGAATGGCAGCGCAATACGCTGATCGCGGCCGGCGCGGCCGCCGGCATTGCGGCCACCTTCAACGCCCCGCTGGGCGGTCTGCTGTTCGCGATCGAAATCATCCTGCCGGAAACCTCCGGGCGTACGCTCATCCCGGTGGCCCTGGCCACGGGCGCGGCTTCGTTCGTGGGCCGGGCGCTGTTCGGCAACACACCGTCCTTCGATATTCCGGCGCTGGCCAACCAGGCGCTCGATTTGAACTCGCCGGAACTGTTCGGCGTGTATGTGGTGTTCGGCATCCTCATGGGGCTGGCCGCGCTGGTGTTCACGCGCAGCATCTATGTGTTCGAGGGGCTGTTCGAACGCATGCCGGGCAACAATTATTCGCGCCACCTCATCGGCATGGGGCTGGTGGGCGTGATGATGTATGCCTTCATGTCGCTCACCGGCGAGTACTACGTCGAGGGCGTAGGCTATGCCACGATCCAGGATATTCTGGAAAACGCGCTCACCTCGCCCTGGCTGTTGCTGCTGTTATTCGTGGGCAAGCTGCTGGCCACCTCGCTGACGCTGGGCTCGGGTGCCTCCGGCGGCGTGTTTTCGCCCGCGCTTTATCTGGGTGCGACGCTGGGCGGCGCCTTTGCGGTGGCCATGCAGCATCTCACGCCCTGGTTCGAGCTCGATGTGGCCACCATGGCCGTGCTGGGCATGGCCGCGGTGGTGGCCAGCTCCACGGGTGCGGCGCTGACCGCGATCGTGATCATCTTCGAGATGACGCGCGACTATCACGTGATCATTCCCATGATCATCGTGGTGTCGATTGCCTACTACGTCCGCCAGTTCCTGATGGCGGACACGATCTATACCTTCAAGCTCTCGCGGCGCAATCACCCGGTCCCGGCCTCGCTGGAAACCAATCTGTTCATGCTGCAGAAGGCGTCCGAGTTCGCCGACCCGCGCGTGATCCGGGTGGGCAACAACCGCGGGCTTGCGGAAATTCGCCGTCGCTTCAAGCGCTTCGGCCGCCAGGCCCCGAACGTGCTCGTGCTCGACGCCGAGCAGAAAATTCAGGCGATCTTTTCCACCCGGCGGCATTACCGGCTCACCCGACGCGCCAGGATTCGCAGCTGGGCCGACGAACATATGGAAACCGACTACATCGTCGCCGCGGCCGATGACATGGTCTTCGATATCGTCGGCCGTCTGCGCGCGGCGAAGTGCGAGGTGGCATTGATCACCCCCGACGGCCGGATGGATCACCCGCGCGAGGTCGAAGGCGTGCTCACGCTCTCGGACGTGGCCCGCAGCAGTCGTCTGGCCCGCCAGATGGAGCGGCGTCGACCACGCGGCGAAGCCGGGCAGCCCTAAGCCGGGATCGCTGGCGCCGGGCGTCCGCGCGCCACTGGGTTATAGCGCCGGGGCCAGGCCGGCATGTTTTTTGTATCATGCGCGCCCTATCAAGATATCAACGGCCCTAGGCCCCAGCGCAGGATCCGCCGTGAACGCGATTGCCCGCTATTTCGATTTCGACGCCCTCGACACGAACTGGCGCAAGGAAACCGTCGCGGGGCTGACCACGTTCCTGTCGATGGCCTATATCCTGTTCGTGAACCCGGCCGTGTTGTCGTTGGCCTCGGTTCCGGAGGCCGCGGGCCTGGGCATGCCGCGCGATGCGGTATTCACCGCCACCGCCGTGGCCGCGGCCTTCGGCTCGCTGGTGATGGGGCTGCTGGCGCGCTATCCGATCGCCCAGGCGCCGGGCATGGGCCTGAACGCCTTCTTTGCCTTCTCGGTGGTGCTCGGCATGGGCATCGAATGGCAGACCGCGCTGGCCGGCACGTTCGTCTCGGGTCTGATCTTCATGGCCCTGACCGTCTCACGGCTGCGCGAACGGGTGATCGACGCTATCCCCGACGAACTCAAGCATGCCGTGGCGGCCGGCATCGGCCTGTTCATCGCCTTCATCGGGTTGACCAATGCCGGCATCATCGTCAACGACGATGCCCTGCTGGTGGGCCTGGCCCCGCTGACCGACCCGCAGACGCTGCTAGCCATCTTCGGTTTGCTGGCCACCGTCATTCTGATGACGCTGCGCCTGACCAGCGCGATCTTTCTGGGCATGGCGCTTACGGCCGTGGTGGGCATGCTCACCGGCCTGATCGACCTGCCCGACCATATCGTCAGCCCGGTGCCGGATATCAGCCCGGTGGCCGGGGCGGCCATATCCCGCCTGCCCGACCTGTTCACGCCGCAGATGGCGGTGGTCATCGGCACCATGCTGTTCGTGGATTTCTTCGATTCGGCCGGCACCCTCATGGGCGTAGCCCGCCAGGCCGGGCTGATCGTCGACAACAAGCTGCCGCGTGCCGGCCGTGCCCTGTTCGCCGATGCGCTTGCCACCAGCGCGAGCGGGCTCATCGGCACCTCGTCGACGACGGCCTATATCGAATCGGCCTCGGGCGTGGCTGCGGGTGGGCGCAGCGGTTTCACCGCCGTGGTCGTGGGCGTGCTGTTCCTGCTGGCGCTGTTCTTTTCGCCGCTGCTGGCGGTGGTGACCCAGGCAGTAACCGCACCGGCGCTGATCGTAGTCGGCGTGCTTATGGCCGCATCGCTACGCCATATCGCCTGGGATCGCTTCGAAACGGCGGTGCCGGCGTTTCTGACCGTGCTGCTGATGCCGCTGACCTATTCCATTGCCACCGGCATCGCGCTTGGCTTCATCGTCTACCCGATCACCATGGCCGCGGCCCGCCGCCACCGCGAGATCCACCCGCTGATGCTCGCCCTTGCAGTGATTTTTCTAGGGTACTTCGTGTTCCTGCGCTGATGCCGGTTCGCGCGTATCGGCCGTCCGTTCCTGCGACGCGATCATATTCAACACCGTAGTCAGCACCACGGGCAGGCGCGTGTAGCCGTCGCGGCCGAGAAAATGCCCACCGGTCGGTTCCAGCAAAAAAGGGGCCTGCAGCCGTTCGGCCAGCGCCATACTGTGCATAAACGCCACGATCGGATCGTCGCGGGCGGATATCACCTGCTGCTGGTCGACAGCGGCGTGTATCGCTTCGAAATCGACCGGCGCTGCAACAAAGGCGTCGAGCTGCGGCAGTGCCGGCAATGGCTCGGCGAATGCCGATACCAACACCAGGCCTGCCCAGTGCGCGCCTGCCGGGTCAGCATCGATACGCCGCTGTAACGCCGCCAGCAGTGCGATCCCACCCAGACTATGGGCCACGAAATAGACCGGGCGTTGCATATCGCGGGTCAGCTGATCGAGCCGTTCGGCCCAGGCCCGGGGCTCAGGGGTGGCGGAATCAGGCAAGGCAATGCGACGGGCTTCGATTCCGCGATCGGCCAACGCGTTTTCGAGCCAGCCAAACCAGTGATCGGCCGGTGTGGCCGCATAGCCGTGAATGATGAAAACCAACGGCTCTGCCGCTCGGTCACTAGCGGCGGGCGCCGCTATCACGACGGGCGCAAAGGCGCCCAATAACAGCATGCACAGGCATTTGAACGAACGAGACATGACGACGATCCATCGTGTGATTGACGAACCGATCCTGCGGCCTGACAGTGCTGTTAAGGTCAATACCCATCGAATGCCATGCATATCGGCGAGTTCGCCAAGCGCAGCGGTATCAGCGAGCGGATGCTGCGCTATTACGAAAGCCGCGGCGTGCTCACGCCCCGGCGCAGTGACGCCGGCTACCGCCAGTACAGCGAGGCCGATCTGCAGCAGGCAACGCTCGTGCGCCAGCTCAACGAGGCCGGCCTCAAACTCGACAGCGTCGCGCTACTGCTGCCGTGCCTGGTCGACGACGCGCCGCATTTCGACCCCTGTGATCGCGTGCGCGCCACACTGGCGAACGAGTTGAGCGCGCTCGACCAAAAGCTCGACGCGCTACAACAAAGCCGTGCACGCCTCGCGCGACTGGTCGACCAGGTCAAAAACGCGGTCTAGCGCCCGAGCAGGCGTCCAACGGGGCGCAGTTCCTCGATGTGGTCGCAGGTGACCTTGCATACCACCAGCAACGGCACTGCCATGAGCATGCCGGCCACACCCCACAGCCAGCCCCAGAAGAACAGGGCAAAGAACACCATCAAGGGGCTCATCTCGAAACGCTGGCCGTGGATGGCCGGGGTGACGAAATTGCCTTCGAGCACGTTGAGCGCGAATACGGCCGCGGGGGCGGCGAGCACGTGGCCGAGCGTATCGAAGGTGGCGAATGAGGCCAGCGTGATCGCGGCCAGCGAGATCGCGGCGCCGGCATAGGGGGCGAAATTGAGTACGCCCACGAGCACGCCCCAGAGCATGGGATCGGACAGGCCGATCAGCCACAGCACCAGGGCAACGCTGGCGCCCAGCAAGATGTTGATCGCGGTGACAGTGAGCAGATAGCGGCTGATATCACTCTGCAGATGCCGCACGATACGTACCGCATTGCGCCGACTTCGCCCTGTTCGCGTCATGATCAGCAGTTTTCGGAACACGAAACCGCGCCCGCAGAGCATGAAGTAGAGCATGATCAGGGTCATGAACAGGATGCCGCCCGTCCACTGCAGGTTGGTCACGATCTGGTCGCGCAGGGTCTCGTCGTTGATGCTGATGGTCTGGCCCTGATTGGCGGCCTTGCCGATCATCTTGGTCGCGGCCTTCTTGATCTCCTCGGTGCTTTCGTTCATGTCCTGGATCTGCTGCTGCAGCTGGGACGTCTTTTCCTCGAAGGAGGTGAACGCCTCGGGCGCGTGCTTGATCCAGTATTGCGCCGGGCCCATGAGCATGTAGCAGCCGTAGGCGACGATGGCCGCGAAGCTGCCGATGAGCAGCAGGGCACTGATCCAGCGCGGGATATAGAACCGCTGCATGCGGGTAACCACCGGGCCGAGCAGCAGGTTGAAGATCAGCGCGAGCGCGACCGGTATGAAGATGAAACGCGCGAAATACAGCGTATAGAGCAGCAGGATGACCAGAATCGCGGTCATGATGAACGAGCGAATCTGGATCGGTCGTTCGAACAGGCGCATTACGTCATGTTCGCGCGGCTGCTTTTCATCTTCGTGCGTTTCGGCCATGCATACTCCTATCGGCACGCGGCGGGGTTGTTGAAGCGCGCTTGCCGACGAACCGTAAGGGGCACCCCGATTACGCGCTATCCGTATCGCTGCGTATGGCGTGCATCTTGCAGCTACCGGCGGACTTTAACGCGACACGACTTGGTCGTTACGGCATCTCGGCCGATAATGGGCCCGAATACCCTGCCGCCCTCTCGATCCAAGGATGCCGCAACCGTGCCCGCAACAAGGTTTTTTCTGATCGGCGCCCTGCTCGGCGGGCTGATATGCCTGACCACGAGCGCTGTTGCCCACGACGCGGCCCACCATGACCCCATGGCCGAGCGCCTGGAAGCCTGCACCGCCTGCCACGAATCCCAGGGTGTCGAGCTTGAAGACGGCTATGTGCCGAGAATTCATGGCAAACCGGCCGGCTATCTCTACAACCAGCTGGTGAACTATCAGGACTACCGGCGGCGCAACCGCAGCATGAACCATATGGTGGCGCATCTTTCGCACGAATATCTCTACGAGATCGCCGACTATTTCGCCGACCAGCATGCGCCCTATCCCGCGCCGGCGGCCGCGCCACAGCCTGCGCTGGCCGAGCGCGGCGAGCAGCTGGTGCGCGAGGGCGACGAACAGGCGGGCGTGCCGGCCTGTGCGGCCTGCCACGGCGAGCATCTGACCGGCGTGCAACCCAATACCCCGGGGCTGATCGGACTGCCGCGCCAGTACATCATGGCCCAGCTCGGCGCCTGGCAGGTGGGCACGCGCCATGCGGCCGCGCCCGATTGCATGGCGAAGATAACCCAGCGCCTGAACGGGCGCGATGTGGAGGCCGTGGCAGCCTGGCTGGCGGCCCAGCCGATCCCCGAGGATACCCGGCCGGTGGCAAACGCCGTGGTCGATCCGCCGCTGGAATGCGGCAGCGTTCCGGCACCGGAGTCCTGATCGTGTTGAGCAAGCGTATTTTTGTGCAGGCAGCCCTGGTCTTTGCACTCGTAGCCGGCGCGGCGAACGCGGCCGATCAGGCCACGGTCGAGCGCGGCGAGTATCTGGCCCGGCTGGGCAACTGTGCGGGCTGTCATACCGCGCCGGGCGGCGCCGACTATGCCGGCGGGCTGGCGCTGGCCAGCGATTACGGCACCTTCATCACCCCCAATATCACGCCCGACAAGGAAACCGGCATCGGCGACTGGAGCGCCGACGATTTCTACAACGCCCTGCACAACGGCGAACGCGCCGACGGCTCGCCGATGTATCCGGCCTGTCCGTACCCGAACTACACCCATGTGCCGCGTGCCGACATCGATGCCATCCATGCCTATTTGCAGAGCGTGCCGGCGGTCGAGCAACGCCATGGTCCGCATGAGCTGGGCTTTCCCTATCGCTATCGCAGCCTGCTCAACGTCTGGCAGATGCTGTATTTCGAGGCCGGCGAAATCGAAAACGACCCAGAACAGAGCCGCGACTGGAACCGCGGCCGCGAACTGGTTCAGGGGCTTGGGCATTGCGATGCCTGCCATCGCGCAAGGGCACGCCTGGGCGCGAGCAACGATGACGAAGACGCCCCGGGTGCGATGATTCACGGCTGGTATGCGCCGCCGCTGGCCGACCCGGCCCAGGCCGGCCTGCAGCATTTCGAGCTCGCCGAAGCCGCCGCCTTTTTGCAAAGCGGCAAACGCGAACATGCGGCCATGATGGGGCCGATGGCCGATGTCGTCTTCGAAAGCCTGCAGTACATGCACGACGACGACGCCCGAGCCATGGCGACTTATCTGAAATCGATTCCCGAGGTCTCGGTGGATTCGCCGCTGCGCCTGATCCGCATGAGCGACAACGGCCGGCGCCAGGCCATGGGCGAGGGTCGAAAGATCTATGCCGATCGCTGTGCCGGCTGTCACGGGGACGATGGCGAGGGCCGCGAAGGCGCGCCGGCGCTGGCCGGCAACCGGGTGGTGACCATGGATAACCCGATCAACGCCGCCAACATGATCCGCCAGGGCGGTTTTGCTGCCGCGACCGAGGGCAATCCGCGCCCGCACGGCATGCCGCCGTTCTACGATCTGGACGGGCGCGATCTGGCCGCGGTTATGACCTATATCCGGGGTAGCTGGGGCAACGATGCGGCACCGGTGACGGCCACCAACCTCGAACGCTGAGCGCGGGCGGCGTCGTCGCTTGCGTCAAACCGGGCACGGCGGCTCGCGATGATATAACATCGCGCTTTTTCGACGAGAAGCGCTCATGAATCAGACGGTTGGCGCCGCCCACGCCACAGGGTTCGACACCCCGGCCCGAGCCACGACAGGGGCACGGATCCAGTCCATCGACGCCCTGCGCGGGCTCGTGATGCTGCTGATGCTGGTCGACCACGCCCGCGAGTTCTTCTTTTTGCATGCGCAGGTGTCGGACCCGATGAACGTCGACGAGGTCACGCCAGCGCTTT
Organism: Salinisphaera sp.; assembly: GCF_002729955.1. Lineage (GTDB taxonomy): Bacteria > Pseudomonadota > Gammaproteobacteria > Nevskiales > Salinisphaeraceae > Salinisphaera. The sequence goes on along the minus strand of NZ_PBYA01000026.1, from coordinate 40,367 downwards.
ATTTCTCGCGCCTGGCGGCGCATCTGTGTGCGCCGGTGTTCGTGGCATTGACCGGCCTTTCGGCCTGGCTATACGGCGCCCAGCGCAGCCGCGCAGCGGTGAGCGCGTTTTTGTTCAAGCGCGGGCTGTTTCTGGTGGTGCTGGAACTCACGCTGGTCAGCTTTGCGTGGACGTTCGCCCTGCCGCCGGAAAAACTCTATCTGCAGGTGATCTGGGCGATCGGCCTGAGCATGATCGCGCTGGCCGCGCTCGTGCACCTGCCTCGCGGCGTGCTCGCCGCCGTGGGCGCCGTCATCGTACTGGGCCATAACCTGCTCGACCCGATCGCCTTCGCCCCCGACGAGTTCGGCTATGTGTTCTGGACGATCCTGCACGATCGCGGCCTGATCGATCTGCCGCTGGGCATCGCGGCCCAGACCTCCTACCCGCTGCTGCCCTGGATCGGCGTGATCGCGCTGGGCTATAGCGTGGGGCCGTGGTTCGCCAGGGACCGCGACCCGATCACCCGGGCGCGCCTGCTCTGGGCCACAGGTCTCGGACTACTGGCGGCGTTCGTCGTGCTACGCCTTCTTAACGGCTACGGCGAACCCGTACCCTGGCAGGCCGGCGATACCGGGCTGCGCACGGCGATGTCGTTCTTCAACCTGACCAAATACCCGCCCTCGGCAGACTTCGTGCTGTTCACCCTGGGCATCGGCACGCTGTTACTGGCCGCGCTGGAGCGCGTGCCCGCCGGCACGGCCCGCATGCTGGCCGTCTTTGGCGGCGCACCGCTGTTTTTCTACCTGCTGCATCTCTACGTGCTGCACCTGCTCAACCTGGGTGCGCTGGCGTACTTCGGGTCCAATCAGGGCAGTCTGTTCAGCGTGGCGAACATGGGCCATGTGTGGCTGATCGCCCTGCTGCTGGCGCCGCCGCTGGGCCTGGCCTGTGCCTGGTTCGGCCGGCTCAAACGGCGTTCGCCGCAGCCGTGGATGCGCTACCTCTAGGCACAAAAAAGCCGCCACAGGCAATCGGCCCGTGGCGGCTTTTTTAAATGCGGCCTAGCTGGCCAGGGCCGTAAGCCCGCCACGCTGGCCGGTTTCGTCTTCTTCCCGCGAGAGGTTGAGCGCGGCAATGATCGCCTTGAGCGCGGCACTCACGGTATCGCTGTCTTCGGCGACCGCGGGGATACGCAGCGTGTCCTTGCGCAGCTGTACGAAGGCAATGGCATCGGCATCGCTGCCGGCCGAGAGCGCATGCTCGGAATAGTCCGCCACCGCGATCTCTTCGCCGGTATGGCCATGCCAGGCATCGATGAAAGCCGACAGCGGGCCGTTGCCGTGGCCCTGCAGCTCGATACGCTGACGCCCGTCGGAAAGGGTGACGTCGAGCGTCTGGCCGTCCTCACCACGGCGCAGGCCGTAGTCGACCAGCGTCAGGGGCTCCTGACGAGAGAAATTCTCGAACAGCAGTTCGCGAATCCGGCCGCTGGACAGCTCGCCGGAGACGCGTTCGCTTTCGGCCTGCACATGCGGGGCGAGCGAGAGCATCATCCAGCGCGGCAGGCTGATGCCGAAATCACGCTCCAGCAGGAAGGCCATGCCGCCCTTGCCGGACTGGCTGTTCACCCGGATCACGGCCTGATAGTCGCGGCCGATATCGCGCGGGTCGATAGGCAGATAAGCCACCTGCCAGTGTTCGTCCTCGCCCTGTTTGCGCAACGATTTGCGGATGGCGTCCTGATGGCTGCCGGAGAAGGCGGTATAGACCAGCTCGCCCACCCAGGGGTGGCGCGGATGCAGGGGAATGCCCGTGCATTCGTGCACCACGCGGATGATCTCGTCCGGATCGCTCAGGTCCAGCTCGGGGTCGATGCCCTGGCCATAGAGATTCATGGCCAGAATCACGATATCCATATTGCCGGTGCGCTCGCCGTTGCCCAGCAGCGTGCCTTCCACGCGTTCCGCGCCGGCCAGCATGGCCAGTTCTGCCGCGGCCACCGCGCCGCCGCGATCGTTATGCGTATGCACCGACACGATCACGCTGTCGCGATTCTTGATGTGCTGGCAGAAGTACTCGATCTGGTCGGCATGATGATGCGGGCCGGCCAGTTCGACGGTATTCGGCAGGTTGAAGATGATCTTGTCGTCGGGCGTGGGCTGCCAGACGTCCATGACCGCTTCGCAGATCCGTACCGAGAACTCGACCTCGGTGGAGGAAAAGCTTTCCGGCGAATATTCCAGCCGCCAGTGCACGCCGGGCCGCTTCTGCGCGTTTTCCTTGACCCGCTGGGTGCCCTTGACGGCGATATCGATAATGCCGTCCTCGTCCATCTCGAACACGCGCTCGCGCTGCACCGTGGAGGTGGAGTTGTAGAGATGGATGATGGCCTTGTCCACGCCTTCCAGCGATTCGAAGGTGCGGTCGATCAGGTGATCGCGCGACTGCGTGAGCGCTGCGATGGTCACGTCGTCGGGGATCTGATCCTCGTCGATCAACCAGCGCACGAAGTCGTAGTCCGGCTGACTGGCCGAGGGAAAGCCGACCATGATTTCCTTGATGCCGACATCCACCAGCAGCTTCCACAGCCGTTGCTTCTGTTCGACCGTCATCGGCTCGAGCAGGGCCTGGTTGCCGTCGCGCAGGTCTTCGCTCACCCAGATGGGCGCTTTTTCCAGATCGCGATCCGGCCAGGTGCGGTTGAAGGCCGGCACCCGGGGGGCTGCGCGATATTTGCGGTGATCGAAACGGCTCATGATCGTCCTCGGCTGGTCGAGTTGGCTTTGCGGCATCCATGCGATGTCGCCTAGCCATAGTTTAACGCGCCCGCTCGGGCACAGGATTGCCAATAACGCCCGTTTCTCGCTCGTTACGCAATTTTCTGCTAATAATTACGAGAGAAGCATTATTGGATTGCGTTAAATGAAAACTGTTAGCGAGCACGTCGAACTGGACCGGTTCGATCGCCAGATCGTGGAACTGCTGCAGGCCGATGGCCGGATCAGCAATCAGGCCCTGGCCGAGGCGGTGAACCTGTCGCCCTCGCCCTGCCTGCGTCGGGTGCGTGCGCTCGAGGAGGCCGGCGTGATAACCGGCTATCACGCCCGGGTGAACGACCGCGCCCTGGGCTACGGCCTGTCTGCGCTGTTGCTCATTTCCATGGACAAGCACACGCCGGAACGCTTCGAGCATTTCGAGGCGCAGGTCGCGGCCCTGCCCCAGGTCCAGGAATGCCTGCTCATCACCGGCCAGGAGGCCGATTACCAGCTGCGTATCGCGGTGGCCGATATGGACGATTACCAGCGCCTGCTGCTGGAACACATCACCCGTATCGAAGGCGTATCCGGCGTGCATTCGAGCTTTGTACTGCGGCGCGTGTTGCACGACCGGGTGCTGCCGCCGCGCTAACCGGCGCCGCGCTGCCGGCAAACACGAAAACCCTGGTTTCCCGACCCGCCCATGGCCTATATTCAGGGGTGTCGAACCGAGGTTCGTACCGCCTATTTCGCACCCAAGGAACGCTATCCATGAATCGCTCCAAAATCGCGGCCGTACTGGCCCTGACCGTGTTTTCCCTGGCCCTGATCAGTGGTTGCAGCAACACCATGCGAGGCGCCGGGCAGGACATCGAAAAAGCCGGCCAGGAAGTTCAGAAAGCCTCGGACTGATCCGCAGGCGGTTGGCCGCAGGGGCCAGCCCCGCACGTCGGGCCCCTGCGGCCAACCGATGCGCCGGCCGCCGCGGCGTTACCGGTACACTGGGCGGATTGATCTCATTTCCTGCCACCGGCCTGCATACGCATGGATAGCGACAATCTGTTCCACTGGATCGGCGAAAAGCTCGGCGCCGTCATCCGTTTCATCGTCGACGCCCTGGGTTGGCTGTTCGACAACCTTTACGGCGCGATCGACAGCTTCGTGCAGGGGCTGACCGGCGCCCTGGGCATCAACGCCTCCATTTTCAGCCTGCTGATCCTAGTGATCGGCCTGGCCATGCTCGCCTCCTCGGTGCGTGCGGCCATTCGCCGGCGCGTGGTGGCGGCCGTGGTCTGGGCCGTGCTCGGCGTGGTGGTACTGACCTGGCTTATCTATTGACGCGTACGCCGCCTTACGCCTGAGGCGGCTGAAAAGGCCGGGAGTTGTCGTCGTAGCAGGTATGACACATCCGGTTTCGGCCTGCGCTCTTGGCGGTATAGAGCATGCGATCGGCCTCACGCAGCACCAGCTCCAGCGGGGTATGGGCATGGGCCGCGCTGACATGGCACAGCCCGACGCTGGCGGTGATGTGATCGGCAGTCGGCGAGCGATGATGCTCGATACGTTCTTTTTCGATCGCTGCGCATAGCGCGTTCGCCATCGCCCGCGCGCTTTCGGCGTCGCAACCCATCCACAACAGCACGAATTCCTCGCCGCCGTAGCGCCCACACACATCCATGGGGCGGCGCGCATGGTCGGCCAGTACGTCCGCGACCCGCTGCAGTGCCCGGTCGCCGCGCTGGTGGCCATAGTGGTTGTTGTACGCGCCGAAGGCATCCACATCGAGTATGACCAGGGCGTAATCGATCTGCTCGCGGCGTGCATGGGCCTGCCCATCTTCCAGCACGTCCTCGAGCGCATGCCGATTGAGCAAACCGGTCAACCGATCCAGCCGTGATACATAGTGCAGCAGGGTGGCATTCAACCACGTCCAGCGGATGGTGTGTTCCGACGCATACCCGGCGACCAGGGCTGCCAGAAACAGCAGTCCGGTCGCGAACAGATCGTAGTGGCTCGCGGACATGAGCGCGACCGCCGTGAGCTCGACCCAGGCCGTAACCAGACCAACGCCCAGCAGCACGGGCACCTGCGCCCAGAACGGTATGCGCGAAAGACACAGCATGGCGATCGCGCTCACCCCGACCAGTTCCAGCGGCAGCTCGAAACCCAGCTTCGAATCGACCACGCGCTGGGCGAGCAAACCGGCCGATACGGTCACGAACAACAGCAAAACCCCGACATCCATGGCCCGGGTCGCCGGTTGGCGCAGACAAAGAAAGATACAGACCAAACCCATGGGCACCATGGCGCCGAACTGGATCAGCCGGGTCGGCAACCAGAGGTCGGGCGGCAGGTTCAGCCAGGCGACATCGATGAACGCGGAGGTGAGCACGCCCAGTAGGGCGAACGCCACCAGACTTGCCCGGCTGAACTGCCCGGAGACACGCAGATACGCTCGAAACGCCGGCTCGAGCTCCGGCATGAAGCGCAGGCTGCGAAAGCCGCGATCAATCTGACGCTGAAGCAGCCGGGTGGGCGGCGTATCGTTACGCTCGATGGCGCCGGCCGACAAATCCGACCCGGCATTCAGTTTGTAATAGTCTTTCGCGAGCGATGTCATGCTAACCCTGCGTGCGTTTACGCGTTGTGGCCTCGCACAGTCGCGCGCTGGCGCCGTACCCATGCATCGAGTCCGCCGGCTAGCGTAGTACTAACGGCTGTCCTTTCGAAAACTGGAATATCCATGGCGAAGATCTGTCTCGTTCAGGGCGCCGGGCGCGGGCTTGGCCTTGCCTTCGTTCGCCGGCTTCTGGCCGACGACGACGTCGCCCGGGTAATCGCGACCGCGCGCGCTCCGGATAGCCATCCCGCCCTGGCGGAACTGGCCCAGCAGCACGGCGAGCGCCTGCAGACCTGCGCGCTCGACCTGGCCGACGATACAAGCATCGCCGCGGCTCGCGAACAGGTGGGCACGCTCACGAGCCGGCTCGATCTGCTGCTCACCTGCGGCGGCATCCTGCATGAAGGCGAGCGGATGTGGCCCGAAAAGAAGCTGGCCGATATCAACCCGGACAATCTGGCCCGCGCGTTCACGGTAAACGCCGCGGGCCCGATTCTGATGATCAAGCATTTTCATGACCTGCTCATCCACGGCGAGCGCGCCATCATCGCCAGCCTGTCGGCCCGGGTGGGCTCGATTTCCGACAACGGCTACGGCGGCTGGTATGCCTATCGCGCCAGCAAGGCCGCCCAGAACCAGTTCACCCGCACCGCCGCGATCGAACTGCGCCGGCGCTCCAGGCAGCTGATCTGCGTCGGTCTGCATCCGGGCACGGTCGATACCAGCCTGTCGGAACCCTTTCAGCGCAACGTACCGGAAAAGCAGCTGCAAACGGCAGAAACGGCGGCGACGCATTTACTCGACGTCATCGGCCAACTCACCCCCGAAGACAGCGGCCTGTTGTTCGACTGGGCCGGCAATGTGATCGCACCCTAGCGATACCCGTCGTTTTGTCTTTCATCAATCAAACCGGTCCGCGAACGCGCGGCGCGCGAACAGCAAACAATCCGACCTCGTGAGATCTGTCTTTCGTCTTATTTGCGCGTCTTCGCGTTCATTGGCGGGCTACCGACTTGCTTAGCCAACGGCGTGTCATACATGACCAAACGCCCCTTGCCGACAAAACTGTTCATGCATACAGTGTTCAGCATGCCGCATCGCCCGATTCATCACAAAGGCCGGGGCGCCTTGACCAACCCGGTTTCGCGCTTTGCCAGCGCCCGCGCGGAGGACTTCGACGACGGCTGGGCCACGCTCGACTTCGAAGATATCGAGCGCCCGCCCTCTCGTCTTCATCGCGATCCCGCGCGGCGGGTGATCAGCCGCAACAGCTCGCCGGACGTGCCGTTTGATGCCTCCATCAACCCCTACAAGGGCTGCAGCCATGGCTGTATCTATTGCTTTGCGCGGCCAACCCACGAATATCTCGACCATTCCGCCGGCCTCGAATTCGAAACCGAGATCTACTACAAGGCCGATGCCGCACAACGCTTCGAAGCCGAACTGCGCGAGCCAAATTATCGCTGTGAGCCGATCACCCTGGGCGCCAATACCGACCCCTACCAGCCGGACGAAAAACAGCTGGGCGTCACCCGCGCGCTGCTGAAGGTGGCGCTGCGCTACAACCAGCCGCTATCGATCATCACCAAGGGCAGCCTGATCGATCGCGATCTGGACCTGCTCACGGCCCTGGCCGAGCGCAATCTGGTGAGCGTGATGATGAGCCTGACCAGCCTCGACCCCGCCATCAAGCGCAGCCTCGAACCGCGTGCGGCCGGGCCAAAGCAGCGCCTGCGCTCGATACGGGCGCTCGCCGAGGCGGGCGTGCCCGTGGGCATGCTGGTCGCGCCGGTGATTCCGGCCATCACCGACCACGAACTCGAAGCGCTGATCGAGCATGGCGCAGCGGCCGGCGCCCAGACCGCCGGCTATGTGCTGCTTCGCCTGCCCCACGGCGTGGCCGATCTGTTTCGCGAATGGCTGGAAACCCACTACCCGCAACGCGCGTCGCACGTAATGAGCCTGGTCCAGCAGATGCACGGCGGGCGCGACTACGATTCGAACTGGGGTACGCGCATGCGCGGCACCGGCGTCCACGCCCAGCTACTGGCCAAGCGATTCGAACTGGCCTGCCGACGGGCCGGCATCGGCGCCCGCCGGCGTATCCCACTCGACAGCAGCCGCTTCGCATGCCCGCCCGCCACCGGCGATCAGGCCGTCTTCGATTTCGGCTGATGCGCTCGGCGTCACACCCGGCTAGGCCGGGCGTTGGTCGTGATCACCGTGTACCAGCTCGGCAATCCAGTCCACGAACACCGGCAGCAGCCGCGGCGGCAGGTCGTGGCCCATGCCTTCGACCTCCTCGTAGCGCACGTTGGGCAGATGCCGGGCGGTATCGCGGCCGTGCTTGACCGGCAGCAACGGATCGGCCTTGCCATGAATGACCAGCGCCGGCTGGGTAATCTCGCCCAGCATTTCCACCCGCGACGGCGCGGCCATCACCGCCAGCATCTGGCGCCCGCTGCCGGCCGGGCGATAGCTGCGCTTGACGTTGCGCCGGATCTCGCTGGCCCAGTCTTCCAGGCTACGCCCGTAGTCGGGGCTGCCGATCATGCGCATGGTTCTGGCCATATGCCGGGCGACGGTATCCGGGTCGTTGTTGCGCGGCGCCTTGCCCAGCCGCATGAGTACCTTCAGACGCCCGCGTGGCAGCCGCCGGGCCCCGGATGTGGACATGATCGACGTCAGGGTGAGCACGCGTTCGGGATGGCGGGCGGTAACCAGCTGCGCGATCATGCCGCCCATCGAGGCACCCACCAAATGCGCCTGCTCGATACCGAGCACGTCCATGAGCGCCACCGTATCGGCGGCCATGTCGTCGAGCGTATAGGCGGTACGAATACGCCGGCCGAACAACGACTTGATGAACGCGGCGCGCGCGCCGTCGTAGCGCGGGCCCCGGCTGCCGAGCTGACTCGAAAGGCCGATATCCCGGTTGTCGAAACGAATCACGCGCAGGCCCGTATCCGCCAGCGCGCGGCAGAAGGCATCCGGCCAGCCGGTCAGCTGGGTACCCAGGCCCATGATGAGCAACAACGCGGGGTGCTCGTCGCGGCCGAACTGCTCGTAGGCCAGCTCCAGCCCATTGGCCTCGACGCGATCGCTGAAGTCGGCGCCGTCGAGCGCCGGGGCGAGAAATTCCGTCATCAAAATATCCTTGCCGTCATGTCGCTCGCCAGCGGCACGACCACCGCAGCGAAAACCCGCATTTTACGAAACTGGCGGCGGCCGGCCAGTACAGGCCGCCCACCATCGGCAACTGTGCCAGACGATCGCGACGCCGTAATCCACCGAGCGAGGCCTTCGTTGCTCAAGAGCAACCACAGATTTCACCGATTACGCAGATGAGAAAGAGCGCGGCGCGTGCGCCCGACAGCGAACGATCGCCATGTCCTGTCTTCGATCTGCGTGATCTGCGTCGATCTGCGGACCTGTGCTTACCGCGAGTGCCACCCAAGCCAAGGCGCCAATGCGGTCGATCGCCCACCACGGTCGAATCAACAAATCGGCGTAATCAGCGTAATCTGTGGATAGTCGGCTTTCAGCAGCCGTTTTTGCGTATTCGCGTTTACTGGCGTGAATTCGTGATCCGTTTTCCGGCTTTGAAGACAGATCGCTTGCAAGACGGGGCATCGGTCATCGAGCCTCGTTGCTGAGCCGTTCACGAAAGACAGAAGAATCGCCATGAGCCTGCTCGACCGCCTCGCCGATGCGCATATCGAAGCCGCCGCCGAACGTGGCGAGTTCGACAATCTCGAAGGCGCCGGCAAGCCGCTGCCTCGCGACGACGCGCGCGATGTACCGCCTGAGCTACGGGCCGGCTATCGCCTGCTCAAGAACGCCGGCTACGTGCCGCCGGAAATCGAGGCCTGGCGCGAAATTCGGGATATCGAGGATCTGCTGCGCAGCGCGCGCAGCGATGACGACCCGGCACAACGCTTGCGACGACGCCTGCGCTGGCTGGAAACACGGCTACGCGAAACCCGGCGCGGCCGGGCGCTGCTGGCCGACCCGCATTACGCCAACGCGGTACGCGACCGACTGACCCAAGACAGCGACCCCAAACCATGACCCACTGCCTTTTGAAACCGGCCACCGGCGCCGCCGACCACCAGCACCTGGGCGAGCTCGCGCACCGTATCTGGCACCAGCATTACCCCGGCATCATCAGCCGCGAGCAGATCGACTACATGCTTGCCTCCCAGTACACCGTCCACGCGCTCGCCGACCAGCAGGCCCAGGGCACGCGTTTCGTGCTCGCCTGGGTCGGCGACACGCCGGCGGGCTTTGCTGCCGTCTCTCCCGACGAACAGGCCGGCGATATCGCCTGGCTCGACAAACTCTACCTCCTTGCCGAAAACCGCGGTCAGGGCATCGGCGGGCAGCTCATCGGCTGGGCTAGAGAGACCGCAGGCACACTCGATGCCCGCGCGCTGTGCCTGCGCGTGAACCGCGATAACGCGGCCTCGGTTGCCATGTACCGGCATGCCGGCTTCGAAATCGAGCGCGAGGACGTCAAGTCGATCGGCAACGGCTTCGTGATGGACGACTACGTGATGCGCCTGCCGCTGGACGGCAGATAGCACGCTCACAGGCGCGAACGCCCTTCATCAAACGCGTGGCCGGCCGTGCTCAGCCGCCGCCGGTGCCCACGTCGGCCGGGGTTTCACGCGCTGCGCTGCTTTGGGCCCGGGCTTGTGCTTCGGCTTCGGCCCGAGCCTGAGCTTCGGCCTGGGCCTGGGCGGCTTCCCGCGCGTTGGCCGCATCGTCGGAGGCGAGCACGAAGGCGCCGACCCAGCCGGCCGCATCGCCGTCGGCGCGTTCGACACGCCGCCAGCCCGGGCGCTGTTCCAATACTTTGACGGAGGTGCCATAGGCCAGACGATCGCGTACCGAGGCGTCGGTGCTGGGTTCGTCGCGCAGCTCGGCCGAACCGCTGGCGACCGTATACCAGGGCCCCTCGGGCGCCGCCGACTGGCGGGCGTTCGCACGCTGTTCGCCTTCGGCAGCCGGCGTGTCGTCCTGGCCGGTTGCAGACGGGCCGCCGCCGGCGTTCGTCGGCGCCCGGGCCGAGGCCGTATCGGCGGCGGCCTGTGCATCGGCAGGCGCTTCCGGCTCGGCCTCGGCGACGTTGGCCGACGCTTCGCTTCGGGTTCGGTCGATGGTGATCAATCGATCCGCGATCCAGCCGATGCTGTCGTAATCCACGAACCAGACCCGCGACCAGCCCGCACGCTGGTCCAGAAGTACGCCGGTATCTTCCCGGCTGACCTGATCGATGATCTGGGATTGCATCGACGGCCCGGCGCGCAGGTTGACCAGACCGGCCATTACCCGGGCCTGGGGCAGGCGCATGGCCAGCCCATTGAGGTTGTTGCGCGCTTCCGGATTGCTTTGCGCGGCCCGGCTGAACCAGCGCACGGCCCGCGCGCGATCGCGCGGCATGCCCTGGCCTTCGAGATACATCAGGGCAAGGTTGTTCTGTGCGGGCGCGAAATCCTTGCGGGCCGCCTTCTCATACCACTCACGCGCGGCACCGATATCGCGCTGCACGCCGTCGCCGGATTGCAGCATGCGCGCCAGGTTGTACTGGGCCTGCACGTTGCCCTGCTCGGCAGCGGCCTCAAACCAGCGCCGTGCCGTTTCACGATCGAGCGGGCGCCCGAGGCCGTTGCCATAGAGCAGAGCCAGATTGAACTGCGCCCGCGCATCGCCGCCTTCGGCCAGCGGCGCCCACAGGTCGTGCGCCGTATCGTAGTCGCCCCGCTGATAGGCGGTGATGGCATCCGAGAAATCGTCGCCGAAGGCCGGCGCGCTCGCCGCGAGCCCGAGCATGATCGCGGTTCGTATCGCGGCCCGTATCAACCGGCCGTGCCATGCGCTGCGTGTGTATTTCATAGATTGCGTATCGTTATCTGCCATTGTCGGCCACGGCATCCCCGGCGCGAAGTTGCCCCCAGCCACCGCGAACCGGCACCCCGGGCCCGAGCGGGCATGCCCTGGTACCGTCATCGGCCACAACCCCGACTTCTGCAACAGGCCGGGGCGCAGCCAGCCTATTGCAGCATCACCTGATGACGGCAGGAACACGGCAGTCGATGCTTTCGAACGCCGCAAGGCATCTGCCCGCATGCGCTACGGTAGCGCATGCGCCCGGGCGCGGCATCTCAGCCCCCGGCGCCCCGCAGCCTGGGCAGGGTTTGTCGCGGTCAGCCCGCGCCGCGCCTGGCGTAGCCGATATGGCCCAGCTGGGTTTCGATTTCGGTGAGAATCGCCGGGTCGTCGATGGTGGCCGGGGCCGTCCAGTCCTTGCCGTCGGCGATTTCGCGCAGGGTCGCGCGTACCACCTTGCCGGATCGTGTCTTGGGCAGGCGCTCGACGATCGCCACGTGCCGAAACGCTGCGACCGGGCCAATCTGTTCGCGCACGATCGCCACCAGTTCGGCGACGATCTCCTCGGCTGCACGCGTGGCACTAGATTTGAGCACGACCATGGCAACCGGCAGCTGGCCCTTGTCGGCATCGGCTGCGCCTACCACGGCGGCTTCGGCCACATCGGCATGGGCCGCGATGACTTCCTCGATCATGCCCGTGGACAGGCGATGCCCGGCGACGTTGATGATGTCGTCCACCCGGCTCATTACCCACAGATTGCCGTGGCTGTCGAAATAGCCCGCATCGCCCGAGCGGTAATAGCCTTCGAACGTCTCCAGATACGACGATTTGTAGCGTTCGTCGTTCTGCCACAGCGTGGGGAAACAGCCCGGCGGCAGCGGCAGCTTTACGCAGATATCGCCCATTTCGCCGTTGGGCATCTCTTCACCGTCGGCGCCGAGCACGCGAATATCGTAGCCGGGCACCGGCCGCCCGGCGGAGCCGGACGGCACGTCGAGCTGTTCGAGACCCAGCGGGTTCGCACTCATCGGCCAGGCGGTTTCCGTCTGCCACCAGTGGTCTACGACGGGCACGTCGAGCTTCTCTCCGGCCCAGGCCGCGGTATCCGGATCGGTATGTTCGCCGGCCAGAAACAGCGCGCGCAGGCTGGATACGTCGTACTGTGCGGCCAGCTCGCCGTTGGGGTCGACCTTCTTGATCGCCCGGAAAGCCGTGGGCGCGGTGAAGAACACGTCCACCCCGTGTTCGGCAATCACCCGAAAGAACGCGCCGGCGTCGGGGGTGCCCACCGGCTTGCCTTCGTACATCACCGACGTGCAGCCCAGCAGCAGCGGCGCATAGACGATATAGGAATGGCCGACCACCCAGCCGACATCGGAGGCGGTCCAGAACACGTCGTCCTGGCTCAGCCCGTAGACCGCACGCATGGAATAGTGCATGGCCACGGCATGGCCGCCGTTATCGCGCACCACGCCCTTGGGCTTACCCGTGGTGCCGGAGGTATAGAGGATGTACAGCGGATCGGTGGCGGCCACCGGCACGCAGTCCGCCGGCTCGGCCACGGCGAGCGCGTCGACCCAGTCGATATCGCGCTCCGGCGTGAGTGCGCAGCGCCGGGTTTCCCGCTGGAAGATCACGCAGCGTTCGACGACATGCTCGGCCAGCTCCAGGCCGCGGTCCAGCAACGGCTTGTATTCGACCACGCGCGTGGGTTCGATACCGCAGGAGGCCGAGAGCACGAGCTTGGGCTTGGCGTCGTCGATACGCTTGGCCAGTTCCGCGCCGGCAAAGCCGCCGAACACCACCGAATGCACCGCACCGATGCGCGCACAGGCGAGCATGGCGATGACCGCTTCGGGGATCATCGGCATATAGATGATCACCCGATCGCCCTTGACCACGCCCTGGCCGCGCAGCACGCCGGCGAACTTGGCCACCGCATCGCGCAGCTGCTCGTAGCTGTAGCGCTGCTGCGACTGGGTGACCGGGCTGTCGTGGATGAGGGCAATGACGTCGCCGCGTCCGGCTTCGACGTGGCGATCCAGGCAGTTGTCGGCGGTATTGAGTTCGCCGTCGGCATACCAGCGATAGAACGGCGCGCGGCTGGCGTCGAGGATCTGCTGCGGCGCGCGCGTCCAGCGAATCGCCTGCGCGGCTTCGCGCCAGAAGCCTTCGGGGTCACGCTGGGCCTGTTCGAACTCGGCCTGATAGGTCATGCCACACTCCTCGATCGCAAGTCGTTTCGTTATTCGATCCAATGTGCCAGCGCGGTTGGCGCCGCCTCCATACGACGAAGGTGGGGCGCGTGCCGACGAAACGACTTGGGACGTGTTTCGCGATCGTCTACATTGGCGGGATGCGCTCTTCGCGAACCCTGATCGAATGTCCCGCCTGAACGGCCTGCGGCTGCTTGTCGCTGTACTCGTCGTGCTCGCTACCGGCGCCTGCAACGGCCCCTGGAACAACCCCTATCCGGATGCCGATCGCGACAGCGATATCTACTACAGCTCGTTTCGCGAGCCGCCGCGTCATCTCGACCCGGCCCGCTCCTATGCCACCGACGAGGCCAGCTTTACCGGCGCCATCTACGAACCGCCCTTGCAGTATCACTATCTCAAGCGGCCCTATACGCTGATTCCGGCCACCGCGACAGCGGTGCCCGAGCCGCAATATCTCGACGCCGACGACAACCCGCTGCCCGCGGATACGCCGGCCGCCGAAGTGGCCACCAGCGTCTATACCCTCGATATCCGCCCCGGCATTCGCTACCAGCCGCATCCGGCGTTCGCGAAAAAGGCCGACGGCAGCCCCCGCTACGCCGATCTGAGCGCGGCCGACATGGTGGGCATCACCCGTCCGGCGGATTTCGAACACCAGGGCACGCGCGAGCTGCGTGCCGGCGATTACGTCCACGAAATCAAGCGTCTGGCCAGGCCGGAAGTGAATTCACCCATCTTCGGGCTGATGAGCGCGCATATCGTGGGGCTGGCCGAACTGCGCGAACGCCTGGAGGCGGCGCGTGCCGAGCTGGCGCCGGGCGAGTCGCTGGATCTGACCGCCTTCGATTTCGACGGCGCCCGGGTGATCGACGACCATCGCTACGAAATCCGCGTGCATGGCGTCTATCCGCAGCTGCGTTACTGGCTGGCGCTGGCCTTCTTTGCGCCCGTACCGCCCGAGGTGACCCGCTTCTACGACCAGCCCGGACTGAAGTCGCGCAACATCAGTCTGGATACGTTTCCGGTCGGCACCGGCGCCTACATGCTCACCGAGAACAACCCCAACCAGCGTATGGTTCTGGAAGCCAATCCGAACTTTCATGGCCAGCGCTACCCCAGCGAAGGCGAAGACGGCGACCGTGCAGCCGGGCTGCTGGCGGATGCCGGCAAGCAACTGCCCTTCATCAAGCGCGCCGTGTATTCGCGCGAGCAGGAATCCATCCCCTACTGGAACAAGTTCCTGCAGGGCTATTACGACGTCTCCGGCATCAGCGACGATGCCTTCGGCCAGGCCATCAATATCGACGCTGAAGGCAATCCGAACCTCACCGCCACCATGGCCGACCGGGGCATGTCGCTGGCCACGACGGTGCTACCCGGCATCTTTTATCTCGGCTTCAATCTGAACGACGACGTGGTCGGCGGGCTGGATGAATCCGGGCGCAAGCTGCGCCAGGCGATCTCCATCGCTATCGATATGGAAAGCTATATCCCGCTGTTTCTAAACGGCCGCGGCATCGTCGCCCAGGGCCCGATCCCGCCCGGGCTGTTCGGCTATCAGGACGGCAAGGCCGGCATGAACCCGGTGGTCTACGACTGGGTGGAGGGCGAGGCCGTACGCAAACCCCTCGATACCGCCCGGCGGCTGCTCGCCGAGGCGGGGTATCCCAATGGCATCGACCCGAAGACCGGCCAGTCGCTGCTGGTGAATATCGACACGCCCGCCACGGGGCCGGACTTCAAGACCCAGATGGACTGGATGCGCCAGCAGTTCGACAAGCTCGGCATCCAGCTGGTGGTCCGCGCAACCACCTGGCCGCGCTTTCAGAAGAAGATCGCCGAGGGCAACGTCCAGATCTATTTCGGCAGCGGCTGGATGGCCGACTATCCGGACCCGGAGAATTTCCTCTCGCAGCTCTACGGTCCCAACGGCACCGCCGAGCACGCCGGCTCGAACTATGCCAACTATTCAAACGACGAATACGACCGGCTGTTTCGCCAGATGCGGGTGATGGAGAACAGCCCCGAGCGCCAGGCGATCATCGAGCGCATGCTCACGATCCTGCGCCGCGACGCGCCCTGGCAATGGGGGTATTTCCCGCGGCAATACGCGCTCTACCACCAGTGGCTACACAACACCAAGCCCAACGGCATGATCCAGAGCTCGTTGAAATACCTGCGTCTGGACGGCGCGCTTCGTGCCGAAAAACGCCGCGAATGGAATCAGCCGGTGCTCTGGCCTGTTGCTGCCGGCGTCGCGCTGCTGGTCGTTCTGCTGCTACCCGCCGTGTGGATCTACCGGCGCCGTGAGCATAGCGCCCTGCGCCGGAGGCCACGCTGATGCTGGCCTATATCGTTCGCCGTGCGCTCTATGCCATCCCGGTGCTCATCGGGGTGAACCTGATCACCTTCCTGCTGTTCTTCGTGGTCAACACGCCCGACGATATCGCCCGCATGCAGCTGGGCTTCAAGCGGGTCACGCCCGAGGCCATCGAAAACTGGAAAGCCACCCACGGCTACGATCTGCCCTATCTCTACAACGAACAGGCCGATGGGCTCGATAGCTTTACCGAGACGCTGTTCTTTCAGAAATCGGTGAAGGTGCTCGCCTTCGATTTCGGCCGTTCGGACGCGGGGCGCTCGATCTCCTCGGACATTCTCGAACGCATGGGCCCGAGCCTGGCACTGGCCGTGCCCACGCTGATCGTCGGCATGCTGGTGAACATCACCTTCGGGCTTTTGCTGGTGTTCTTTCGCTCCACGGCCATCGACTGGGGCGGCGTAGTGCTGTGCGTGGTGCTGATGTCGATCTCGCCGTTGTTCTACATCATCGCGGGCCAGTATGTGGCCGGCAAGCTCATGAATCTGGTGCCCATTTCCGGCTTCGATGCCGGTTGGGACATGGCCAAGTTCCTGGTGCTGCCGGTGATCATCGGCGTGGTGTCGGGCATCGGCTCCGGTACGCGTTGGTATCGCACCATCTTCATGGAGGAATACGGCAAGGAGTATGTGCGTACCGCCCGCGCCAAGGGCCTGTCCGACCTGCGGATTCTGTTCGTGCACGTGCTCAAGAACGGCATGATCCCCATTCTCACCGGCGTGGTCGTACTGCTGCCGCTGCTGTTCATGGGCAGCCTGATCATGGAGTCGTTCTTCGGAATTCCGGGGCTGGGCAGCTATACCATCGAAGCCATCAACAATCAGGACTTCGCCATCGTGCGGGCCATGGTGTTCCTCGGCTCGGTGCTTTATATCGTCGGCCTGTTGCTCACCGATATCAGCTATACGCTGTTCGATCCGCGAATTCGGTTATGAGATCAAGACGGCAGCATATTAATTGTTGCGCGTTGCGCAACACGCTAAAATGATGCCGTGATCAAATCTTTTCGACATAAAGGATTGAAGCGATACTTCGAAACCGGGTCGAAGGCCGGCATACAGCCGGATCATGCCAAGCGCTTACGAATGCAACTCGCCGCGTTGGATACCGCGCAGACGATCGATGATATGGATATCCCTGGTTTCAAGCTGCATTCGCTTACGGGAAAGGGCACTGATCGATGGTCGGTATGGGTCAGCGGCAACTGGCGCCTCACTTTCGAATTTCGTGACGGACACGCCCACGTACTGAATTACGAGGATTATCACTGATGACCATGCACAACCCTCCGCACCCCGGCGAATTCATCCGTGATGTCTACATGCAGCCATTCGGCATCACGGGGCGTACGCTGGCGAGCAAACTCGGCGTGTCGCCGTCCACACTCAATCGCGTACTCAGGGGAACGAGCGGGATCAGCTCCGAGATGGCACTGCGGCTATCGAAAGCGCTGGGTCGTTCGCCCGAAAGCTGGATGGCATTACAGGATCAGTACGAGCTTTGGCAGGCGAGACGTAGGATCGACCTGGATACCGTCGAGAAAATCGAGTTCGATGCGGCCTGATCGCCTGACCGCTGCTATTTTTTACCGGCATAGCTGAAGACCTTGTACGTCCTGCTCTACACCGACGCGCTGATCTACCTGCTGCTGATTGCGATCGCGGTATTCGTGGTATGTGCGGCGCGCAGCAAGCCGTTGCGGGTGCCGTGGCTGCGGGTGTTTGCCCGGCCGGTTGGGATGGTCACGCTGGTGATATTGCTGGCCTACACGGCCATCGGCGTGCTCGACAGCATCCACTACCGGCCGACGGTGACCAACGAGGCCGGCGAAACCCGCGTTTCGGGCGAGGTCGTGAGCGTGCTCGATACGATCGCCGCGCCGTTGATCGAACACACCGAATACACCTATTCGGCGCCGTTCGCCCTGCATTCCTACGTGCAGCAGGTGGTGACTGCCGCCGATGGCAGCAAGGCCCAGGTCTATCCGCGTCTGGCTCATGCGGGCACATCGCTCAACGACAGCGGCCTGACCCGCGGTGAGGATATCGCCCGCCGTGCGGCCCGGGGCGCGGGCTGGGGTCTGGCGGTGTGGCTGGCGCTGTGCGTGCCGTTGATCGGACTGATTGCCGCCCATCAACGCCTCTCGCCGGCCACGGTGGCGCGCGACATCGCGACCGATAACACGCCGCTGGCCTGGCGGGCGGCATTGATCGCCATGGCGGTGCTTGCCGTAGTCGTGGGCGTGACCGCTTGCCTGGCGGGCGAATACCACGTACTGGGCACCGACAAGGTGGGCCAGGACGTGCTCTATCAGGCAATCAAGAGTACCCGCACGGGCCTGGCCATCGGCACGCTCACCACGCTGGTAATGCTGCCCTTCGCCCTGCTGCTGGGCACGCTCGCCGGCTACTTTCGTGGCTGGGTGGATGACGTCATCCAGTATCTCTACACGACGCTGTCATCGATCCCGGGCGTGCTGCTCATCGCCGCCGCGGTACTGATGATGCAGGTCTATATGGAGAACCATGCCGAGGCCTTCGGCTCGACCACGGCACGCGCCGACCTGCGGCTGCTGTTCCTGTGCCTGATTCTTGGCATCACCAGCTGGACGGGGCTGTGCCGGCTGCTGCGCGCCGAGGTACGCAAGCTCTCGGAACTGGATTACGTGAGCGCGGCACGCGGGCTGGGCACGTCGCCGATGCGCATTCTGGGCCGGCATATGCTGCCCAACGTGATGCATATCGTGCTCATTCAGGTGGTACTGGATTTCTCGGCCTTGGTGCTGGCCGAAGCCGTGCTTAGCTATATCGGCGTGGGTGTGGACCCGACCATGAACAGCTGGGGCAACATGATCAACGCCGCGCGCCTGGAAATGGCGCGCGACCCGATCGTCTGGTGGCGCCTGGGCGGGGCCTTCGTATTCATGCTTGTGCTGGTACTGGCCGCCAATCTGTTCGCGGACGTCGTACGCGATGCCTTCGACCCGCGCCTGCGCGGCGCCGAAGGCGGGCGTGCCGTCAAGCGCCGGGCACCGGCCGAGCCGGCCGGCGGCGCCCGCTAGCCGCGCCGAGCTATTGCCCGCGGCTGCCGCTCAGCCAGCCGCCTCGGCGAGGGTTGTTGCACGGCGATGCTGGCGTACGACATAGGCCACGAGCGCGGCCCACAGCACGAGGCCACCCAGCAGCAGCGAATTCACCAGCGCCGTATCGACGCCGAGCGAGGCCAGCACGGTACGTCCATTGGTGAGAATGATCGCCCCGCCGACGATCGCCGCCAGCACCTGAGCGGGCAGATGGCGTACGAGTGCGGCGGCGATGGGCGCCGCGATCAGCCCGCTTAAGGCAAAGATCGCCACCCACGACCAGTTGATGCCATGCAGGCCGAGCACGGCCAGAAAGCCCAGCGAGCCGGCCAGGGTGACCGCGAACTCGCTGGCATCGACGGTGCCGACCACCCGCCGCGGTTCCATACCGGCATGGGCCATGAGCGTGGGCGTGGCGATCGGGCCCCAACCACCGCCGCCCACGCTGTCGAAAAAACCGGCCACGATCGACAGCGGCACGGTCTTCCAGTGCGATAGCAACCTCTTCTCGCGCGTTTTGCGCAGGCCCAGCACCACCGATGCCGTCACATAGACGCCCAGCAACAACAAAAAGGCGGATACGAACGGCTTGATCAGATCGCCCGATATCGAGCCCAGAAACAGCGCACCGACGAAGGCGCCGATCGCGCCCGGCACCACCATGCGCTTGAGCAGGGCAACATCGACGTTGCCAAACCGGTAATGGGCCGTGCCGGAGGCGGCCGTGGTCGCGATCTCGGCAAAATGAATCGACGCCGAAGCCACCGCCGGGCTGATACCGAGCGCGATCAGCATGGTCGACGACGTCAGCCCATAGCCCATGCCGAGCGAGCCGTCGACGAGTTGCGCAACGAAACCCGCAATACCGAACAATATAAGTTTTTGCACCCGAAACGCCGGACGATGGGATCAGGATGCGAACTCTATCCGGACCGAGCCTCGACAAAAAAGAATATTAATTGAAATACAAATCACTTTTTCGTCTATGGGGAGCTGCCCTGACTGTTTGGGTAGCGCCTGGTGCTGGCCCATGACCTGTAGGGTGGCCGTTTAAAATCGTATCGAGCCAGCGAACATGTGGGATTTCATCAGCACCCATGGCCAGGTGCTCACCCTGTGCGTGACAGCGGCCACGCTCGTGGTATGGACCGTTTACGGCCAGCTGCTGGCCAAGGGACTGTATCGCAGTCAGCTGCCGCGCCTGTTCCTGAAGCAGGCTGATGGCCAGAGCCTGCACTCGCGCTGCTATCTGGCCAACATGGGGCTCGAATCCGCCTATCTGCGCTCGGTGTTCATCGATATGCAGACCGCCGACGGCCAGGCACGGGGTACCGTCAACGCCTACCGGCCAGCAAGCGACGAGCAAGCCTGCGGCGGGGATATGCGCACCGGCATACTCGGCCCCCTGCCGGCCAATACCCATAT
Organism: Salinisphaera sp.; assembly: GCF_002729955.1. Lineage (GTDB taxonomy): Bacteria > Pseudomonadota > Gammaproteobacteria > Nevskiales > Salinisphaeraceae > Salinisphaera. Next base: position 20,008 of record NZ_PBYA01000026.1, on the reverse strand, counting down.
CAACCTCGGTCGCTTCAGCGATCTGCTCCAGGCCAGCGCTTTCGATGCGGATTGGGGCACGGCCCAAGACTCGAGCCCGGCCTCGGCGGCCATACAAGGGTTCACGATTACGGCCGTTTTGAATTACGGCCCCAATGAACGTTTCATCGGCGCGGTACGCGACTTCGATATCGACGACGCCGGCGAACGCGTGATCCCGTCCTCGACCGGTACGCGCCAACTCAAAGGCCGCCGTGCCGCGCGGCGTCTCAAATCCGCAGTGCGCGAGATCATGCGAAGCGATTACTGACGCCCTGGCGGCGGCCGCAGGTAATTGACCCTGCCCAAACCGGTTAAGTCGATGGACGATTCCCCCGGTTGATGACGCGCGCGTACGAACGCGTGGGCGCCACAGCCAACGGTGGTGAAGCCACTGGCGGACACGACGGGCCGGGGCCGGCGTTTCTTTCGATGGCGTTGAAAACAGCTGACGTGGTCAGCTGTCGCGGTGCCGGATTGATATGTGGCAGGGCGCGCACAGGTGCTGGCGGTTTCGTTTTTCCACCGCCGATGATTTACTCAGCGAATGACATCCAATCCCCCGCTGCTCGAAGTCGAGGCGCTGCGTACCCATCTGGACACGCCGGCCGGCGTACTGCGTGCGGTCGATGCCGTGAGCTTTGCCATCGCACCCGGCGAAACCCTGGCCCTGCTGGGCGAATCCGGCTGCGGCAAGTCGATGACGGCGCTATCGCTGATGGGGCTGACGCCCAAGACCAACACCCGCCTGCTGGACGGTACGGTACGCCTGGGCGGCGAGGATCTGCTGAGCCTGTCGGAAGCGGCCATGCGCGAACGCCGCGGCGCGCGTATCGGCATGGTGTTTCAGGAACCGATGAGCGCGCTCAACCCGGTGCTCACCGTCGGCCAGCAGATTGGCGAGGCGCTGGCCACCCATGCCGGCTTGCGCGGCAGGGCGCGACGCGAACGCGGCCTGGCCCTGCTCGAGGAAGTCGGCATGCCGGACCCGGCGGCACGCTGGGATGCCTATCCGCACGAGCTCTCGGGCGGGCTCAAGCAGCGCGTGGTGATCGCCATCGCACTCGCCGGCGAGCCGGATGTGCTCATCGCCGACGAACCCACGACCGCGCTCGATGTGACCATTCAGGCTCAGATTCTGGCGCTGCTCGGCCGCCTGCAGCGCGAACGCGGCATGGCGTTGCTGCTGATCACCCACGATCTGGCCGTGGTCAACGAGGTGGCCGATCGTGTGGCGGTGATGTATGCCGGGCATATCGTGGAGCTTGCCGAGCGCGAGACGCTGTTCGCCGCGCCGCGCCACCCCTACACGCGCAAACTGTTTGCCTCGCTGCCCGGTGCGGCCCAGCGCGGGCGCCCACTCGCCGCCATCCCGGGCACCGTGCCGCCGCTCACATCCGATCTGCCGGCCTGTCGGTTTGCCGATCGCTGCGAATACGCCTGGGCGGCCTGCCGTACCAGCGCGCCCTCCTGGCAGACCGATGCCGGCGCGCGGGTTCGCTGCCATCTCTACGATTCAAACTATCGCGGTGAACCCTTACCGGCCGCGCCTGCCGTAGCCGATACCACGGCCGAGGAGGCCAAGGGCGACGCAGAACCCGAAACGCTGCTCGAAGCCCGCGATGTGGCCGTGCATTTTCCGATCACCCAAGGCGTATTCAAACGCACCGTCGGCCATGTGCGCGCGGTCGACGGCATATCGCTAGACGTGAAACGCGGGCGCACGCTGGCCCTGGTCGGCGAATCCGGCTGTGGCAAGACGACCCTCGGGCGTGCACTCGCCCGGCTGATCGAACCGACCGCCGGCACGCTACGCTTCGGCGGCGACGATCTGGCGGCCCTGTCCGGCAGGCGGCTGCGCGCTGCGCGCCGGCATCTGCAGATGATCTTTCAGGATCCGTTCTCGGCCATGAACCCGCGCATGCTGGTCGGCGAGATCATCGCCGAAGGGCTCGTTGCCCAGAAGATCGGCCAGAACAGCGCCGATCGACGCCGTATTGCCAGCGAGCTGCTGGCCGACGTCGGCCTGCCGGCCGCGGCGCTCGATCGCTATCCGCACGAATTCTCGGGCGGACAGCGCCAGCGTATCTGTATCGCCCGGGCGCTGGCGCTCGAACCGGACCTGCTGATCTGCGACGAGCCGACCAGCGCGCTGGATGTATCCGTTCAGGCGCAGGTGCTCAACCTGCTCAAACGCCTGCAGGCCGAGCGCAATCTCGCCTATCTGTTCATTACCCACGACATGGCGGTGGTGAGCTATCTGGCCGATGACATCGCGGTGATGTATCTCGGCGAAATCGTCGAACGCGGCCCGGCCGCCGAGTTGCTCTCAGCGCCCAAGCACCCGTACACACAGGCCCTGCTGTCGGCCATGCCGCGCGTCGACAACCGCCATCGCGGCGAACGCATCCATCTGGCGGGCAATCTGCCTTCGCCCGCCAATCCGCCGCCTGGCTGTCGGTTCCATCCGCGTTGTGCGCACGTCATGGATCGCTGCAAACGCGAGTCGCCACAGGCCCGCGCGTTCGGTACCGACCACAGCGCGCGCTGTCATCTGTACTGAGGCCGGGCTGCGACGAGACTACAAGCCCTCGATGGCCTGTTCGCGCCGAGCCTGCCAGAGCTTTTCAAACGCCGCGTCGCTTTGCCCCTGGCCCTCGGCCACGGCCTCCTTCCAGGCTGCGCGCAGCGCTTTCAGGCGCGCCAGGCGTTGGTCGTTCCATTGCTGCATCTCGTCGGTCCAAATGCCTTTTTCCTTGAGATACCGGATCGCGCCCGGATGAAACGGCACATCGATGGGCGGCGTGCCGGCGCGATCCAGCGCCCAGCGTTTCATCGCCGCGGTGGCATTCTTGTATTCGGGAAAGGCCTGATCCAGCGCCTTGAGATAGTTGTAGACGAAATCCTCATCGGCATCCGCGGGCACCACCATCATCGGATAGCGATAGGCCAGAATATCGACGGGGTGCTCCTTGCCGATGCCGCCGCCGATGGTTTCCTGGTAAGGCTGAAAGAACGGTGCGACCTTCTGCAGCCGCGCCCAACCGGCTTCGTTATCGGGCGACAGTTCCAACCAGCGGATACCGCGCGGCGATTCGGCGAGTTCGTAGGTCTGGCTGGTGGTGGGCGTGGTACAGGCCGCGTCCGCCTTGCCCTGGGCGAGCGAACTCATCGTCGCGCTATAGGTCGGGAACATGATCGCGTCGACATCGTCGCGGGTCAGCCCGGCAAAGGCCAGAAACGCATCGCATTTGAGATTGGTCGACGGGTTACCGGCGGTATAGGCCACGCGCTGGCCCTTGAGCTGTTGCAGGGTTTCGATACCGGCATCGCGCGCGGTGAACACGCCGAACGAGGACGGACGCCCGGCGATTACGCGCAGATTTTGCGGGCCCCAGCGTCGGGCGGCGAAATCGGCCACGCCCTCGGAGGCGAAAAACGTTTCCGTGGCCAGAAAACCGACCTGGGCCCGGCCGCGCAACAACGGCTCGAGCCGACCCACGGCGGAGCCGGAAGGCTGAATACGAATCCGGGTGCCATAGTCCTTGCCAAAGGCATCGGCAATCGCCGAGGCCTCGGCATAGCCGGCCGAACCGATATCGTAGGACGACCAGGTCATGGTCGCCGGCAGCTGCGGCGCGTCATCGGCCACGGCATTCGAAAGCGGCATGAGCCCGCAGGCGGCCACCCCGAGACCCGCAATCGCAGAACGTAGCAATACGCTGATGGACATGATGATTTCTCCTCCTGATTGTTTATGGGCGGCGAACGTTCTGTTCGTCGCGATCGGCGCAAACGAGGCCGGCGCCGACGGCCCGGCCGTTCAGCCGAAGGCCTGAATGCCGGTCTGGGCGCGGCCCAGAATCAGCGCATGCACGTCGTGCGTGCCTTCGTAGGTATTCACGGCTTCCAGGTTCATCACGTGACGGATCACGTGATATTCGTCGGAAATGCCGTTACCGCCGTGCATGTCGCGTGCCTGGCGCGCGATATCCAGCGCCTTGCCACAGTTGTTGCGCTTCATCAGCGACACCATCTCGGGCGACCAGTTGCCTTCGTCCATCAGACGGCCCAGACGCAGACAGCCCTGCAGCCCGAGCGTGATCTCGGTCTGCATGTCGGCAAGCTTTTTCTGGATCAGCTGGGTGGCGGCCAGCGGACGCTTGAACTGCTTGCGATCGAGCGTATAGCTGCGTGCGGCATGCCAGCAGAATTCGGCCGCGCCCATCGCGCCCCAGGAAATGCCGTAACGGGCCTTGTTCAGACAGGCGAACGGGCCTTTAAGGCCTTCCACGTCGAGCCGGTTTTCTTCCGGCACGAAGCAGTCGGAGAGCATGATCTGACCCGTGGCCGAGGCCCGCAGCGAGAACTTGCCTTCCAGCTTGGGCGTTTCCATGCCGCCGAAGTCACGTTCGACCACGAAGCCGTTGATCTTGCCGTCGAGGTTTGCCCATACAACCGCCACGTCGGCGATCGGCGAGTTCGTGATCCAGTTCTTGGCGCCGTTCAGGACATAGCCACCGTCGACCTTCTTGGCCTTGGTGCTCATGGAGCCGGGATCGGAGCCATGGTCGGGTTCGGTCAGCCCGAAGCAGCCGACCCATTCACCGCCGGCGAGCTTGGGCAGGTATTTCTCGCGCAGGGCTTCGCTGCCGAAGGTATAGATCGGGAACATCACCAGCGAGGACTGAACGCTCATCGCCGAGCGATAGCCGGAGTCCACGGATTCAACTTCGCGCGCCAGCAGGCCGTAGCAGACATGGTTCAGGCCGGCGCCGCCGTACTGTTCGGGAATGGTGGCGCCCAGCATGCCGAGATCACCGAGCTCGTTCATGATCTCGCGATGAAAGATCTCGTGGCGGTTGGCCTCGAGCACGCGCGGCATGAGGCTGTGCTGGCAATAGTCATGACCGGCTTCGCGAATCATGCGCTCGTCTTCGGTCAGTTGGGCGTCGAGATGCAGTACGTCATCCCATTTGAAATCGAAGCTCATTCGTTCACTCCTCTCGAATCGGCGCACCGCTCATCCGGCGCACGCTTTTATCGTTATCGTCGCGCCGCCCTCGACGCGGTTCGTGGTCCGGCGCCATGGCGTCGACGGTGAGTCGAACCCACCTAAATCTTGACCACCCCGGCCTCAATGAGCCGCTGCTGGGTCGCCTCGTCGATACCCAGCGACGTGAGCACCGCACGACTGTCACCGCCCAGGTTCGGCGGCGGCCGTCGATAGGTCGCGGGCGTGCGCGAAAGCTTGATCGGCGAAGCCGTGCCGCGATATTCACCGATCTCGGCGACCAGTTCGCGATGCCGCGTATGCGGATGATTCACCACCGCCGCCACGTCCTGAACCGGCCCGCAGGGCACGCCCGCACCGATCAGCCGCGGCGCCAGTTCGGCGGCGCCATGCGCGGCCAGCCGCGCCTCAAGCGCCTGCTTGAGTTCGTGGCGGTGCGCACAGCGACAGCGGTTGTCGGCAAAACGCGGATCGTTAGCAAGCTCGGGCGTGCCGAGCAGTTCGCACAGCCTGGCGAACTGACCGTTGTTGCCTACCGCCAGAAAGATCGGGTCCGCGCCGGTGGCGTAAGTGTCGTAGGGCGCGATGTTCGGATGTGCATTGCCACTGCGCGCCGGCACCTTCGCATTGGCGAAATAGTTGGCCAGATGCGGATGCAGCACCGACACGCCGCAGTCGTAGAGCGATACGTCCAGCGACTGCCCGCGTCCACTGTCGCGGCGTTCGTGCAACGCCATCAGGATGCCGAGCGCAGCGTTGAGGCCGGTGACCATGTCCACGATGGGCACACCCACACGCAGCGGCTCGCCGGCGGCCTCGCCGTTGACGCTCATCAACCCGCCCATGGCCTGAATCACCGCGTCGTAACCAGGCAGGCCGCCCATCGGTCCGCTCGCCCCGAAGCCGGAAATGGCACAGTGCACGAGCGCGGGAAAGCGCTTGGCAAGCACGTCATCGTAGCCCAGGCCCCAGCGTTCGAGGGTGCCCGGCTTGAAGTTCTCGACGAACACGTCGGCGTCTTCGAGCAGGGCCAACAGGATCTCGCGGCCGTTGTCGGTCGCCAAATCGATCGCCACGCCCTGCTTGTTGCGATTCAGCCCCGAGAAATACGCCGCCACGCCCTCGATGAAGGGCGGCCCCCAGGTACGCGTTTCATCCCCGCCCGGGGGTTCGAGCTTGATCACGTCGGCGCCGTGATCGGCCAGGATCTGGGTACAGAACGGCCCGCCCAGAACCCGGCTGAGATCCACGACTTTCAGCCCGTGCAACGCGCCATCGCGCGCCGCCTCGCTTTGCTCGCCTGCGTTGCTCACGGGCACAGCGCGAGCGCCTGGTCGAGCGAAAGCGGCGTTTCATCGAGCAGCGCGCGCTGTATATCGGCATCGGCGCCGGCCGCCATGGGCGCGAGCGGATCGGCCGGCTGCAGTTTGTAGCGCACGACCAGCAGCGCAAGCGCGAGCCGGCGGGCGGCGCCCGCTTGCGCGCCTTCCCAGGCCAGAAACACCGCACTGCACAGGTTGTAGAGCGCGCCGGCAACCTGGCGCACGATCTCGTCGTCTTTTTGTTCGGCAGTCTCGGCCACGAGACGGGCCACGCGATCGATGATCGGCGTGAATGTCGCGCGCGCGCGTTCCGGCATCCCAGCCCCGGCCATCAGCGCGTGCAGATATTCGATCAGCGGGTCGAGGGTTTGCTGGCGGCGCACCGCGCGCATCACATCGAGGGCGACGATATTGCTCGTGCCTTCCCAGATCGAGCCCAGATGCGCGTCGCGCAGCAGCTTGGCTTCGGGCCATTCCTCGATATAGCCGACGCCGCCGCGGACCTCCATGGCATCGCCGATCGCCTTGCGCGAATCCCGGGTTGCACGGAACTTGATCAACGGCGTGAGAATGCGCACGAGCCTGGCGGCTGTTTCGTCGCCGTGATCGGCCTTATCCAGGCACCGGCTGATATGCATGAACATCGAACGCGCCTGTTCGGCGGGAAGCATGATCTTGAGCAGCTGGCGCTGCATGAGCGGCATGTCGATCAGCCGTTGGCCGAAGGCCTGCCGATGGCGGGCGACATGCAGCGCTTCCGAGAGCGCGCGGCGCATCAGGCCCGCCGCGCGCACGCCGTTGGATAGCCGCGACATGTTCATCATGTCCGCGATCTGCTGGAAACCGCGGCCGATATCGCCAATCAGATACGCCGTAGCATCGTCGAGCACGATTTCGCCGCTGGCCATCGAGCGGGTGCCCAGCTTGTCCTTGAGACGCACGATGCGATAGCTGTTGCGCGTGCCGTCGTCGCGAGTTTTCGGCAATAGAAACAATCCGATACCCGCCATGCCCTCGGGGGCGTCGTCGGCCCGGGCCAGCACCATGGCCAGATCCGCATCCGCATTCGAGCAGAACCACTTGTCGCCGCGCAGACGCCAATCGCCATCGTCGCCGCGTGTCGCACGGGTGGTGATACGCGCAATATCCGAACCCGCGGCCTGTTCGGTCATGAACATCGCACCCTGATAGAGCGTGTCCATGTCGCGGGCGGTCAGATACGGCAGATATTTGTCCACCAGCGCGGCACCGCCGAACTTGCGCAGCGTACGGGTGAGCGAATCGGTCATGCTCACCGGGCAGCAAAGGCCGAATTCGGCCTGGACGAACAGGTAGGTCAACGCATACTTGATCAGCGAAGGGCGCTTGCCATCGGTATGGCTGAGCGCGGCCAGACCCAGCTCGCCATAGGCCACGCCTTCGAGCGCGGTATAGCTGGGGTGTTTTTCGATGGACTGAGCGTCTTCGCCGCGTCGGTTGCGATGCACGAGCACCGGCGGGTTCTTGTCGGCCGCCATGGCCCAATCGTCGAGTTCACCTGCCGCGCGCGCCCCCAGATCGACGAGCTGCGGTTCGAGTTCCGTATAGGTTGCATCGCCCAGATACACCCGCAGCACACGGGCGAGGTCCGGATCGCGCTCGAACAGGCTCAGCCCCCGGGCGTCGGGGATGTTGCTTTGGGAAACCGTCTCGTGCGACGCGGTGGCAGAGGTCGACATGGCGCATTCTCGTGTGAGCTTGACTGCAGACTAGGGCGCGCTTTCGATAGACGTCCAATACAATTGATGTCCTGTTCGATAAACAGTGCTTATTGCTAATATCGCTGTTATGGATCTCAAACAACTGCGTTATTTCGTGGCCGTGGCCCGCGAACTGCATTTCGGCCGTGCCGCCCGCCGGCTGCATATCTCGCAGCCGGCGCTGAGTTTCGATATCAAGAAATTCGAGCAACAGCTAGGCGTGACGCTGCTTGAGCGCAACAGCAAACGCGTGGCCCTGACCGATGCCGGCACGCTGTTGTTGACCGAGGCCGAACATCTGCTCGCCCATGCGGCCGATGCCGAACAGCTCGTACGCCGCTCGGCCCAGCGTCTGAGCGGCCGGCTGCGGGTGGGCTTCGTCAATTCGATGCTGTTTCGCGGCCTGCCAGAGGCGATCGAACGCTTCGGACGCGATCATGCCGATATCGATATCGTGCTCAAGGAGCTCAACAGCGAAGAACAGACCGCCGCCCTGCTGGGCCAGCGTATCGATATGGGTTGTGCCCACGGGATTCGCCACAGCGACGAGATCCGCAGCCAGTTGCTGCTGCGCGAATCCTTTCTGTGCTGTCTGCCACGTAGCCACCGGCTTGCCAGCACTGGCCCCCTCGAACTGACGTGCCTGGCCGACGAACCGTTCATCCTGTTTCCGCGCGCGGTTTCGCCGCACTATCACGACCGCATCGTCGCGCTATGCGTGGAAGCCGGTTTCAGTCCGCAGATTCGCCACGAAGCACGACTGTGGCAAACCGTAGTCACAATGGTGGAAAAAGGTATGGGCATCGCGCTGGTTCCGGCGCCGCTGGTGCACGCCGCGCGGGATGCGGCCTGTTTTCGGCCGTTGGCCGGCAATGCGGGCATGTCGGAGATTCATCTGCTGCGCCGTAGCGGTATTCAGAACCCGCTCGCCGATGCCTTTTCTGCCTGTCTGGCCGAGGCCACATAACGGTTTCACGTGGAGCAGACAAAAAAAGGCCGCCCGCGGGCGGCCCTTTGTCGGCAGACAAACGACGTTACGTCAGACCGCGATCTGACCGCCGTCTGCCTTCTGAATCACCACCGTCGACGCACGCGGGCGCACATCGCCGGTGGGTTCGACCGTGGCATCCGGCGTATTGCTGCCATTGTCATCAATCGGCCAGTTGCTGGGGTGCTGGATGTTGATGAACAGCGCCGTCTTGTCGGGCGTCGCGAAGATGCCGGTGACTTCACAGCCGTTCGGGCCGACCGCGAAGCGCTTGAGCTGGGCCTGGTTGCCTTCGTGAATCACCGAGGCGTTATCGCCCTTGCTCAGCCCCTGTGGGACGACGGCAAGCACTTGGTCGTTGGTGTACTGGGTACCGCTGTCGGTTTCGATCCAGAGAATGCCCTGGCCGTCGCCGCGGTCGTCGTACCAGAGGCCGTCGCAGCTGGAGAAGAAATTCTGCTCCGACAGGCTCGACAGGTTCTGGTCGTCGCTGGTCGGCACCTTACCGAACACGAAGACGTCCCAGTCGAAAGTGGTTTCGCCCGGCGACGGCTCGACCCAGCGAATGACCTGGCCATCGCTGTTGCCAGCACGTGGGTTGGCCGCGTTGACCGGCGCCTGACCGTAAGAGGCGCCCGGCTCCTCAATCGAATCACCGTTCGAGACGGTCGCACGCTGCCCTTCAGGCAGGCGATCCGAATTGTTGGTCAGGGTCATGTAGACCTCGCCCGATACCGGATCCACGGTGCCCCATTCGGGACGGTCCATGGGCGTGGCCCCCATGAGATCAGCCGCGTCGCAGGTATGGATGATGATGCCGGCACGATCGCCCGCCTCAAGACCCAGGGCGCTGGCCAGCGTCTGGCCGGCATAGCGGCTACCGGCAGAGACCGGCACGATCGTATCCGGCTCGAGTTCCAACCATTCGCCCGTGCCATCGGCGTTGAACTTGGCAGCATAAAGCGTGCCTTCGTTCATATACTTGGCGCCGATCGCCAGACGATCGGTCGTGGCACCCGCCATGTTGGCGTCCGCCGGATTCCATTTCGCGTCGGAGACGAACTTGTAGATGTATTCGTTGCGCGAATCGTGGCCGGAGTAGAACACCACGGGCTCGCCTTCGACGAGCTTGCCCGGCCAGCAGCCTTCATGACGGAAACGACCCAGCGCGGTGCGCTTGACCGGCCGCGAAGTCGCATCATAGGGGTCGATTTCTACGATATAGCCGAAGGTACGCGGCTCATTGCGATAGTCGGCGGACGCAGTTTCGCCCGTGGGTGTGGCGTTGAAGCGAGCGAATTCGCCGTTGTTTTCCGTCGCATCCCCGGCCGAGGTCTCCCAGTCATACCGGGTGCCGCCCTGGCCAATGCCCAGGCGATTGTCGTCTGCCTCGCGGCCGCTGTCCTTGCGGAAGATGGCCGGCCAGTTTTCTTCGCAGGTCAAATAGGTGCCCCAGGGGGTAAAGCCGTTGGCACAGTTATTGTTGGTGCCGCGGGTAGTCCTGCCCGTGTTGTCATAGGCGGTCACGACATACTGGCTGCCGGCCACCGGGCCTTCCAGATCGCAGGGGGTGGCGCTGGTTACACGGCGGTTGTACTGCGAGTTGCGTACCACGTCCCAGACGCGGTTTTCGTCGCGGCGCAGCTCCACCACGGTTACGCCGTGGGCATTGATTTCAGTGCGCGATTCGTTTGCCGGGCGCGGATTTTCGCTGGGGCCACCCTGGGGCGCCCAGAGCGCGCCCTGATCGATGTATTCGTTGTTCAGCGCCATGATGAAGTTCGACGACGCCGTATCATCGGAAATCGGGAAATGATACATCCCGTCGTGGTGCATGCCCACGCTGTTGGCCTGAATTTCCGGGGTGAACGCCAGGCTCTGGCTCCAGGCCTGCCCGTTGTTGTTGATCGGCGTGCCCCAGGGCATGACCACCTGGGCGGTATAACCGCTGGTCGCCGTGGCGGCGGCGGTGCCCGCGGTCAGCGCCGCACTTCCATTTTTCTGCGAGGCATTTGCGCTCGGTACGACCACGGCGTCCTGCTTGGAGCCGGCGACCGCTTCGAACGCGAGCATCATGGCCGCGGCGCGATCGTCTTCGCTGACCGACCGGTTGTCGTTGTCGTCGTCGCTGCAGGCGGTCAGGCCGAAGCCGGCGAGCATGCTCACTGCCGCAACGTTCAGCCCGCCGCGCATGATGCTGCGGCGGGATACGCGCCGTTCCAGCACGGAGGAGAACGGTTCGTTCTCGCTGTCGTTCAATAGCCGATGGTCTTCGATTTCTTCGCTCATGGTCCGCCCTCGGTGGTGGTGGTCAATCTTGTTTTGGCATGCGCAGACAACTGCGCCGGCACGGCTGGCGTTCGCCGGGTTTATCGCGTTGAAACGCCCGGTACGGGCGCAGGAGGGCTTCGTCGCAACACGGCGTTGCGGCCAAAGCAATCTTTCGCGAAACCCCATGACAAACGGCAACAGGCCATTTGCCACCGCACGCTAGGCGTTGGCTGTGACATCTCCATGACCACACCGGGGCGTTTTCATGACGGTTTCGTGGCCACCACAGAAAAGCGCTTGCTGAACAGGCTCAACGCCTGTCGAGCGCCTGCTCGAAGGCGGCCAGCGCATCGTCGGAAAAGAGCACGAAACGCACTCGCTTGAGGCTTTGTGCGCGTGCCGCGCAGTCGGCCACGGTGCTCACGGCAATATCGGCCGCTTCGTCGAGCGGGTAGCCGTAAATGCCGGCAGAAATGGCCGGAAAGGCGATCGATTCGGCGTTTTCCTGCTCGGCGAGCTGCATGGACAGCCGATAGCAGCTGGCCAGCTGGGCGGCCACAGGCTGGCTCTTGCTGTAGACGGGGCCGGCGCAATGCACGACGTGGTCGTTGGGCAGATCGAAGGCCGGGGTGATCACCGCCTCGCCGGCTTCGATCGGCGCCAGGGCACGACTGGCCTCGACCAGTTTCGGCCCGGCCGCGCGATGGATGGCGCCGTCCACACCGCCGCCGCCCTTGAGTTGCTTGTTGGCGGCGTTGACGATCACGCCGATATCCGGCTGCCGGGTGATATCGCCCTTGATGCATTCGATGGTCAGGCCGTGGATCTTTCGCTGCATGGTCGTTCCTGGATTCCGGTATGGTTCGTCCATCATCCCGAGCCCGGCGCTTCGAGCCAAGCCAATGGCGCAACTGATCAAATACTGGAACACCCTCAAGGGCAGCTACTGGTTCATCCCGACCGTGATGTCGATCGCCGCGGCGATCCTGTCGTTCGTGCTGACCGCGATCGACTCGCGTATCGGCGATGCCTGGGTGGCACAGATGCCGTGGATCTACAGCATTCAGGCCGACGGCGCGCGCGGGCTGCTGACCACGGTGGCCGGCTCGATGATCGGGGTGGCGGGCGTGACCTTCTCGATCACGATCGCGGCCCTGTCGTATACGACCTCCACGCTCGGCCCGCGTCTGCTGACCAACTTCATGAACGACCGCGGCAACCAGATCACCCTGGGTACGTTCGTTTCCACCTTCGTCTACTGTCTGCTATTGCTACGCGTGGTGCAGGCGGGTCATGAAAGCAACGCTGCGTTCGTGCCGCATCTGTCGCTGGCCTTCGCCGTGGGCATGGCGGTGGCCAGCCTCGCTGTGCTGATCTATTTCATCCACCACATCACCGAGTCGCTGCACGTCTCCAACGTGGTGGCCAATGTCGCCCGCGATCTCGACAGCGCGATCGACGGCTACGAGGCCCGCGTGGAGGCCGATCGCGAGAAACCGGCCGCGAACCTGCCCGCCGACTTCGACCAACAGGCCGTGGCAGTACGCGCCAACGGCGACGGCTATATCCAGAATCTCGTGTTCGGCTCGCTGGTGAACACCGCTGCACGCCACGATCTGGTGCTGCGCATCGAACGCGCCCCGGGCGATTTCGTGAGCGCCGGGCAGACCCTGCTTTGGGCCTGGCCGGCCGCACGCGTGGACGAAGACATCAGCCATGCGCTGGTGGGCGCCTATGCCTGGGGCCGCCAGCGCACCGAATCCCAGGACGTGTTCTTTCTGGTCAACGAACTGGTGGAAATCGCGGCCCGCGCGTTGTCGCCCGGCATCAACGACCCCTATACCGCCATGGGCTGTCTCGACTGGCTCAGCGGCGCGTTGCATCGGGTGGCCCGCCACGATATCTGCAGCCGGCACGGCTTCGATAGCGACGACAAGCTGCGCGTGTGGGCGCGCGGTTTCGATTTTGAAGCGCTGGCAAGCGCCATCTTCGACCAGCTGCGTGCCTATTTCGCCAGCGACCGCAACGCGGCCGTGCATATGCTGACCCGCATCGGCGACGCCGGCGAGTTCCTGCGTGGCCCCGATCAGCGCCGGCTCATGCAGAACCAGGCCGATGCCCTGCACGAGGCCGCAGTAGCCGCCATGACCAGCGAACTCGATCGTCGTGCCGTCGAACAGGCCTATCGCCGGGCCGTACGCCTGATCGACAAGCGCGACTTCGGCTGAACCCGGCTTGATTCCGTGCCGTTCGAGCCCGATGTTATCGGGTTGGCCATTTTCGAACCAAGCCGCATGACCGACGCACGCATCGATCGCCCCCGCCCAAGTCAGCCCCCGGTCGCCCGCCGACGGCCGGTCAGCGAGCAGCGTCATGGCGTGACGCTGGTAGACGACTATGCCTGGCTGCGCGACGAGCACTGGCGCGAGGCGATGCATGATCCGTCGTTGCTGCATGCCGATATCGCGGCCTATCTGCAGGCGGAAAACGACTATACCGATGCGCATATGGCGCCGCTGTCGTCGTTTCGCCAGCGGCTGGTCGCGGAACTGCGGGCTCGAATCGCCGAGCGCGATACCAGCGTGCCCACCCCGGACGGCGACTGGTACTACTACGTGCGTTTTCGCGAGGCCGGCCAGCACCCGATCTTCTGTCGAGCGCCGCGCGCCGGCAACGACGACCGGCCTGCCGATGCCCCCATGCCCGAGGATGGCCTGGACAACGAACAGATCCTGCTCGACGGCGACGCCGAGGCTCGAGGCCGGGCCTATTTCAGCCTGGGCGCGGTCAACCACAGCCGCGACCATCGCCTGCTGGCCTTTGCCCTGGACGAACGCGGCTCGGAAGCCTTTACGCTGCACGTGCGCGATATCGAAACCCAGCGTGAAGTTCAGCCGCCGATTCCCAACACCACCGGCAACCTGATGTGGTCCGCCGACAGCGCCACCCTGTTCTTCACCACGCTCGACGACAACCACCGCCCCTGCAAGGTCTGGCGGCTGGCGCTCGGCGATGCGCCGGAAAGCGCGGAGCTGGTCTATGCCGAGGCCGACCCGGGCTTTTTCGTATCGGTGGATACCACCCAGAGCGATCGCTTCATCCTGATCCACGCCCACGATCATGCCACCAGCGAAACACGGGTCATCGACTCGGCCACGCCCTGGGACGCACCGCGCCTGATCGCCGAACGCGTCGAGGGCCAGGAATACAGCGTCGAAGACGACGGCGAATACTTCGTGCTCATGACCAACGCCGACGGCGCCGAAGACTTCAAGATGGTGCGCACACCCATCGCCACGCCCGCACGCGAGCACTGGCAGACAATCGTCGAGCACGTGCCGGGCCGGCTGCTGCTGGATCATGTCGAATTCGCCGGGTTTCGCGTACGCATGGAACGCGCCGACGCCCTGCCGCGTATCGTCATCACCGACAAAACCAGCGGTGAGGACCATGCCATCCGCTTCGATGCCGAGGCCTACAGCCTGGGCATCGCGCCGGGCTACGAGCACGACACCTCCACGCTGCGCTTCATCTACAGCGCGCCGAATACGCCCGACGAAACCTACGACTACGACATGGCCACCCGCGAGCGCCAGCTGCGCAAGCGGCGCGCGGTGCCCAGCGGGTTCGACCCGCGGGCCTATGTCGTACGACGGCTGCATGCCACCGCAGCCGACGGGGCCCAGGTGCCGGTCACCCTCATTCACCACGTGGATACGCCGATCGACGGCAGCGCCCCCTGTCTGCTGCACGGCTACGGCGCCTACGGTATTTCCGAAGCCGCGGCGTTTTCTTCCAGCCGGTTTTCGCTGATCGATCGCGGCTTCGTGCATGCCACCGCCCACGTTCGCGGCGGCAAGGAATGCGGCTATCGCTGGTATGCCAACGGCAAGCTGGTGCACAAGCCCAATACGTTCAGCGATTTCATCGCGGTTGCCGAACATCTGGTGGCCACCGGCTACAGTGCGGCCGGCCGGCTCGTGCCACACGGCGGCAGCGCGGGCGGCATGCTGGTGGGCGCGGTGCTCAACCAGCGGCCCGATCTGTGGGGCGCGGCCATCGCCGACGTGCCGTTTGTCGACGTGCTCAATACGATGATGGACGACAGCCTGCCGCTCACGCCGCCGGAATGGCCGGAATGGGGCAACCCGCGCGACGACGTGGCCGCCTTCGAGACCATTCGCAGCTACTGCCCCTATCAGAACGTCCAGGCCCAGGCCTATCCGCCCATTCTCGCCATTGCCGGCGTATCCGACCCGCGGGTGACCTACTGGGAACCGGCCAAATGGGTCGCCAAGCTGCGTGCCCACAAGACCGACAGCAACCCGCTACTGCTCAAGACGCATATGGCCGCCGGCCACGGCGGCCTGCCCGGGCGTTTCACGGCCCTCGAAGAAACGGCGATGATCTATGCGTTCGTGCTCGATGCCTTCAATAAGGCGCAATATTCGCAAGACGACGAAGCCGGCCCCGACCCGATTCGGGCCAACGAAGTCTACTGACGGGGCGACGGGGCTGGCGTGGCGCTATCTCGAAAAGCCCAGGCCAGCTCTTTGATACGCAACATTGCGTGCCGGGCCGGTCGATCGCCATGACGGCCGCCGGCCACGCTGCCGTCGAGCCGATTATCTTAAAAGCGGTATTCAGCCGCGCTTGCCTCGGCGCTGGCCCTGCGGCTCGAACGACTGGGCCCGCACCTGCCAGCGATCCGACTCGGCGATCAGCTCGATTAAGCCGGGTCCGCCATAGGCGCGAGAACGACCGGCCGCGCCGGGGTTGAGTACCCAGGGCGTCTGGTCGGTGTCCTCCAGGCGCCGGTGGCTGTGCCCGCAAACGATGGCTCGGGCGTCGGGAAAACGTTCCCGCAGCTTGCGGTGGCGGGTTTTTGCCGGCCACTGGTGACCATGAATGACGGCAAGCGCACCGCCGGGCAGGTCGAGCACTTCGCTTTCGGGCCAGGGTGCATCGGCCGGGTCGTTGTTACCGGGCACGATCACCAGCCGGGCAGCCAGCGGCGCCATGGCCGCCTCGATGCCGTCGCCGACATCGCCGGCGTGGACCAGTACATCGGCACCGCGAACGGCATCGGCCACTTGGGGGTCGAGGTGACCGTGGGTATCGGCAATCAGGGCTATACGCATTGGGCGAGCTTAACCGGTCGTACGCAGCGGTCAATGCGTTCGCTTGCGGTTTTCAGCGGCGCACGATAGATGCGCGTCGCGTTTTCTGATTAAACTTCAGCGCATGAAAACAATCGCGCTCTACAGCCTTAAAGGCGGTGTCGGGAAGACCGCCGCTGCCGTCAATCTTGCCTACGAGGCAGCCCAGTCGGGGAAGCACGTGCTGCTCTGGGATCTGGACCCGCAGGGGGCGGCAAGCTGGTATTACGGCATCGACGAATCGCCCGAGATTTCGGCCAAGCAGGTGGTTTCCGGCAAGGAACCACTGGGGCGCTATATCAAGCCCACTGCCTACGAACGGCTGGCGATCCTGCCGGGCGATCGTGGCTATCGGGACTGGGATGCCCAGATTCATGCCGCCAAGCAGCCGCGCAAGGTGCTGGAAAGCCTGATCGACCCGTTCTCGGAAAGCTATTCGCTGCTCGTGCTCGACTGCCCGCCGGGCATCGGCGCGCTGGCCACCTCGGTGCTGCGCGCGGCCGATCGCGTGCTGGTGCCGGTGGTGCCCACGCCGCTGTCGCTGCGCGCGCTCGACGAGGTGCTCGAACACGTCGAGGATAAAAAGGTCGGCAAGACGCGGGTGATCCCCTTCTTCTCCATGGCCGATCGTCGCCGCAAGATGCATCGCGAGATGATCGAATCGCCGCCGGCGACGATGAAAAAAGCGCCGAAGACGTTCATTGACTACAGCACGCACGTCGAACAGATGGGCGCGCATCGCGCACCGATCAGCGTCTATGCGCCCCGCAGCCGGGCGGCGGAACAGTATCGCGCGCTGTACGAAGAGATCAGCTGAAGATAGCGACTAGGCGCAACCCGATGGGCCCATTTGGGCAAGCATGAATTCGGCGATTGCTTCGCCCTGATCTTCCTGAAGAAAGTGCCGCGCGCCCCGAATCGTGGTGTGCGCGGCATCGGCCGCGCCCGCCACGCGCCGGCGCAGCGCGCGATCAGCCCCCCGCGTGACCGGATCGCCGTCGGCGAAGCAGGTATGAAACGGGCGTGAAAAACGCGCCAGCGATTGCCAGGCCGCCCGGTTGGCCGGCGTGGCAGGGTCGTCGGATGTTATCGGCACGAGCCGTGGGAACGCTCGAATGCCGGCGGTATAACGCTTGTCCGGAAACGGGGCGTTGTACGCGGCGCGTTCGGCGCGCGTCAGCCAGCGTCGACTGCCCGCCTGCAGGATCGCACCCACCGGAAACACCGGGCTGTAACGCGCGAAGGCACGCCAGGCCGAGAACAGCATCGGCATGGTTTCGTCCCCGGTGGGCAGAAAGCCGTTGCCGACGAAAACCCGCGCGAACGTATCGGCATGCTCGGCGACCAGCCTGAGGCCGATCAGCGATCCCCAGTCCTGGCAGAACAGGGTCACGTCACCAAGCCCAAGCTGCTCGAACCAGGCCCAGGTCCAGGCGACATGGCGGGCATAGCTGTAGTCCGCCACGGCACCCGGCTTGTCGGAACGACCGCAGCCGATCAGGTCCGGGGCGAGTACGCGATAACCGGCGGCCGCCAACGGCGCGATCATGTGGCGATACAGATACGACCAACTCGGCTCGCCATGTAACAGCACCACGGGCCGGGCCGCGGCCGGGCCGGCTTCGACGTATGCCATGCGCAGCCCGTCCACCTCGACATAGCGGGGCCGGTAATCAAAACCGGACAGGCTTGAAAAGCGCGCATCGGGCGTTCGAAAAACCTGGCATGTCATACAAACTCCGTGAACACGGGCGCCGCCACGCGCCGGCCTGGCGACAATCCCCTATTGTGCTGGCTACGCCCAGACGATAGCGTGGCCGCATAACGATAACGGTAAGGGGGATATCCTTGATTGTCAGATTCAACCGCGCACCGGCGAGGGGCAAACACGTGCTGCCTGTCGCATTGCTGGCAGCCACAACGCTGCTGGGCGGCTGCTCGGCCGCGATCAGCACGACCGACGTGGCCGCCGAGGTAACCCGGTCGGTCGCAAAAGGCGTACTGGCCAGCAGCCGTGGCACCACTGATGCATCGGTCACCGAGCCGAACACGCCGCGCTACCAACAAACCGTGGCGTTCGTGGATTCCCAGCGCGATCCGCTGCGCCGCGAGGCCGCCGTCGGCGGTGGCGAGAACATCGCCGCACTGGCCGATCTGCTGAACACCCGCCGCGCCGAGCTGGGCGGCTGGATGCAGGCCCATTACGCCGATTTGTTCACCGACGCGCATGACGCCGAAGCCATCGTCGCGCGGCTGCACGCAAGTCTTGGCTGAACATGCTTACATGAACGCCACCCCCTCACTCCAGACATTCCCAAGGAAAGGACGGTCCATGATGAAATCCGTAGTCTCCGTTTCCGCTGCCATGCTGCTGGCCATGAGCCTGACCGCATGCGGCAACAACGACGATCAGAACAACGATGCCGCTGCCGCCGATACGGCGAACACCAGCCCCGACGCCCAGACCAATACGGCCAGCGAGAACAGCAACGACACCGCCACCGAGACCGCGCCCCAGACGGGTAACGAATCGCAGATGGGCGACGACACGATGCTGGACGGCCATCGCAACAGCCCGGCCGATGGCAGCGCCGCCAATAGCACGGCCAGTGAAGACATGCCGCGTGCGGCAGTCGCCGTACTGCACGGCACCGAGGGCAACGACGGCGTGTCGGCCACGATCCGCTTCACCCCGCAGGACGGCGGTCTGGCCTATACCACCGAAGCGGAAGGGCTCGAGCCCGGCAAGCACGGCTACCATATCCATCTCTACGGCGATTGCTCGTCGGGCGATGGCAAGTCTGCCGGTACCCACTTCAACCTGCAGGGCAGCTCCAAGAACCCGCCGGCCGATATCGACCGCATCACCGGCGACCTGGGTGATCTCGACGTTGGCGAAGACGGCACCGCCTCCGACGAGGGCATGCTCGACGGCGCTTCGCTGACCGGCGCCAAGGCGCTGATCGGCCGCGGCGTGATCATCCATGAGAAAGCCAACGATCCGAGCCAGCCGCCGATCGGCGCCGCCGGTTCGCGTCAGGCCTGTGGCGTGATCGGTATTGCCGAAGCCGACGACGCCGGCATGGATTCGAACGCCAACAGCGGCGATGCCGGCATGTCGAACGGCGAAGGCGCCACGGGTTCGAGCATGAACGACAGCGAGGCCAATCGCAGCGAATCGTCGATGTAAGCCGGCTCGGGCCGCTTGAGCCCAGCCTAGCCCGGCGTCGTTTCACGACGCCGGGTTTTTTGTTGGCCGTCTTGCGCGCCGGCCAACGTTAGCGTTAGCTGACGGCCACCTTGTAATTACCCCGTTCGGCGTCGTATTCGAGGGTGATCTGGCCGTTCTTTTCTGCCGACTGGAGCAGATCGGTGAAGCTTTTGAAGCCGTAGTAGCTTTCATTGAAGCTCGGGTAGACGCGCTTGATGGTCTGTTTGACCAGCGACCCCCAGACCGGATCGTAGTCCGACTCCAGCGACGACACGATTTCCAGCAG
>NZ_PBYA01000025.1 GCF_002729955.1 Salinisphaera sp. | reverse complement strand
GCTGTAGAAACACACGGCGAAACCGATCGGCTCGCCGGCGTCTTCGCAGATGAAGGCGAAGGCCCGCGCGCCCTCGTCGAACAGCGACTGTTCGACCGTGGCCTCGGTTGCCACCACCTCGTCGAGCGCTTTTTCGTAGATCGCCAGCTCGCGTACGAAGCGTAGAATCACGGGTACGTCGGCGCGTTGGGCCGCGCGAATTCGTAGATCGGGCATGGGAGGAATATCCGGTCTACTTGGCGAACAGCTGGCTGCGATCGGCGAACGCCTTGAATTCCAGGGCGTTTTTACAGGGGTCGAGCAGGAACATCGTTGCCTGTTCGCCGGGCTGACCCTGAAAGCGGATATGCGGCTCGATCACGAAATCGGTGCCGCGTGCGCGCAGGCGATCGGCCAGCGCTTGCCATTCCTGCCATTCGAGCACGATGCCGAAATGCGGAATCGGCACGTCGTGGCCGTCCACCGGGTTGGTATGGGCGTTTTCCTGCGACGGCGTTTGCGGGTGTTCGTGAATGACCAGCTGATGGCCATAGAAATCGAAATCCACCCACTGATCGCTCGAGCGGCCTTCGCTCAGGCCGAAGGTTTCGCCATAGAAACGCCGGGCGGCGGGCAGGTCGTGCACCGGAATGGCCAGATGAAACGGGGAAAGCGCCATGGCAACGTCCTGAAAGAAAAAGCCTATCGCTCGATTGTGGCCAGACATATCGGCCACGACAACCCGCTAGCCGGGCACCACGCCGAAAACGCTCGCCAACGTATACAGTCCCAGGCCGGTGGCAACCGCGACCACGACCGCCCCCAGCAGATTGCCGATGCGCCCGTTGCGGTGTTCGCCGAGCAGGTCGCGACGGTTCATGACTATTAGCAAAAATATCGCGATCAGTGGCAGCAGGATGCCGTTGGCGGCCTGGGCGATCACGATCGCGCGCACCGGCTCGGTACCGAACCAGGCGAAGCCCATGCCGACAAGAATAATGCCGGCCCAGATGCCGCGAAAGCGATGGCTGGCCAGGTCCGGGCGTATTCCGAGTGCGCCCGTGACCGCATAAGCCGCGGCCAGCGGCGCGGTGACCGAACTGGTCATGCCGGCGGCGAACAGCCCGATCGCAAAGAACCACTGCGCGGCGGGTCCGAGCAGTGGTTCGAGCTGGGCGGCCATCTGGCCGGCGTCTTCGATCGGCGTCTGGCGGGTAAAGAACGCCGCGGCCGCGGTGATGACGATGGCCAGGGTGATCAGCCCGCCGAGTGCGATCGACAGGCCACTGTCCAGACGCGATTCGGCTAGTGCGCGCTCGGTGGCGACATCGCGGGGCCATTTGTCCTGTACCGCGGCCGAGTGCAGGAAGAAGTTGTAGGTGACCACCGTGGTACCGACCAGCGCGATCAGGGTCAGTAGCGAACCGTCCGGCACGCCGGGCGCGAACAGACCCGCGAGTACCGCGCCGATATCCGGGCGTACGATCACGGCGGTGAGCACAAACACCACGCTCATCGTCAGCACCAGCGCCACCAGCACCCGTTCGATGAGTTTGTAGCGCCCGGTGGCCAGCAGCGCCAGCGCTGCACTGCCCACAATCAGCGCCCAGACGCGGGTGGACAGGCCGGCCACGGTTTCCAGGCCGAGAGCGGCGCCGGTGATGTTGCCGGTTTCGAATGCGGCGGTACCGAAACCGATCGCCACCACCACGAGCGAAATCACCGCCCAGCGCAGCCACGGCGTATCGAAGCTCTGGCGTAATGCGGCGCCCAGGCTCAAACGGGCCACCAGCCCCAGCCTGGCGCTCATTTCCTGCAGCACAAGGGTGGCGAAGATGGAAAACACCAGCGCCCAGAGCAGCGCATAGCCGGTTTCGGCGCCGGCCACGCTGGCGGTCGTGACCGTGCCGGGGCCGATGAAGGCGGCCGCGACCAGCAGACCGGGGCCGAATTGCTTGAGGCGTTGCAGCATGGCGTGGGTGTGCTCAGACACGGCTGAAAAGACCTGTCATGGATTACAACACAGTCGCGCGGCCCGCGAACTCAGGCCGCCATGCCTTCACCATGCAGGCAAATCATGCCAATCTGAAAAGCACATTCTCGAGGGGGACGCCCGCGCGCAACGCCGCGCCGGGGCGGGCTATTGCATGGATCTGATCATTTCTCTCCCCCCGCCGCTGGCGGCGGTGCTGCTCGCGCTTGCCACACGGCGCGTCAACATGTCTTTGTTTCTGGCGATCTGGATCGGCGGCTGGTTCGTGGCCGGCAACCCGGTGGCCGCGGTGGGCCAGACCTTCGACTGGTTCGCCGAGGTGATGACCGACGAATGGAACGCGCGCTTTCTGGTGCTGGTTTCGCTGCTGGGGGCGGGTGCTGCGTTCATGTATCGCACCGGCGGCTCGCATGCGGTATCGCGCTGGCTGTCGCGGCGCATTTCCAGGGGGCGCACCGCGCAGCTGCTCACCTGGATGCTGGGTCTGGTGATCTTTTTCAACGACTACGTCAATTCCGTGATAGTGGGTAATGCCACCCGCGACCTGACCGGCGAACATCGTGTCTCTCGCGAAAAGCTGGCCTACCTGCTGGATTCCACCTCGGCGCCCATGGCCACCCTCGGTCCCGTTTCGGACTGGATCGGCTACCAGGTGTCGCTGATCGCGGCGGCGTTCACCGCCCTGAGCCTGACCACGGAAAAGCCCTACATGGCCTTTCTGCAGTCGATTCCGTGGAATTTCTATGCGCTGCTGTGCCTGGTCGCGGTGCCCACGATCGTGATTCTCGGTGACTTCGGGCCCATGCGTACGGCCGAGAAACGGGCCGAGGAGGACGGCGATCTGGTGGCCCCGGGCGATACGCCGCTATCGGCCATCGAGAACGATCTCGGCGAAGCGGATACCGACAACGGGCGGCTATACCACTTCCTGCTGCCGCTGGGCGTACTGCTCGGCGTGGCCTGCTGGGCGCTGTGGTATACCGGCGGCGGCGCCGAGGGCAAGCCGCTCATGGACGCGCTCGCCGATACCGACGTGGCCGTGTCGCTGTCCTGGGCGGCGTTCGCGATGGTCTGTACCGCGATGGGGCTGGCATTGCTGCAACGGCATACCCTCGAAGCCTGCGAACAAACTCTTTTGGCCGGTTTTCGTACCATGCTGCCGGCGCTGGTGATCATGGTGCTGGCCTGGACGATCGGCACGGTAACCGGCGCGCTGGAGACCGGCGAACACGTCATCGCAGCCACCCGCGATTGGCTGTCGCCGGGGCTGTTGCCGGTGCTCATCTTCGCCATCGCGATGGTGATCTCGTTCGCCACGGGCAGTTCCTGGGGCGCGATGGCGATTCTCACCCCGGTGGCGGTGCCGCTGGCCTACAACATCGGCGATATCACCCTCGTGCATATGGCCATCGGCGCCATTTTCTCCGGTTCCATCTTTGGCGATCACTGTTCGCCGATCTCGGATACCACGGTGATGTCGTCGATCTTTGCCGGCTCGGATCATATCGCCCATGTCCGCACCCAGATTCCCTATGCGCTGGTGCCGGCCGTGGTCGCCGCCGGGCTCTATCTGGCGTCGATGGCGGTGAGTTCGGCCTGGCTGCTGCTGGCCGCAGGGCTGGTCGTTCAGACTGTCGCAATCTGGTTGATCGCGCGTATGAGGCCGGGCTGATGAGGCTCGGCCGTGGCCTCAGTCCAGCGCCAGCCACACGCCGACAGCCATCATCAGGCTGCCCGCCACGCGATTGAGGCGGACCACATTGCGAGGCTCGCGCAGGAACGCGCTTACCGCGCGTCCACCGCCGGCATAGACCAGCAGCGAACAGAATTCGATGGTCAGAATGGCGCCCACCAGCACCACGAGCTGGGGCGCGAGCGCGTTGTCGCGGTCGAGAAACGGCGGCAGCAGGGCGATGAAGAAAGCCCAGCCCTTGGGGTTGGCCACGGCGGTCACGAACCCCTGGGTGATCAGGCCGGCCGGGCGTAACGGCTGGCCGTTGCGCTGGGCCGCCGGCAGCGCGGATTCGCCGCTGGCGCGCCACATCGAGATACCCAGATAGATCAGATAGGCGCCGCCGGCGAGCTTGAGTACCACGAACAGCGCGGGGTAGCGCAGCATGATCGTGGCGGCGCCGATCACCGCCAGGACCGCCACCAGGCCCACGCCCACCAGCTCGCCGATCATCATCCACAGGGTACGCCGGACGCCGATGGCCATGCCCAGACTCAGGCTCAGCATCATGCACATGCCGGGGGTGAGCGAAACCAGCATGAAGGTGGGCACGAACACGGAGAGTTTGGGCAGGTCGACCATCGCTGGGAGCCGTTGTCGTATCGAAGCCGGGCGCGCGGGGATACGGCGTTTGGGCGCGCCCGGCTGACGGCGCGCCATTCTAGCGCTCGATTGGCTGGCGTTCGACCGTGGGCATGGAGTCTAGGCACACATCCGGATTGCAGCGGACAGTAATCGCTGTGACCGTGGCAGTCCTATTTCCCCTCGGGCGATCGCCCCATGGCCAAGAACATTGTCGTCTGCTGCGACGGCACCAACAGCCAGTTCGCCAGCTCGAACACCAACGTCGTCCATCTCTACAACGCGCTCGTCGACGGCGCGGACCAGCGTGTGTTCTACGAACCCGGCGTGGGCACCTTCGGCGCACGCTTTTTCGGCGTGAACGTCGGCGAAACGATCGGCAAAGGGCTGGGTGCGGCCTTCGGGTATGGCATTACCCAGAACCTGGTGCGTTCCTACCGCTTTCTTATCGACAACTACGCCAACGGCGACCGCGTGTTCCTGTTCGGCTTCAGCCGCGGCGCCTTCGCCGCCCGCTCGCTGGCGGCCCTGATCGATCAGGTGGGCATACTCGAGCCGAGCGAACACGATCGCGCCGAACAAACCGTCAAGGCCTGGCTTGACGGCGATACGTCGGCCGTCGAGCGCTATCAGCAGCCGCTGACCCGCTGTGCGCCGCATTTCGTGGGTGTCTGGGAAACGGTGGGTGCGCTGGGCGTGCTGATCCGCCTGCGCCGTTTTCACGACAACAAGCTCAGCCCCGGCGTGTGCCATGCGGTGCATGGGCTGGCCATCGACGAAAAACGACGCAAGTTCGAGCCCACGCCCTGGGACGAAAGCGCGCTCAAGCCAGGCCAGAATGCGCGCCAGCTCTGGTTTGCCGGCGTGCATGGCGATGTGGGCGGCGGCTACGACGAACGCGGCCTGGCCGATATCACCCTGGGCTGGATGCTCGAACAGGCCCAGGCTCAGGGGCTGGTTCTCGAACCGGACGCCTTCGATCGGCTACCGGGCGACCCGGCCGGCGAACTACATCACTCCTACGACGGCCTCTGGCGGGTGCTGGGCCGCTACGTGCGCCGGCCCGGCCGCGACGATGCCTTCCATCCCTCGGTGGGCGAACGCCTGCGCCGGGTGGACGACTACGCCCCGGACAATCTGCCTGCCGAGCTGCGCAGTCGCCTTGCCGAAGAGGCAGCCGACGATCGCTAGCCGGGCGATCGGGCGGCGGCTCTAGTCGTCGCCGCCGCCCGGCTCGTAGCCGAGGTTGGGCCCGATCCATTTTTCGGCGGTGGCGATATCCCAGCCCTTGCGCGCCGCGTAGTCCTTGACCTGATCCTTGGCCACGCGGCCGACCACGAAGTAGCGCGATTCCGGATGGCTGAAATACCAGCCGGATACGGCCGCCCCCGGCCACATCGCTCGCGATTCGGTCAGCTCGATGCCGGTGCGTGCCTCGACGTCGAGCATGTTCCAGAGCGTGTCCTTCTCGGTATGTTCCGGGCAGGCCGGGTAGCCCGGCGCCGGGCGGATCCCGTGGTACTTCTCGCCGATGAGTTCGTCGTTGGAGAGCGATTCGTCGGCGGAATGGCCCCAGATTTCGGTACGCACGAACTTGTGCAGCCATTCGGCAAAGGATTCGGCCAGCCGATCCGCCAGCGCCTCCACCAGAATGGCGTTGTAGTCGTCGTTCTGGGCCTTGAAGCGCTGCACGATCTCGGTCGAACCCAGCCCGGCGGTGACCGCGAACGCCCCCACCCAGTCGGGTTTGCCCGCGTCTTTCGGGGCGATGAAATCGGCCAGCGAACGGTTGGGCACGCCTTCGCGGTGCTCGGTCTGCTGGCGCAGGTTGTGCAGTACGTGCACGGTTTGGCTGCGGTCGTCGCTTAACACGTGGATATCGTCGTCCACGCGGTGGGCAGGGAAGATGCCGGCCACGGCCTTGGCCGTAAGCCATTTCTCATCGACGATACGCTTGAGCATGGCCTGGGCCTCGTCGAAGAGCTTGCGTGCTTCCGGGCCCTTGTGCGGGTCGTTGAGGATGTCGGGATAACGGCCGCGCATCTCCCACGACAGGAAGAACGGCGTCCAGTCGATCGTGTCCACGAGTTTTTCCAGCGGAAAATCGTCGAACACATACACGCCGGATTCGTCGCTGGAATCGCCGGTGATATACGGCGGCGCTTCGCGCAGGGCGTATTCGGTGGTTTCGGGCAGCGCCGGGCGCGGCGGGGTGTAGTTGTCCCAGTCCAGGGCGACCGCGTTCGCACGGGCGTCGGCCAGGGTGAGGAACTTGTCCTTGCGCTTGTTGGCGTGGCGTTCGCGCAGCTTGTCGTAGTCGTCCTTGAGTTCGGCGACGAGCTTTTCGCGGGCATCGTTGCTGACCATGCGCGAGGCCACCGGCACGGAACGACTGGCGTCCTTCACCCACATCACCGCCCCGTCGTAGACCGGGTCGATCTTGACCGCGGTATGGGCACGCGAGGTGGTCGCGCCGCCGATGAGCAGCGGCGTGTTCATGCCACGGCGCTGCATTTCGGCAGCCACGTTGACCATTTCATCGAGCGAGGGCGTGATCAGTCCCGACAGGCCGATGACGTGGGCGTTGTGCTTTTCAGCGGCGTCGAGGATGTCGTTCATCGGCACCATCACGCCGAGGTCGATCACCTCGAAGTTGTTGCACTGGAGCACCACGCCGACGATGTTCTTGCCGATGTCGTGCACGTCGCCCTTCACGGTCGCCATGATGATGGTGCCGTTGTTGGAGCCCTTGTCGGCCTCTTCCTTTTCTTCCTCGATGAAGGGCAGCAGATAGGCCACCGCCTTTTTCATCACGCGCGCGGATTTCACCACCTGCGGCAAGAACATCTTGCCGGCGCCGAACAGATCACCCACTACGTTCATGCCGTCCATGAGCGGGCCTTCGATCACCTCCAGCGGCTTGTCGGCCTTCTGGCGTGCCTCTTCGGTGTCGGCTTCGACATAGGAGTCGATACCCTTGACCAGCGCATGCTCGAGGCGCTTGGTCACCTCGAATTCGCGCCAGGCCAGATCTTCCTTCGAATCCTTCTTCTTGCCCTTGCCCTTGTACTCTTCGGCCAGGTCCAGCAGGCGTTCGGTGGCATCGTCGCGCCGGTTGAGAACGACGTCCTCGCAGGCTTCGCGCAGTTTTTCCGGAATGTCGTCATAGACTTCCAGCTGGCCGGCGTTGACGATGGCCATATCCAGCCCGGCCGGGATCGCGTGGTAGAGAAACACGGAATGCATGGCCTGGCGCACGGTTTCGTTGCCGCGAAACGAAAACGACACGTTCGACAGCCCGCCCGACACATGACAGCCCGGGCAGGATTCACGCACGCGCTTGGTGGCGTTGATGAAGTCCACCGCGTAGTTGTTGTGTTCTTCGATGCCGGTGGCAATGGCAAAGATGTTGAGGTCGAAGATGATGTCTTCGGGCGGGAAGTCGAGTTTGTCGACCAGCAGCTTATAGGCGCGCTCGGCGATCTCGACCTTGCGATCCTCGGTATCGGCCTGGCCGGCTTCGTCGAAGGCCATGACCACCACGGCCGCACCGTAGTCGAGACAGGCCTGGGCCTGTTCCAGAAACTTGTCTTCGCCTTCCTTGAGCGAGATGGAGTTCACCATCCCCTTGCCCTGGATGCATTTCAGCCCGGCCTCGATGACCTCCCATTTCGAGGAGTCCACCATCACCGGCACCTTGGCAATATCCGGCTCGCCGGCGATCAGGTTCAGGAACTTGCGCATGGCCTCGACCGAGTCGAGCATGCCCTCGTCCATGTTGATATCGATGATCTGGGCGCCGTTCTCGACCTGCTCGCGGGCCACCGACAGCGCGGTGTCGTAATCCTCTTCCTTGATCAGGCGCTTGAAACGGGCACTACCGGTAACGTTCGTGCGCTCGCCGATGTTGATGAAGTTGATTGCTGAGGTCATAAGAAAGGTTTATCCACAGATTACGCAGATTGCACGGATTTCAAGGTGCGGGCTCAAGAGCTTTACCAAGCCAGGCGCTTGTACTGCAGGCTGCGCTGGCCGAAGTTGATCAATAAGCCACGAGATAGGCCCGACGCTTTCAAATAGTTAAGCAGCTGCGATTGTTCCGTACCGGAAAGCTGCTGCAGCGCTTTGGTTTCCACTATGATTTCATTAAAACAGATGAAGTCGGCACGAAACTGAGTGAGTAGCTCGCGATCCTTGTAGCGAATCGCAAGGGGCTGTTCGCGCGCGAACGGTACGGCGCGCTCTTCGAATTCCCATGCCAGCGCTTCCTGATAAACGGTTTCTAGAAATCCGTTTCCCAGTTGGCGATGCACCTCCATGGCGGCGCCGATAATCGCGTAGGTTTGCGGGTCTCGTTCGTCCACCGGGGTTAATCTGTGTAAATCTATGAAATCTGT
>NZ_PBYA01000024.1 GCF_002729955.1 Salinisphaera sp. | reverse complement strand
TTGCTCATTTTGACTTGTCTCGATAGGGAAGCCAGCTTAGATTATTTCTGCTACAGGCGAGTTTGTAATCGGCCGCCCAGAGCAGAGGGATGTGGATAGGACATTTTAGGTGCTCCCCCAAAAAAGACTCATAACAAATCTGATTATATTTCTTTGGCGTCATGAATTAATGACACACAGAGTCTGTTGTGGGTGGAGAGATATTTTGACGTAAGCCATATAACATTCTATTCTAACAAATGGCTGAAGTCTTGGTTGATGATGTTTTTCTGGCCCTTTAAAGCTTATTTCACTGTTGAAACTTGCTATTTGTCTGTAAACGTTTTGAGTAAACTTTTCTTGATTATTTTACACTAAAGTTAGGGTTTATTTGTACTAGCATCTTAGTTGTTTTCATTTTATGTTTGCAGAAGTCTGCATTAGGGCCTTCTTATCAAATAAACGGCTTGAACGCAACTTTCTGAGTTCTTATGACCTGGTCTCAGGGCCTGCTATAGCCCCTGTACCAGCACATTTGAAGCAATCAGTAGTGCGCTCCTCTAAGCCGCCCTCCATCAACGTGTTGGCGAAGATCTACCCTTAAAGAACACCGCCTAGTGTCGTCGCTCCTTCGTGCGATACGGTCCCTCCCACCATGGCCGGAGATGACGCCAAGCCGGACGCTGCGAAGCCTTCAGATGTTGCCGAGGCTTTGAAGAACACCCGCACCAGCGCCCTCAAAGCGCTGAACAAGGCCGCAGCTCAACTCGACGTCGCCATCGCCAAAGACCAGTTTTCTGTAACCTCAGATCTGGGCAAGCTCGAGACCGCATGGAAGGATGTGGACGCTTCGCATAAAGCATTTGTCCAATGCGTAACAGAAAATTCTCTAGATAACACTTTGTTAACTGTAAATGGCAAAAGTGCCGATGTTTGGTTTTCTGATGCTGAAAAAGTTTATGACACTCATGTACAGATGTATAAGCAGCATATCTCTAGTAATACTTCTTCATTTTCACCTATTAGTCAGCAGCATGTTAGCTCGCCGCAATTTGTTCCTAAATCTCACCTTAATTTTCAGAGGCAAGAGTTCCCTACGTGGGACGGTAGTGCTGGAAAACAATGGCTTGAGTGGAAATCGGCGTGGCAAACTGAGGTCGAGCCGTACTTCGGGACAAAGAAGCTCGCCCTGGCTGCTCAGCTGAGGAAGTGCGTGAAGGGTGAGGGTATCAAAGAGATACAGCACGTTTCCTTAACTGATTCTAAAGCTTATGATACTATGTGGAAAGCTCTCACTGACCGCTTTGATAATGTAGCTCTTAATATTGGGGTTATTTTAGCTGAGTTTGACAGCTTGAAACCTGTAGATAATAATAAGGATCATGTTGGGTTACTCGCTCTTATCAGATCTGTATCGAGCGCATATGAACAGCTAAACACGTTAGGTCATGTTCAACAGGTAGACAGTTTCCGCGTAAACGCTTTGAACTCCAAACTTCCATTTTATCTCCAGGAAGGTTGGGCTGAAAAATTTGCCGCTATGTCATCAACAGAGCGGTTCCATCCATTTAAACAATTTGTTGAATTTTTGAAATCCAAGGTGGACGTCGTTAAAGCCATGGTAGACATTGCTAACCCCAGTCCCAGTCAGGTTTCTTCCAGGAACAAAAGCAGCAAGCCAGCCGCTCGCGTCAACGTCGTCGCCGCTGGTGTGAACTCTTGTGCCATACATCCTGAACAAAGCTCGCATTCTCTCGCCCAGTGTGGGGCGTTCAAGCGTATGTCCGCTGAAGACCGGGCGAAGCTTTGTACAAGCAAGGGTGTGTGTAAGCGCTGTCTGCAGGAAGCTCACCGCGGGACGCCTTGCTCTAGTGGTCAGGACTGTGGATACTGCACCTCTGACCGAGCCAAGCGATCGCATTGCGAGCTCCTATGTTTTCGTAAGGATAAGGGCAAAGGAGGTAAGGAATCTAGCAATGAAGTTAAAAAACCTTATGGCCAAGCGTCTGGTAATAAGTTTGGTCCCCCACCAAGTGGTAATACTAACAATCTCAGCGGAAATACAGCTGATTCTTATGGTAACGATTCACAGAAAAGTGAGCCCCATAATGTGCATCCTATGTATTCAAATGGTTCTCCATTCTATTCGTATCCTAATCCCTGGGTGTTCCCCTACATGACCATGGGTCCAGCCCCAGTGAATAATCCAAATCAACAATTTGTTCCTCAATATGGCTCTCCTTATCAAATGAGTATGCCGCCAGTTTTGATTCCTGGATTCAATTCCCATTACAATATTCTCCCGCATCAAGCCGGAGGTGATGGCATGAATGGTTCAGTTCAGAATATTAGTAGGAACAATATTGAAGTTCAGTCCAACGCTCAGAATCAAGGAGCTCATGTGGAGCAAAGTTCTGGCAGTATTGCCAATAATGGTTCAACCCAGTCCACCACAGGCCCTTCTCAGCAAAAGGCTGGTATAAAGTGCGTATCTATGAGCACTAATTTATTCAACGTATCTCATCAAAGTGACTTGAAGGAGTTGCCCAAATATGATAACATCCTCTCAGTCCCTAGAGATGTCGCTTTTGGCATTTATGCTATTTTTTCTGTTTCTGTTTCTTCAAGTAACAAGAAAGCAACAGTTTTTGCAGATGACGGCTCTGATTGTGTCTTATTTACAGAAGCCGGCGTGAAAAAACTGAATGGTCGCTTGGTTGCTACTGGTTCTATGGACATCACTACTGTTCAAGGCACTTCCACTGAAGAACGAACCGAGATGTATGAAATCCCCCTCATCGATGTAAGAGGAGTGGTCCACCACGTCGTGGGATACACCGTGCCTCGTCTCTGTGGTAAACCGTATCAGTTAAATGAATCCATCTTAAAGCAGCTTTTTCCTGAGCATGATCCTAAAACGCTACAACGTCCTAAACAGGCTGTAGACGTGTTATTGGGGAGCGACTATTTCAGCCTTCACCCCAAAGTAGAATTGGCCTCTGATGGCGCTAATTTATCCGTCATGAGCGGACTTCTTGGTATCTGCGTCCAAGGTTCGCATCATTCACTTGTTCAAGGAACCTCAAGTAATCCATTTGCAGGCGCTACTACCTTGTTCAAGCCTGATTTTGTATCAGTCCATAAAAATTCAATTAGACTAGATACACCTATTTTTCGTACAGTAAACGTCCTTACGCAATCTGTACACCCTGTTTTTCAGTCTGGAGAGAAAGCTCTGCCCCCCGAGTGCCTGGAGGCCTCGCACGCAGCTAACCCCGTCCCGGAGCACCATAACACCACCGCTCCTGGAGCAACTCCACGCAGCTCCCCTGAATCCCCTTCGAGCATCCCTGCAACCTGGAGAAGCGTCTCCCCGTCGAGCAGCTCAGATGATACTGGCCTGGTCGCCGACGTGGCGCCATCCGGTCCAGAGGACCCGCTCTCAGGCGTCGAGGGCAGCCCCATAGGAGTCAGCTCCACCACCAGTCCTGATCCGGCTTCGAGATCGAAGAAAGGTAGAAGTACCGTCTCCCCGTCGAAAGGCTCTGCAGCTGCAGGCCCTGGCGCCGGCGTGGCATCACTTCCTGCCCCCCTTCTTACTCGCTCTCGCGTCTCAGCTCCCATATTCAACGTGAGCAAGGGTGCGTTTGGTGAGGCCATTGATCGTTACATACTGGGAGAGCAGCTTGGTACCATGTGTGACCCGCGGTGCGGCGGGTGCCGCTGCGGGAAGTGTCCCCTCAAAGGCCATGATTACTCCTTCAAAGAAGAGCAAGAGCTTCAACTCATTCAGTCAAAACTCCGTTACGTCCCTGATCCCGGCTACTGGATCACCGGATACCCGTGGGTAGTGGATCCCTGGACGCTCCCCGACAACTACGCTGCCGCTTATTCCACTCTCTGCCGTACCGAGAAGGCGCTAGAGAAGGACCTTGCCTGGAAAGAGGTCTACGGTGCCCAGTTAAAGGAGCATGAGGAGCGTGGGGTAGCAAGAAAGCTGTCGCAAGAGGAGGTGAGGTCCTGGGACGGTCCTTATTTCTACATATCCCACATGCAGCTGGAACAGCCAAAGTCCGAAAGTACTCCGGTAAGAGTTGTTTTTAATTCCTCTCAAAAGTATAAGGGAGTGTCACTCAATTCTAGTTTAGCCAAGGGTCCTGACTGTTACAACAATAATCTCCTGGGAATGCTTATTAGATTTCGTGAGAATCCCATTGTAATGATAGGAGATATCAAGAAAATGTACAATACCGTGCATTTAGAGTCCATGGAACAGCATATGCATAGGTTCCTATGGAGGGATTGTGACCCCACCAGAAAGCCCGATATTTGGGTCATTACTCGAGTGAATTTGGGAGACAAACCAAGTGGCACCATTGCTATTACTGCCAAAAATAACACGGCCCACATGTTTTCTCATATTTGCCCTGAAGCAGCTCAAATGCTTATTTATTGCTGCTATACAGATGACATTATAAACTCCATCAAAGGCGAATTCTCTGACGCCCTCAAATTAGCTGAAAAATGCGAGCTAATTTTGAGTAAAGGTAGCTTCAAGGTCAAAGGTTGGTCCTTTGGGGGGAGGGGTGTCCCAGAACAGGACTTATGCGAAAAAGATAAGCAAGTCCTGGGTACATTTTACAGCGCGAAGAGGGATGTCATATTTTTCCCCACTAAACTCAATTTCAGCAAGAAGCGTCGTAATGTTCCCACCGGCCCCAACCTCAGAAAAGAAGACCTTCCTGAGGGTATCCCCAACGACCTGACTCGCCGCATTGTCCTAGCATCCGTTATGGCCATCTATGACCCCCTAGGCTTGTTATCACCACTGGTATTGAAAGCAAAGCTTCTCCTCCGTTCCACATGGCAGCTTAAGCTGGAGTGGGATGAGCCATTGTGCGCCGCCATGGTGGCTGAGTGGAAAAGATTCTTCGCCGACCTGTTTGAGGCAGAAGAGATACCATTCGAGCGCTGCTTAACACCAGAGGGAGCCGTAGGTAAACCATCGCTCATCCTCATGTCTGATGGGTCAGAAGAAGCCTATGGTTGCGTCGCATACATCCGCTGGCAGTTAGAAGACAATTCCTATTGGTGTCACATCATCATGGCAAAGTCAAGAATATCACCGATCAACAGAGTAAACATACCGCAGATGGAGCTGAATGGCGCAGTCATATCAAAACGTCTACGCGAGGTCATCATATCAGAATCCCGCTTTGAATTCGACAAGATTCATCACATCATAGACTCAGAAACTGTCCTGTGTCAACTCTACAAGGTGGCCAGCAAGTTCAAAGTTTTCGAAGGTGTCCGCATCGGAGAGATCCAAGGAGCCACAAACGGCGACATGTCTGATTGGGCATGGGTAGCAGGCACGTCCAACGTAGGCGATCTAACAACCCGTCCCCAGTCCCCGTCGGCCCTAGGTCCGGATTCGGTTTGGCAAAAAGGTCCTGACTTCCTCTACCTACCAGAGGAGCAATGGCCTGTTAAGCGAGACCCGCAAGTAAACTTAGATGAATTTTCCCCTGGCGAAAAAGCCTTTTCTAATGTAAGTCACTTAAGTCAGTTCTGTAGTACTCATGAAAGACCTCATGATTTTTCCATCATTTCAGGATGCCTCAAGAGATGCAGTCGCACCGGCGTGATGTTCGGCGGCTTAGCTAGAGTGTTCTCAGCCTTCGAGTGCAAGAGCTTCCGAGGCGTAAACTCCAAAGCAGTTACCCCCGACCATCGCCGTAAAGCTCTCCTAATCATGCTGCAGGATGTGCAGTGTGAGGCATGGAAATCAAGGAAGGAGGTGCAAAAGCACTTCAGACACATCAACCCTGTAATGCACCAAGCATTGTGGACAGTGGGTTCCAGGGACCCAAGACTGAAGATCCTGACTCCTGACCATGAACCGCAAGTATTATTGCCACCAAAACACGAGCTCACGTATCGTATCGTGCGCGATGCTCACACTTTTGGCAGGCACGGTGGTCGAGACGCCACAGTAGCACGTTTCAGAGCTAAGTATCACACTTCCAGAGTGCACAAAATCGCAGCAGCAGTGTGTGCAAAATGTCATGCTTGCAAATTAATTAAGGTCAAGTTATTGGAGCAGCAAATGGGTTCGCTGCCCCCTGAAAGATTTTATCCAAGTCCACCATTTGACTCTTGTGTCCTAGATTTATTTGGACCATATCTCATACGAGGAGAAGTAAATAAAAGAGCTAGCTCTAAAGTATGGGGTGTAATTTTTGTTGATCTAGTTTCTCGTGCAGTCCACATAGAAATTTCCACTGGTTATGATTCAAAGAATTTTTTGTTATCATTCCGCAGGTTTGCAGCTCTCCGTGGATGGCCATCAGTGGTATACAGCGACCCAGGAACACAGCTGGTCGGAGCAAGCGCTGAAATCACCGCAGCATGGGATGCACTAAACGACGACGGTATCGTTACAAAACTTTCTCAAAATGGAACCAGGTGGGTATTTGGTCCAGCTGACAGCCCATGGTATCAGGGCGCAGCTGAAGCACTCATCAAATCAGCAAAATCAGCAGTAAATATGGCTCTGCGAGACACCCATAAAGGCTCTAGACTATCACTTGCTGAGTTATTAACCGTCTTCACTGAAGCGGCGAATCTTCTTAACGAAAGACCAATCGGCTTCAAGCCATCGATTGACAACCCCATAACAATACTCACCCCTAATAGCCTTCTGTTGGGTAGGTCATTCAGCGTAAACCCCGGGAACTTCGACTCATCTCTCAGTCTTTTTTCCAGGCTCACACTAGTGAACGATGTTGTCAACACCTTCTGGCACAACTGGACTCAACTCTACGCTCCCACGCTGATCAAACAGACGAAGTGGCTTCGTGAGTCCCGCCCGCTACAGGAAGGAGACATCGTGCTCGTTGCTGACAGCAACGTGATGCGTGGGGAATACAGAATCGGCAAAGTCCACAAAGTTCATCCCAGCAAGGACGGCCTTATCCGTCGAGCCTCCGTCAAGTACATGATCTACAAGACCATGTCTAAGGACATGAAACTGAGTGGCGGTCGTGAAGTAATCGTCGAACGATCCGTGCAGAGGTTGTCTATCCTTATCCCATACACAGATGAAGAATAGGAGGTGCAGCCTCATTTACCCGATGGGTATCTTATAAAGATAAGTACTGTTCCCTCAATTACTTGGAATATCCACTTCAGTATTTGAGTAGTATTAGTAGATGAGACAAATTTCACCATTTTAGCTGATAAGGT
>NZ_PBYA01000023.1 GCF_002729955.1 Salinisphaera sp. | reverse complement strand
GGTGTGGGCGACTACGAATACGAAAAACAGATGGCGGTGATGAACCGGCATCTCGCCCCGCAGGTGGATACCATCTTTCTGGCGCCATCGCCCGAGTATGCCCATATCTCCTCGACGCTGGTCCGCGAAATCGCCTTCCTCGATGGCCGTATCAGCGGACTGGTACCCAGCCTGGTGGCCGACAAGCTCCACGAGAAGACCGGCGGTTAGCCGCTGCGCCGCTAGAGCCAGACGCTTGCAGGCGGTATCGTGGCCAACCGCTTCTTTTCTTCGGTGACGTGCATGCCTGTTCGGCTTCGTCTGTTCGCCTGCGTGGCGCTCGTTTGTTTTCTGCCGACAACGCCGGCCTTCGCGGCGGGCGATAAGCCGCCCGCGCCGGCGGTGGCCAGTGCCCATCCGGCGGCGACCGCGGCTGGCATGGAAGTGCTTCAGGCAGGCGGCAACGCCTTCGATGCGGCGGTTGCCATCACCGCCGCACTCGCCGTGGTCGAGCCGCAGGGCTCCGGCCTGGGCGGCGGCGGTTTCTGGCTGCTGCATCACGCCGAAGAAAACCGCGATGTGATGGTCGACGGCCGCGAAGAAGCTCCGGGTGCTGCCACGCGCGACATGTATCTCGACGACGAAGGCAACTTCGTTCAGGACCTGTCGCGCAACGGCGCGCTGGCCGCCGGTATCCCCGGCGAGCCGGCGGCGCTGGCGCATATCGCGCAGCGCTACGGCAGGCTCGATCTGGCGCGGACGCTTGCACCGGCGATCCGCCTGGCACGCGAGGGCTTCGAAATAAACGACCACATGCACGCCCTGGCCCAATACCGTAAGGACGTACTGGCCAAGTACCCTGCCAGCGCCGCGCTGCTGCTCGACGACGACGGCGACGTACTGCCGGCCGGCACCCTGTTCAAACAGCCCGATCTGGCCGCCACGCTCGAGGCGCTTGCCAGCCACGGCCGCGACGGTTTCTACGAGGGCGAGGTCGCACGCCGACTGGTAGAGGCCGTGCGTAGCGCCGGCGGCATCTGGAGTCGCCAGGATCTGGCCAACTACGACGTTATCGAGCGCGAGCCCACGCGCGGCAGCTACCGTACGCCCAACGGCGAATACCAGATCGTGTCCGGCTCGCCGCCGTCGTCGGGCGGCCCGGTGCTTGTCGAAGCACTCAATATCCTCGAAGGCTTCGACTGGGCCTCGCTCGACGATATCGAGCGCCGCCACGTCACCATCGAGGCCATGCGTCGTGCCTATCGCGACCGTGCCGCCTATCTGGGTGATCCGGACTTCGTCGATATGCCCATCGCCCGGCTGATCGACAAGCACTATGCGGCCGGTCTGCGTGTGGGTATCCGCATGGATCGGGCCACGCCCAGCGACGAACTTGCCGGCGTGAACGCCGAGCGCGCCAGCGGCCATCACACCACGCATTTTTCGGTGATCGATGCCGAGGGCAATCGCGTCGCTGCCACCCTGTCGGTGAACTTTCCCTTCGGCTCGGGGCTGGTCGCGGCGGACACCGGCGTATTCCTGAACGACGAGATGGACGACTTCTCGGCCAAGCCGCTGGCGCCGAACGGCTACGGGCTGGTCGGCAGCGAAGCCAACGCCATCGCGCCGGGCAAGCGCCCGCTGTCGAGCATGACGCCGACCTTCGTCGTGGGCGACAATCGCGAGATCGCGCTGGGCACCCCGGGCGGCAGCCGTATCACCACCATGGTGCTGCTCGGCGTGCTCGACTTCGCCCACGGCGGCGACGCCGCGAGCGTGGTCGGCAAACCGCGCTACCACCACCAGTATCTGCCCGACCACGTCGAATACGAACCCGGCGCGCTCTCGGCGGATACGCGTGCCGGTCTCAAGAAACTGGGCCACCGCTTGAAGAATGTCGATCGCCACTACGGCGATATGCATGCGGTGATCTGGAACAAGGCCGAGTCCCGTATGGACGCCGCCTCCGACCCGCGCGGCATCGGCTGTGCCGCGATCGGCGAGAGCGCGCCGGTCTGCGAGCACGAGTCCCGCGACGCCGAAGCGGCTACCGCCGACTGAGCGGGCTGGCCGCGGTTCCGGCGTTGGCGTAGCGCGTCGCCGGTTCTGCCTCAGCCAAAAAAAACCGGCGGCTCATGCGAGCCGCCGGCCTTGATCAGCAGCTTTTCTATTCAGCCCTGGTCGTTGGGTCGGTTGGCTTCGACCTCGATCTGAATATCGACTTCGTCGGCGACCATCGGCACGTAGGCATCCATGCCGAATTCGCTGCGCTTGATTTCGGTCTCGGCCGAGAAGCCGCAGGTATATTTCTTTTCGTCCATGGGGTTGGTCTTGCAGACGATATCGTCCACGTCGAGCGTGACCGGCTTGGTGGTGCCGTGCATGGTTAGCTCGCCTTCGACGGTGGCCTCGTCGTCGCCGTCGAAGCTCACGCTCGTGGACTTGAACGACATCTCGGGGTACTTGTCGACTTCGAAGAAGCCTTCGGTTTCGCGTAGATGCTCGTCGCGCTTGTCGTGGCCGGTATCCACGGTGGCCGGATCGAGGGTGACGTTCACGCGGCTGGTATCGCCTTCGCGATCCATGACGATTTCGCCGCCGGTGACATCGATACGGCCATGCATGGTGGACAGGCCCATATGGCCGATCTCGAAATTACCGTAGGTATGCGTGGGATCGATGGTGTAGGTTTCGGCTGCGTTGGCGGTGAGCGCCGTCGCGGCGAGCATGCCGGTCGCGGCCAGACCGATGAGGGTTTTATTCATACGATTCACTTGCTTTGCGGTTTTGGATTGTCGTGACTGCATCCGAGTGTATCGAACTTCGGGTAAACGCTGGCTGTACGGCGCTTTGGCTTATCCACACACAAGAACCTGAAGAATTGCCATGCCCGAAGGTCCCGAAATACGACGCATGGTCGACGATATCGCAGGGGCGGTCGGCGAGCGCGATGCCGACGCGGTGTTTTTTGCCTTCGAGCGCTACAAGGGCTTCGAGTCCGCGCTGTCCGGCCGCCGTGTCGCCTCGGTAAAAGCCCGCGGCAAGGCCGTACTGGTGTTCTTTGCGGCAAGCGACGACGACGGGCCATGGTGTGTTTACAGCCATAACCAGCTGTACGGACAGTGGCGGATCGGGCGTGCCCATTCATTGCCGGCCACGAAGCGCCAGCTGCGCTTCGCGATCACGGCCGGGCCGCGGGCCGCGCGCCTGTACAGCGCCTCGGATATTCGACTGGTGCGCCCCGACGCGCTCGACACCGTGCCCTATCTCGCCCGGCTTGGCCCCGATCTGCTCAACGATGCGGACGTCGACGATGCCCGGCTACTGCAACAGCTCGACGACCGGCGCTTCAGCGGCCGCGCGCTCGGCACGCTTCTGCTCGATCAGCAATTCATCGCCGGTGTGGGCAACTATCTGCGCTCCGAAATCCTGTTCGTGGCCGGCCTGCATCCAAAGCAAAAGCCGCGGTCGCTGACTACTGTGCAACGACAGCGTCTCGTCGCAGCCACACGCGGCATGATCGAACAGGCCTATCGGCTCAAGGGCATCACCAACGAGCCCGACCGCGCGCAGCGCCTCAAGGCGCAGGGCCAGTCCTTTCGCGCACGCCGCCATCGGGTCTTTGGCCGCGCGGGTCGTGCCTGCTACGACTGCGGTACGACGATCGAAAAATCCACCATCGCCAGTCGGCGGTTCTACCGCTGTCCGGGCTGTCAATCTAACTGATCAGGGTATAGACGAAATAGCCGGCCAGCCCGGCCGGCACCAGCCCGGCCAGCACCCAGAAACCGTCGCGGCCGGTCAGCCCCAGACCCATGAAGGCGATGGCAAACGCGGGGGCGGCCGCGGCGAAGGGAATGATTTCCAGCGGCACCATGCACAGCCCGAGCGCGACGCACGCCAGGCCGATCAGACGTGTGGACGCGCCCTGTACGAGCACGGTTAGACGGGGCCGTACCAGACGATCGATACGCCGGGTCCAGGGGGTCAGGCGACGCGATACCTGACGATAGCGATGCCGCTCGATCGACAGACGGCGCAGACGCTTGGGCAGCCAGGGGTGGGCCTTGCCGAAGATCAGCTGGGTGGACACCAGCGCGATCGAGATCCCGCATACGCTGGGAATGCCCGGCACCGCCCCCGTCGGCAGTGCGGCGATCAAGGCGAGAATGAGCACCAGCGGCCCATAGCCGCGCTCGCCAATGACCTGCAGCACTTCACCGATCGACAGACGGTCGTCGGCGCTGTTGCTCTCGGCCTGGCTCTCTGCGCTGGAATCAAGCGATTCCAGCAGTCCGGTAAGGGTCGGCTGTTGGCCCATCGGGGCTCTGTTGCGGGGTAGGAATACGGCTCAGATTAGCACGACAGAGGGCCAGTTCCCGAGCGACGTCTCGTGCTTTATTGTATGCAGCATCGATTTTTAGACGACAGTGATCAATGCACTACAAACGCCTCGGCCGCACCGGCACGAAAGTCTCGCCCCTGTGCCTGGGAACCATGACCTACGGCACCCCGGAATGGCGCGAATGGGTGCTCGACGAACAGGCCAGCCGGCCGTTCATCAAGCAGGCACTGGATGCCGGCATCAACTTCTTCGATACCGCGGACATGTATTCGCGCGGCGACTCCGAACGCGTGGTCGGCAAGGCGCTCACCGACTACGCCCGGCGCGACGATTTCGTGCTCGCCACCAAGGTGTTCATGCCCATGGGCGACGGCCCGAACGACCGCGGCCTGTCGCGCAAGCACATCATGAGCGCGATCGATGGCTCGCTCGAACGTCTGGGCACCGATCACGTGGACCTTTACCAGATTCATCGCTGGGACTACGACACGCCCATCGAGGAAACCATGGAAGCGCTGCACGACGTGGTGAAGGCCGGCAAGGCCCGCTATATCGGCGCCTCGTCCATGTACGCATGGCAGTTCGCCAAGGCCCAGCAGGTGGCCGAGCGCAACGGCTGGACGCCGTTTTCGACCATGCAGCCCATGTACAACCTCGTCTATCGCGAGGAAGAACGGGAAATGCTGCCGCTATGCGCCGATCAGGGCGTGGGCGTGATTCCCTGGAGCCCGCTGGCGCGCGGCGTGCTGGCCGGCAAGACGACCCAGGGCGAAGGCGGCGAGTCCAAACGCGCACAGACCGACGAGAACACGCGCAAGTGGCAGCTCGGCGGCGATATCGATACACCGGTAATCGAAGCGCTGCGCGAGGTCGCGACGGCGCGGGATGTGCCGATGGCACAGATTGCCCTGGCCTGGGTGGCATCAAACCCGGCGATTACCGCGCCGATCGTCGGGGCGAGCAAGTCGCATCATCTCGAGCAGGCCATCGAGGCCATCGATATCGAGTTGAGCGCCGAAGAGAAGCAAAAGCTCGAAGCGCCCTACGTCCCCCACCCGATCGCCGGCCACGAATAGCCGCCGCCGATCGGGGCGAGCGAAGCCGGGCCGAGCGCCCGGCTTCGCCGCAGATCAACCCGCCGCGGCGCGGATTCTGCGCAGCAGCTCGTGGGTCGGGTAGCCGTCGGCGGTCAGGCCGTTGGCGTTCTGGAAGGCACGCAAACCGGCACGGGTGTTCGGCCCCATGATGCCGTCCGGCGTACCGGTGCCATAGCCAAGCTCGTTGAGCAGGCGTTGCATGTCCTTGATCTCGGTTCGCGACAGGCTGGCCAGGGTCCGTGGCCAGTCGCCATAGACGCCGGGCGCGCCGCCGAGCCGATCCGACAGCAGGCCGACCGCCAGCGCATAGCTGGTGGCGTTGTTGTAGCGCAGAATCGTGCGGAAATTCGGCCCCACCATGAAGGCCGGGCCATGGGCGCCGGCCGGCGCGATGATGGAAGCCGAGGTCAACATAGGCAGACCGCGGCTGTCGACCGCGCGTACGCCGGCGGCCTGCCACTGGGCGGTGCTGCGACGGGTATCCAGTTCGGCCTGGGCATAGTCGAAGTTGGGCGGCAGCACGACTTCGCGCCCCCAGGTCTGGCCCGGCTGCCAGCCGTTCTTCTTCAGGTAGTTGGCGGTCGAACCCATGACGTCGGCGATGCTGCCCCAGATATCGCGACGCCCGTCGCCGTCTTCGTCCACCGCATAGGCCAGAAAACTGGTGGGGATGAACTGGGTATGCCCCATCGCGCCTGCCCAGGAGCCGCGCATGCGCTCGCGATCGATATCGCCGTTCTCCAGAATCTGGAGGGCCGCATAAAGCTGCTCCTCGGCAAAGCCGGTGCGCCGGCCGTCGTAGCCCAGGGTGGCCAGGGCATCGATGGTTTCGTAGTTGCCGAAGTTGCTGCCGTAGTTGCTTTCCACGCCCCAGATCGCGCCGATGATCGTGGCCGGCACGCCATAACGGTTTTCGGCCTCGCGGGCCTCGGCCGCGTAGCTGCCCAGCTGTTCGCGGCCCTGGCGAATACGCGCGTCGGAAACCGCGCTGTCGAGATAATCCCAGATGGCGCGGGAAAACTCGGGCTGGCGGCGATCCAGCTCCACGATACGGGGCACGAATTCCGAGCCCTCGAACGCCTCGTTCAGGGTGCGATCGGACACCCCTCGCGCGGCGGCACGACGACGAAAATCCGCGACCCAGCGCTGATAACCGGCAGCATCGCGTACCGGCTCGGCCGGCACGGGGGCGGTCGCCGGCGGCGACGACATGCGCATATCGGTCGCCACCTCGGCCCCGCCCTGTGCCGTATCCGAAGACTGCGCCGTTTCCACCGACTGCGACGCGCAGGCGGCCAGCGTGAGCACGCTTATCGGCAGTAACAAATGACGCCAGCTGCCCAAGACGAACCGTATCCGCATAAGACCAACCCGTTGAAAGAAGAGCCCTAGACTACCTCGCCTGCGGCCTTCGCGGAGGCCCAGGCCCACTGAAAATTGTGCCCGCCCAGATGGCCGGTCACATCGACCACCTCGCCGATGAAATACAGGCCGTCCACCTCGCGGGCTGCGAGCGTGGCCGACGACAGCGCATTGGTATCGACACCGCCGAGCGTGACCTCGGCGGTGCGATAGCCTTCCGTATCGTCGGGGGTAAACTCCCAGGCCGAAAGCTCGTCGACGAGCGTGGCCGTGCTCGCTTCGTCCAGCTGCTTGAGGCGTACGTTACCCGGCGTGCAACGCTCGGCCAGCCAGTTTGCCAGCCGCCGCGGAAACCGCGTGGCCAGCGCACTGGCCAGCCGTGCGTTCGGTCGCGCGGCACGTTCGTCTTCGAGCCAGTCATCCACCGCCTCGCCGGCAAACCAGTCGATGGCCACCGTATCGCCCGGCTGCCAGTAGGACGATACCTGCAGCATGGCCGGCCCGCTCAGACCGCGATGAGTAAACAGCAGCCCCGCTTCGAACAACCCGTCGTTGCAGGCGGCTTCGACGCTCGTGCCGATGCCCGAGAGTTCGGCGAACGCGGGACGCGCCGCGCCCGCCACGGTAAAGGGCACCAGCGCGGCACGGGTCGTACGTACCGGCAGGCCGAAGTCGCGCGCGATGCGATAGCCGATTCCGCTGGCGCCCATTTTCGGTATCGACAGACCGCCGGTGGCCACCACCACGCTTTCGGCCTGCCAGGTCCCGGCGGAGGTCGCCACCTCGAAACCACCCTGGGCATGACGTCTCACGCCGTCGATCGACGCTCGCGCGTGAATCTCCACGCCCGCCGCCGCGCATTCATTGAGCAGCATGGCCACGATCTGCTTGGAGGAGTCGTTACAGAACAACTGCCCGCGCTCTTTCTCGTGGTAGGCGATGCCGTGGGCCTCGACCATGGCGATGAAGTCGGCCGGGGTATAGCGCGCCAGCGCCGACTTGCAGAAATGCGGGTTCGCGGACAGAAAATTATCCGGCCCGCAGTCGAGATTGGTGAAGTTGCAGCGCCCAC
This sequence comes from Salinisphaera sp., assembly GCF_002729955.1. Lineage (GTDB taxonomy): Bacteria > Pseudomonadota > Gammaproteobacteria > Nevskiales > Salinisphaeraceae > Salinisphaera. Next base: position 4,832 of record NZ_PBYA01000023.1, on the reverse strand, counting down.
CCCCGGACATGAGGATCTTCTTGCCGCAGCGTTTGCTGCCCTCGATCACGGCCACGCGGCGTCCGCGCGCGCCGGCCACCGCCGCGCACATCAGCCCGGCCGCACCGCCGCCGAGCACGAGCACATCCGTTGATCGATTGCTGCTCATCAAGCCCGCCCTGATCGCTCACCACACACCCCGGAACCGGCACGAAACACGTGCAAATCCGGGCGTTCCAGGCCGCGATTGTCGCACGGGCAGCCATGCCGACGGCATGCAAGTCGCGCCCCCGGCCGCCGTCTGCGTTCGTCGAAACTTGGTTTCGGATCGCGTAAAAGATATATTTTCCGAACTGCCCGTGGCGTTGCGCCCGTCGATGTCGGATATTGATGCCAGCCCACGATGGCGCGCGCCGCCCACAAAAACGCGCCGGCGGATTTCAACAAGAAGACGGCCCAGCCGCAGCGCGCGTGGTGCGAGAACGTAAGACATACAACAATACGTAGGAGGCTTAAAACGCCATGCTGAAGAGACTCTCGCTGCCCCTAGTGGCAGGCCTCGTCGTCGGTCTGAGTGGCTGCGGCCTCATCTACAAGCCCACCGGTCACGTGCTTGCGCACTATTCGCAGGACGAGGTCGTGCCCTATGTCATCGCCAGCGGCGATCTGGATCTGGCCTCCTGCGGCACCGGCATGGGCCAGCACCAGCTGCTGGGGTCCTTCAGCCGCGTTATCGGCCGCCCGTCCAACGTGCTGCTCAATACCAGCCTGCTCGCCGGCATGTGCGCCGAAGCCCAGGCCCAGGAAGAGCAGCTGCGCTTTGCCCGCGCGCTGCGCGAGGGCAATACCGAAGAGGCGCGGGATGCGCGCATCAACGCCCAGCGTCTGTTCCGGCGTACCGCGCTGCGTCGCTATGCGGTCTATCAGGACACGGTCGACGCCTTTGGCGAACTGGGCAACGGCGAGTGCCCGTCGCTGGGCAACGACGTCGAGGAGTTCGAGTACATGGCCGGCACGCTGACCTCGGTTCAGGCCGTGCTGAGCGATATCCAGGCCTCAAGCAGCGTCGGCGTGCCCCAGGATGTGGCGGCCCGCGCCGGCCGTGCCACCGAGTGCATGGATAACGAAAAATGGTGGGGCGTGCCGAACGCCCTGCAGGCCGTGGTCTGGCTGAGCGTGCCGGGCACGGCGCCGGACGGCAAGGATCCGTGGGCCCAACTCAAGGAAGCGGCCGACTATGGCGAAAGCAAGGGCATGCCGATGGCAGCGATGCTCTACGCCATCGCCGGCTTCGGCCAGTCCGACGAGACCCGGGAGAAGGAAGGCATCCGCCAGGTCGCCAAGATCTACAACGCGGGTGAAGCCCCCGAGGATTACCTGATCTTCAGCGAAGTCGCCTACGCCCAGGCGCTTTATCTATCCGATCGTATCTGGACCCAGGAAACCGGCCAGCGCACCCCGTTTCTCGCGCTCGGCGATTTCCCCGGCGACGACAGCAGTGACTCGGATTCGGACTTCGACGCGGACAGCTTCCTCAACTGATGACAAATCACAACAACGACAACGGGTCGGTAAACGCCGACCCGCACGCCGACGATCAGCCCAAAGCCTATAGCAACAGCCGTAACTGGCTGATTACGCTTCCCGTTGCGGTCCTGTTACTGGGCGCCATCCTGTTTGGTACGAGCGCGTTCATACACGGCCAGCTGCTCAGTCTGGGCGGCGATATCTGGCAGGACTACAACATGCTCCGTGTCGACATGGCCGAACCGGCCTGCGACCCGAACATGGATATCGATGCCCGCGTCGAACGCAGTCAGGCACAGGCCGCCGAGCCCGACGAAGACAGCCTCTTCGATGCCGGGCCCTCGGATCCGGAAGCACTGCGTCGATCGCTCGAAGCCCAGCGCAGCCAGTGCGTGGCAAGCTACGAGCGCTACGAATACAACCAGCAGGTCACCTCGACCTCTTCGCTGCGCGCATTTCGTTCGCTCGAGCTGGGCATGGGCCGTATCAACCAGCTGGGCCAGGAGTTCCAGAGCTATATCCTGGTTCTGCTGATCATGATCGGCGGTTTCGTGGCGCTGGTGCTCAACGAGCAGATCGCGCTACGCGTACCGCGATCGCGGCTGGACCATCGCGTGAGCGCGGGCTCGCAGGTGGTGGCCAACGTCGCCATGGCGGTCAGCGGCCTGGCCTGGATGCGCCTGGATTCGGGCGGCGATTTTGCGCTCAACACCCTGTGGCTGGTGGCCTTCTGCGTGCTGGCAATCGCGGCCGCCTATCGCTTTCTGCGCGTGCCGGCAGATGCCACCGCCAAGGGTTCGCTTTTGTATGCGCCGCTCACGGTACCGCTGTACTGCTGGCTGGCGCTGGTCAGCATCCTGTATTTCTTCATCAGCGAGGGCTATCTCGCCGGGCCGGCCATCCAGCTGGGCAAGATGCTGAGGTTTGCCGACCTGTATACCGCGATCGGTCTGTATGTGTGGGTGGGCATGATGCTCAAGCACACCCGCATCGCCGAGCTGGTGTTCGGGGTGTTTCGCTCATGGGAGATGCGCCCCGAGTTCGTGGTGATCATCGTGGTGCTGGCCTCGGCCTGGCCCACGGCCTATACCGGTGCCTCGGGCATCTTCGTGCTCGCGATCGGCGCGGTCATCTATCAGGAACTGCGTATCGCCGGTACCTACCGCCAGCTCGCCGTGGCCTCGACCGCGATGTCCGGCAGCATGGGCGTGGTGCTCAACCCCTGTCTCATGGTCGTGATCATCGCCGCGCTCAATCGCCAGGTGACTACCGATCAGCTGTTCGGCTGGGGCCTGTACGTGTTCGCGCTGGCCGCGGTGATCTTCACCGGCTTCGTTTATCTCACCCGCAAGAGCCGGCCGCATCTGGCCACGCCGGATGATGCCATCCCGGCCACGCGGGTCGCGCTCGGCCCGATCCTGCCCTATGTGGTGATCGGTTTCGCCGTGGTGTTCGGGTATACCCATCTGCTGGGTCAGTCATTCAACGAGTTTTCGGCGCCGGTGATCCTGCCGCTGGTGATGCTCGGTCTGCTCGGCTATGACCGCTGGCGCGCCCAGCGCCTGTACCAGGCCGCGATCTACAAGGCCGACCGCGGCCAGGCCAAGGGGCCGGACTACGAGCCCTCCGGCTTCTGGAACGCACTGCGTGCAGCGACCGCGGAAACGTCCGTGCTACTCGGCGCCCTGCTCATGCTCATGGTGCTGTCGATCATGTTCGGCGGGGTGATGGAGCGCTCGGGCGTGATGGAGCTGTTCCCGGATCAGTTCTCGAGCGTGTGGTATGCCACGGCGGTGCTGGTGGTGATGCTGGTGGCCATCGGCATGATCATGGAGCCGTACGGCGCCATCATTCTGGTCAGCGCAACGCTCGCGCCGGTCGCCTACAACAACGGCATCAACCCCGTTCACTTCTGGATGATGGTGCTGGCGGCTTTCGAGCTGGGCTACCTGAGTCCGCCGGTGGCGCTCAACCAGCTGCTGACCCGCCAGGTCGTGGGCGACAGCGAGATCCAGGCCGCCAAGGCCGAAGTCGCCAACGACCCCAGCTTCTGGCGTCGACATGAAGGCATGCTGCTGCCGATCACGGTCATGGCGACCACCCTGCTGCTGGTGGCCTTCGCGCCGCTGGTCTTCATGGAGCTGTTCTGATGAACAGCCGGCTCGAAACCCAGCAAACCACAACAGGCAATCAGCCCGTAGTACTAGAAGACAACCCCGGAGGATATGATCCATGCTGTCTCGAAAAATGACCTCTTATCTGGGTGCCGCTGCGCTTGGCGCCGCTGCCCTTTTCGGTGGCGCGCTGCAGACCGCGAGCGCCCAGGAAACCCGTTCGCTGTGTATCTATGACCCGATCGGCGCGAACGGCTTTATCTACCAGTCGTTCCAGGACTACGTGGTGCAGGCACGCGAATGGGGCATCAAGCTCAACGCGCGGGCCTATACCGATGAAGCCGTGGCCGCGAACGACTTCAAGGCCGGCAAGTGCGACATGGTCGGTATCACCGGCATTCGCGCCATTCATTTCGTGAAGTTCGCGGGCAGCCTCGACATGGCCGGCGGTCTGCAGAGCTACGATCAGGTCAAGACCGCCATCAAGGTGATGTCGAGCCCCAAGGCGGCCGATCGCATGAGCGAAGACGGCAATGAAGTCGTCGGCGTCGTGCCGCTGGGCAAGGCCTTCCTGTTCGCGCGCGACAAGTCGTATCTGGAAAGCCTGGACACCGTCGCCGGCAAGAAGATCGCGGTGATGTCCTACGACAAGCAGGCCTCGACCCTGGCCAACGTGGCCGGTGCCTCGCCGGTGGGCGCCTCCATCGCCTCCTTCGGACCGATGTTCAACAACGGCAGCGTGGATCTGGCCTATGCGCCCTCGTTTGCCTACAACGCGCTCGAACTCTACAAGGGCCTCGGCGAGCAGGGCGGCATCGCCGACTTCGTGCTCGGCATGCTCTCGGGCCAGCTGATCATCCATGAAGACAAGTTCGACGAAGGCTTCGGCCAGAAGTCGCGTGAGTGGGTGTTCAACAACATGTTCGACTCGACCCTGCGCCGGGTGAAGAACGCCGACGAGGAAATCCCCGACAAGTACTGGGTGAATATCTCCGGCGATCGCGACGCGAACTATCGCGAAATGTTCCGCAACACGCGTGAGCAGCTGTGGGAGCAGAACTGGTACGACCACGAAATGCAGCACATGCTCAAAAAGATCCGTTGCTCTAGCGACGCCGGACTGGCTGAATGCAGCCAGGACAGTGAAGGCGGCGCGGTCAACTGATCGACCGGTGCTGTATCGACCCGCCGTATGGATCACCCTGCGGCGGG